>NZ_LT629793.1:1932934-2577245 GCF_900105735.1 Pseudomonas yamanorum | reverse complement strand
GGGTTGCTGAGCGGTCCGAGTAGAAATGTTCGATTGACTCTCGCTACAGGCAGAACTCTTACCGGCGTGTCTCCAACAGTTAAGCAGCTAGGAGGGTTTAATCGAGTTCCGTTAGTTTTATATAATGGTAGCGTTGTTATTGAGCCGGAAAGCGAAAGTTTGGTCACTCATACAAAGATATCAGAGTGTTCTATTGTTCAAATATTGAAAATAGTACAAGGCCTGTCTAGCGTTTCGTTATTTATATATACGGTAGACCCTGAGGCAAAGCTGATAAATGATCTTTCATCTATTGAAAGTGTTTTTTATGTAGGGGCGCCTCAGAGCAAGCCAGAAAGGGACTTCAATGGCATGCCAGTAAAGCTTTTTTCGGATATGAATCTTGCTAGTGACAAAGTGGTTGCGGCATTGATGAGCGCCACGTTGAGCGAGCAGAAAATAGCGCTAGTCAACGCGTTGTCCAGCGTGTCAGGGATTTCGGTCACTGCAAGTGGATCTACATATGTAGAAATTCGGCCGGAAAAATCTTCCAAGGCAATTGGATTAAAAGTTCTCTGCGATAGATATCGCATTCTGCCCGAAAATGTACTCGCGGTTGGCGATAACGACAATGATGTTGAGCTATTATCATGGGCAGGAATAAGTGTAAGTGTGAAAAACTCATCTGATGCAGCAAGGGCATCAAGTAAGTTTTACTCTAATCAAGGTGCAGGTAACGCCGCAATTGAGGTGCTCGAAATTGTTCGGCGCGCCCAACGATTATTCGGAAGGACACGGAAGGCATGATTAGTAAAATGCGCGCAGCAAAGGATCCGATACTCAAATTGAGAAGTGATGCTCAGTCTTTTTTTATATCGCCTTATGATTTAGAGAAACGGCTGGAAGCGTTAGGAAGTCATTTGGGAATAGATAAAATCGGTTTGCAGGTTAAAGTCCTAGATGTCGAATATGAGTGGGGACTATGCACTGGTAGTCCTGCCATCAGACATAGCCTAGATGGAGTCGGAACGGATCTCGCCCTTTACGTCGGTGATTCTGCACAGGCTACCGAACTCAGTGTTCAACAACAGCTTCATCACCTCATAACGGCGCTTGTTGATGTATGGGGGCGGGAATATCGGAAGCATGGTGCACTCAACATGCAAGCATCCGATGCAGAAGAAATGCTATTGGAATCACTCTTGCCAATGTCTATTCTTCATGGAGTTGTTGAGTTTTCCGTAATTTACATAGATTTAGATAATTTTAAAAATGTGAATGACCAATCAAGCCATAGCGAAGGCAATAAAGCGATCAGGCTCGTTTATGGAGAGATGCATAAGCTGTGTAAAGACTTAGGTGGGCTAGCATTAATTGATGGGGGTGATGAGTTTTTGTTGGTTTTACCTTGCGATCAGGCAATGGATGTAAGTTCCCGGCTTTGGGAGCTTAAGAATCGTGTTGCAGAGTTTAGCTTCGGAGCTAAGGATTTTCGCATAGGTATGACCGCAGGGGTTGTTACTAGAAGCTTGGATGAAATAACTCGTGACCTTTCTTCAATAAAAGACATCTGCGAAGAACTTACTAAAGATGGAACTGTTCAAAAGAAAAAGCGACGCGGTACAATAAATTTTGAAAGAAGACAGCCGGCCATTGATGATGAATACAGTTATCAAGCAAAGTTGAGTAACTATCTGAAGTTAGGGTTGTGTCTTTCGAAAAGTCGAAATAAGATTGAAAACTGCTTCGCAGACGAGCGCCTAAATCTAATAGTAAAAGAGGTTAGCCTTCTCTCGGATAATCCACCTGATCCGGCTAAAGTTAATGATGCTGTTTCTGCGGTTTTGACATGGTTTGGTGCAAATCTTACTAAAGAATGTGACGAGCTTTCGCTGCTCACACGATCCGGTCCTGCGTCAGAAATTTCGCAAGGCGCAGTTACAGTCGCTATTTTGCATGCCTTATCTCAAGCCGCTGTTAAATATTCTTGGTCTGACGTCTCAGATGACACACTGGCGCTCAACTGGAGTGATAGTTCTGGGTTGTGCGAGGTCATATTCAATGGGGCACCGATTTGGGGAGGAGTTGAAGCAGAGGTAGACGGTTCTTTGAATTTTGGTAATTTAGTTTCTAACGGTGAATTAAATAAATTCGAAGGTATAGCCGTAGGGGTTCAAATAGGCTTCGATCAGATTCCGAGAACTCCCGGCGGCAGAAAACTACCGGAAGATTTTCTGATCGATCATGTTCGTGTAGACGTTAGGCCTAAAACGGGTGGCGGGCTTCCCGATTTTTGGCAGGCGGCGCTGGCACAGGTCGTTTCTGCACTGGATAAAGCTAATAAACCTTCAAAAATTATTATATGGGGCGAAGATGTCGAAACTACCGAGATTTATAAACGGTTGACGGATCCCGAGTCATGGACAAATGACGAAATCGCTAGCCTTACTGGCCTTACTACTAATGTGGTTCAGGATCTAGCCACGCGTCTCCACGAAAATGTTTTAGTGGTAAAGAACGATGAGGAGTTTCTTGAAAGTCTTTATACTTCCTATCAGGCTTTTTATGGAAGTACAGTAACTATCGCTAGTGATGCCCGGGGCGAAGAACCTTCGTTACAGCGCCCTATGGTAAAAGCAGTGCCTTTAGAACAGAGTGAGGGAATCGTTTGCACCACTGCGAGAGTCGCGTATCCGCTTATTGTAGATACCCTGCGTAAGACTAATGATGTCCGGTTGGCGACAGATGATTCTGGGCAGGAGCAAAGAGAGCTAATAGCATTTAAGTTAAAGTTGACTAATCCTTCAGAAGATAAGGTCCCAGACTACCTTGTTCGTCAAAAGCAAAATTTGAACGAGTACGCTAGTTCTGTCCTTTTGTTAGAAGGCGGAGTGATAAGAAAAGAGTTGGATAAGGATTCTCAGGTTTTAGCTTATTGTAAGTACTTGGCTAAGTATGTGCGGCAAGTTCACGCGCCACGCTCAACTCGTAGAGCATGTTTGGTCGTTCCTCATGTTCCAGACGATAAGGGAGAACCTCGCCCTCTTGGTTTGATATCAATTTGGTCAACTCCCAGATTCTTGTCTAACTCCGTTGTGCTCGATTTTGTATTCGTTTGGCGTACAGTCGAAGCGTTTATTGGGCTGCCTTACAGTTTGTATGGTTCAATACAGTTGGCTGAACAGTTAACTCAAAAAGTTGCAGAGACTGCAGGTTTAGGGGTAGACACAGTCAAGCTTGGAGAGTTGAATTACGTTGCTCTGAGCTTGCACATCGGGAGCGACGAGTTTCATACGCGGGTTGCTAAACAAATTGTAGATATGGCTAGCGACTGATGGCGACGTTTATTGTTGGTTATAAGCATGATGATCCCCCAAATGCTTCCTTACTCACAATGGACTTTAAAGTCGTTAATCATAGCGCCAATTTTTCGCTATGGAAATGCATTGGCGATATTACACGTGAGCAATTTTTGGAGTTGGAGGTAAGAGGGTATAATAGGATTTTTGAATCCTGTTTTGTAGTTCAACGCTTACAAAGTGCGCATCGCCAAGAAGTGATCCATTTATTGTTTTTTGAAATTGCTGGTGATACATATAATGCGACCATTGATAAGGGAATAAATGTCGGCTGTTACGAATCTCTTTATGAAGGGGCTCGTAAACTATGCGCATTTCCTATTAAGAACGTACTTGATTTTGGCTGCGGACCGGGGACAGTACTCGCTAGTGCTGTATACCGGAATCTTGATAATCTTCTTGGGTTTGATTTTGTTCAAGAAAATCGCGACTATGCAAGTGCGATAGGTCTGGAGGTATTAAATGAACAGCAATTGGATGCGCTTCAACTTGAGTGCTTTGATTTAGTGGTGTGTTGCTATGTGCTGCATTACAGATCAGTGAGTGCAGAGATAATAGCTAAGGTTTTCGACCGTATACGAGTGGGCGGTATATGGGCGGCCAACTTCCATAAATCCCAGGGGGTTATATGGTTTTCGGAGTTGCTATCAGTCTATCCGAATGCTGAGATTATAACTTCTCCTTCGGTGTTTGGAGATATGATGTACGTACGAAAGGTTGGTGAGGAATGAGCAAGCGAGATACCTCCGAGCGACGGCCACTTGTCAAAGTGATTGATGAGCATACTGGAAAATCTGGTACATGGTTTTCCAGGTCGGTATTGGCGAAAATAGAAGCTAGAGATAATTTTATTTGCTCTTCTGCTCAGTTTGATCGTGTAGAGGCGCTAGCGCTACAGGCTGAGCTTAATCCTTATATTAATCCTCACCCAAGTTCCTTATTTCCTAGCGCGGAGGAGCTCTTGTTAGGAGAAGGGACTGTAATTAGTGACGGTCTTGCGCAGACTGATGGAGATACAGAGGGAGAAGAAATATTACTCCAACTTCTACCTTACTGGATTCAATCGGAACAAAAATCCTATACTGGAAATAAGGATGTTGAGGTTTGGGGGCAAGTGTTGCTCGGGGCTTATGATATAAATAGTCGATTTCCTTCTTTGCTGGAGCGAGTGCGTAGCGCTAAGAAAAGAACATCATCTTTGCTTAACTCTAGAACGACCCAATTTTCTCGTTCTGCACATTACATGGGATCCAAAGCTTTTTTTGCTCCATATCTTTCCGAAATTATGCACACCCTTCTTGCTTCAGACACGGTAGTCATTGATCTAATGTGTGGGTCAGGGGCAGCGTCGGGATATTTTAGTCGTGAGTGGGTTACTCTCGCGTCCGATGCGCAGGAGTTTTCGAGATTACTTGCAAAAGTGCAAGGGGGAGGCTTCGATGCTCAGCGAGCACTGAAGGTAGCCGATGAAGTTTTAGTATTGGCTCGCTCTCATTATGAGAGCCTTCCTGATTACGTCAAGGCTAATATAGATATTGAGAATGACTTTTTAGCTTCCGAATTGTCTCCTTCAGTTAAAAGTCAGTTGTATAAATGGATTTCTGAATACGCTAGGATCAATAATTCTAAAATAGAAACGGCGCAGACCATTTCTGATTTGGTGGCTGAACGGCAGATTGATAATCACACTGCTCCATACCTTTTGTTCAGCACGTATTATGCGAATCTCTTCTTTGGAGTCAGGCAGTCAGCTGAAATTGATAGTTTACGTTACGCTATTGATCAGCTCGAGGATGAGGAGGAGCGTTCATGGGCTTTAGGTGCACTATTGTGTGCCACTAGTTCGTGTGCATATTCATATGGCGGTCATTTTGCGCAACCTAAATTTGATGGTGTTGACGAGGCGCGCTTGAGCTTGCTTGCGTCTGATTTAGTCGTATGTAGAGGGTTATCGATTTCGCACGAGTTTTTTGTGCGGCTTACAAGTTTGGGGGAGGAAAGCTCTAAAACTCGTTACGGAGTAAAGTCGGTCCCTGGTCCTTGGGAGAATGCCGTTAAAGAAGCTGAAAATGATCTTGCCGGTAAATCAGTCTGTGTCTACCTAGATCCACCTTATACGCGTGATGAATATAGTCGTTATTATCACATCTTAGAAACGCTAGTAAGATATGACTATCCTGTTGTTCAGGACAAGGCATCAATGCCTAAGAGAGGTGATGCTGGTAGGTTTGCATCATCATTTGCGACTAGAAACACTAGGCTGATCGAGGATTTAATTGTTGATATTATCGAGACGTCCTTGAGTAAAGGTTGGTCTTGCCTATGGAGCTACTCAAGTGTTGGAGTCGCGTCAGTTGAAAATATTCTTGATCGTATATCTACTGGGGGAAGGAAGATAGATGTGTTTGGCATGGGGCACTCATATAAGGGACAAGGAAAGCATAAGTCGAAAGCTGTAAGAGAGTATGCGATTTTGATTAAAAATTAACTTGCTCCATTGTGTATGTGTAGCTCCCGTAATGCTTATTGCGGGAGCTTTTACTTTTAATTGGTTTATTTTTTTGCAACTGTTTCTATGTAAATGTCACGATTTGAAATGCTAATTAATTTCACATAACAAAAAAACTCTGCTGCGCGAATTTTCAAACCGTTGCTTACAAGCTTTTTTAGAGAGTGTATTTTAGGTGGTGATGTCAACTGCATCGCTTGATCATCCTGTTTTTTTATCTCGCTTTTGATTTTTCCCCTAGAAGAGCTATTTTGGGCAAGTGACTTGATCGAGTCTTTCTTGGAGGTAGGACACGATTCGCCCTCTTTGTTTATGCTCAGGTATTCGGTTAGTATAGTTTGAAACTCGCTTTTTATAATGTCTGCGTCTTCTCCTTCATGAAGCCGATTTATTAGGCGTCTTGCTTTTCGAGACACTTCAATGTACATGTTTCCCACCAGCCTGTGCTGTGATACTTGTTTTTCAAGACCTAAAAAACCAAGTATTGCCGTGGATACGCCTACTAATAATGAAATGGTTGAAATAAATAAGGCTTCATAGCCAGAAATTGGTGTGATAGCTTGAAATACGTCTTTTATGGCTTTGGATGCAATAATGGCTGTCCCTATTACTGAAAAAAGACCAAGTGCTATTCTTCTGATGTTTTTACGATCTGCAGCGATAAAGTGTCTATCTTTTCCGATTTTTGAGTCTACTTCAAGATTGGCCAATTCTAGGAGGAGGTATTTGTTTCTGTCCATGATTCTCGACTCGTTCCAAAGTGTTAATTAGACTGTTTATGGTTTTTCTTCTGTTTTCGAAATCGGGTGAAAATTTATAGCGGTAAATTTCTCGGCGATATCGAACAACTCAGTATGGGGATTTCTAGCGTCAGCTTATTATGTTTTTAGGCTTAAAGCGAGTTTCAGCATTGAGAGGGTAAGTTTTCAACGCTGGCGTGAAGTAAGCTATCATATATTTTTTGGCTAAAGAGTTTTCAATTTGGTGTGTGTGAAGGCGGGCCAGTATGATAGGTTTGTGGCTGATGATGTGAGCGAGCTAGTCGCTTTTGTGACTCGCGATAGCTGAACTCGGTTTAATGTCTAGTGAAAGTGTCCTCTTACATTGATTTGATCGATACCACTTGCACGAATCTGAATTTTTTTCTGGCCGCCTTAGTAGCATCTTGCTCTGCTACTAGGGAGCTCAGTGTGTCGGCCTCATGTATCATCTCGTGCATGTTGCCTTCAAATTCATTTCCCACCCGCAGCGTGACTCTCAACCTAGGCGTGAAGCCTTTTGAGACTTTCTTTTTCTTCGCTGCGTTTACCGGTTGTACCATCACGACATCCGGGACGTTGTCTTGCACGTGTGTGTTAATTGCTGGCGCAGGGGACTGAGAGTCACCGAATAGCGCCCGGCGCATTTCTTCTTCCGTCAATTCTGTATTCATAACATTTCTCAGAAGGGCGTTATATACAACCATGCCGATTCTATCAGCGTAGTCGGACTCTGCAGTAGTCGTCGCTAGGTCAGACCTGAAGCGGTGGATTGCCACCAGTTACCGTCGGGCGTCATCGTCTGGCCGGCAGCTTCATTCGGATGTATAGCTTATTGATACTGCATGCTTGTTTTATCACTGCTTCACATTTACGCTTTGTCCCGCCACGGTCAATCCCGTGGCCGGGTGTCAGAACCTGAATTGTTCGAGGCGCATAGCGCCATAGCCAGCTATTAGGTGCTTACAGAGGCTTAGCTGCTGCTTTTCTATGGCGGTCCGTGCGGGGCAGGCTTCGGCCTGGCCGGTTCCCTCGGACGCCGGTTTCTGACCCCCGTACGGTCCGCCACCCATTTCGTGTCAGAACGGCTGGGTGGACGGCTCCTTAACTGTCCGAGGAGATAAGGAAAATGACCTGTCCCCCTTTTAAGCTCGTGCGCCACCCCGGTCAAATGATTCAAGCTGCAAACCATCTCGGAGGATTCCGCGATGTTTGATCTTTCGCTTCTCATTGGCCTCCCCAAACCTAACAGCATCGATACTTCATCGCTTACCCCTGAAGATGCAGCGATTAAACTACGGCAGGCTGCAATACTTCGGCTTAATGGAGCACAGAGCGTCCTGCTTCATTTTCCACAGGATGTTGAGCTGGCGGTAGAGCTATTGGACGACGCGGCTGTGTTGTTCGACAAGGCGTTTCGATGTTTGTCCGGTATCCCAGCGCAGCGCGTTCATCAACAGGTTGGTGAGTACGTCTCTGTCCCTTCAGCTGAAGGCTGTCCTGGTCTTCGAACACCATGGGGAAATGAATTCCGCCCGATGATTGAAGACGGCGTCCGGTGCGCTGAGACCTGGCTCGATGGCTCATCATTGCCGCTGTGGTGGGCACTGGCGCAAAACCGAAAGCATCATCGTCCAGGTGATCCCCAAGAAGCATTTGAAGCAGGTTTTTTGCTTCGGTTGCAGCAGACGCTGATCATGCGACGTGAGGCCGTCACTTCTCAATCAACCCGCTTTGATGCCTGAGTCTGTAATTGACGTTTGAGATTTGCTTTTCCCGCCAAACCCTCCGATCAAGCGATCTTTGATCGCGCCGATCGGAGGGTTCATTCGCTTTTCTCGAAGCCGCGGCGTTCCACCCTCCCATTTTCAATTTGACGAGCGCCACGCTTGCTTTCCCCCGTCAGTAATTCCCTGCAACCTTTATCAAGCGCAGCGCCATTTCAGTGTATGTGCGAATCTTTTCGTTGGGCATGGATATAGGTTTGGCGACAGCGGCGACGCCGGCGACAACCCACGTAGAACGTGGCTTGGAGCATGGCGACAATACTGGCGACAGTCGCCACTTTCTGAGCACTTCGGCAGTGACGCTTGACCGCCTTTTCGAGTGAGTATAAAAATTGGCGCACGGATCGCTGTCGTTGACAGCACCTGCCCAGGTAGCCAGAACCTTTAAGGCTACGCCACTTGTGTGGTGGTTCTCCCGAAGTGCGATTAGCGTCCGGCGGCTCGCACGGTCACTCCCCAAGAGTGAAGGATGCCTACTCGACTTATCTGTCCACTGCGGCAGACGATGGACCCTCCTCGCTGCGCTGCAGCAACCTCACCTCTCGACGCACTTCGCTGCGCCAGACTGTGCCCGTCTCTTTCTTCTGGAAAGAGACGGGCACTCGTACCACTGCTGCAAGCCCCGTCGCAAAAGGCATTGCCGCATCTCTCCTCGTGACAATCGGCCTGACAAATCCGATTCGTCGTAATCCGCAACGACACAGGCGCCGGTGCCGCAGCCTATGGAAAGACTGCACCTGACTGACAGTCAGGCATGCCCCAGGTGTCGATGTTGTTGCCTTCTCCCGCTCAGGATCTCCAGGTGTCGAACTCGTCAGTCGGTACAGCCTCCACCCGCCCGCATCTTCGGATGCGTCTAAGGAGGTCAGATTCATGCGGTCATGCCCTTGCTCCCGGTCATAAGGAGCCGTTCGTTCCACGTCAGTGAACACCTCACAGGCTGCAGGGGCCTTGATCCCTGATAACACTCAACGTCCGTGGCGGGACTACGTGAGGACAACCAGCAATGAACGAGGAGAGGGCCCATGCAGCAGTTAGATCCGAAGCTTGAACTACCGCAACCACCTCGACCGCTGATTGAGTCGAATCCCGTGGCCCAGCCTTATCCGGTGCAGGCACTGGGTGGGATTCTTGGGCCTGCGGTAGAGCGAATGGCCGAGGTCATCGGCGTGGCCCAGGCACTGGCCGCGCAATCAGTGTTGGGTGCCTCGGCGCTGGCCACTCAAGGTCATGCGGGCTTACAGCTCGACGGGAGAAATTATCCCCTGTCGCTGTACCTGATCACGGTGGCCGCGTCAGGTGATCGCAAGACCGCCGCAGACCGATGTGCATTGCTGCCGGCACGGCAATGGGAGCGTGAACAGTGGCAGCGCTATCGCGAACAACTTGCCCGGTACCGTGCCGCACAGCGACACGCGCAGCGTATCAAGCCTGGCGATCCTGAGCCCGCAAACGGAATGTCGCTCGAAGCGGAGCCCTCAGCCCCTAGACTGATCACCACGGACCCGACTATCGAGGCCCTGATCAAGGGGCTCTGTCATGACCTGCCTAGCATGGGTCTGTTCTGTGATGAAGGTGGACAATTCCTCGGCAGCAGCACCATGAGTCGGGATAACCGTTTGAAAGCGGTCACGACCTTGTCGTCACTCTGGGATGGCAGCCCGATAGATCGCGCGCGTTCCATGGTTGGTGAAAGCTTGCGAGCCTATGACCGACGCTTGAGCCTGCACCTGATGCTGCAACCGTATTTGGCCATGCAGTTACTCAGTGACCCGTTGCTGCAGGGGCAGGGCGTTCTAGGGCGCTGCTTGATGACCTGGCCCACCAGTCTAGCCGGGCAACGTAGCTACCAGGCTGTCGACTTGTCCAAAGACGCTGTCCTCAAGCGCTATCATCACCGCCTTTCGGCTCTGTTTTATCAGCCTTGGTCACTTTCCGCTGACGGAGCCTTGCAACTGTCAAAGCTGAGCCTCAGTCCGCTCGCGCGTCGTCGCTGGATTGATTTGCATGATGCTATCGAAGCTCAACTGGGTGAGTTTGGCGAGCTGGCCAGCGTGCGGCCCAGCGGTTCGAAGGCCGCCGACAACCTTTTGCGCGTCGCCGGCATTTTGGCCGTTGTGGAGGAGAGCAGTGTCGTGGAGGTCGACCATATCCAGCGGGCCTCGGCCTTAGTTGGCTACTACCTCTCCGAGATCCAGCGCCTGACCGAGCAGGAGCCGGTGTGCAGGGTAAAAGAAGAGGCGGACCGGCTGTTGCGCTGGCTGCAGGTCAAGGATTGGAAGCGCTTCAGTATTCGAGATCTGAATCGCAACGGTCCCCGCTTTGCCCGCAAGAGCAGTAGTCATGCCGCAAAGCTGCTGGTCGAGTTGATTGATCATCAGTGGTTGATCTCCGACGGCCACACCTTCGAGGTGCGCCATGTTCAATCTTGATGAAGCGCTGCGCAACCATCTGGCTCAACGCCAAAAGGAGCCGAAAGTGCGATTTGTCGCAGGTACTGTCGCCACTTTGTCGCCACGCTCAAAGGCAGGCAAGGCAAGGGTTGTCGCCGGTGTCGCCGGTGTCGCCACCCTCCATAGAACTATCACATCGACGACCTCCATTATCCAATGGTTGGAAGAGCAGGGCGCGCATCTTTACGTCACCGCCAACACGCTGTGTTTTCGCCCGACTGATTGGGCTCAGTTCGCGATTGTAAGTGCGCACTGGCGAGCCCTTTTGCATGATCTCGCAGCAGCCGATCAGGAACAGAAAAATGGCTCGGGTCGGTAAGCGAGCAGGGCGTAACTTCGGCTTCGGTCGCCAGCTCAGCTATGCCGGACCGCAAGCACTGAAAGACCTGTTTGGCGATGGCCATTTTGCTACCGTCAAAGCCCATAGTGATCGCTGGAAGGCCTTTGTGCGTTGGTGTCTATCCGAGGAGGGACCGAGGCTCAATGATGCGCGACAGATCGACCGCGAAGTCCTAATGCGGTACGCCGTACACGTGCGGGAGCAGGTTGATCAGGGCAACGTCGGCATAGCTGCCGCGCAGAACCGACTGTCCAGCGTGAACCGAACGATGGCTGCGCTGCGCGGTGATCAATACGTCAAAATCCCGAGTCCGAGTAAGGCGCTTGGCTTGCAGCGCTCAAGCGTGCGTAGTGGGGTGCCACAAGGCCAAGACCGTGTGCAGGTCAGTCTGATTGCGCAAGCGCTGTCAGAGCGACAGCAACTGAGGGTGAGTGCCATCGTGCTCCTCGCTCGGGAGACCGGCATGCGCCTGCGTGAAGCGATCTTGGCGGACTTGCCCCGGCTGCAACGTGAGGCTCGGCAACTGGGCAAGATCAATATCCAGGACGGCACCAAAGGCGGTCGATCAGGCGCATCGGCACCGCGTTGGATTGCGGTCACGGATCAAGTTCGTGGCGCCCTCGACAGGGCCAGCGAGGCCTCACCCAAGGGCAGTCAGAATCTGTTAACACCTGATGAAAGCTACAAAGATTTCTTACAGACAATCGTACGACCGGCGCGGGACATCATGCATGAGCATGGATTGAAAGGCTTTCATGAACTGCGGGCCGCTTACGCCTGTGAGCGCTATGAACAACTGACCGGCTTCTCCGCGCCCATCAATGGCGGTCGTGGTCAACGAGAGGATGGAGCACTCGATCAGCGTGCACGTCAGCAGATCAGCCACGAGTTGGGGCATAACCGCATCGACGTGGTGAGTGCCTACATCGGAGGTCGTCGATGAAGTCCGAGTTCGATATGGCGTTGTTTCTGAGCCCCGTGCTCAAAGGTGCGCATGCCACGCGGCAGCGGCATATCAGGCAGGCAGAAAGGATGCACGAGGCGATTCGTGAACGCTGGAGTTGTGCGACTCCTTGGTCCTGGAAGGAAAAGCACACCAGATGGTTTTTAGAGCACTACCTGCGTTGCTCAGCACCAGCGACCATCTATTACTATGAGTTAACAGCAGGGCTGATCCGCCGCAGAAAGGCGCAACTCGTGGTTGTCTGATAGATCTTTAAGCGTGAGCCCCTAAGTATGGGAATGCGGAGCCTTCCCATACTTAGGGGCTTGGCCGAAGAAGCGCAGGCATGCGGCTGATTTAGCGACAGTCGCCACTTCAGTCGCCCTGCTGCACGGCACGAATTGTCGCTTGCTCAGCGTATCGGCACGACGTTACGGTCCCTGTTTTGATTGATGGCGGATGCCGACAGGCTGCCGGTGGCTGCCTTCTGGATATGTTCACTCCACCAGGCCATCATCGGACGCCGGCGTTCGATGTAATCCGCCCGGTTGTAGGCGCTTCGAACTTCGTCTTTATCGACATGCGCCAGCGCGACTTCGATTAGCTCCGGATCCCATCCATGCTCATTCAGAATTGTGCTGGCCATGGAGCGCATGCCGTGGCTGACTAAGCGGTCCTGAAAGCCCATTCGTTTCAATGCCATGTTGGCTGTCTGGCTATTCGCGTGGGTGCGCGGATTTCTATCTGACGGGAACACATATTCCCTGTGGCCGCTATGGGGCTTAAGCGTCTTCAATAACGAGAGTGCATGTTCGGTCAGCGGGATTGTGTGCGGACGACGCTTTTTCATTCGCTCCGGAGGGATGGCCCAGATGCGTTTTTCGAAGTCGATGTCTGCCCATCGGGTAGTCGCCGCTTCGGCAGGGCGGGTCATAGTGTGTAGCTGCCATTCGATCAGGCAGCGGGTCGTCCGCTTAATGCTGGCGTTCGCGATTTCCATCATGAGCTCCGGAAGCTCATCTGGTGGTAGAGCTGCCATGTTCTCTTTCTTAGGTTTCTTGAACACCGCTCGAATACCGCTGAGAGGGTTGGCAAAGATCATTCCGGAATTGACCCCGTAGGTCATTATCTCGTTAAGGCGCTGGCTCACTCGCTTAACTGTCTCGAGGCTGCCTTTGGCCTCAATCGGACGAAGGAGCTTGATGACCATTGGGGCGCTGACTTCGGAGAGAGGCGTTGATTTCATGCTCGGAAAAACATGCAGTGTGAGGGAGCGCCAAATGTCTTCGGCATACGCCGGCGTGACGGAATCCTTCTTCAGCTCGAACCAGGCAGTGGCCACGTTCTCGAAGGTGTGTTCCGTTTCCGCTCGTTTGGCTTCCTGTAGCTCATTACGCTGAGCTTTTGGGTCGATGCCCTGTGCAAGCAGCTCTCTTGCCTCAACGGTTTTCTTCCTCGCTTGCGCAAGAGAAACCTCGGGATAAGAGCCGAGTGCCATGTTGATTCGATTTTTGGTGACGGGATGCCGGTAGTTGAAATTCCACTGCATCGAGCGATTGACCCTGACTCGCAGTTGGAGCCCGTCGCCATCCGTGAGGACGTAATCCTTGTCTTTCGGTTTGACCGCCTTGAGCTGGCGGTCGGAGAGGCGGGTGGTTTGAGCGCACATGAGAAGTACTCCATGACACCTTTTGGTATTCCCAAGATTAGCGCCGTGTAGCCGGGAATACCATTGGGAATACCAAACTGCCTGGAATTCACAAAGCCTGGAAAGCCTCCTGTGGCCCTGAAACCCCCGTATTTACTGGATTTCAGGCACAAAAAAAGACGTCCGTGGACGTCTTTAGATGATAATTTGGTGGAGCCGGGGGGATTTGAACCCCCGTCCGCCAGTACTCCGCTGTCGGTACTACATGCTTAGCCGTATCTATTAAGTTAACCCTCAGCGACCCGAAGGGCAGGGTGCTTTGGGCGAGTTGTGTAAGTTTTAGCCGATTCGTCCACAACGTACTGCACGGCGATTCTGTTCTATATGACAATCACTTTGGGTTTACAGACATCCCCTGGTGATTGCTGGACCCGAAGGTACCAGAAGCTCAGGATCTAAAGCTGCTTACGCAGCGAGAGAGAATTCCTGGCCGTAGGTTTCGTCATTGGCAACTATAAGAAGTTGCAACAGTGGATTTACGAGTTCTGTTACCAACTCGGCATGCACCTAAAGTTTCGCAACCGGCGTCGAATCCTAAACGGCCCCGTGCTTGTAACTCGTTGTTTCTTAGTGAGTGACAAGCCTGTGCAGTGTACGCCAATCACTTACAGAAGGCCAACCCGAAGGTTGGCCTTGAGCGGTGACAGGTTACTGATTACCGCCTTTGTCCGTGTCTTGCAGGCTTTGCAGCGCCTTGGAGGTGATCTCGATGCACTTCTTGTCATCGCCTGCCGCATGGGCTGCCTTGGCTTGGGAGACGGCGGTGTCAATTTCGCCGGCTTTGCCGCTGGTGTCGGTGGCGAGCAAGGCTTTCCCGTTGTTGATTTTGTCCAGGTTGATTTGGCACAGATCGTCTTTTGTTCCGGCGGCAAACGCGGGGGACGCCAGCATCGCAGCGGTAATGAACAAACCAGCAAGAGCGGAACGCTTCATGGGTATCTCCTTGTGCAAATAGGGCTCGATGCTGCCGGTTTTCCGTGCAGCCAGCGAGGTCACTGATGAGCCTCGTTTGTCGAGGCCTATGCAGATGACTACGCCGGCGCGCAGGGGTTCTGTTTTGTCGCTGGATTAGTCGAAAAACCCCGAAGTCATTAGGTTTGGCACCAAAAAGGGGCGGCTCTAATGGGCCCGCGCCTGGGTCACTCGGTCCACCAGGTACACCAGGCCGTGGTAATCAATTCCACCATGTTGCGTCAGACCAATCTCACACGTACGGCTGGTGGAAATGCCCTCGCTGCAAGACTGCACGGCGTCCTTCAGGCTGCGCAGTGAGTGCGCGTTCAGCTCCGGCGTGGTGAAGCCTTTGTCGCCGGCAAACCCACAGCAATGAATGCCTTCGGGGATCACCACGTTTTTGCTGCACTGCCTGGCCAGGTCGATCAGCGCCTGGCTTTCTCCCAGGTGCTGGGTGCTGCAGGTGACGTGCACGGCGATCGGGGCTTCCTGGGGGGTGAAGTCGAGGCGGTCCATCAGGTGCGTGCGGATAAAGCGTACCGGGTCGTAGAGGTCGAGGCGGGTTTCGGCCAGGTCCTGGACCAGGCGCAGGGTGCACGGGCTGGTGTCGCAGTAGATCGGGTCGAGGCCGCCACGGCTGGCGTGGAGCAGGGCGCCGATCAGTTCCTGGCGTTTGTGTTCGGCTTGTTCGGCGTAGCCCTTGGATGCGAAAGGCTGGCCGCAGCAGAGGTTGTCCTGATTGTCGGGGAAGACTACCTGGTAACCGGCTTTTTCCAGCAGGCCGCGGGTTTTGTCGTACAGCGACATCTGCTCGTGGTCGCCGGCTGCCGGGCCCATGGCGCGTGATACGCAGGCAGCGAGGTACACCACCCGTGGTCGCTCGTCGCTCACGGCGGGGCTGAAACGAATGGCCTTTTCCGGTTGCGGCATGGCGTTGGTCCACTGGGGGATTTGCCCCTTGGACAGGCGGGTTACCGTGGCGGAGAGCTTCGCCAGTCGCGGCGCGCCCAGCAGCATGCGCGCACCGTTGGCCACGTGCAGGGTGAAGCGCGCACCTTGCAGTGCCGTGGCGAAGTGCGTCGACAGCCATTCGGCGGTTTTGGTGCGGTCGGCGTCGCGGCTGCGTAGCTTTTTCACCAGGTCGCCGGTATTGATGCCTACCGGGCAGCGTTGGGCGCAAAGCCCGGTGGCCGCGCAGGTGTCGATGCCTTGGTATTGATAGGCCGCTTCCAGTTCGGTGGTATCGATGCCGGCGCGTTTTCGGGCCTGGATATCGCGCCAGATCACAATGCGCTGGCGCGGGCTCAGGGTCAGTCCTTTCGACGGGCATACAGGTTCGCAGAAACCGCACTCGATGCACTTATCCACAAGCTCGTCCGCGGCGGGCAGTGGCTTGAGGTGCTTGAGGTGGATTTGCGGGTCTTCGCTGAGCACCACGTCCGGGTTGAGAATGCCGTTGGGGTCGAGCAGGCGCTTGAGTTGCCACATCAACTGGTAGGCATCGCTGCCCCATTCCAGTTCGACGAAGGGTGCCATGTTGCGACCGGTACCGTGCTCGGCCTTCAGCGAGCCGCCAAACTCCACGGCCACCAACTGGGCGACGTCGTCCATGAACGCCTGGTAACGTGCGACTTCTTCCGCGCTGTTGAAGCCTTGAGTGAACACAAAGTGCAGATTGCCTTCCAGGGCGTGTCCGAAAAGGATCGCTTCGTCGTAGTGATGTTTGTCGAACAACTCGATCAGGCGGTTAACGCCAATAGCCAGTTGTTCCACCGGGAAGGTCACGTCTTCGATGATCACGGTGGTGCCGGTTTTACGCACGGCGCCCACGGCGGGGAAGGTGTCTTTGCGGATCGCCCACAGGCGGGCGTTTTCAATCGGGTCTTCGGTGAAGTCGACTTGTTTCTCCACCGGGAAGCTGGCCAGGGAGGCCATGATCAGCGCCAGTTGCTCCTGCAGCAGCGAGGGCGAGGCGGCGCGGGATTCGATCAGCAGGGCGCAGGCATTTTCCGATAGCTGCTGTACGAAAGCCGGCATGCCGGGTTTGTCCTGCACCGAACGCATGCTGCGGCGGTCCAGCAGTTCAACCGCTGAAACAGGTTGGGATTTGAGTACCGTCACCGCGTTGCAGCAGGTTTCCACATCCGGGAACACGATCAGGGCCGAGGCTTTGTTCGGGTGGTCGATCACCGTGTCGTAGGTCACTGCGCTGATAAAACCCAGGGTACCTTCGGAGCCCACCAGCAGATGGCTGAGGATATCCAGTGGCTCGTCGAAATCCACCAGGGCGTTGAGTGACAAGCCGGTGGTGTTTTTCAGGCGGTATTTGTGGCGGATTTTCGCAGCCAATTCGGCATTGGCCCGCGTTTCGCGGCCCAGGGTCGCCAGGCGTTCAAGCAGGTCGCCGTGACGTTGGCGAAAGGCTGAAACACTGGCCGGATCTTCCGTGTCCAGGCGGCTGCCGTCGGCCAGCACCAGGCGGATGCCCGCCAGGGTGTGGTAGGTATTCTGCGCCGTGCCACAGCACATGCCGCTGGCATTGTTGGCGACGATGCCGCCAATCTTGCAGGCATTGATCGACGCCGGGTCCGGGCCGATCTTGCGTCCGAACGGCGCCAGCCAGGCGTTGGCTTGCGCGCCGATCACGCCGGGCTGCAAGCGGATTTGTGTGCCCTGGCCGCGAATCTCGCGCCCGTTCCAATTGTCCCCCAGCACGATCAGTACCGAGTCGCTGATGGCCTGTCCCGAAAGGCTGGTGCCCGCCGCACGAAAGGTCACCGGCACGCGGTCGCGCTGGGCCAGTTGCAGCAGGGCCACGACTTCATCTTCCGATTCAACACGGATCACCAGTTGTGGGATCAGTCGGTAAAAACTGGCGTCGGTGCCGAAGGCGAGGGTGGAAAGTGGATCGTCGAAGCGACGATCTTGCGGGATCAGTTGTGCGGCGTCGCTCAGAAAAGCAGCAGGCAGGCTCATCGGTCCTCCAGAAATAGCTGACGCCGGAATCGCTGTCCGGCGTCGGTTCTTACCCTATTACGTGCAGGTCTTAGTGCACCAGCATACCGGTGAACCAGTAGGCCTGGGCCAAAGTGATCAGCCCGACAATCGTCGCGAAGAACAGGCTGTGCTTGAGGGTGAAGCGGAACAGGTCAGATTCCTTGCCCACCAGGCCAGTCGCGGCGCATGCCACGGCGATCGACTGCGGCGAGATCATCTTGCCGGTCACGCCGCCGCTGGTGTTCGCCGCCACCAGCAAGACGTCGTTGACGCCGATCTGGTGGGCGGTGGTGGCTTGCAGCGAGCTGAACAGCGCGTTGGACGAGGTGTCGGAACCCGTCAGAAACACACCGAGCCAGCCGAGGAATGGCGAGAAGAACGGGAATGCCGCGCCGGTAGCCGCCAGTACCAGGGCCATGGTCGATGACATACCCGAGTAGTTGGTGACGAACGCAAAGGCCAGCACCATGCCGATGGACAGGATCGGCCAGCGCAGCTCATAAAAGGTTTCTTTCAAGGTGGTCAGACCAGTTTTGAAATCGATCTTCAGCACCAGCATCGATACCAGGGCGGAGAAGAAAATCGCCGTGCCGGTCGCGGAAATCGGATCCAGCTTGAATACCGCAGGGATGGCTGTTGGCGTAGCAACGATGGGCGCAACCTTGATCACCAGTTGATCCAGGTACGGAATCGCAAAGTTGAACACCGAGCTGTACATCGCGCCGCCAGCGGCGAACATCGCCTTGAACGGCTTCAGGGTCCAGATGGTGACCAGCACGGTCAGGATCAGGAACGGCGACCAGGCCTTGAAAATTTCCCCCAGGCTGTAAGGCGAAGCCAGGGTGTTGCGAGGCAGTCCGAAGCCACCGGCGCTGGCAGTGACGGCAGTGCCGGACGTTGCGCCAGCGATTTGCGCGCCGGCACTGCGCTTGGGCTGCCAGACTTTCAGGAACAGGGTCAGGGAAATCAGGCTGGCCAGGGCCGAGGTGATGTCCGGCAGTTCCGGGCCGATGAAGTTCGAGGTGAAGAACTGGGTCACGGCAAAGCTCAAACCCGCAACCAGTGCGGCTGGCCAGGTTTCTTTGACACCGCGCAGGCCGTCCATCATGAACACCAGCCAGAACGGCACGAACAGCGACAGCAGCGGCAACTGGCGGCCAGCCATGGCGCCGATCTTGAACGCGTCGATGCCCGTCACTTGGCCGGCCACGATGATCGGAATCCCCAGCGCGCCGAACGCGACGGGTGCGGTGTTGGCAATCAGGCACAGGCCGGCGGCGTACAGCGGGTTGAAGCCCAGTCCTACCAGCAATGCGGCAGTAATCGCCACCGGTGCGCCGAAGCCGGCCGCACCTTCCAGGAACGCGCCGAAGCAGAAGCCGATCAGCAGCACTTGTAGGCGCTGGTCGTCGGTAATCGACAGCACGGAGCTGCGGATGATCTCGAACTGGCCGCTCTTGACCGTCAGTTTATAGAGGAATACGGCGGCGACGATGATCCAGGCGATGGGCCACAGGCCGTAGGCAAAGCCGTAACCGGCGGCGGCGAGCGCCATGTCGACCGGCATCTGGAAGGCAAAGATCGCCACCAGGATCGACAGTGCCAAGGTGATGCTGCCCGCAACGTGGCCTTTGAGGCGAAACACCGCCAGGGCCAGGAAGAAAAATACGATGGGAATAACGGCGGCCAGTGCGGACAGGCCAAGGCTGCCGAGCGGGCTGTAGAGCTGTTGCCAGGTTTGCATATGGGGTGGCCCCTAATTGTTGTTGGTCAGGCACTGCTTTGGTGATTTGGATAATTGGTATTACCAATTTACAATCACCGTTGGCTAGGTTAAAAGCCTTCAGGGGGATGTGTCAATTTGCCGCTTGCGAATCTTTGGTCGTAGGTTGGCTTGAACGGATGCTGATCGGCTGAAACGAGGACGTTCTGATAGGTGCCGGATACACGGCAATAGGCCAGAATAGGGGCCCCGGCGAGTGGTCGGGATGGTGGAGAGTGAGTTATGGGGTTTGATCAGGTGCGTCAGCGCCGTTTGTCTGACGATATCGTCGAGCAGCTTGAGGGCATGATCCTTGAGGGCACGCTGAAGTCGGGCGAGCGCTTGCCGGCCGAGCGCGCACTGGCCGAGCAGTTCGGGGTGTCGCGTCCGTCGTTGCGTGAGGCGATCCAGAAGCTGGCGGCCAAAGGTTTGCTGATCAGCCGTCAGGGTGGGGGCAATTATGTGGTGGAGTCGCTGGGTTCAACCTTCAGCGATCCGCTGCTGCATCTGCTGGAAAATAATCCCGAGGCACAGCGCGACCTTTTGGAGTTTCGTCAGACCCTGGAAGCCTCGTGCGCGTATTACGCAGCGTTGCGTGCCACTGAGGTGGACCGCGAGCGACTGACGGCAGCCTTCGAAGAGCTGCAGGATTGCTATACGCGGTCAGACGAAGTGAGCCGGGCGGAAGAGGGCGCGGCGGATGCGAGGTTTCACCTGGCCATCGCCGAGGCCAGCCATAACGCGGTATTGCTGCATACCATTCGCGGCCTGTTCGATCTGCTCAAGCGTAACGTGGTGACCAACATTGGTGGCATGTATCAGCAGCGTACCGAAACACGGGACATGCTGATCAATCAGCACCGTGATCTGTACCTGGCGATTATCGAAGGGCGTGCCGAGCAGGCGCGGGAGGTTTCAACACGTCACCTGCTGTATGTGCAGGAAGTGCTGGAAGAAGTGCGTCAGGAGGTTCAGCGCATGGCGCGGGCGGAGCGGCGCAAAGGGATCTAGCAATTGTTGTGGCTGAGGGAGCGGGCTCCCTCAGCCACATCAAGTCACAAGAAATTCAATCTTCCTTGCCCTTGTTACGCACGGCGCGCTGCAATTCCCGGTTGGAATCGCGTTCGCGCTCGGTGTCACGCTTGTCGTATTCCTTCTTGCCCTTGCCCAGTGCGATCTCGCACTTGACCAGGTGCTTGCTCCAGTACCACGACAGGCAAACGCAGGCGTAGCCTTTTTGCTGCACGGCAGCTTGGAGTTTTTCCAGCTCGCGAGCATTGAGCAGCAGCTTGCGCGTGCGCACCGGGTCGGCAATGACGTGGGTGCTGGCAGTCATCAGCGGCGTGATATGACTGCCGAGCAGCCATGCCTCACCGTCTTTGAGCAGCACGTAACTGTCGACCAGTTGCAGCTTGCTGGCACGCAGACTTTTTACTTCCCAGCCGGCCAGGACCAGACCAGCCTCGAACCGATGTTCGATGAAGTAATCGTGTCGCGCCTTTTTATTTTGCGCGATGGTCCCTGTTGGGTGTTTCTTTTGTTTAGCCATAGGGGCGGCATTATAGGGAGTTGCGAGCGCGTCGGCTACGGTCAACCTGCGTGCTTGAGCGTGTTGAATGAATCCCGGACAATGCAGGCTGGTTTTTGATTTTTTCTTTCGCGAATCCTGTTGTCCTTTCGCGATGTTTGCCGCTCAGCTGTGGAAATAACGCTCACATGACGACGCATATTCAACGTTCGGCCCTGTTGCCCTACCCGGCGCAGGCGCTCTATGACCTGGTCAACGACGTGGCGCGTTACCCGGAGTTCCTGCCTTGGTGTTCGACTGCCGAGGTGTTGGAGAGCAGTGATGAGCATATGGTTGCCAGCGTGGGTGTGGCAAAGGGCGGCTTGAGCCAGCACTTTGTCACGCGCAACACGCTGGTGCCCGGGCAGTCCATTGAGATGAATCTCGAAGAAGGCCCGTTCACTCAGTTGCATGGTGTGTGGGTGTTCAAGGCGTTGAACGAGAAGGCCTGCAAGATCAGCCTGGACCTGTCGTTCGATTATGCCGGCCCTATCGTGCGTGCCACCTTGGGCCCGTTGTTCAATCAAGCTGCCAATACCCTGGTGGACGCGTTCTGCCAACGCGCCAAGCAAATGCATGGCTGAGCCATTGGTTGAAATCGAGGTGGTGTACGCCGCGGTGGATCGCCAGGCGTTGATGAGCCTGGCAGTAGCGCCGGGCTGCAGCCTCAGGGCGGCGGTGTTGGGCTCGGGAATGGCTGCGCAATTCCCGGAGCTGAATCTGGAGAGTTGCCCTTTGGGAATTTTCGGCAAGGTGGTAGCGGACGCTGATGTGCGTGTTGTGCAGGCTGGAGATCGAATCGAGATCTACCGGCCGTTGTTGGCAGATCCGATGGAGATACGTCGCTTGCGTGCGGCGAAGGCTGCCAAGGCAAAACAGCAAAACCCATAGTTTGCTAAACAGCAGGCAACAAAAAGCCCGGCATGCCGGGCTTTTTATCGTGCGTTACAAACTTACTGCGGGCTCGAGTCCAGAGGTTCTGGAGTCGGCACTGGAACGGTTTGTACGCCGTCGACGCCTTTCTGGATCTCGTCCAGTAAGGAGCCAGGCTTGGCCGGTACTTCGGACTTCGGCTTCTCCTCGTTCTGCGCGGGCGCAGGAGCAGTGGTGCCGTTGTCCTTGCCCAGCAAGGCTTCATCGCGGCTTACGCCCGGTTTGAAGTCCCCCGACAGGCTGACGAGCTGGTCATTGCCATTGAAGATGACACTGACCCGCTCCTGCTGGCGTTCACCGCCACCAGGTTGGATGCTATAGAGATAATCCCAGCGATCGGCATGGAATGTGTCGGTCAGCAGGGGATTGCCCATGATAAACCGTACTTGCCGTCGGGTCATTCCCGGGCGTAACTGGTCTATCATGTCCTGCGTGACGACATTGCCCTGCTGGATGTCGATTTTGTAAACCCCGGGGAATGAACAACCGGCGAGTGCGAGCAGTCCCACAAAGGTGAAACTGGTTAGCAAGAGCTTGGTGTTTTGCATCGGTGGGCGACTTCCACTATCTTGGCTGGGACAACGTAAACGCCGATCATACCCGTATTAAGAGAAGCTGCGAAGCAGCATCCGCGAGAAAGCTAACCATGGTTGAAAATAGCGAACTACGCAAAGCCGGTCTTAAAGTGACTCTGCCACGAGTCAAGATTCTACAAATGCTCGATTCTGCTGAGCAGCGCCACATGAGTGCCGAGGATGTATACAAGGCGCTGATGGAGTCTAACGAGGACGTCGGCCTGGCCACGGTTTACCGTGTTCTGACCCAGTTTGAAGCAGCAGGACTGGTGGTTCGTCATAATTTCGACGGCGGTCATGCAGTGTTCGAATTGGCTGACGGCGGTCATCACGACCACATGGTTGACCTGGATACCAATGAGGTTATCGAGTTCACCAGTCCGGAAATCGAGAAGCTCCAGCACATGATCGCTGAGCAACATGGATTCGATTTGGTGGACCACAATCTGGTTCTCTACATACGTAAGAAAAAGTAAGAAAGCTACGCAGATTCGCTCTGCGAAACGATCGAAGGCGACCCTAGGGTCGCCTTCGTGCTTTCTATAGAAAGAAAATACTCAGTAAGCCAGGCTTCAGACCTTCGCGGTTACCACCATTTTCTTCGCGTGAGCCAAGGACTCCTTGGTCAGGTCAATGCCGCCGAGCATCCGTGCCACTTCTTCTACCCGTTCGGTCTTGTTCAGCTTGGACACGGCGGTATGGGTCGCATCGCTGCCACGTACCTTGTGCACGAACAAGTGTTGATGTCCTTGGGCGGCTACTTGTGGCAAGTGAGTGACGGTCAGCACCTGGCCACGATCGCCCAGTCGGCGCAGCAGTTGGCCAACGATCTCGGCAGTCGGGCCACCGATCCCTACGTCCACTTCATCGAATACCAGCGTTGGCACGCGTGAGGTCTGGGCGGTGATCACCTGGATCGCCAGGCTGATCCGTGACAGCTCGCCGCCGGACGCTACTTTTGCCAGTGCCTTCAATGGCTGGCCCGGGTTTGCGCTGACCAGCAGTTCTACCTGTTCGAGACCATTAGGCAGCAGCTCATTGCTGGTGTTGGTGTGCAGCTCGATGGTGAAGCGCCCGCCGGGCATTCCCAGGCGCTGGATCTCTTGTTCCACCGCGCTGGCCAGGCCCGTCGCCGCCTGATGGCGCAGGTCGCTGAGTTCTCGGGCTTTCTCTTGATAATGGCGAGCAAACGACGCTAGTTCTTCACCCAGTCGCTCGATGGACTCATCGTTGGCGTTCAGGGTTTCGATTTCATCCAGCAGCTTTTGCTGCATGGTTGCTACTTCGGTCGGCTGGATCCGGTGTTTGCGCGCCAAGGTATAGATGGTGTCCAGGCGCTCTTCTATATCTTGCAAGCGTGCCGGGTCGGCATCGAAGTGATCGAGGAAGCGGTTCAACTCGCCCACGGCTTCTTCTACCTGGATTTGTGCGCTGGTGAGCAGTGTGGTGGCTTCATTCAGTGAGCCGGAGGCATTGTTCACACTGGACAGGCGATTGAGGCTGGCCGTCAGGGCGTTGAGCACATTGCCGGAATCACTTTCGCTGCACTGCTCCACCACTTGCCGGCAGATGCCCAGCAGGGTTTCGGCGTTGGTGAGGTTCTTGTGTTCCTGTTCCAGTTGCTCCAGTTCTGTCTCACCGAGCCCCAGGCTTTCCAGCTCTTCCAGTTGGTAGCTGAGCAATTGGTGACGGGCCCGCTGCTCATCGCCGGAGTTGGAGAGACGCTCCAGTTCCTGGCGCGTCTGGCGCCAGCGCTGCGCAGCCAGTTGCACTTGGCGCGCAAGGTCCGTGGCGCCGGCGTACTCGTCGAGGAGTCGGCGATGGGTGTCGGTTTTCAGCAGGGACTGGTGTTCATGCTGGCTGTGGATGTCGATCAGCAGCTCGCCCAGGGCTTTCAAGTCGCCGAGGGGGCAGGGGGTGCCATTTATATAGCCGCGGGAGCGCCCTTCGACAGTGATCACCCGGCGCAGGATGCACGGGCCTTCATTATTAAGGTCGCGCTCGGCAAGCCAAGCCTCGGCTTCCGGGATGTCGGCCAGGTCAAAGGTGGCGAGGATGTCGGCTTTGTCGGCGCCAGGGCGTACCACGCCGCTGTCGGCACGATCGCCCAGGGTCAGGCCCAGGGCGTCGAGCATGATCGACTTGCCGGCGCCGGTTTCGCCTGTGATTACGCTCATCCCGCGATCCAGTTCAAGATCCAGATGTTCAACGATGGCGTAGTTATGTACGGACAGGTGCACCAGCATGACGGCCGCTCCCAGGCTTTAGGTCTGGTTATTTATACAGTGTTTTGTTTGAGGGTGACAATCCTGATGCTTAGTCCGATTTGCTTGAATAACTGTCTTTTTAAGTGCGACAGGGAATGATCGGGGGAAATTGATCCAGGACAAGTGAAAGACTTTTGGTAACGCCCCAGCCCTTGAACCTGAAAATTGTGGCCCCATATACCGGAACAGAAGCGCGAGTCGAGTTCGCGCATGATTTTGAAAGGAGAAATCTATGGCTGACGAACAGACGCAGGATACGCAAAATCCAGACGCCAACCAGGCCGCAGGTGAAGATCTGGCAGCTCGTGTGCAAGTGCTCGAAGAGCAATTGGCCGGCGCACAGGATCAATCGTTGCGTGTTGCCGCTGATCTGCAGAACGTCCGCCGCCGCGCCGAGCAGGATGTAGAAAAGGCTCACAAGTTCGCCCTGGAAAAATTTGCCGGTGATCTGCTGCCGATTATCGACAGCCTGGAACGTGGCCTTGAGTTGTCCAACCCGGACGACGAAAACATCCGCCCAATGCGCGAAGGGATCGAACTGACCCTGAAAATGTTCCAGGACACCCTGAAGCGTTATCAGTTGGAAGCCATCGATCCACAAGGCGGCGAGCCGTTCAATGCCGAGCATCATCAGGCGATGGCGATGCAGGAAAACGCTGATCTTGAGCCGAACAGCGTGTTGAAGGTGTTCCAGAAGGGTTACCAGCTCAACGGTCGCTTGCTGCGCCCGGCAATGGTTGTGGTGAGCAAGGCTCCTGCACCGGTTGCACCTTCTATTGATGAGCAGGCTTGAAATAAGTCGTAACGGCCCCATCTATAAGTCAAGCGTTTAAGTACTGCCGCAGTTAGCCACCACTGCTGTGGCAACAAAATCTAAGTTTCGGGAGAGTAAATCATGGGCAAAATTATCGGTATCGACCTGGGGACTACCAACTCCTGCGTCTCCGTGCTGGAAAACGGCGTATCCAAAGTTATTGAAAACGCCGAAGGCGCACGTACCACCCCGTCCATCGTGGCTTATGCCAACGACGGCGAAATCCTGGTTGGCCAGTCCGCCAAGCGTCAAGCTGTGACCAATCCGCATAACACCCTGTACGCGGTGAAGCGTCTGATCGGTCGTAAGTTCGACGAAGAAGTTGTACAGAAAGACATCAAGATGGTCCCGTACAAAATCGCCAAGGCTGACAACGGTGACGCCTGGGTTGAAGTGAACGGCCAGAAAATGTCGCCGCCACAAATCTCGGCTGAAATCTTGAAAAAGATGAAGAAAACCGCCGAAGACTACCTCGGTGAGGCCGTGACTGAAGCGGTGATCACCGTTCCGGCCTACTTCAACGACAGCCAGCGCCAGGCGACCAAAGACGCCGGCCGTATTGCTGGCCTGGACGTAAAACGTATCATCAACGAACCAACCGCAGCCGCTCTGGCCTACGGTATGGACAAGGCCAAGGGCGACCACACCGTGATCGTTTACGACCTGGGTGGCGGTACCTTCGACGTTTCCGTGATCGAAATCGCTGAAGTCGATGGCGAGCACCAGTTCGAAGTGTTGGCCACCAACGGTGACACGTTCCTGGGCGGTGAAGACTTTGACATTCGTCTGATCGACTACCTCGTTGACGAATTCAAGAAAGAAAGCGGCATGAACCTCAAAGGCGACCCGCTGGCCATGCAGCGCCTGAAAGAAGCCGCTGAGAAAGCCAAGATCGAACTGTCTTCGAGCAATTCGACCGACGTGAACCTGCCGTACATCACTGCAGATGCCACCGGTCCTAAGCACTTGAACGTGAAAATCTCCCGCGCCAAGCTGGAGTCGCTGGTAGAAGACCTGGTTCAACGCACCATCGAGCCTTGCCGCATTGCGCTGAAAGACTCGGGTATCGACGTTGGCGCGATCAACGACGTGATCCTGGTCGGCGGTCAGACCCGTATGCCACTGGTTCAGAAGCTGGTGACCGAGTTCTTCGGTAAAGAAGCACGTAAAGACGTGAACCCGGACGAAGCTGTTGCCATGGGTGCTGCCATCCAGGGCGCGGTATTGGCCGGCGACGTGAAAGACGTTCTGCTGCTGGACGTCAGCCCGCTGACCCTGGGTATCGAAACCATGGGTGGCGTGATGACTGCGCTGATCGAGAAAAACACCACGATTCCTACCAAGAAATCGCAAGTGTTCTCGACTGCCGACGACAACCAGGGCGCCGTGACCATTCACGTGCTGCAAGGTGAGCGTAAGCAAGCTGGTCAGAACAAGTCCCTGGGCAAGTTCGACCTGGCCGAGATTCCACCAGCACCACGTGGCGTGCCACAAATTGAAGTGACCTTCGACATTGACGCCAACGGCATCCTGCACGTAGGCGCCAAAGACAAGGCCACCGGCAAGACTCAGTCGATCGTGATCAAGGCAAACTCGGGTCTGTCCGAGGAAGAAATTCAGCAGATGATCCGTGATGCTGAAGCCAACGCTGACGAAGACCGCAAGTTCGAAGAACTGGCTGCTGCCCGCAATCAGGGTGATGCACTGGTCCACTCGACTCGCAAAATGATCGCTGACGCTGGCGACAAAGTGACTGCCGAAGAGAAAACTGCGATCGAAGCTGCAGTAGTCGCCCTGGAAGCCGCCGTTAAAGGCGACGACAAGGCTGCCATCGAAGCCAAGGTTGAAGAGCTGTCGAAAGTCTCTGCGCCAGTCGCTCAGAAAATGTACGCCGAACAAGGCCAGCCGGCTGACGGTGCTGCACACCAGGCAGAACCTGAAGCCAAGCACGACGACGTTGTCGATGCGGAGTTCGAAGAAGTCAAAGACCAGAAGTAACTTGGTCGCCCGGTTGACCGCTCACAAGCGGTGACTGGTAGGATGTCGCCGCGCGGGAGCTTGCTCCCGCGTTGGCGTGTCTGGGGTACGCGAATTTTTACAGCATGCGACGACGCTCGGATGCTGGCGGTGTGATCGGGAATGCTCCTGCTTTCCGGACGACAGTCACCGCGTTTTTGGCCGGTTGTCGGCTGAAAGCAGTAACGACCAGGATCGTTGAATTGACGTGAGTTGGGTCCGGGCCTGTATTGGGGCTCAACGAGTTTGGCAAGACTCAGGAGGGTTTTGCCGAACGTCCTTAAGAGTGCAAAGACTTATGGCAAAGCGTGACTATTACGAAGTGTTGGGTGTGGAGCGCGGCTCCAGCGAGGCGGACCTGAAAAAGGCTTACCGTCGCCTGGCGATGAAGCACCACCCGGACCGTAATCCGGACAACAAAGAATCCGAAGAGCTGTTCAAAGAGGCCAACGAGGCCTACGAATGCCTGTGTGATCCAAACAAGCGTGCGGCGTACGATCAGTACGGTCATGCCGGTGTCGACCCAAGCATGGGCGGTGGCGGTGCGGGTTTTGGTGGCCAGAACTTCTCCGATATTTTCGGCGACGTGTTCAGCGATTTCTTTGGTGGGGGCCGCGGTGGCCAGCGTGGCGGTGCCCAGCGCGGTAGCGACCTACGTTACACCTTGGAGCTGAACCTGGAAGAAGCGGTGCGTGGCACTAGTGTCAATATCCGTGTTCCGACGCTGGTCAATTGCAAACCGTGTGACGGTTCGGGGGCAAAGAAAGGCTCTTCGCCGATCACTTGCCCGACCTGCGGCGGTATCGGCCAGGTGCGCATGCAGCAAGGCTTCTTCTCGGTGCAGCAAACCTGCCCGCGCTGCCATGGCCAGGGCAAGATCATTTCCGATCCGTGCGACTCGTGCCACGGCGAAGGGCGTGTCGAAGAGTACAAGACCCTCTCGGTGAAAGTGCCAGCGGGTGTTGATACCGGTGACCGCATTCGTCTGTCGGGTGAAGGCGAGGCGGGCACGCAGGGCGGCCCGACGGGCGACCTGTACGTGGTGATCAATGTGCGCGAGCACTCGATCTTCCAGCGCGACGGCAAGCATCTGTTCTGTGAAGTGCCGATCAGCTTTGTCGACGCGGCCCTGGGTGGCGAGCTTGAGATTCCGACGCTGGACGGTCGGGTCAAGCTGAAGATTCCGGAGGGCACGCAGACCGGCAAGCAGTTCCGTATCCGTGGCAAAGGCGTTGCGCCGGTGCGCGGTGGTGGTGCTGGTGACTTGATGTGCCGTGTGGCGGTAGAGACTCCGGTGAATCTGGGGCGTCGTCAGCGCGAACTGTTGGAAGAGTTCCGCAGCTCCCTGGCCGGCGATGATACCCATTCGCCAAAAACCACTGGCTGGTTCGAAGGCGTAAAGCGTTTCTTCGGCGACCTGTAAGGAAGTGAGTATGCGACGTATCGCGGTGATGGGCGCTGCCGGGCGTATGGGCAAGACCCTGGTCGAGGCTGTGCAGGCCCGCTCGCCGGCCTCCGGGTTGACGGCGGCGATTGTTCGTCCCGGCAGCACCTTGATTGGTGCGGACGCGGGTGAGTTGGCGTCCTTGGGGCGGATCGGCGTTTCGTTGTCCGGCAATCTGGAGCAGGTTGCCGACGAGTTCGACGTGCTGATCGACTTCACCCTGCCGGGCGTGATGCTGAAAAACCTGGCGTTCTGCCGCAAGGCGGGCAAGGCCATGGTGATCGGCACGACCGGTCTGAGCGCTGAGCAAAAACAGCTGCTGGTGGAGGCGGGCAAGGATATTCCTATCGTGTTCGCGGCCAATTTCAGCGTCGGCGTCAATCTTTCGCTGAGGCTGCTCGACATGGCGGCGCGCGTGATGGGTGATGAGGCTGACATCGAGATCATCGAGACTCATCACCGGCACAAGATCGATGCGCCGTCGGGTACGGCGTTGCGCATGGGTGAGGCGATTGCCGATGCCCTTGGGCGGGATCTGTCGAAGGTGGCGGTGTATGGTCGTGAAGGTCATACCGGGGCTCGCGCCCATGACACCATCGGTTTTGCCACCGTTCGCGGCGGTGACGTGGTGGGCGATCACACCGTGCTGTTCGCGACCGAGGGTGAGCGTCTTGAGATTACCCACAAGGCGTCGAGCCGCATGACGTTCGCCAAGGGTGCCGTACGTGCGGCGCTGTGGCTGGACGGTCGTACGCCGGCCTTGTACGACATGCGTGACGTGCTGGATCTGCATTAAGAAGTAGCTAAAACGGGGGCTCAGGAATATCCTAAGCCCCCGTTTTTACCCGCTAAGCGACGTCCTGTCGCATTCCCCTGCCTTTAAGGCTCATTAGCGGTGGACCAAAAATGCCTTTTTCTGTAAGCTACAGCTTTAGTGTGTCCACTAAAAGCGCGCAGAATAATTCAGTGAAGAAGCGGGGTGACGTGTCCATACGTCACTCCGCTTTTTTACAACCTGCGATCGCCCTTTCAGGCTTTATTTACGGGAGGTCTTCTTGACTAAGCCAGCCATACTCGCCCTTGCTGATGGCAGCATTTTTCGCGGCGAAGCCATTGGAGCCGACGGTCAGACCGTTGGAGAGGTGGTGTTCAACACCGCCATGACCGGCTATCAGGAAATCCTTACTGATCCTTCCTACGCCCAACAGATCGTTACCCTGACCTATCCGCACATCGGCAACACCGGTACTACGCCGGAAGACGCCGAGTCTGATCGTGTCTGGTCGGCTGGCCTGGTCATCCGTGACCTGCCACTGGTAGCGAGCAACTGGCGTAACACGATGTCCCTGTCCGATTACCTGAAAGCCAACAACGTTGTGGCGATCGCCGGTATCGATACGCGTCGCCTGACACGCATCCTGCGTGAAAAAGGTTCGCAGAACGGCTGCATCATGGCCGGTGACAACATCTCCGAAGAAGCAGCGATTGCAGCGGCCCAAGGTTTCCCTGGCCTGAAAGGCATGGACCTGGCGAAAGTCGTCAGCACCAAGGAAAAGTACGAGTGGCGCTCCACTGTCTGGGACTTGAAGACCGACAGCCACGCGACCATCGAAGCTTCCGAGTTGCCGTACCACGTTGTGGCCTACGACTACGGTATCAAGCACAACATCCTGCGCATGCTGGTCGAGCGCGGTTGCCGCGTGACCGTGGTGCCGGCGCAAACCCCGGCCAGTGATGTACTGGCCTTGCAGCCGGACGGTGTGTTCCTGTCCAACGGCCCCGGTGACCCGGAGCCTTGCGATTACGCCATCAAGGCGATCAAGGAAGTGCTGGAAACCGAGATTCCGGTATTCGGTATCTGCCTCGGCCACCAGTTGCTGGCCCTGGCCTCCGGCGCCAAGACCCTGAAAATGGGCCACGGCCACCACGGTGCCAACCACCCGGTACAGGATCTGGACACTGGCATCGTGATGATCACCAGCCAGAACCACGGTTTTGCAGTGGATGAAGCGACCTTGCCGGGCAACGTCCGGGCGATTCACAAGTCGCTGTTCGACGGTTCCCTGCAAGGCATCGAGCGCACCGACAAGAGCGCGTTCAGCTTCCAGGGCCACCCTGAAGCAAGCCCGGGCCCGAACGACGTAGCGCCGCTGTTCGACCGTTTCATCAATGAGATGGCCAAGCGACGCTAAGTGAGCGGCCCGAGGGTGGCCCGGGAAACCGGCGGCCCCCTCGGGCTCTTCAAAGATTGTTCAAGACGGCTTGCCGACTGACCTGCGGATTTGAGTGACAAACCCATGCCAAAACGTACAGACATAAAAAGCATCCTGATTCTCGGCGCTGGCCCGATCGTGATCGGCCAGGCCTGCGAATTCGACTACTCCGGCGCCCAGGCCTGTAAAGCCCTGCGCGAAGAGGGTTACCGCGTCATCCTGGTGAACTCCAACCCGGCCACCATCATGACCGACCCGGACATGGCCGACGCCACCTACATCGAGCCGATCAAGTGGCAGACCGTTGCCAAGATCATCGAGAAAGAACGTCCGGACGCGTTGCTGCCAACCATGGGTGGCCAGACTGCCCTGAACTGCGCACTGGACCTGGAGCGCGAAGGCGTCCTGGAGAAGTTCGGCGTAGAGATGATCGGCGCCAATGCCGACACCATCGACAAGGCTGAAGACCGTTCGCGTTTCGACAAGGCCATGAAGTCCATCGGCCTTGACTGCCCGCGTTCCGGTATCGCCCACAGCATGGAAGAGGCCAACGCGGTCCTCGAACGCCTGGGCTTCCCGTGCATCATCCGCCCGTCCTTCACCATGGGCGGCACCGGCGGCGGTATCGCTTACAACCGTGAAGAGTTCGAAGAAATCTGCGCCCGCGGCCTGGACCTGTCGCCGACCAAAGAGCTGCTGATCGACGAATCCCTGATCGGCTGGAAAGAATATGAGATGGAGGTTGTCCGCGATAAGAAGGACAACTGCATCATCGTCTGCTCCATCGAAAACTTTGACCCGATGGGCGTGCACACCGGTGACTCGATCACTGTTGCGCCAGCACAGACCCTGACGGACAAGGAATACCAGATCATGCGTAACGCCTCGTTGGCGGTATTGCGTGAGATCGGCGTGGAAACCGGTGGCTCCAACGTCCAGTTCGGCATCTGCCCGGACACTGGCCGTATGGTTGTGATCGAGATGAACCCGCGTGTATCGCGCTCTTCGGCGCTGGCATCGAAAGCTACCGGCTTCCCGATTGCGCGCATCGCTGCCAAACTGGCGATCGGTTACACATTGGACGAGCTGCAGAACGAAATCACGGGCGGTGCAACACCGGCGTCCTTCGAGCCGTCGATCGACTACGTCGTCACCAAGCTGCCACGCTTCGCTTTCGAGAAATTCCCGAAAGCCGACGCCCGCCTGACCACTCAGATGAAGTCGGTCGGTGAAGTCATGGCCATCGGCCGGACCTTCCAGGAGTCCCTGCAGAAAGCCCTGCGCGGCCTGGAAGTGGGCGTTTGCGGTCTGGATGAGAAACTCGACCTGAGCAACCCGGAAAGCATGAGCGTGCTCAAGCGCGAGCTGACCGTGCCGGGTGCAGAGCGTATCTGGTACGTGGCCGATGCTTTCCGCGCCGGCATGACCGTCGAAGACATCTTCGGCATGAACATGATCGACCCGTGGTTTCTGGTACAGATCGAAGATCTGATCAAGGAAGAAGAGAAGGTCAAGACCCTCGGTCTGTCCTCCATCGACCGCGACCTGATGTTCCGCCTCAAGCGCAAAGGCTTCTCCGACATGCGTTTGGCCAAGCTGCTGGGCGTGACCGAGAAGAACCTGCGCACCCATCGCCACAAGCTGGATATCTTCCCGGTCTACAAGCGCGTTGATACCTGCGCGGCCGAGTTCGCCACCGACACCGCGTATATGTACTCCACCTACGAGGAAGAGTGCGAAGCAGCGCCGTCGGGCCGCGACAAAATCATGATCCTGGGTGGCGGTCCAAACCGTATCGGCCAGGGCATCGAGTTCGATTATTGCTGCGTACACGCCGCTCTCGCCCTGCGCGAAGACGGGTACGAGACCATCATGGTCAACTGCAACCCTGAAACTGTTTCCACCGACTACGACACCTCCGACCGTCTGTACTTCGAGCCGGTAACGCTGGAAGACGTACTGGAAATCTGCCGCGTCGAGAAGCCAAAAGGCGTGATCGTCCAGTACGGCGGCCAAACCCCGTTGAAACTGGCTCGCGCACTCGAAGCTGCTGGCGTACCGATCATCGGCACCAGCCCTGACGCTATCGACCGTGCTGAAGACCGTGAGCGCTTCCAGCAGATGGTTGAGCGCCTGAACCTGCGTCAGCCGCCAAACGCCACTGTGCGCAGCGAAGACGAAGCGATCCGCGCAGCCAGCAAGATCGGTTACCCGCTGGTGGTGCGTCCGTCCTACGTACTGGGCGGACGGGCGATGGAAATCGTCTACGAAGAAGACGAACTCAAGCGTTACCTGCGTGATGCGGTAAAAGTGTCCAACGACAGCCCGGTGCTGCTGGATCACTTCCTCAATTGCGCCATCGAGATGGACGTGGATGCGGTCTGCGACGGCACCGACGTGGTGATCGGCGCGATCATGCAGCACATCGAACAGGCTGGCGTTCACTCCGGTGACTCCGCTTGCTCGCTGCCGCCATACTCGCTGCCTGCGCACATCCAGGACGAGATGCGCGAACAGGTCAAGAAAATGGCCCTGGAACTGGGCGTGGTCGGCCTGATGAACGTACAGTTGGCGCTGCAAGGCGAAGACATCTACGTCATCGAAGTCAACCCGCGCGCCTCGCGTACCGTGCCGTTTGTTTCCAAGTGCATCGGTGTTTCCCTGGCGATGATTGCTGCCCGTGTGATGGCTGGCAAGACCTTGAAGGAAATCGGTTTCACCAAGGAAATCATTCCGAACTTCTACAGTGTGAAAGAGGCGGTGTTCCCATTCGCCAAATTCCCTGGCGTGGACCCGATCCTGGGCCCAGAGATGAAGTCCACCGGTGAAGTGATGGGCGTGGGCGATACCTTCGGTGAAGCATTCGCCAAAGCCCAGATGGGCGCCAGCGAAGTGCTGCCGACCGGCGGTACTGCGTTCATCAGCGTGCGCGATGATGACAAGCCACTGGTTGCAGGCGTGGCCCGTGATCTGATCAACTTGGGCTTCGAAGTCGTGGCTACTGCCGGGACCGCCAAGCTGATCGAGGCTGCCGGCCTGAAAGTACGTCGCGTGAACAAGGTGACGGAAGGCCGTCCACACGTAGTCGACATGATCAAGAATGACGAAGTCACCCTGATCATCAACACCACTGAAGGTCGTCAGTCGATCGCGGACTCCTACTCCATTCGTCGTAACGCCTTGCAGCACAAGATCTACTGCACCACTACCATTGCTGCTGGCGAAGCTATCTGCGAGGCGCTCAAGTTCGGTCCTGAAAAAACCGTGCGTCGCTTGCAGGATCTACACGCAGGATTGAAGGCATGATCAAATACCCAATGACCGTTCAGGGCGCAAAAGCCCTGGAAGAAGAACACGCCCACCTGACCAAGGTCGTCCGTCCGAAGCTGAGCCAGGACATCGGTACGGCCCGGGAATTGGGTGATCTGAAGGAAAACGCTGAATATCATGCTGCCCGCGAGCAGCAAGGTATGGTCGAGGCGCGGATCCGTGACATCGAAGGCCGCCTGCAGAACTCGGTGGTTATCGACGTCACGACCATCCCGCATACCGGCAAGGTGATTTTCGGCACCACCGTGGAAATCGCCAACGTCGAGACTGACGAAAGCGTGGTTTACCACATCGTGGGTGAAGACGAGGCCGACTTCAAACTCGGCAAGATCTCCGTCGGTTCGCCGCTGGCCCGCGCCTTGATTGCCAAGGAAGAGGGCGATGTGGTGGCCGTCAAGACGCCTGGTGGCGTGATCGAGTACGAGATTGTCGAAGTTCGTCACATCTGAAAGACGGCGCCCGCTTCGTGCGGGCGCCATGCTTTGGCAGTTTGCCCAGATGCTTTGGGTTGGCGGCCTATGGCTGTTACATATTGGTGTACTGCCGGCGCTGGGCCTGATTGGCCTGGCACCGTTGCTGATCGATGAGGTCAGCGGATTATTAAGCGCGTTGCTGGTGGGTTTTGCAGCGGCGTGCGTGACGCTTCAGGCGCTGGTGCTGATCAAGGCCGAAGGCTTGGAGAGTATGTGGCGGGATATTCGCGGGCAACTGCTGTTGATGGCGCTGTATGCGTGCGCGATGTTTTGCGTGGTACGCATCTTTCTGCCGGAAGCGTTGCGCTGGCAGCTGTTCAGCTATCTTGTGCTAGGGTTTTCCGGATTGGTGCTGGTTGTACAGCCGGCGCCAGGATGGAGTGGCAGGGCGTGCGAAACACGCCCTTGACCCTTGTTTCACTTGAAGCGGTGTACGTTCGACAGTTGCTTGTTGGCGCTGAAGTTCTTGCGATACAGCAGTGCCATCTTGCCGATGACCTGAACCAGGTCCGCTTTGCCAGCCTTGCACAGTTCTGCAATGGCTGCCAGGCGCGCCTCGCGATCAAGGATGCTGACCTTGATCTTGATCAGCTCGTGATCGCCCAATGCGCGTTCAAGTTCGGCTAACACACCTTCAGTCAAACCGTTGTCAGCCACAATCAAAACTGGTTTCAGATGGTGGCCAATGGATTTGTACTGTTTCTTCTGCTCTTGAGTGAGCGGCATAATCTGACCCCTGCGTCTGATCTTGTAAAAAGCGGCGGCCAGTTTACCCGAGCGAGTCCGGGACCGCCCAGTTAATCACGACCCGTTTTATTTTCGAGGTGGCCCGTGGCCCGTTCCAAAACTAGCCTTAAGTGGCTGCAAGAGCATTTCAACGACCCTTACGTCAAAATGGCGCAAAAGGATGGCTACCGTTCCCGGGCCAGCTACAAGCTGCTGGAGATCCAGGAAAAGGACAAGTTGATCCGTCCTGGCATGAGTGTTATCGACCTGGGTGCCGCCCCGGGTGGCTGGTCCCAGGTGACCAGTCGTCTGATTGGTGGGCAAGGTCGTTTGATCGCTTCCGATATTCTGGAAATGGACAGCATCCCCGACGTGACCTTTGTTCACGGCGATTTTACCCAGGATGAAGTACTGGCACAGATCCTGGAAGCCGTCGGAAATTCGCAGGTAGACCTTGTGATTTCCGATATGGCCCCCAATATGAGTGGATTACCGGCTGTTGATATGCCGCGAGCCATGTTCCTGTGCGAATTGGCACTGGATCTGGCGGGACGGGTACTGCGTCCGGGTGGTGACTTCTTGGTCAAGGTCTTCCAGGGTGAAGGCTTCGACGAGTATCACAAGAACATCCGCAAGCTGTTCGACAAGGTACAGACACGCAAGCCTGACTCTTCCCGGGACAGGTCCCGTGAGCAGTATTTGCTGGGTCGCGGGTTCCGTGGCATTGAAGGCGCTGCCAGTGAAGAGCGTTTTTGAGAAATTTGACGGAGGCGATAGGTTTTTTTATATCGCTTTCGTCACGAAGCTTTACGAATATTGTGTAGTCAAAGTTTCACAAAGGGTTACAGACGGCGCCTGCCAGAGTTGTAGGTAATGTAGTAAGTTAGGCCGGTGAATATCATGCGAAGCACGCGCCAGTAGCGGAGCTTGCTTCAGAGGGTAGTTAATTGAACGATATGGCAAAGAATCTGATCCTGTGGTTGATCATCGCGGCTGTCCTCGTGACGGTGATGAACAACTTCTCCAGCCCTAACGAGCCGCAGACCCTCAACTATTCCGACTTCATCCAGCAAGTTAAGGATGGCAAGGTCGAGCGCGTAGCAGTTGATGGCTACGTGATTACCGGCAAACGCAACGATGGCGACAGCTTCAAGACCATCCGTCCGGCAATCCAGGACAATGGCCTTATCGGCGACCTGGTGGATAACCACGTAGTCGTCGAAGGCAAGCAGCCTGAGCAGCAGAGCATCTGGACCCAGCTTCTGGTGGCCAGCTTCCCGATCCTGGTGATCATCGCCGTGTTCATGTTCTTCATGCGCCAGATGCAAGGTGGTGCGGGAGGCAAGGGCGGGCCGATGAGTTTCGGCAAGAGCAAGGCGCGCCTGCTCTCCGAAGACCAAGTGAAAACTACCCTGGCTGACGTTGCCGGTTGCGACGAAGCCAAGGAAGAAGTGGGCGAACTGGTTGAATTCCTGCGTGATCCGGGCAAGTTCCAGCGCTTGGGTGGTCGTATTCCTCGCGGTGTGCTGATGGTTGGCCCGCCAGGTACCGGTAAAACCCTGTTGGCCAAGGCCATTGCCGGCGAAGCCAAAGTACCTTTCTTCACCATTTCCGGTTCCGACTTCGTCGAAATGTTCGTCGGTGTCGGTGCCAGCCGTGTTCGCGACATGTTCGAACAGGCCAAGAAGCACGCCCCGTGCATCATCTTCATCGATGAAATCGACGCCGTTGGTCGCCATCGTGGCGCCGGCATGGGCGGCGGTCATGATGAGCGTGAGCAGACTCTTAACCAGTTGCTGGTTGAGATGGACGGTTTCGAAATGAATGACGGCATCATCGTAATCGCCGCAACCAACCGTCCAGACGTGCTCGACCCTGCGCTGCTGCGTCCGGGCCGTTTCGACCGTCAGGTTGTGGTCGGTCTGCCGGACATCCGTGGTCGTGAACAAATTCTGAAAGTGCACATGCGCAAAGTGCCAATGGGCGACGACGTGGCTCCGGCCGTGATTGCCCGTGGTACTCCAGGCTTCTCCGGTGCCGACCTTGCCAACCTGGTGAACGAAGCGTCGCTGTTCGCTGCCCGTACCGGCAAGCGCATTGTTGAAATGAAAGAGTTCGAGCTGGCGAAAGACAAGATCATGATGGGCGCCGAGCGCAAATCCATGGTCATGTCCGAGAAAGAGAAGCAGAACACTGCCTATCATGAGGCTGGTCACGCCATTGTTGGTCGCGTCGTGCCTGAGCATGACCCTGTCTACAAAGTATCGATCATTCCGCGTGGCCGGGCGCTGGGCGTCACCATGTTCCTGCCGGAAGAGGATCGCTACAGCCTCTCCAAGCGTGCCTTGATCAGCCAGATCTGCTCGCTGTATGGCGGCCGGATCGCGGAAGAGATGACCTTGGGCTTTGATGGTGTTACCACCGGCGCGTCCAACGACATCATGCGTGCGAGCCAGATTGCACGGAACATGGTGACCAAGTGGGGTCTGTCGGAAAAACTCGGTCCTTTGATGTATGCCGAGGAAGAAGGCGAAGTATTCCTGGGTCGCGGTGGTGGCGGTCAAGCTGCCAGCTTCTCCGGTGAGACAGCCAAGCTGATCGACTCCGAAGTGCGCAGCATCATTGACCAGTGCTACGGTACGGCCAAGCAGATCCTCACCGATAACCGCGACAAGCTCGACGCCATGGCTGACGCCCTGATGAAGTACGAGACCATTGATGCCGATCAGATCGACGACATCATGGCCGGCCGTACGCCTCGCGAGCCTCGCGATTGGGAAGGTGGTTCGGGTACTTCGGGCACGCCTCCAGTGGTACAGAACGAACGCCCTGAAGCCCCAATCGGCGGCCCGGCTGCTGACCATTAAGGTTTGAAATGACTTCTGCGTTGTCCTCGACCCGGTTGCCTTGCGGCAGCCGGGTTCTTGATTTGGCCCGTACGCACGTGATGGGCATTCTTAACGTTACCCCTGACTCCTTTTCCGATGGCGGTCGCTTCAGTCAGCTTGATGCTGCGTTGCGCCATGCGGAAGCCATGGTGGCTGCCGGGGCGACCTTGATTGACGTGGGCGGCGAGTCGACCCGTCCCGGGGCTCGCGCGGTTTCTCCCCTTGAGGAATTGGAGCGTGTAGCGCCGATTGTCGAGCGCATCCATCGAGAGCTTGATGTCATCATTTCTGTCGACACCTCGACACCGGCCGTCATGCGTGAAACCGCGCGGCTGGGTGCAGGGTTGATCAACGATGTGCGCTCCCTGCAGCGTGATGGTGCTCTGGATGCAGCTGCCGCAACGGGGTTGCCGGTTTGCCTGATGCATATGCTCGGTGAGCCGGGCACGATGCAGGACGACCCGCATTACGACAACCTGGTCGGTGAAGTGAAAGATTTCCTTGTCGAGCGCATGGCTCAATGCGCCGCAGTGGGGATTGCCCCCGAGCGGATAATCCTCGATCCGGGATTTGGTTTTGCCAAAACCTTGCAGCACAATTTAAGCCTGTTCAAGCATATGGAATCCCTGCATGCCCTTGGTCGCCCTTTGTTGGTCGGGGTTTCGCGTAAGAGCATGATAGGTCTGGCGTTGAATCGTCCGGTGGGTGAGCGGCTGCATGGCGGCCTGGCACTTGCGGCACTTGCTGTGGTCAAGGGTGCACGTATCTTGCGCGTCCATGACGTGGCCGAGACGATAGATGTAGTGCGGATGATCGCAGCGGTTGAATCAGCCGAATAAGAATGATGGAGCACTTATGACTAAAAAGTATTTTGGTACCGATGGCATTCGCGGTCGGGTTGGCGAATTCCCGATTACTCCCGATTTCATGCTCAAGCTGGGCTGGGCCGCCGGGATGGCGTTCCGCAGCATGGGTGCCTGCCGCATTCTGGTGGGGAAGGACACGCGTATCTCGGGTTACATGTTTGAGTCCGCGCTGGAGGCAGGGCTGTCCGCTGCCGGCGCTGATGTGATGTTGTTGGGGCCGATGCCTACGCCAGCGATCGCTTACCTGACGCGTACCTTTCACGCTGAGGCCGGTATCGTGATCAGCGCTTCGCACAATCCTCACGATGACAACGGCATCAAGTTCTTCTCGGGCCAGGGCACCAAGCTGCCGGACGAGATTGAGCACATGATCGAAGAATTGCTCGATGCGCCGATGACCGTCGTCGAGTCGAGCAAGCTGGGCAAGGTTTCGCGGATTAACGACGCCTCTGGTCGTTACATCGAATTCTGCAAAAGCAGCGTGCCAAGCAGTACCAATTTTGCCGGGCTGAAAGTCGTCATCGACTGTGCTCACGGCGCGACCTACAAAGTAGCGCCGAGTGTGTTCAAGGAGCTTGGCGCAGACGTTACTGTGCTGTCGGCTCAGCCCAATGGTTTGAACATCAACGACAATTGCGGCTCGACCCATATGGGGCAATTGCAGGCGGCTGTCCTGGCTGAGCATGCCGACTTGGGTATCGCGTTCGATGGCGATGGTGATCGGGTATTGATGGTCGACCATACGGGCGCAATCGTTGATGGCGACGACCTGTTGTTCATCATTGCTCGCGACTTGCACGAGCGTAACAAGCTGCAAGGCGGTGTCGTCGGCACCCTGATGAGCAATCTTGGCCTGGAGCTGGCCCTGGCAGATCTGAGTATTCCGTTTGTGCGCGCCAATGTCGGTGATCGCTACGTGATCGCTGATCTGCTGGAGCGTAATTGGCAGGTGGGTGGTGAAAACTCCGGGCATATCGTCTGCTTCCAGCACACGACTACCGGGGATGCGATCATCGCGGCGCTGCAGGTGCTGCTGGCGCTGCGTCGTCGCGAAGAAAGCCTGGCCCAGGCACGGCAGGCGCTGCGCAAGTGCCCTCAAGTACTGCTCAACGTGCGCTTTGCAGGTGGTGACAACCCTATCGAGCATCCTGCGGTGAAAGAGGCCAGCGAGCGCGTCACTGCCGCCATGGCGGGTCGTGGCCGGGTCTTGTTGCGCAAGTCGGGCACAGAGCCTCTGGTGCGTGTCATGGTCGAAGGCGAGGACGAAACACAGGTTCGCGGCTATGCCGAAGAGCTGGCAAAACTGGTAACTGAAGTTTGCGCCTGAATTCGGCTTGCCAGTGATGATGTGGTTGGGTAACATCTGCGCCCACTTTGACCGACGAGGTACAGCATGCGTCGCACTATGGTAGCTGGTAACTGGAAGATGCACGGTACCCGCGCCAGTGTCGCTGAGCTGATCAATGGCCTTCGTCACTTGGCCTTGCCTAGCGGTGTTGATGTCGCGGTATTCCCGCCTTGCTTGTATATCAATCAAGTGATTGATGGCTTGAAAGGCAAGTCGATCCAGGTCGGCGCGCAGAACTCTGCGGTGGAATCCATGCAAGGTGCGTTGACCGGTGAGATTGCACCGAGTCAGCTGGTTGATGCAGGTTGTTCCCTGGTGCTTGTTGGGCACTCCGAGCGCCGCCAGATCATGGGCGAGCGTGATGGGACACTCAATCGCAAATTCGCAGCGGCACAGGCTTGTGGCTTGATTCCGGTGTTGTGCATAGGGGAGACCCTTGAACAGCGTGAGTCCGGTAAAACTCTTGAGGTTGTCGGGCGTCAGCTGGGCAGCATCATCGAGGAGCTGGGAGTCGGTGCCTTTGCAAATGCAGTAATCGCTTACGAGCCGGTCTGGGCCATTGGTACCGGGCTGACTGCTTCACCGCAACAGGCGCAGGATGTGCACGCAGCCATCCGCGCGCAGTTGGCGGCAGAGAATTCTGAGGTCGCACGAGGTGTGCGGCTTCTATACGGCGGCAGCGTGAAGGCGGCCAATGCGGTCGAACTGTTCGGCATGCCGGATATCGATGGGGGGCTCATTGGTGGAGCTTCCCTGAATGCAGATGAGTTCGGTGCGATTTGTCGCGCCGCGGGAAACTGAAAAAATGCTGGAAACAGTCATCGTTGTTTTTCATCTGCTGGGTGCACTGGGCGTAGTTGCTCTGGTTTTGCTGCAGCAGGGTAAAGGTGCGGACGCTGGTGCGTCTTTCGGGGCAGGTGCTTCAAATACTGTGTTCGGAAGCCAAGGTTCCTCTACCTTTCTTAGTAAGTTTACTGCTATACTTGCCGCCGGTTTCTTCATAACCAGCTTGGGGTTAGGTTACTTTGCTAAAGAGAAAGCTCATGTGCTGACTCAAGTAGGTCTCCCAAACCCAGCAGTGTTGGAAGTACCAAAAGCAAAACCGGCTTCTGATGATGTCCCGGTGCTTCAAGAGCAAAAGTCGGCTACTCCAGCGACTGACGTACCTCCAGCTCAAGAGCAGAAGTAAGAAGGTTGTAAACGCTGTATTGCCGAGGTGGTGGAATTGGTAGACACGCAACCTTGAGGTGGTTGTGCCCATAGGGTGTAGGGGTTCGAGTCCCCTTCTCGGTACCAATTATCAGGAGAGCCCGCTGTTGCGGGCTTTCTTGTAGGTGGAAGGTTACATTGACCCTGTAAGGGATCGGTCGTATACTTCCGCCCCAGCTTTGTCGCGGGGTGGAGCAGTCTGGTAGCTCGTCGGGCTCATAACCCGAAGGTCGTCGGTTCAAATCCGGCCCCCGCAACCAGTTTTAGCGGAGCCCCTTTTAAGGGGCTTTTTGTTAGCTGGACACTTTCAACGCCGCTGTTCGACGGCGTTTCAAGGATGGGCGTTTCGCCCATTTTTTTATTTTGCACAGCATGCACATACATGCACGAGGGGGTTCAGGTGTCGAGCAAGCTAGAAGAGTTGCAGGCCTTGTTGGCCCCGGTGGTCGTGGCCCTAGGCTATGAATGCTGGGGTATTGAGTTTTCGGCTCAAGGTCGCCACTCAATGTTGCGCGTTTATATCGATAAAGAGGGCGGCGTGCTGGTGGACGATTGTGCCATTGTCAGCCGTCAGATCAGCGGTGTCCTGGATGTTGAAGATCCGATCTCCGTTGAATACACCCTCGAAGTTTCCTCGCCTGGCATGGAACGCCCACTGTTCACTATTGATCAGTTTGCAAAATTTGCCGGTGAACAAGTGAAGATCAAGCTGCGCTCTCCCTTTGAAGGGCGACGCAACTTTCAGGGCCTTCTGCGCGGTGTAGAAGAGCAGGACGTCGTGGTGCAGGTAGAAGACCATGAGTTCCTGTTGCCGATCGATATGATCGACAAGGCCAACATTATTCCCAGTTTTGACTGAGACGCGGATCCCGCGGATCCAATGGCTTGCGAAAGGCGAGGCGTACGATGAGCAAAGAAGTACTGCTGGTTGTTGAGTCGGTATCCAATGAAAAGGGCGTACCGGCAAACGTGATTTTTGAAGCGCTGGAGCTGGCTCTGGCCACTGCTACCAAAAAGCGTTTTGAAGACGAAGTTGATCTGCGTGTGGAAATCAACCGCCACACCGGTGCCTACGAGACTTTCCGTCGCTGGACGGTCGTCGAAGAAGCCGATCTTGATGATCCGGCCATCGAAACCTGGCCGAGCAAGGTTGCTGAAACGCATCCGGGTGCCCAGGTCGGTGATGTCGTTGAAGAAAAGATCGAATCCATCGAGTTCGGCCGCATCGCTGCACAGACTGCCAAGCAAGTCATCGTGCAGAAGGTCCGCGAAGCCGAGCGCGCTCAAGTCGTTGACGCTTATCGCGAGCGCCTGGGGGAAATCATCTCCGGCACCGTGAAAAAAGTCACCCGCGACAACGTGATCGTCGACCTGGGTAACAACGCTGAAGCGTTGCTGGCCCGCGAAGACATCATTTCCCGCGAAACTTTCCGGGTTGGTGTGCGCTTGCGTGCATTGCTCAAGGAAATCCGCACCGAGAACCGCGGCCCTCAGTTGATCCTGTCGCGTACCGCGCCGGAAATGCTGATCGAGTTGTTCCGCATAGAAGTGCCGGAAATTGCCGAAGGCCTGATCGAAGTCATGGCTGCGTCCCGCGATCCGGGTTCGCGCGCCAAGATCGCGGTCCGCTCCAAGGACAAACGCATCGACCCGCAAGGCGCTTGCATTGGTATGCGCGGTTCGCGCGTCCAGGCAGTGTCGGGCGAATTGGGCGGTGAGCGTGTGGACATCGTCCTGTGGGACGATAACCCGGCGCAGTTCGTGATCAACGCAATGTCGCCTGCTGAAGTGGCGGCAATTATCGTTGACGAGGATGCCCATGCAATGGATATCGCCGTCGGCGCAGACAATCTGGCTCAGGCCATCGGTCGCGGTGGTCAGAACGTACGTTTGGCCAGCCAGTTGACCGGCTGGACCCTGAACGTGATGACTGAATCGGACATCCAGGCTAAGCAGCAAGCAGAAACCGGTGACATCCTGCGCAACTTCATCGACGAGCTGGAAGTCGACGAAGACCTGGCGCAGGTGCTGGTAGATGAAGGCTTCACCAGCCTGGAAGAGATTGCCTACGTACCGTTGGAAGAAATGCTCAACATCGACGGCTTTGACGAAGACACCGTCAACGAGCTTCGCGCTCGGGCCAAGGATCGTTTGTTGACTAAAGCCATCGCTACTGAGGAAAAGCTGGCAGACGCCCATCCGGCCGAAGACCTGCTCTCGCTTGAGGGTATGGACAAGGATTTGGCGATGGAACTGGCGGTGCGCGGCGTAATTACCCGCGAAGACCTGGCCGAGCAGTCTATTGACGACCTGCTCGACATCGACGGCATTGACGATGATCGTGCCGGCAAGTTGATCATGGCCGCCCGAGCCCATTGGTTCGAGTAATTAGGCGCGGCCTGAGGAGAGAAGTGCATGACGCAAGTCACGGTGAAACAACTGGCCGATGAGGTCAAAACACCGGTAGAGCGCCTGTTGCAGCAGATGCGTGAGGCAGGTCTGCCGCACACCGCCGCCGACGAAGGTGTAAGCGATAGTGAGAAGCAGTCTTTGCTGACTCACTTGAAGAGCAGCCACAAGGCGAAAGTGGAAGAACCGCGCAAGATTACATTGCAGCGCAAAACCACCAGCACCCTGCGTGTTGCTGGCAGCAAGAGCATCAGCGTTGAAGTACGCAAGAAGAAAGTCTTCGTACAGCGCAGCCCGGAAGAAATCGAAGCCGAGCGCAAACGCGAACTGGAAGAACGTCGCGCAGTAGAAAATGCTGCTCGTCAGAAGGCTGAAGAAGAAGCCAAGCGTCGCGCCGAAGAAGAAGCGCGTCGCCAGCCTGCTGCTGCGCAACCTGCTAACACTGAGGCCGTTGCTGCGCCTAGCGCGCCTGTTGAAGCTGTTCGTGAGGCCGCTCCGGTTGCCGCCGCGCCGGCTCCTGCAGCCGACGCTCGCAAACGCGAAGAACCTCGTCGTCCGGACAAACCACGTGCCGACGATAACAATCGTCGTGGCAGTGGCGATGGTGAGCGCAAAAACGCTCCACATCGTGCTTCGGTCAAAGAGAAGGCGCCAGCGCCACGCGTTGCTCCACGTACTACCGACGAAGAAAGCGACAGCTTCCGTCGCGGTGGTCGCGGCAAGGCCAAGCTGAAGAAACGCAACGCCCACGGTTTCCAGAGCCCAACCGGCCCTGTCGTGCGTGATGTGCAGATCGGCGAGACCATCACTGTTGGCGACCTCGCCAATCAGATGTCGGTCAAGGCTGCTGAAATCATCAAGTTCATGTTCAAACTGGGTACCCCAGCGACCATCAACCAGGTACTGGACCAGGAAACTGCCCAACTGGTTGCTGAAGAGCTGGGCCACAAAGTGACCCTGGTCAGCGACACCGCCCTGGAAGATTCCCTGGCCGAGTCCCTGAAGTTTGAAGGCGAGACCTTCTCCCGTGCACCAGTCGTGACCGTAATGGGCCACGTTGACCATGGTAAGACCTCGCTGCTCGACTATATCCGTCGTGCCAAGGTAGCTGCAGGCGAAGCCGGCGGCATCACCCAGCACATCGGTGCATACCACGTTGAAACCGAACGCGGCATGGTCACCTTCCTCGACACCCCTGGTCACGCCGCGTTTACCGCCATGCGTGCCCGTGGTGCCAAGGCGACTGACATCGTGATCCTGGTAGTTGCAGCGGACGACGGCGTAATGCCGCAGACCATTGAAGCTGTCCAGCACGCTAAAGCCGCTGGTGTTCCTCTGGTTGTTGCAGTGAACAAAATCGACAAGCCGGGCGCCGATCTCGATCGCATCCGTAGCGAACTGTCGGTTCACGGCGTGACTTCCGAAGAGTGGGGCGGTGATACGCCATTCGTTTCGGTTTCGGCGAAAGTCGGTACCGGTGTAGACGAACTGCTCGAAGCGGTCTTGCTGCAAGCCGAAGTTCTCGAACTGAAAGCAACTCCATCGGCCCCGGGTCGTGGTGTTGTGGTTGAATCGCGTCTCGACAAAGGTCGTGGCCCGGTTGCAACCGTTCTGGTTCAAGACGGTACCCTGCGCCAAGGCGACATGGTCCTGGTCGGTTCGAACTATGGCCGTGTACGTGCCATGCTCGACGAGAACGGCAAGCCAATCAAGGAAGCCGGTCCTTCCATCCCTGTCGAGATCCTCGGCCTGGACGGTACCCCGGACGCTGGCGACGAGATGAGCGTGCTGTCGGACGAGAAGAAAGCCCGTGAAGTGGCTCTGTTCCGTCAAGGCAAGTTCCGTGAAGTCAAGCTGGCCCGTGCTCACGCCGGCAAGCTGGAAAACATCTTCGAGAACATGGGCCAGGCAGAGAAGAAGACGCTTAACATCGTCCTCAAATCTGACGTTCGTGGTTCCCTCGAAGCGTTGAACGGCGCCTTGAACGGCCTGGGTAACGACGAAGTGCAAGTGCGTGTTGTCGGTGGCGGTGTCGGTGGTATCACCGAATCCGACGCCAACCTGGCACTGGCTTCCAACGCTGTACTGTTCGGCTTCAACGTGCGTGCCGATGCTGGCGCACGGAAGATCGTCGAGCAGGAAGGCCTGGACATGCGTTACTACAACGTCATCTACGACATCATCGAAGACGTCAAGAAAGCCCTCACCGGCATGCTTGGCAGCGACGTCCGGGAGAACATCCTGGGTGTGGCCGAGGTGCGTGACGTGTTCCGCTCGCCGAAATTCGGCGCGATCGCCGGTTGCATGGTTATCGAAGGTGTTGTGCACCGTAACCGTCCAATCCGTGTACTGCGTGAAGACATCGTTATCTTCGAAGGCGAGCTGGAATCCCTGCGCCGCTTCAAGGATGACGCTTCCGAAGTACGTGCCGGCATGGAATGCGGTATCGGCGTCAAGAGCTACAACGACGTCAAGGCGGGTGACAAGATCGAAGTCTACGAGAAGGTCCAGGTTGCTCGCAGCCTCTAACTCGCGCACTTCAAGGGCCACGCGGCGCCCGGGCATGCAAATGCCTGGCGCCGTGTTCGGACTCTAAACGCAACGCCCGGTCTGGCTTTTGTCAGGCCGGGCGTTTGCCGCTTTCAGACCCCACGGGTTTCACCGTGTGGCAGTAACAGGTAACAAGACATGGCAAAAGAATACAGCCGTACCCAACGTATCGGCGATCAGATGCAGCGTGAGCTGGCACAGCTGATCCGTCGTGAAGTAAAAGACCCACGTGTTGGCCTGGTCACCATCACCGCCGTTGAAGTCAGCCGTGACGTTGGTCACGCCAAGATCTTCATCACCGTGATGGGTCAGGACAGCAGCGAAGAAATCGCGCAAAGCATCAAGGTGCTCAACTCTGCCGCAGGCTTCCTGCGGATGCAGTTGGCCCGTGAAATGAAGCTGCGCAGCGTTCCACAGTTGCACTTCCACTACGACGAAAGCGTCGTGCGTGGCGCGCACCTGTCGGCACTGATCGAGCGGGCCGTGGCTGAAGACAATCAGCACCCGGTCTCCGCTACGCCTGAAGACGCCAAGGAGTAATCGGTGGCTCAGGTCAAACGTATCCGTCGTAACGTCAGCGGCATCATTCTGCTCGACAAGCCCATTGGCTTTACCTCCAATGCGGCGTTGCAGAAGGTTCGCTGGCTGCTCAATGCCGAGAAGGCAGGGCACACCGGCAGCCTCGACCCCTTGGCCACCGGCGTGTTGCCGTTGTGCTTCGGCGAGGCCACCAAGTTTTCGCAATACCTGCTCGATTCCGACAAGGGTTACGAAACCCTGATGCAACTGGGCAAGACCACCACCACGGCAGACGCCGAAGGTGATGTTCTGCAGGTTCGCGAAGTGACCGTTGGTCGTGCTGATATCGAAGCGGCCTTGCCTGCTTTTCGTGGGCAAATCAGTCAGATACCGCCGATGTACTCGGCTCTCAAGCGTGATGGCCAGCCGCTTTACAAGCTGGCACGTGCAGGTGAAGTGGTGGAGCGCGAACCGCGTTCTGTTACTATTGCGCGCTTGGAATTGCTCGCCGCTGAAGGCGACACTGCCCGGTTGGCGGTGGACTGCAGCAAAGGCACCTATATCCGTACCCTCGTGGAAGATATCGGTGAGCAATTAGGCTGTGGCGCATACGTTGCAGAACTGCGACGCACCCAGGCAGGCCCTTTCACCCTGGCCCAGACGGTCACGCTGGAAGAGCTGGAAGCCGTACATGCCGAAGGCGGCAACGAAGCGGTTGATCGCTTCCTGATGCCATCGGACAGCGGTTTGCTGGATTGGCCATTGCTGCACTTTTCGGAGCACAGCGCGTTCTACTGGCTTAACGGCCAGCCAGTACGTGCACCGGATGCCCCGAAGTTCGGTATGGTGCGGGTACAAGATCACAACGGTCGCTTTATCGGTATCGGTGAAGTGAGCGAAGACGGGCGCATCGCGCCGCGTCGACTGATTCGGTCAGAATGACCGAACGAGGGTGGCTGTTAACAGGCACGGTCACTACTCATTTTTAGATACAGGGATTTGTCCCTGGCCTGTTGAAACCGCCCTTTGGGTGGTTTCCTGAAAAAAGGATTGCCTCATGGCTCTCGACGTTCAAGAAAAAGCTCAAATCGTAGCTGACTACCAGCAAGCTGTTGGTGACACTGGTTCGCCAGAAGTGCAAGTTGCACTGCTGACCCACAACATCAACAAGCTGCAAGGTCACTTCAAGGCCAACGGTAAAGATCACCACTCCCGTCGTGGTCTGATCCGCATGGTAAACCAGCGTCGTAAGCTGCTGGACTACCTGAAAGGCAAGGATCTGGGTCGTTATCAGACTCTGATCGGTCGCCTGGGTCTGCGTCGCTAATAAGCGATTGCGCTAGAGGTTGGTTGGCTGTCGTGTGTCAGTGGGTTTCCCGCTGGCCCATGGCAGGCTTCCAGCCTCAAGTTTTATCTGGATACACGTTTTACCCTGGACAGGCGTTGGGCCGATTCCCGACATTGCCCAAGAATTTCGCAAGAAGACAAGTTCCCCAAGAGCCACAAAGAAGGTAGGACACCGTGAACCCGGTTATCAAAAAATTCCAGTTCGGTCAGTCGACCGTTACCCTCGAGACAGGCCGTATCGCCCGTCAAGCCTCCGGCGCAGTGCTGGTCACCGTTGACGACGACGTCACCGTATTGGTGACCGTTGTAGGCGCCAAGACCGCTGACCCAAGCAAAGGCTTCTTCCCTCTTTCCGTTCACTACCAGGAAAAGACTTACGCTGCCGGTAAGATCCCTGGTGGTTTCTTCAAGCGCGAAGGTCGTCCTTCCGAGAAAGAAACCCTGACTTCCCGACTGATCGATCGTCCGATCCGTCCGCTGTTCCCAGAAGGCTTCATGAACGAAGTGCAGGTTGTCTGCACCGTCGTTTCCACCAGCAAGAAGACCGATCCGGACATCGCTGCGATGATCGGTACCTCGGCTGCCCTGGCCATCTCCGGTATTCCTTTCGATGGCCCGATCGGCGCTGCCCGCGTTGCGTTCCACGAAAGCACCGGCTACCTGCTGAACCCGACTTACGAACAACAGAAAGCTTCGAGCCTGGACATGGTCGTTGCCGGTACTTCGGAAGCCGTTCTGATGGTTGAATCGGAAGCCAAAGAGCTGACCGAAGACCAGATGCTGGGCGCGGTACTGTTTGCTCACGACGAGTTCCAGGTTGTGATCAACGCTGTTAAAGAACTGGCCGCTGAAGCTGCCAAGCCAACCTGGACCTGGGCTCCTCAGCCAGAAGCTACCGCACTGCTGGGCGCTATCCGCTCCGAGTTCGGCACCGCTATCTCCGACGCCTACACCATCACCATCAAGGCCGACCGTTACGCTCGCCTGGGTGAGTTGAAGGACCAGGTTGTTGCCAAGCTGTCCGGTGAAGAAGGCCAGCCTTCTTCCAGCGAAGTCAAAGCAGCCTTCGGTGAAATCGAATACCGCACCGTTCGCGAAAACATCGTTAACGGCAAGCCTCGTATCGACGGTCGCGACACTCGTACTGTACGTCCGCTGAACATCGAAGTCGGCGTTCTGCCAAAAACCCACGGTTCGGCTCTGTTCACCCGTGGCGAAACCCAGGCTCTGGTTGTTGCAACACTGGGTACTGCCCGTGATGCACAGCTGCTGGACACCCTGGAAGGCGAGAAAAAAGACCCGTTCATGCTGCACTACAACTTCCCTCCGTTCTCGGTCGGTGAGTGTGGCCGCATGGGTGGCGCTGGTCGTCGCGAAATCGGTCACGGCCGTCTGGCCCGTCGTTCGATTGCAGCCATGCTGCCTGCCGCCGACGTGTTCCCGTACACCATTCGTGTTGTGTCGGAAATCACCGAGTCCAACGGTTCCAGCTCCATGGCTTCGGTCTGCGGTGCTTCCCTGGCTCTGATGGACGCCGGTGTACCGATGAAGGCACCGGTTGCCGGTATCGCCATGGGTCTGGTTAAAGAGGGCGAGAAGTTCGCCATCCTGACCGACATCCTGGGTGACGAAGACCACCTCGGCGACATGGACTTCAAAGTAGCCGGTACCGCCAAAGGTGTTACCGCGCTGCAGATGGACATCAAGATCAAAGGCATCACCGAAGAAATCATGGAGATCGCTCTGGGCCAAGCCCTGGAAGCGCGTCTGAATATCCTCGGTCAGATGAACCAGATCATTGGCCAGTCCCGCACCGAACTGTCGGAAAATGCTCCGACCATGATCGCGATGAAAATCGACACCGACAAAATCCGTGATGTTATCGGTAAAGGCGGCGCGACCATTCGTGCGATCTGTGAAGAGACCAAGGCTTCGATCGACATCGAAGACGATGGCTCGATCAAGATCTTCGGCGAAACCAAGGAAGCGGCTGAAGCGGCACGTCAGCGCGTCCTGGGTATCACTGCTGAGGCCGAGATCGGCAAGATCTACGTCGGTAAGGTTGAGCGCATCGTCGACTTCGGCGCATTCGTCAACATCCTGCCTGGCAAGGACGGTCTGGTTCACATCTCCATGCTGAGCGATGCTCGCGTTGAGAAAGTGACCGACATCCTGAAAGAAGGCCAGGAAGTGGAAGTGCTGGTACTGGACGTGGACAACCGCGGCCGTATCAAGCTGTCCATCAAGGACGTAGCAGCAGCCAAGGCCTCGGGCGTTTAATCACCCCGTCGCTGTAAGCTGAAAAAAGGACTCTTCGGAGTCCTTTTTTTATGCCTGCGGGAAAATGCCGGAAAATCAGGTGCTTACTAAAATCCAAAAGCCGCAACTTGCATGCAGGCACGATGGAATTCATGCAAGTTGCACGATTCCGAAAAAACCATGATTTTGTAAGTTGTTGTTTTATAACGATTTAATGTCGGTTCAGGACTTGGCACACTGCCTGCAATAACCCTGTTAACGCTGCAGCATCAAGGTTCACACGCTGCAGACTTTTAATAAAACAGGAGTTACTCGTATGAAGAAGTTCGCTCTCGCTACTGCTACCGCTCTGACCCTGGCCATGGGTGCTAACGTGGCCTTTGCACAGACTTCCCAAGCTCCAATGACTCTGGCAGCCGGTGAAGTGACCAAGGCTAAAGAGGCTACCTCGGATACCTGGATCACCACCAAAGTTAAATCCGACCTGCTGACCGAGAAAGGCATTCCAGGTTCGGACATCAAGGTTGAGACCAACAACGGTGTGGTTTCCCTGTCCTCGACAGTCGCTATCTCCGACGCACAGAAAGCCACTGCTGTAGCGATCACCAAAAAAATCAAAGGCGTAACCGCAGTTTCGGCTGACGGCCTGATGGCTGGCGGCGCTACCAAGGCTGATAACGTCGACAAAACCAAAAGTGCAGCGGCTGGCGCCAAAGAGTCCACCTCGGACACTTGGATTACCACCAAAGTGAAAGCTGACCTGGTAACCGAGAAAGGTATTCCTGGCACCGACATCAAAGTCGAAACCAACAAAGGTGTAGTTTCCCTGTCGTCGACCGTCGCAGTGACTGAAGCGCAGAAAACCACCGCGGTGAACATCACCAAGAAAATCAAAGGCGTTAAAGCTGTATCGGCCGATGGCCTGAAAGCAGAGTAACGCTTAGCGAATCGCCTGAACTAGGCAAGAGGCGGCCACGAGCGAGTTAGATATCCGCTCAATGCACCTCACAGGTTCATGCGACCGACCACACGGATGTGGTCATTACAGGCCCCGGCACTTGTGTCGGGGCCTGTTCTATTGCGGGTAGAAAAGCTTGAAGGGTAAGCGAGGCTCTTGTGGCGAGGGGGCAAGCCCCCTCACCACAGGTACTCAGCGGGTGCCGGATTATTCGGCGTCCAGATGCATCGGTGTCACTACCCGACCATCTTTCTCCGCTTCCCCAAGGTTGGCATCGATGAAGTAAACCCGCTCATCTTCCAGCTGGCCCTTGTCCACCAGGTAGTCCTTGATCGCACCGGCGCGGTCCTGGCCGAGTTGGCGCAGCAACACGTCACTGCCACTCCAGAACTTGATTACACCGTCCCGCAGCTTGGCGGTGCGGTCGTCATTGCTCAGGTCTTTCCACTCGGCCGGAGGCTGTTGTTTCAGGCGGGTACGGTAGATGCCTTCCAGCAGCGGCGCCTTTTCCTTTTCAGGGACTTCAAGCAGCGACGCCTGGGCCGGGACCTTATCGCCACGGCGCTGGAGGATCTTGTAGTAGTTGTACTGGTATTCGCGTTCCAGTCGCTGTGCGGCCAACAATGGGCCGTCACTGCTGGCAGCGGCGGTGCCTTCGATCTCCAGGCGCAGGGCAGGGCGCTCTTTGAGGGCCTTGGCCAGGCTGTCCAAGGCTGACTGGGAATCCTTGCTCAGCTCGCTGGAACCCGGGGCGAACGACACGTTGCCAAGGTCTTGAGCACCACTTCCGCTAATCAACCCGCCAATGAACTTGAAGGGCGCCGTGGCCGCGCGCACCACCAGGTTACGCAGGGTCTGCCAGACAATCGGCATCACGCTGAATTGCGGGTTGTTCAAGTCGCCGGTCACTGGCAGTTCGATCGAAATCTTGCCGTCGGAATCCTTGAGCAGCGCAATCGCCAGGCGTATCGGCAGGTCCACCGCGTCTGCACTGTCGACCTTCTCACCCAGCTGCAGCTGCTCGACCACCACCTTGTTCTCGGCCTTCAACTGACCCTTGGTGATGACGTAATGCAGGTCCAGGTTGAGGCGGCCCTTGCGGATGCGAAACCCGGCGAACTTGCCCGAGTACGGTGTCAGGGTGGTCAGTTCGACACGTTTGAAGCTGGTGGCGATATCCAGTGCCGCCATCGGGTCAAACGGGTTCACGCTGCCCTTGATGGTCACCGGTGCATAACGGTCGACCTTGCCCTTGACGTCAACGCTGGCCGGCTTGGCCTGGCGACTGTCGATGGTGCCGATCTGGCCGTTGAGCTGTTGAATCGCCGTGGCAAAGTTCGGAGTCAGGCTGAAGTCGGCGAAGTTGGCCGAGCCGTCGTTGATCGCAATCTGACCAATATGAATCCCCAGAGGCTTCTCTTTGCTCGCTGCAGGTTTGGCTGCGGACTTACTGCCACTGTTGGCCGGCTGCGGAATCAGCAAGTCATCGATGTTGGTAGTGCGGTCATCATTGATCATGAAACGTGCGTAGGGCTGCAACAGGTTGACCTTGTCAATGGACAGGCTGTCGCCATGTTGATAATTCACGCCTTCCAGCACCAACCGCTGCCACTTGAGGAAGTCACGGTTCTTCATGGTGTCCAGGGTGTGCAACTGGTCGATCTGTGCCCGGCCAGTTACCTGGAACGCCAGGGGCTCGGTGCTTTTCAGGTTCACGTCGAGGTTGCTGCCGAGCATGCCGCTACGCAGTTCCAGGCGGATAAACGGGCTGATGTAGGACTGGGCGACACGCAGGTCGATGTCCTTGGTATCCACTTTCAGCTTGGCGCTGACCGGGCTCAGGTTGACCTGGCCGGTAGCCTGGAGCTTGCCCTGTTTGCCTACGCCGGTATCCAGCTTGAGGGTAAACGGGCTTTGGTTGAGGCTGTCGAAACCCTGCAGGTCGACGTTCAGCGGGCCGACGTCCAGGGCGACGGCCGGTTTAGCCGAACGGTCCGCCAGATGCACTTGATAGTCACGCAGTTGCACGTCTTTGAGCAGCACTTGCCAAGGCTTGCTCGGCGCTGCCGGCGCTGGCTTTGGCGAGTCGGCGGTGGCGGGCGCAGTGGCCGGCTCAGTTGCGGGTGCAGGCTTGCTCGGTTGACTGGCGAACAGTTTCTGCCAATCCAGTTGGCCATCTGCTTCAAGGGCTGCCCAGGTTTCGAGCTTGTTGCTGCGGATCTTGCCGACGATCACTTGCTGTTTGGCCAGGTCTACCGTGGTCTCGCTGACGTCCAGCTTCTCCAGGCGCGCGAGTGGCCGGCCATCCGGCGCCTTGATCGCGAACGGCGCGACACTCAGGGCGACGTTGGTCAGGTTCAGCTCGGTTTCCTTTGCCAGGCTCAGCTTGTAGTCGGTGCTGAAATTGAGGATGCCGTCTTCGAGAACCAGCGGTACCGCATCACGCACATACGGCCACCAGACTTTCATTTTGCCGTCGGTAACCTTGAGTTTGCCTTCGGAGGCAATCGGGATGAGGCTGAAGTTACCGGTCCAGTCGATCTGCCCGCCTTCCGGGCCCGCCGCGACCAAGGTCATGGCGGCGTTGTCATCGGGCAACGTGCTGAGGTTTTTCAGCTCGAAATCCAGTTTGTCGTAGAGAAACTCGATGGGTTCGCTGGGACGCAAATCCTGGAAGTGCACATAACCGCCCGCCAGCTTGATGTTGTCGATGCGCAGCGGGAATGGTTTGGCGTTCGGGTCCGTTGGCGTCGGTTCGCTGGCTGGCAATTTGAACAGTTGCGCAAGGTTGAGCTGGCCGGATTTGTCGAACCGCAGCTCGGTTTTCGGCTTGTCGAGTTGTATGTCGGCCAAGTGCAGGGCACGGGTCCATAGGCTGTCGATCTGCAGGTTGGCGTACAGGCGTTCAAAGGCTACTTGCTCCTTGCCCGGTTCTCCGATGTTCAGGCCCCACACGGTCAGTTCGAGGCTGAACGGGTTGAGCTCGATACGCTCAATGTGCGCCGGCACCGTGGCGTAATTGGCCAGCTGTTGGTTGGCCACGCGAAGGGCAATGCCGGGGAGAATAAGGAAGCCCAGCAAGCTGTATAGGGCTAGGGCGGTCAGCAAGGCGCCAGCGGCGCGAATCAATCCTTTGGGCATATGTGACGCCATCTATGTCGATCAAGAGTGCCTTGGAGTATGGCACGGGTTTACGGTTCCGAAGAACCGGGCCTTTATTCGGCGTACAGGCCCCCTTTGGGACAAGTCTTACAGCTGCAGGATGAGGGTCTTCAGCGGCGGTTGCTGGTCGAGGGACGGGAAATCTGCGCCGGGTGTCATGATCTGCCAGTCGCGGACCGGACGCCCGGCTTTTTCGGCGCAACGCAGGACCTGGTCGCGCCAGTCGTCCATGCCGACTTTTGCCAGGTTATTGCAGCAGATCAGCACGCCGTTATCGGCAGTGGCCAGCAGCGCCGGCTTGAGCAGGCTCTGGTAGTCGCGCAGCAGGTCGACGGTGCCGAAGGCGCTCTTGGCCCAGGCCGGCGGGTCGAGCAGCACCAGGTCGTATTGACGCTGGTCCAGACGCGGATAACTCGGCAGCTTCTGGCCGCGACGCTGGCTGATGGGCAGGCCGGCCAGTTGGCGGATTGCCGGGAAGTAGTCGGACTGGACGAATTCCATCGTCGGCAATTGCGGATTCAGTTGCCCGTTTTCGCGACCGACCGCCAGGTTGCCCTCGGCAAAGTCCAGGTTGCACACCTCACGGGCACCACCGGCGGCGGCGCTCAGGCCTACGCCGCAGGTGTAGGCGAACAGGTTCAACACGCTTTTGCCGGCACTGTGTGCCTTGACCCAGCCGCGGGTGTTGCGCAAGTCCAGGAACAGCAACGGGTCTTGCCCGGCATGGCGGCCGCGCACGCGGTAGTTGAGGCCCCACTCGTGGCCGATCAAGTCTTCCAGAGCCGCGGGCTCGGCACGGTAAACCGTGTCTTCACGGTCGATACGCGAGTTGCCCCGGGAGCGGTCGTTGTAGACCAGCAACAGCTCCAGCCCCAGGTGCTGGTTGATCGCCTGATGCAGCTGCAGCAGGTCGCCGCTCTCCAGTGACTGGTGAAAGCTCTGCACCAGCAGTTGCGGGCCGTAGCGGTCGATCGTCAGGCCGCCAGCGCCTTCCTGGCTGCCGTGGAACAGGCGATAGCAATCGGTACCTTGTGCATGCAGCTCAGCGAGCAGGTCCTGGCGATGATCGAGGGCGGCGCGCAGCGCCTGATTCAAGGAAGACATAGTGCGCGCCTTGGAGAGTAATTGGGGCGCGGGAGTTTAACAGTTATGGCTCCAGCAGGCCCATTCGCCTGTGGGCCCGTTGCACCGAACCATTGCGCATGGCCCAACGCAACAACGGCGCGCTGCGCCTGACCCCGGCGCGAATCATCTGGCGCTGCAGCGGGCTTTGTTTCTGCCCGAGCATGTCGCTGGCCCAGTCCGGCAGCAGGTCGATACCGGCCTGCATCATCAGTGAGCCAAACGGCTTGGCCAAAGTACTCGGCGACGGCGCATTCAGCAGCAACCGCAGGACTTCGTGGCTGCGTTTGTCACACAGCAGTTGCGGGCGAATACGCTCAAGGTAATCGGAAATTTCCTGGCGAGAACGCGGCACATGGCGCGCCCCCAGTTGCTCGGCCACCAGGGCTATTTCGCTGTAGTACCGGTCTTGATCCCTGGGGGATAACTCCGGGTTGCGGTAACGCAGGTGGGCCGCAAGAAAGTTACTGACCTCCGCCACATGCACCCAGGTCAGCAACTCGGGATCGCTGGCCGCATACGGTCGGCCATCAGGTGCATGGCCGACCACTTGCAGGTGAATGGTGCGCACTTTCTCGATCAGCCATTCGGCGTCGCGGCGCGAACCGAATGTGGTCCCGGAAATGAACTGCGAGGTACGCCGCAAGCGCCCGAGCATGTCTTGTCGAAAGTTTGAATGGTCCCACACGCCGGCCAGGGCCAGCGGGTGCAACGCCTGCAACATCAGCGCGCTGATGCCGCCAATCAACATGCTGCTGAAGTCGCCATGGACCTTCCAGCTCACCGAGTTCGGCCCAAAGAGACCTGGATCACCCTTGGGGGTTTCCAGGTCGAGTTGACCCAGCGACAAGCCGGTCAGGCTCATCAGCTGGTTTTCGATGCGGCTGCGAATGAATTCCATGGGTTCCTATCGGTTGAGGCGCTTGTCGATCAGGCCATCTACCACGCTCGGGTCGGCCAGGGTGGAAGTATCCCCCAGGCTGTCCAGTTCGTTGCAGGCAATCTTGCGCAAAATCCGCCGCATGATCTTGCCTGAGCGGGTTTTCGGCAAGGCCGGTGCCCATTGAATCAGCTCGGGCTTGGCGAAACTGCCGATTTCCTTGCTTACCAGATCCAGCAGGTGTTTTTTCAGCGCCTCGTCGGGCTCGACGCCATTCATGGGCGTGACGAAGGCATAGATGCCCTGGCCTTTGACGTCGTGGGGATAGCCCACCACGGCGGCTTCGGCGACCTGATCATGCAACACCAGCGCGCTTTCCACCTCGGCGGTGCCGATACGGTGCCCGGACACGTTGATCACATCATCGATACGTCCGGTGATCCAGTAGTCGCCGTTCTCGTCTCGCCGGGCGCCGTCGCCGGTGAAGTAGTAGCCCGGATAGGGTTTGAAATAGGTATCGATCATCCGTTGCGGGTCGCCGTACACGCTGCGAATCTGCCCCGGCCAACTGGATTTAATCGCCAGCACGCCGCCGCCGGCGCCGCTGATTTCCTTGCCTTGCTCATCCAGCAGTACGGGCACCACGCCAAACATGGGTTGGGTGGCGCAACCGGGCTTGATCCGTTGGGCGCTGACCAGCGGGCTGAGCATGATGCCGCCGGTTTCGGTCTGCCACCAGGTGTCGACAATCGGGCAGCGTTGTTCGCCCACTGCGTTGAAGTACCAGTCCCAGGCCTCCGGGTTGATCGGTTCGCCGACACTGCCCAGCAGGCGAAGGCTGGCGCGGGAGGTGTTTTCCAGTGGGCCGTGGCCTTCACGCATCAGCGCGCGCAACGCCGTAGGCGCGGTGTAGAAGATATTGACCTGATGCTTGTCGATCACCTGCCAGAAGCGCGAGCTGTCCGGATAACTCGGCACACCCTCGAACATCAGCGATGTGGCGCCATTGGCCAATGGCCCATAGACGATATAACTGTGGCCGGTCACCCAGCCGACATCGGCGGTGCACCAGAACACTTCGCCGTCGCGGTAGTCGAGTACGTACTTGAATGTCATCGCAGCCTGCAGCAGGTAACCGCCGGTGGTGTGGAGCACACCTTTGGGTTTGCCGGTGCTGCCGGAGGTGTAGAGGATAAACAGCGGGTCTTCCGCGTCCATTGGCTCGGGCGGGCAGTCGTCGCTGGCCGCGTCCAGGGCTTGCTGATACTTGAGGTCGCGCCCTTCAGTCCAATTGACCGCCGCGCCGGTGCGCTGCACTACCAGTACCGTGCTGACGTCCGGGCAACTGGCCAGGGCCTTGTCGACATTCTGTTTCAGCGCTACCGGCTTGCCACCGCGTACGCCTTCATCGGCGGTGATCACTGTGCGGCAGTCGGCGTCGAGAATGCGGTCGCGCAGGGCGTCTGGCGAGAAACCACCAAACACCACCGAATGCACCGCACCGATCCGCGTACAGGCCAGCATGGCGTAGGCCGCCTCGGGAATCATCGGCATGTAGATGCACACCCGGTCGCCTTTCTTCACGCCACGGCTTTTCAGCACGTTGGCCAGGCGGCTGACGTTTTGGTGGAGCTGGCGGTAGGTAATTTTGGAAGATTTTGCAGGATCATCGCCCTCCCAGATGAAGGCCGGCTGATCAGCGCGTTGCGCGAGGTGACGGTCGATGCAGTTGTAACTGACGTTCAGTTGGCCACCGGCAAACCATTGGGCGGCACCGGTCTTGATGTCGGATGTCTGGACGGTCTGCCAGGGCGTGGACCAGTCGAGAAAGCGCTTGGCCTGTTCGGCCCAGAAGGTGTCGGGTTGCTCGACGGATTGGCGGTAGAGGCGCTGATAGTCCTCTTGACTGAGTTGCGCAGCCCGGCGGACGGCATCGGCGGTGGGGAACATGCTGATATCGAACATGAGGGATCCTTATTCTTGTTTTTGCGACAAGCAATAAAGATGCACCCTGTGGCAGGCGGGTTCAAGGCCAACGTCCAAACAGACGTTGGCCTTGCGGGCATTACATCAACCGCGGTGACGTCCGCGGAAGTAGTTGATCAACCCTTGGGTGGACGCATCGTCCGCAGGCTGTTCTTCGGTGCCGGTCAGGCGGTTGTAGACGCCTTTGCCCAGCTCCTTGCCCAGCTCCACGCCCCATTGGTCGAAGGCGTTGATACCCCAGATGACGCTTTGCACGAACACTTTGTGCTCATACATCGCCACCAGCGCGCCGAGGCGACGAGGGCTGATGCGCTCAACCACAATGGTGTTGCTCGGACGGTTGCCCGGGATCACCTTGTGCGGTGCCAGCTTCTGCACTTCGGCTTCGGCCATGCCTTTGTCGCGCAGCTCGGCTTCAGCTTCGGCGCGGGTCTTGCCGAGCATCAGGGCCTGGCTCTGGGACAGGCAGTTGGCGTACAGCCACTGATGGTGGTCGGAGACCGGGTTGAAGCTGACGATCGGCACGATGAAGTCGGCCGGGATCAGCTGGGTGCCCTGGTGCAGCAACTGGTGGTAAGCATGCTGACCGTTGCAGCCTACGCCGCCCCAGATAACCGGGCCGGTGTCGGTGGAAACCGGCGTACCGTCCTGGCGCACGCTCTTGCCGTTGGATTCCATATCCAGCTGTTGCAGGTGCTTGGTGATGTTACGCAGATAGTGGTCGTACGGCAGGATCGCGTGACTCTGCGCGCCCCAGAAGTTGCCGTACCACACGCCCAGCAGACCCAGCAGCACGGGCATGTTCGCTTCGAACGGCGCGGTCTGGAAGTGCTGGTCCATGGTGTAGGCACCGGACAGCAGTTCCTTGAAGTTGGACATGCCGATGGCCAGCGCGATCGGCAGGCCGATGGCCGACCACAGCGAGTAACGACCGCCCACCCAGTCCCACATCGGGAAGATGTTTTCTTCGCGGATACCGAAGGCCACGGCGGCGGCGTTGTTGCTCGACACAGCGATGAAGTGGCGATACAGCTCGGCTTCCGAGCCACCCTGGGCCAGGTACCAGGCGCGGGCGGCCTGGGCGTTTTTCAGGGTTTCGAGGGTGTTGAAGGATTTCGACGAGACGATGAACAGCGTGGTCTCGGCGCGCAGCTTCATGGTCAGCTCGTGGAACTCACTGCCGTCGATGTTCGCCAGGTAATGGCAGCGCACGCCTTTGTGGGCGTAGGACAACAGCGCTTCAGACACCAGCTCCGGGCCGAGGAACGAGCCACCGATGCCGATGTTCACCACGTCGGTGATCGGCTTCTCGGTGTAGCCACGCCACAGGCCATCGTGGATGCGGCCGACCAGGTCAGTGATCTGGTTCAGCACCTTGTGCACGTCCGGCATGATGTTCACGCCGTTGACCGACAGCTTGTCACCCACTGGACGACGCAGCGCGGTGTGCAGCGCCGGGCGGCCTTCGGAAGAGTTGACCGGCTCGCCGTTGAACAGCGACTTGATCGCGCCCTGAAGGTCGACTTCCTTGGCCAGGCCTACCAGCAGGTCGCGGGTTTCGCTGGTGATCAGGTTTTTCGAGTAATCGAGGAAAAGTCCGCAGCTGCTCAAGGTGAACTGGGTAAAGCGCTGGGGATCGGCATTAAAGGCTTCGCGCATGCTGAAATCCTGCATGGCTTGGCGATGTTGATTGAGCGCTTGCCAGGCGGGCAGAGCGGTAACGTCATGAGGAGTGCGGTAGTACGCCATCGCTGCGGGTTTCCTTTTTATTGCTGGGACTGCTGGTAGGACACTTTAAAGCCGGGAATGTGCTGTCTTTGTGAAGATGACAGGCTCCGGTCGACGCCAACGAATAGCGTAGGGCGAATACATTAAACCTAGCGTGTCGATCTGTCTTGGCTTTGTCTGCGCTGTGGCCGGTACTTTTTTATACCGGCCGATCAGGCAGTGCAACAGGCGGGGTATGCGGCGGGGTCAGTTCAGGTGCAAATGCAGGTTGTCGATCAGCCGGGTGGCGCCCAGGTAGGCGGCGACCAGAATCACCAGATCCTTGTCTTCAGCGGTGGCCGGGCGCAGGTGCAGGCCCTGGCGGACCTCCAGGTAGTCCATGCGAAAACCGGCGGCTTCAATCTGCTGGACCTGTGCGGCACGCAGTTTGGCGAAATCGCGGTCGCCCGCTTCAATGGCGGCGGCAATCTGGCTGAGGCTGCGGTACAGCACCGGCGCGATGGCGCGCTGCTCTTCGGTGAGATAACCATTGCGCGACGACAGCGCGAGGCCATCGTCGGCGCGAACGGTCGGCTCGCCGATAATCTGGATCGGCATGTTTAGGTCATGGACCATGGCGCGAATGACTGCCAGTTGCTGGTAGTCCTTCTGGCCAAAGATCGCCAGGTCTGGCTGGACCATATTGAACAGCTTGCTGACCACCGTGGCCACGCCTTCAAAATGCCCGGGACGGCTGGCGCCGCACAGGCCTTCGGACAGTTGTGGCACGCTGACCCGTGTCTGGCCGGCCATGCCGTCGGGGTACATCTCGTCGACGGTCGGGGCGAACAGCAGGTTGCAACCGGCTTGCAGCAGCTTCTCCTGGTCAGCCGCCAGGGTGCGTGGGTATTTGTCCAAGTCTTCGCCGGCGCCAAATTGCAGCGGGTTGACGAAAATGCTCGCGACGACGAAGTCCGCTTGTTGCGCCGCCTTGGTCACCAGCGTGGCATGGCCGCTGTGCAGGTTGCCCATGGTGGGCACGAAGCCGATGCGTTTGCCCGCGCTGCGGGCATGGGCGACGGCGGCGCGCAGTTCGCGCACGGTTTTGACGGTGTTCATGCAGAGAATCCGTGTTCAGCGCCTGGGAAGGTAGCGGCTTTGACTTCGCTGACGTAGGCGGCAAGCGCCGATTGAATGCTGTCCTGGCCAGCCATGAAGTTCTTCACGAACTTGGGTACGCGACCGGTCAGGGACAGGCCCAGCATGTCGTGCAGCACCAATACCTGGCCGTCGGTGCCGGAACCTGCGCCGATACCAATCACCGGGATTTTGACGGCCTGGGTGATTTCCGCTGCCAACTCGCTTGGTACGCATTCCAACAGAATCATGCATGCACCGGCCTGCTCCAGGGCGATGGCATCGGCCCGCATCTGGCGCGCCTGGGCTTCGCCGCGGCCCTGTACCTTGTAGCCGCCGAGGATATTCACCGACTGGGGCGTCAGGCCCATGTGCGCGCAAACCGGCACGCCGCGTTCGGCCAGCAAGCGAATCGACTCCGCGAGCCAGGCAGCACCTTCAACCTTGACCATGTGCGCACCGGCACGCATCAGTTGAGCGCTGTTGGTCAGGGTCTGTTCGATGGTGGCGTCGGCCATGAAGGGCAGGTCGGCGATGATGAAGGCGCCTTCGTTCCCGCGTTTGACGCAGGCTGTGTGGTAAGCGATTTCGTCGTTGGTGACCGGCAGGGTGCTGTCATTCCCTTGTAGAACCATGCCCAGGGAGTCCCCCACCAACAACACTTCAACCCCTGCCTGGCAGCTGGCCTGGGCAAAAGTGGCGTCGTAGCAGGTCAGCATGGTGATCTTTTCACCTTTGAGTTTGAGGCTCTGCAAGGTGCTCAGGGTAACGTTTGGCATGAAAAGGGTCCTCATTCAGGCGCTTGGAAACAGCGAGTAACGCGCGTGAGTCTTCGTTTATACAGGCGCACTTTCTTAAGGATCAGTGCTTATAAGGCCTGGATTGCGCCCTTTAGCGCCGGGTAGGCGGCAGCGGGACGCCTATAGTCGTGAGGAGGACTCTGGAAGTCAATTGGATGTGTTACCGCATTGTTACGGCCGGGGTGTTACCGCTGTTACTGATGCGATTCAGCAGGCGCCAGGCGTTCCAGGCCGACAAACGGGCAGGCGTCCAACAGGTCGCTGAGCTGGCGGCCATCGGCGAGTTGCAGGCTGGCGGGGGCCAGTTCTGCCAATGGGTAAAGCACGAATGCCCGCAGATGCATCTGATAGTGCGGCACCTTCAGGCGCGGCTCGTCGATCAACCGGTCACCAAATACCAGGATGTCCAGGTCCAGGGTGCGCGGGCCCCAGCGCTCGAGGCGCTCGCGGCCCTGGTCATTCTCGATGGTTTGCAGGGCATCAAGCAGTTGCAGGGGCGCAAGTTCGCTGTCCAGGGCCGCCACCGCATTGGTGTAGCGCGGTTGGCCCGGGAGCAGGGAATCACTTTGATAGAAAGCGGAGACGCCCGCCAGCGTGGTGTTCGGCAACTGCGCCAAGGCCTCCACGGCATGGCGCAATTGTTGTTCAGGGGCCGCCAGGTTGCTGCCCATGCCGATGTAGATACGTTCCACGTGCTTACTCGCCAGACGCACTCGAAGCGTCGCCAGCGCTACGTTTGCGCTTGCTGCCACTGCTGCGGCGACGTTTTTTCGGGCCATCGCCGGTGGCTTCGCCTTTGCTGCTGAGCTCTTTGATCATCTCGCGGCGCTGGCTGTCGTTGGCGTCCTGGTAGTCGGTCCACCACTCGCCAAGGCCGTCGGTCTGCTCGCCGGCGCTTTCACGCAGCAGCAGGAAGTCATAGCCGGCACGGAAGCGCGGGTTGTCCAGCAACAGGTCGGCACGTTTGCCGCTGCGGCGTGGCAGGCGCTCCTGCATGTCCCAGATCTCACGGATCGGCATGGTGAAGCGTTTCGGGATGGCGATGCGCTGGCATTGCTCGGCGATCAGCTCGTGAGCAGCTTCCTGCATGGCTGGAATTGCCGGCATGCCACGGTCTTGCAGGCGCATGACGCGTTTCGGAAGCGCGGGCCACAACAGGGCGGCAAAGAGGAACGCCGGGGTGACCGGTTTGTTCTGCTTGATGCGCAGGTCGGTGTTAATCAAGGCTTCGCTGATCAGCGTGTGGGTGTAGGTCGGGTTGTACTCCAGTGCCTCGGCGCTGGCCGGGAACAATGGGTCGAACAACTGCAGGTCAACCAGCATTTCGAAGGTGTCGGCGGCATAGCCGGAGAGGAACAACTTGAGCACCTCTTCGAACAGGCGTGCCGACGGGATTTCCCGCAGCATCGGCGCCAGGTCGCGAATCGGTGCGGCCGTGTGCTTCTCGATCCCGAAGTTCAACTTGGCCGCGAAACGTACGGCCCGCAGCATGCGCACCGGGTCTTCCTGGTAGCGTTGCGTCGGATCGCCGATCAGGCGCAGCAGGTTGTTGCGAATGTCGTGCACGCCGTTGGCGTAATCGAGGATGCGCTCGCTGACTGGATCGTAATAGAGGGCATTGATGGTGAAATCGCGGCGTTGCGCGTCTTCTTCCAGGGTGCCGTAGACGTTGTCCCGCAGGATGCGTCCGCTTTCATTGCGGGAAGACTGGTTGGTGTCTTCTTCTTCATCGTTTTGTGGGTGGTTGGCGCGGAAGGTCGCGACCTCGATGATCTCGCGACCAAAGTGGATATGCACCAACTTGAAGCGCCGACCAATGATCCGCGCATTGCGGAATTCGGCACGCACTTGTTCCGGCGTGGCACTGGTGGCGACGTCGAAATCCTTGGGAGTGATGTTGAGCAACATGTCGCGCACGCAACCGCCAACCAGGTAAGCCTGGTAGCCGGCGTTCTGCAAACGTTCGACGATGTTCACCGCATAACGGCTGAACTGGGCGCGTTGCAGCGAATGCTGGCTGCTATTGAGCACTTCAGGCGTGCTGCGTTTGTGTTGCGTACGACGCAAGGGAGAACGGAATGACTGGAACAACTTCTTCAGCATGGGATGCACTGTTTGAAGGAATGTTCGGCCATAACGAAGAATGACCGCATGATGGGCCGGGATTCTAGCATTTAGTCAGGGGATGGTGTAGGAACTAGCTGCAAGGCTTGAGCCAGAAGCTTAAAAGAAGGGTGGCGAGTGCCAAATTGCGGAAACTACAAGGGGAGCCGAAGCTCCCCCAGAAGTAGTTGCGTGCTCTATTTTTATTATTGGTTTCGGGCTTCTTGTTTTTGTTGATCGCCCTCGCCATGAAGCTTCACCTTCATGACACTCCCAATCGGGAGCCAAGAGCAAACGGATTGCTTTGGTCGCTGTGTTGCTGATCTACGATCCAACCAGTTCAGGCTCTGCCTTAGGGCAGTTTTTGTTGTTCTCGGCCTGGTTGCGGGGCAAGCCCCAAATGCAACGCCTCTCCAAAAGAATCAGTTAGCTGCGCCTCCGCCGTGTTGTTTTTGTTATGCGTGAGTCGATTCGTCTTATTTTTATTGTCTTGTACATTTGCTTGTTATTGTTTTTGTACTAAGCATATAGCAGGGTGCGTGCCAACTTTTGCGAGGCCCAGCAAAATAAGGGGTTCGGAGCGCTTTCGGGTTTCTTGAAGGCGAAAAAAAGCCGGGGCTTCGTTACCGTAAGCCCCGGCTTTTGTTACGTGAAAAATCAGCGGTAACAGTTTTTTCACATCTGAAGGTGTTACCTGTGGGGCCACCCACTCAGCTTTCGCTGGCAACCCCGGTCTTGCGCCGCGGGATACCCAGGCGCTGGCGCCGTTCCCACAGGCATTTACGGCTGACGCCCAGTTTGCGCGCCAGTTCGGTCTCGGTCATATGGTCCTGGTGCTCGAGGACGAAGTGCTGGAAGTAATCCTCCAATGACAAATCTTCCGTCGGCTCATGGCTGTTGTTACTGCCACCCTGCTGAGGCGGCAGGCCGATAAAGTCATCGTCATCCAGGTCGCTGAGCTCGATATCGATCCCCAGCAGCTCGGCGGAAATTTCCGGGCTCTCCGACAGAATCACTGCGCGCTCTACAGCGTTCTCCAGCTCCCGCACGTTACCCGGCCAGGAATAGTGACGGATTGCCTGCTCGGCATCGGCGGCAAACTTCAGGTCGGTACGGTTGATTCGTGCACTTTGGCGGGCCAGGAAGGCCGTAGCGATCTCATTGACGTCGGCGCCACGCTCACGCAAAGCCGGCAGTTTGAGTGCGATCACGTGCAGGCGGTAATAAAGGTCTTCACGGAACTGGCCAATTTTGGCCAGGCTTTTCAGGTCACGGTGCGTGGCCGCGATCAGTCGTACGTCGACCTTTTGCGACTGTACCGAGCCGACGCGGCGGATTTCGCCTTCCTGGAGGACCCGCAGCAAGCGTGCCTGAGCTTCCAGTGGCAGTTCGCCAATCTCGTCGAGGAACAGCGTGCCACCGTCGGCAGCTTCAACCAAGCCCGCACGGCCAGCGCTGGCGCCGGTAAAGGCGCCTTTTTCATGGCCGAACAATTCGGATTCGATCAGGGATTCGGGGATCGCCGCGCAGTTCACCGAGATCATCGGTGCCTTGGCGCGCTTGGACAGGTTGTGCAGGGCGCGGGCCACCAGTTCTTTACCGGTGCCGGATTCGCCCTGAATCAATACATTGGAGTCAGTGGGCGCCACTTTGCGGATCTTGCTGTACAGGTCCTGCATCGGTGGGCAGGAGCCGATAATGCCGATTTCGCCATTACTGTTATCCACGCCGGGCTTTTCAGCGCCGTTGACGGCCTTGCCCGCTGCCGGGCGTTCAGCCGGTGTACTGCTGGCGGATTGACGGTCACGCAGGATGCGGGCCACGGCCTGGAGCATTTCGTCGTGGTCGAAAGGCTTGGCGATGTAGTCCACCGCGCCCATCTTCATCGAGTCCACTGCCGAGCGCAGGCTGGCGTAGCTGGTCATGATCAGCACCGGCGTGCCTTGGCCGAGCTTGATCAGCTCGGTGCCAGGGGCGCCGGGCAAACGCAGGTCACTGACGATCAGGTCGAACGTGGGAATACTGAAACGCTCTTGGGCTTCCTGCACCGAGCCGGCTTCGCTGACCTGGTACTGATTACGTTCAAGCAGGCGACGCAAGGCAGAGCGGATAATGGTTTCGTCTTCGACGATCAAAATGTGCGGCATTGATTCAACTCTCTCGACGGTCTCAGTTCACAGCGGACGTCGCTTCGACATGACGCGGCAAGGTCACCCGAATACGGGTGCCGCGTTGGCTTTCGGTGTCAGCCGGGCTGTCGATGGTGATTTGTCCATAATGCTCTTCAACGATGGAATAGACCAGTGCAAGGCCCAGACCGGTACCTTCACCCGGATCCTTGGTGGTGAAGAAGGGTTCGAACAATCGATCCATGATGTTCTGTGGAATGCCGCTGCCTTCGTCCTCCACGATCAGGTCGACCGTGTGCTCGAAAGCCTCGCTCTTGACCCGTACTGCACTGCCGGCCGGCGATGCATCACGGGCGTTGGACAACAGGTTGATCAGCACTTGGGCCAGGCGTTGTGAATCGCCGTCGACCCAGTGTTCCGGATCGCACAGGTTAAAGAACTGTACTTCGAAATTGCGCCGGTTCAAGGCCAGCAGCCCAATGGCATCCTGGGCCACTTCAGCCAGGCACACGGCCTCGTCGTGATTCTGGTGAGCGCCTGCGTGGGCAAAGCTCATCAGGGACTGCACAATGCGCGAAACACGCTTGGTCTGCTCCAGAATCTGCCCGCTGATCTCGATGATTTCGCCGTCTTCTTCGCGCTCTTCCCGCAGGTTTTGCGCAAGACAGGCGATACCGGTGATCGGGTTGCCGATTTCATGGGCCACACCGGCGGCCAGGCGCCCGATGCTGGCCAGTCGCTCAGAGTGCACCAGCTTGTCTTCGAGCATTTGGGTTTCGGTCAGGTCTTCTACCAGCAGCACCAGGCCGCTGTTGCCGGGCGCCAGTGGCTCATCGATGGCGGCCTTGTGCAGGTTGAGCCAGCGGGTCTGGCCGTCCAGCGCCAGGTGCTGTTTATGCAAGTGTTCGTCGGGCAGGTTGATGAAGCCCTGGAGCAATTCTTTCCACGGGTCGCCGATGGTATTCAGGCGTGAGCCCACCACGCGTTGGGCGGCGATGCCGGTGAGTTCTTCCATGGCCTTGTTCCACATCAGGATCTCTTGATCCTTGGCCAGGGAGCAGACGCCCATCGGTAACTCCTGCAGCGTCTGGCGGTGATAGCGGCGCAAGGCATCGAGTTCGGCGGCAAGGCCAGTGAGGCGCGAGTGGTAATCCTCCAGCCGGCTCTCGATGAAGTGGATGTCTTCGGTCACGTAGTTTTCGCCGCCGGCCTTGTACGGCAGGAAGGTCTCGACCATGTCCTGGGACACGCTCGGGCCCATCAAGCCGGACAGGTTGGCTTCGATGCGGTCCCGCAGACGGCGCAGCGCATAAGGTCGGCGTTCGTCGAACGGCAGGTAGAGATCGCGCAGGGCCTGCTCGACTTCCTTTTGCGCGGCCTTGGCGCCCAATGGCTTGGCCAATTGCGTGGCGAATTCCTGGGGTGAGGCGGCATGCAATTCGCGGCGTTGCGGGCGACGCACGTTATCCACAGCGCAGGCTTCGGCGGCGCTGGTTTCTTCCGGGCTGGCGTTGGTGAACAGCGAGAAGAGGGTGAACATCAGCACGTTGGCCGCCAGCGAGGCAATCGCCGCCATGTGCCAACTGGTGTCGTCTAACACGTAGATCATGTTCAACAGCGGGATGTAGAAGCCCTGCAAGTTGCCCACCAGCGGCAGCAGCATGGTCACGGTCCATACCAGGATCCCGGCCAGCAGCCCGGCGATAAAGCCTCGGCGGTTGGCAGTCGGCCAGTACAGCACCGACAACACCCCCGGCAGGAACTGCAAGGTGGCAACGAAGGCGACGATGCCCAGGTTGGCCAGGTCCTGCTCGGCACCCAGCAACAGGTAGAAGCCATAGCCGGCCATGATGATCGCGACGATCAGCGCGCGGCGGGTCCATTTCAGCCAGCGGTAGATATTGCCTTCGGCCGGTGGCTGGTAGAGTGGCAACACCAGGTGATTAAGCGCCATCCCCGACAGGGCGAGGGTGCTGACGATGATCAGCCCGCTGGAGGCTGACAAACCACCGACATAGGCCAGCAATGCCAGTGACTTGCTGTTGGCGGCAATGCCGACGCCCAGCGTGAAGTATTCGGGGTTGGTGGTGGCGCCCAGTTTCAGGCCCGCCCAGAGAATCAGCGGCACCGCCAGGCTCATCAGCAGCAGGAACAACGGCAAGCCCCAGCTGGCGCTGACCAGCGAACGTGGGTTGAGGTTTTCGGTGAAGGTCATGTGGTACATGTGCGGCATTACGATGGCCGAGGCGAAAAACACCAGCAGCAGCGTGCGCCATGGGCCTTCCTGCAATGGCGTGTGCAGCGCGGCCAGGGCGGTCTGGTTTTGCAGCAGCCACAGTTCCAGCTGTTGCGGGCCGTCGAATACCCCGTAGAGCGCATACAGGCCGACGCCGCCGATGGCGATCAGCTTGATCACCGATTCAAACGCGATCGCGAACACCAGCCCTTCATGTTTCTCACGGGTGGCGATGTGCCGTGAGCCGAAGAAAATCGTGAACAGGGTGATCAGCGCGCAGAAGCTCAAGGCCACGCGGTGTTGCACCGGCTCACGGGTGAGGATGCTGATGGAGTCGGCCACCGCCTGGATCTGCAACGCCAGTAACGGCAGCACGCCGATCAGCATGAAGATCGTGGTCAGCGCACCGGCCCAGGTGCTGCGGAAGCGGAACGCAAACAGGTCGGCCAGGGACGACAGCTGATAGGTGCGGGTGATTTTCAGGATCGGATACAACAGCACCGGCGCCAGCAAGAACGCCCCGGACACCCCGAGATAACTCGAAAGAAAGCCGTATCCATACTGATAGGCCAGGCCCACCGTGCCATAGAACGCCCAGGCGCTGGCATACACGCCCAGGGACAAGGTGTAGGTCAACGGATGGCGAATGATCGCCCGCGGAATCATTCCACGTTCACTGATCCAGGCTACCCCGAACAGCGCGGCCAGGTAGGCGGCGCTGATCAGCAGCATCTCGGTCAGGCTAAAGCTCATCGGCATCTTTTTGGCTCTGCAGGATGAAAGTCACGACGATCAGAATCAGCCAAAGCAGATAGGGCCGGTACCAGGCGCCTGTGGCGTCGATCCACCAATCCATGATGGCAGGAGAAAACAGGTAGATCCCGACGACCAAAAGCAGGACCAATCGATAGATGTACATGTTGGCCTCTGATTGAAAAACTGCGGCGATGGTAACGGATGGCTCGCAAGCTGCAAGCGCCTTCAGCGCAATTGCGCTTCGGCCAGCGTGAGTGTGCGCGGGATCTGTGGAGCATCCCAGTGCGCAATGCCCCAATCCAGCAGTTCCCGTGGGCTGGCGTGGTTCAGTTCGTCGCCCGCTGGCTGGCCCAGGGCGCGCAGTGCTCTTAACAGCAAAGGCGTGGCCTGGTCTGTGGTCAAGGGGGGGGAACGGTAGGATTTGCCCAGCTTGTTACCGTCCGGCTGGATGATCAGCGGCACATGCAGGTAACGCGGTTGGGGCAGGCCCAGCAGTTCCTGCAGATACAGTTGGCGCGGCGTGGAGTCGAGCAGGTCGGCGCCACGCACGATGTCGGTCACACCTTGCCAGGCGTCATCGAGCACCACTGCCAGTTGGTAGGCATAAAGTCCGTCGCGGCGGCGGATAACGAAGTCGCCTACATCACGACCCAGATGCTGTCGGAATTCGCCTTGTACACGGTCGGTAAAGTGGTACTCCAGCTCCGGCACCCGCAGGCGAATGGCGGCATCTTGCTGATCGTGGCCGGCATTGCGGCATAGTCCTGGATAAATCCCGTTGTAGGGTTCCAGTTGCTTGCGTGAGCAGGTACAGGCGTAGGCCAGGCCGTGATTGAACAGACGGTTGAGCACTTCGGCGTAGGCATCGTGCCGTTCGCTTTGTCGGACCAATTCCCCGTCCCATTCGAAGCCGTAGCGTTCCAGGGCATTGAGGATTGCGGCCTGGGCGCCGGGCTCTTCCCGTGGCGGATCGAGGTCTTCCATGCGCATCAGCCAGCGGCCTTGATTGGCACGGGCGTCGAGGTAGGAGGCGAGGGCAGCGACCAGGGAACCGAAATGCAGGTGTCCGCTGGGCGTGGGGGCGAAACGCCCGATATAGGAGGAGGCAGTCATGGGGCGGATATTACTGGAAAACCAGCAAACGCCAGAAACAAAAATGGAGCGTTCGCACGCCCCATTTGTACAGCCCGGCGATGGTTACTTGCCGACCTGTTTTTCCTTGATTTCAGCCAAGGTCTTGCAGTCTACGCACAAGTCGGCGGTAGGACGCGCTTCCAGGCGGCGAATACCAATCTCGACGCCGCAGGACTCGCACCAGCCATACTCTTCGTCTTCGATGAGTTGCAGGGTCTTGTCGATTTTCTTGATCAGCTTGCGCTCGCGATCACGGGCGCGCAGTTCAAGGGCGAACTCTTCTTCCTGGCTGGCACGGTCTGCCGGGTCCGGGAAGTTGGCCGCTTCGTCCTTCATATGGTCAACGGTACGGTCAACCTCTTGCATCAAGTCCTGTTTCCACTGCTTCAGGATCTTGGAGAAGTGTTCGCGCATGGGCTTGCCCATGTATTCCTCACCCTTCGATTCGACGTAGGGTTGGAAGCCGCTGATGCTCTGTTGCTTTGCTTGGGTGGGCATGAATGGACCGCCTCTCACTCTTCTAATCCATTGCGCAGGATTGCAACATCACCGACACCTGCCGGCCCTGCGGCTGCAAGCGGGCGAACTTACCAGATAGATTCGGGGTGCGCCACTCCCGGTTGTCGAGGCACCGTCTCCTGAGGGTTGCAAACCGCCGCAGGCCCCAACAGGGCGGGCTTGTACGGTCTCGAATGTTGATTTTAGCTGTTTTGCAGGTAGTTGCTCGCCGTGCTTGCTACATGTCTTCGGGCAATAGAGCAGGTTTTGCGCGGCGGGTTGGGTAGAATCGGGGTTTGTCCTCACAGTTAAGGAAGGCTAATGGCTCAGCCCTACAGTGCGCGCAGTCGCGCTATCGAACCTTTCCATGTCATGGCGTTGCTGGCGCGGGCCAATGAATTGCAGGCCGCCGGTCACGACGTGATTCACCTGGAAATCGGCGAGCCGGACTTCACCACCGCCGAGCCGATCATCAAGGCCGGACAGGCGGCGCTGGCCAATGGCAAGACCCGTTATACCGCGGCCCGCGGGTTGCCGGAGTTGCGTGAGGCTATCAGCGGTTTCTACCAGCAGCGTTACGGGCTTGGCATCGATCCTGAACGCATTCTGATTACCCCCGGCGGTTCCGGTGCCCTGCTGCTGGCGAGCAGTTTGCTGGTGGACCCCGGTAAGCATTGGCTGCTGGCAGACCCCGGTTACCCGTGCAACCGCCACTTCCTGCGACTGGTGGAAGGCGCGGCGCAGTTGGTCCCGGTCGGCCCCGACGTGCGTTATCAACTGACCGCCGACCTGGTGGCTCGTCACTGGGATCAGGACAGCGTGGGCGCGTTGGTTGCTTCGCCCGCCAACCCTACCGGCACCATCCTGACGCGCGATGAGTTGGCAGGGCTGTCAAGCGCCATCAAGGCGCGCAACGGGCATTTGGTGGTGGATGAAATCTATCACGGCCTGACCTACGGCACCGATGCCGCCAGCGTGCTGGAAGTCGACGATGAAGCCTTCGTTCTAAATAGTTTTTCGAAGTATTTCGGAATGACCGGCTGGCGCCTGGGTTGGCTGGTGGCACCACCGGCGGCCGTGGGTGAATTGGAGAAGTTGGCGCAGAATCTCTACATCAGCGCACCGAGCATGGCACAGCATGCGGCCCTGGCCTGCTTTACCCCGGAAACATTGAATATTCTTGAGGATCGCCGGGCCGAGTTTGGCCGTCGTCGCGACTTCCTGCTGCCAGCCCTGCGGGAGCTCGGCTTCGGCATCGCTGTCGAGCCGGAAGGTGCGTTCTACTTGTACGCCGATATCAGCAAATTCGGCGGCGATGCCTTCGCCTTCTGCCGACACTTCCTCGAAACCGAGCATGTTGCGTTCACTCCAGGCCTGGATTTCGGTCGCTATCAAGCCGGTCACCATGTGCGTTTTGCCTACACGCAAAACCTTGATCGCCTACAGGAAGCCGTCGAGCGGATTGCCCGTGGCTTGCGGAGTTGGCAAGGCTGATGCGCTTTAATCCTCCCCTCGAAGAAGGCCGGCTGATCCGCCGCTACAAGCGTTTTCTCGCCGATATCGAAACCGTTACCGGCGAGTTCCTGACCATTCACTGCCCGAACACCGGCTCGATGTTCAACTGCATGCTGGAAGGTGGTCAAGTCTGGTTCAGCCGCTCCAATGACCCCAAGCGCAAGCTGCCCGGTACTTGGGAAATCAGCGAAACCCCGCAAGGGCGCCTGGCGTGTGTGAATACCGCGCGGGCCAATCAGTTGGTGGAAGAGGCGCTGCGGGCCGGGGTTATCACGGAACTCAATGGTTTTACCGCGTTGAAGCGTGAAGTGGCCTACGGTCAGGAAAACAGTCGGATCGATTTCCGTCTGGATTACCCAGCGGGCCCGGCGTATGTCGAAGTCAAAAGCGTCACCCTCGGTTTTGACGGGACCTCGACGGCGGCATTCCCCGATGCAGTGACCCAGCGCGGGGCCAAGCATTTGCGGGAGTTGGCGCATCTGGCGCGTGAGGGTGTGCGGGCGGTGCAGTTGTACTGCGTCAACCTCTCGGGGATCGATGCGGTGCGTCCTGCCGAAGAAATTGATGCCGGTTATGCGGCCGCGTTGCGTGAGGCCAAAGCGGCGGGCGTCGAGGTGTTGGCCTATGGCGTGAGGGTGACGTCAGAGGAAATCTGCGTCGAGCGTCGCCTGGAAGTATTGCTCGGCGGTTAGATTTCTACCCAAAGACCCTGTTCGTCCTCGCGGCCGGGCAGGGCTGTCAGGCTCTGGCCGGCACAAGGCCCGGCGACGCACTCTCCGCTTTCGATCAGGAACAGCGCGCCATGGGTGGCGCAGTGGATCAGGCTGGCGCTGGGGTCTAGAAACTGGTGCGGCTGCCATTCCAGCGGCACCCCGCGATGTGGGCAGCGGTTGATATAGAAGTAGGCAATGCCTTCGCGACGCACGGCAAACAGCTTGCGGCCGTCGATATCGAAACCGAGACTGGCGTTGGGTGCGAGTTCGCTCGAGGTGCAGAGAAACTTCATGTCGATCCTTAAGTACCGTCGTTGGCGGGCTGCAAGGCTATCCTGATTTTACCGAAGAGCCCGGCGCTTGACGTGCAAATGCAAATAATTATCAAATGCCGGCTTCGCCCGTTAGCTGACTGGGCGCTCTGTACGATGTCAGGCAGCCTTGATCTGTCACATTGCGAGTGTTTCAGCGGGCTCACCCCTTGGAAGGAAACCCTTTTATGCGCCTGAGTGCCAGTGCTATCGCGCTCGTTGTCGGACTGCTGGTCAACGCTGGGGCCCAGGCCTCTGAACTGCCACAACGCTGGGTCAGTGCTGGTGGTGCGTTGTCGGAATGGGTGACGGCCCTGGGCGGTGAGTCAAAGTTGGTGGGCGTGGATACCACCAGCCAGCATCCGGAATCCCTCAAGGCGTTGCCGAGCATTGGTTACCAGCGGCAGTTGTCGGCGGAAGGCATTCTGAGCCTGCGTCCGCAGATCCTGGTGGGCACCGAGGAAATGGGCCCGCCGCCGGTGCTGGCGCAAATCCGCAACGCCGGTGTGAAAGTGGAGCTATTTTCGGCTGAGCCGGATTTGCCGACCCTGCAAGGCAACCTTCAGCATCTGGGCAAGTTGCTGGGCAGCGAAGCGAAGGCTGCCGAGCTGTTCAGCGACTATCAACAACAACTTGATCAACAAAAGAACTGGGTGACCAAGGCCCAATCCACACAAAAGGCACCCGGCGTCTTGTTGTTGCTGGGACATGCCGGCGGAAAACCGCTGATCGCCGGCAAAGACACGGCGGCTGACTGGATGTTGCAGCAGGCCGGCGGCCATAACCTGGCGACCCACAAGGGTTACAAACCTTTTTCCGTCGAGTCACTGGCGGGGCTCAATCCTGAGGTGCTGGTGTTTGCCGATCGCGCCTTGACCGGGGATGCGGCCCGCGCCGCGTTGTTCAAGGAAAATCCGATCCTGGCTTCGACGCCAGCAGCCAAGAATGGACGCGTCTATGAGCTGGACCCGACGCTGCTGGTTGGTGGGCTTGGGCCGCGCTTGCCGCAAAGCCTGGTGAAGCTGTCTGCCGGGTTCTATCCGTCTCAGGCTAATACCGCCCCATGACCACTCTGGTTAAACCGCGAACCCTGTTTATGGGCTTGAGTCTGCTGTGTGTATTGGCGATCTGGTTGTCATTGGCCCTGGGGCCGGTGAGTTTGCCGTTGATGGACACACTGCGGGCAGCCTTACGCTTGATGGGTGTGCCAATCGAGGCCCAAGGCCTGGAGCAGGCGGAGTTGATCCTCGGGCAGATTCGCCTGCCGCGTACGTTGCTGGGCCTGGCCGTCGGCGGGGTTCTGGCACTTTCCGGCGTCGCAATGCAGGGGCTGTTTCGCAACCCCTTGGCTGATCCCGGGTTGGTCGGGGTGTCCAGCGGTGCGGCGTTGGGCGCGGCGATTGCGATTGTCGGTGGTTCGTTTTTTGGTGGTTTGCCAGACGTCCTCGGGCCTTATCTGCTGTCGTTGTGTGCCTTCCTCGGGGGGTTGGGGGTAACAGCGCTGGTCTATCGCCTGGGTCGACGCAACGGCCAAACCAATGTCGCGACCATGTTGCTGGCGGGGATCGCCCTGACGGCGCTCGCCAGTTCGGCGGTGGGCCTTTTCACCTACCTGGCGGATGACGCCACCTTGCGCACCCTGACGTTCTGGAACCTGGGCAGCCTGAATGGCGCCAGCTACTCGCGGTTATGGCCGCTGCTGCTGGTCAGCGCTGGCGTCGCCCTTTGGCTGCCGCGGCGGGCCAAGGCGCTGAATGCACTCCTGTTGGGTGAGTCGGAAGCCAGCCACTTGGGCATTGATGTTGAAGGCCTCAAGCGCGAGCTGGTGTTCTGCACTGCATTGGGGGTAGGCGCGGCGGTGGCAGCGGCGGGGATGATTGGCTTTGTCGGGCTGGTGGTGCCGCATCTGGTGCGCCTGCTGGCGGGGCCGGATCATCGGGTGCTGCTGCCAGCCTCAGTGCTCGCGGGGGCGAGTTTGCTGTTGTTTGCCGATCTGGTAGCGCGACTGGCCTTGGCGCCGGCGGAATTGCCGATCGGCATTGTTACCGCGTTTATCGGTGCGCCGTTTTTTCTCTACCTGTTGTTACGAGGGCGCGCCTGATGCTGCGAGTAGAAGACCTGCAGGTCCGCCGTGGGCGCAAAACCGTGTTGGCGGACGTCACCCTGGACCTGCTGCCAGGTGAAGTGCTTGGCGTGTTGGGCCCCAACGGTGTGGGGAAAAGTACGTTGCTCGGTGCGTTATGTGGTGAGTTGCAGCCCGACGAAGGCCGTGTGTGGCTGGATGAGCGTGAGTTGAAAGACTGGGGCGGAGCGCAGCGTGCCCAGCGCCTTGCGGTATTGCCGCAGACCTCAACCCTGGACTTTGCCTTTCGCGTCGAAGAGGTTGTGGGCATGGGGCGCTTGCCTCATCAGACTGGCCGGGTGCGTGACGATGAAATCATCAATGCTGCCTTGCAGGCTGCCGACGTCGGCCACTTGAGCGGGCGCAGTTACCTGGCATTGTCGGGCGGCGAGCGTCAGCGTGTGCACCTCGCGCGGGTGCTGGCGCAGCTATGGCCGGGTGAGGCGGGGCAGACCTTGTTGCTGGATGAGCCGACGTCAATGCTTGATCCGCTGCATCAGCACACGACCTTGCAGGCGATCCGCAGCTTTGCCGACCGGGGTGCTGCGGTGCTGGTGATCCTTCACGACTTGAACCTGGCGGCGCGCTACTGTGATCGTATCCTGTTGCTGGAGGATGGTCGGCCCCATGCGTTGGATACACCGGCACAAGTGTTCCGGCCTGAGCCACTGAAGGCGGTATTTGGGCTGGATGTGTTGGTGCAGCCGCATCCGGAGCGCGGCCATCCGTTGATCATTGCACGCTGAAAATCGCCGCAGCTTTTTATGGGCAAAAAAAGACCCGGCAGAGCCGGGTCAAATAACCGTGATTAGCCTGATGAGGAGATAATCTGAGAGTCCGAACCAATGGTCTTTCAGTTATCGGCTGATCTCGCGACCAGCTGTGATAATCATAACGATTCTCATTTGAGAGTCAACATTTGTTTTTGCGCCTCTTCAAATTTCCTCAAGCATTTGTTTGGAATCCCTGGAAACGTGAGTGCAGGTTGCCGTCTCAATTCTTTTGGCGTGCCGAAAGAGCGTCCAGCTGACGGTTTAAAGCTTCCTTGCGTTCAACGGGAATGTCATTCCAGTGCACATCCATCAGCGCGCCTTCAATGGCATACAACAACACTTTGGATGCCCTGAAACCGCGGGTGCGTACGGCACGGTACGCGTCGACTGCCCCCAGGCGGCGTAGGTCGGACGCACTGTGGATGCCCACCGCATGCAGCCATTGCGCCGACGTCTTGCCAAGGTTTTTCAGGTGTTGCAGCTCATCATTCATCAAGCCTCCTTGCGACGGCCGAATGGTTCGGTGGGTATCGTGACCAGGCAAGCCTGAAAGGAGTGTAGCGCTCAGTAGGAAAAGCGTAGTTCTTTGGTCGGCAACGACCTAAAAGCTTCTAAGGCAGGCGGGGGATTTTGGCGTAGGAAAGGGTGAAGCCCCCGGTACGCCTTGTGCGTAGCCGGGAGGCGATGCAGCGGTTTTACCGTGTGCGGTAGCGCAAGCGCGTACCGAAATTGACGGACATCAGTATCTCGTCAGCGCTCAACTCAGGTGGGAAATAGGTGCCGGAGATCTGGGCATGCGCCAGGCTCGCGCCTTCCAGTGGGCTGTCACGTAAATCCAGGCCACGCAAGTCGGCGGAACGGAAATAAGCGTCGGTGAAATCCACGCCTTCGGCATTCAGGTCGCGCAGGTCCAGGCCGCGAAAGTCGCCACCGCGCATATCGATGGTGCCGTCTTTCGGGCGCTCCTGGTTGAAGCCGCGGATGTCATCTTTATGCAGAAGCGCGTACAGCGGGGTATCAAGTAGCTTCGGATGGCTCACAATGGCGACTCCCGTGTTGGAATTATGACGCCATTATAGTGCCACTATTGCTCGGCCGTGAGCCCCGGAAGGCTACACGACCAAGAAATATTTCTTACAGGCCCGGCAGGCGCTGGCGAATATGTGCCACCAGTGCGTCCAAGGTTCCGCTTTCATTGGTTTCCACGCGTTTGCTCAGCAGTAGCTCTTCAGCACCGAGTGGGTCACGGGTGGACTGCTGCTCTTCGATGATGGTCAGGGTGGCGTCGGAAGGATCGTTCTTGTCCGCCTGACGCTGTGCCAGCCAAGCGGCAATAACAGCCTGTGGCGCATTGCAATCGAGGATCAGGAACGGTGCGCCGGTGGCCTCGGCGATCTTGGCTGCAGCGTCGCGTTGTTCACGCTTGAGGAAGGTCGCGTCCAGTACCACCGGGAAACCGGCGCGCAGTACGGTGTCGGCGATCTCGTTCAGGCGTGCGTAGGTGGCGGCGCTGGCGTCTGCGGCGTAGATCCCGGCCTGCGGCGTGTTCTCGACCTTCTGCTCGCCGAACAGGCGTTTGCGCTCCACGTCCGAACGTAGGCGAATCGCCCCCAATGCTTCTACGAGGCGCATGGATACATGGCTTTTGCCAACGGCCGATACGCCGTGGGTGATGGCCAAGAAGCGCGATGGGATGGTGCTGTAGCTTTCCGCAAGGTTGGCGTAGTTGCGGTACTGGCGCAGGGTGGTAGCACGCTGCACGGCGTCCGCCTCGGAAGGCATGCTGAACAGCGCGACCTTGGCGCGTACCAGGGCGCGGTAGGCTTTATAGAAGTTCAGCACCTCCAGGCCTTGATAGTCGCCGGTCAGCTCCAGGTACTGGCTGATGAAGCGTCGCGCCAGGCTCTTGAGGCCACGGTCTTCCAGGTCCATCGCCAGGAAGCCGGTGTCGGCATACACGTCGGTGAAGCGGAATGGCTCGTTGAACTCGATGCAATCGAAGATCACCACGTGGCCATCAATCATGGTGGCGTTGCCCAGGTGGATATCGCCGTGGCATTCGCGGGTGAAACCATTGAGCTTGCGTTGTTCGAACAGTGGCTTGAGGCGCTCGAAGCTGCTTTCGGCCCAGGCCTGCAAGGCATCCAGTTGAGCCAGGTCGGCCTTGTCGCTGAGGAACGGGCGGATCTGCTCGAAGTTCTGCAGCACTGGCGCCATGACGTCGTGCGGCGTTCCAGCGGAGTGAGTGGCCGGCACTTTCGGGGCATTCAGGTGAAAGTGCGCGATCTGCTTGGCCATTTCGTCGATGTGCGCGTTGGTCAATTCGCCGTTGGCTTGCAAGGTGCTGAGCAGTTGGCTCTGCGGGAACTGGCGCATTTTCAGCACGTAGTCGACCACCGGCCCGTCGCCACCCAATTGCGGTGCTTCGGCGCTGCCGGTGATTGGCAACACTTCAAGATACAAATCATCGGTCAGGCGCTGGTTGAGGCGCAGCTCTTCATTGCAGAAGTGGCCCCGTGCTTCCAGGGTGGTGAAATCGAGGAAGCCAAAATTCACCGGTTTCTTCATCTTGTAGGCGTAGTCACCCGTGAGCAGGACCCAGGAAATATGGGTCTCGATGACTTGGAACTGATCCACCGGATGGGGAAACAGGGCCGGGTTTTGCAGGGCTGCAATCAGGGACTGGCTCACGGGCGATCCTTCAGAGTCTGGGAAAATTCATGGCGGGCATTATGGCTGCTACAGACGGTCGTGCAAACCGCTGTCCGGCTCATGTTGGTCATCAATAAAGTGCGTATAATCCGCCGCCATGACTCGTACCCGATCTCCCCGTTCCCGTAAAAAACCTCCTTCCCGCGGCCTGCGCCCCTGGCTGGGCTGGGCGCTTAAGCTCGGCCTGGTAGGGCTTGTAGTGATCGCCGGCTTCGCGGTTTACCTCGATGCTGTGGTCCAGGAGAAGTTCTCCGGCAAGCGCTGGACCATTCCGGCCAAGGTATACGCGCGCCCGCTGGAACTGTTCACTGGCCAGAAGCTCAGCAAGGAAGACTTCCTCACCGAACTCGATGCCCTGGGCTATCGCCGAGAACCCGTGAGCAACGGCCCCGGTGCCGCTGCCGTCTCCGGTAACACCGTCGACTTGAACACCCGCGGCTTCCAGTTCTATGAAGGCCTGGAAAAACCCCAGCCGGTGCGCGTGCGTTTCTCTGGCGACTATGTGGCCGAGCTGTCCTCGCTCAACGGCTCGAAGTTACCTGTGGTGCGCCTGGAACCCTTAATGATCGGTGGGATTTATCCTAAAAACCTGGAAGACCGCATCCTGATCAAGATCGATCAGGTGCCGCCTTACCTGCTGGATACCCTGATTGCCGTAGAAGACCGGGATTTCTACAGCCACTGGGGCGTATCACCCAAGTCCATCGCTCGCGCCGTGTGGGTCAATACCTCCGGCGGCAAGATGACCCAGGGCGGCAGTACGCTGACGCAACAATTGGTCAAGAACTTCTACCTGACCAACGAACGCAGCCTGACCCGTAAGCTGACCGAAGCCATGATGGCGATGCTGCTGGAGCTGCATTACAGCAAGCAGGAAATTCTTGAGGCGTACCTCAATGAAGTGTTCGTTGGCCAGGACGGTCAGCGTGCAGTGCACGGTTTCGGTCTGGCCAGCCAGTTCTTCTTCGGCCAGCCGTTGTCCGAGTTGAAACTGCATCAAGTGGCGCTGCTGGTGGGCATGGTCAAGGGGCCGTCCTACTACAACCCGCGTCGCAACCCGGAGCGCGCGCTCGAACGGCGCAACCTGGTACTTGATGTACTTGAGCAGCAAGGCGTCGCCACTCCTGAACAAGTCGCTGCCGCGAAGAAGATGCCACTGGGTGTGACTACCCGCGGCAAGCTGGCCGACAGCTCCTTCCCGGGCTTCATCGACCTGGTCAAACGCCAGTTGCGTGAAGACTACCGTGACGAAGACTTGACCGAAGAAGGCCTGCGGATCTTCACCAGTTTCGACCCGATCCTGCAAATGAAGGCTGAAGCTTCGGTCAATGACACCTTCAAACGCCTGGCAGGCCGTAAAGGCTCTGACGACGTCGAGGCGGCGATGGTGGTGACCAACCCGGAAACCGGTGAGGTCCAGGCCATGATCGGCAGTCGCCAGGCCAGCTTTGCCGGGTTCAACCGGGCGCTGGACGCGGTGCGGCCGATCGGCTCGCTGGTCAAGCCGGCGGTATATCTGACTGCTTTGGAAAAACCGAGCAAGTACACGCTGACCAGTTGGCTGTCCGATGACCCGTTGTCGGTCAAAGGTGCTGATGGCCAGATGTGGACGCCGCATAACTTTGATCGTCGCTCCCACGGTACGATTTTCCTGTATCAGGGCCTGGCGCATTCCTACAACATCTCGACCTCCCGTCTTGGCCTTGAGCTGGGCGTGCCGAATGTTCTCAAGACACTCGGTCGGCTGGGCATCACTCGCGAGTTCCCAGCGTTCCCGTCGATGCTGTTGGGTGCGGGTGCAATGAGCCCGATGGAAGTCGCGACCATGTACCAGACCCTGGCCAACGGTGGTTTCAATACGCCGATGCGCGGGATCCGCAGCGTTTTGACGGCTGAAGGCGAACCGCTCAAGCGTTATCCGTTCCAGATTCAGCAGCGCTTTGACCCGGCTTCGATCTACCTGATCCAGAACGCCATGCAGCGCGTTATGCGTGAAGGTACCGGACGCTCGGCCTACAACGTGTTGCCGGCCAATCTGACACTGGCTGGCAAGAGTGGTACCAGTAACGATTCCCGGGACAGCTGGTTCGCTGGTTTCAGCCAGGACCTGCTGGCGGTGGTCTGGCTGGGGCGCGACGACAACGGCAAGACGCCGTTCACCGGTGCCACCGGCGCATTGCAGGTGTGGACCAGTTTCATGAAGAAGGCCGATCCACTGCCGCTGAACATGCCGCAGCCGGACAATATCGTTCAGGCCTGGATCGATCCGCATACCGGGCAGGGTTCCGATGCCAACTGTCCGGGCGCGGTGCAGATGCCGTATATTCGCGGCAGCGAACCGCCACCCGGTGCAGCGTGCGGTGCCAGTGCACCCGCGAGCGCTGAATCGGTGATGGATTGGGTCAAGGGCTGGATGAATTAAGCAAAGAGGGTTTCACGTGAACAAGTTGTTGATTCCAGCTATTACAGTTTTGGCAATGCTCGGTGGTTGCGCCAGCGTGGAGCGTGGCTCTATTCCGGTGGTGGATTCCAGTACAACGGTGTCCAACAACGACCGGATCTCGGCCAATGGCGGCTTCCGTCAAACCGTCACCAACCGCCCAGTCCAGGCTAAGGCGCAAGCCGTGCCTCAGGATTCGGGCGTAGTGGTGATGATCCCGGGCGCCGGCGCAGCTACCTCGGCACCGATCAGTACTCAGCCGTGGACTCCAGGCCCGAGCACCTCGGGCCCGGCGGACTCTGCGCCGATTCAAACGGCGCCAATCAATCAGGGCACGTACAACATGCCGTCGACGCCAAGCGGGATTCCGTCCGCCAGCAGCGCCGGTGGCTTGTCGGCCGATGAGCAGTTGGACGGCCCGGTTCTGGCGTTGCTGACTACTGCTCAACACCAGCAGTCGGGTGGCGACTTGAACGGCGCATCGTCGAGCCTCGAACGCGCCCAGCGCGTAGCGCCTCGCGAGCCACAAGTGCTTTACCGCCTGGCTCAGGTGCGCATGGCCCAAGGCGATGCTCCGCAAGCAGAACAATTTGCCCGTCGCGGCCTGACCCTGGCCAATGGCCGTCCTGATCTGCAGGCCAGCCTGTGGAGCTTGATCGGCGATGCCCGTGAGAAGCAGGGCGATGCTGCCGGTGCGGCCCAGGCCCGTCAAAAAGCCAAGGTAAGCCTCTGATGGATGCACGCTTTCCGGCGATTGCCGAACAGTTGTTGTTGATCGAGCGCGAGCTGCGCTTGCAGGGCTGGTGGGACGAAGTGTCCCCCAGTGCTGAAGCGTTGAGCAGCGTTGAACCCTTTTCCGTTGACACCCTGGACTTTCACCAGTGGCTGCAATGGATTTTCCTGACACGGATGAAGCAGATCCTTGAACAGGACCTGCCATTGCCCAATGCGTCGGGGATTCTGGAAATGGCCGAGATGGTTTACGCCGATCGTCCGCTCGAGAGCCTTGGCCTACGGACTGCGCTGAAAAAGTTCGATCAACTGATCGTCGACGCTCGTTAATTGCCTGGCTGCCGGTTTTTCCGGCAGTCTTGCGCATATTTCTACCGCTTTGCGCCATTCAGGCGAGTTTTATCCCTCCTCAAGCCGCTTTCTTCTACGTTCTCATGCGCTTAGTTGGAAAAAAGCGCAATTATTGCTTGACTTGGAGAGGCTGAAACAGAAGAATCCAAAGTCCGCTGTAGAGGGACTGCCAGAAGCAGACCCACTCAGCAGATCATGAGGCGCACACCCGCGCCGACCTGTTACACCCGCAACGCGTTACCTCGCGCTGGGTGGGAAAATCCCGCAACACTTGGGACGCTCCCAATACTTGCTCAGTCAGTGCTGACGTAGTCGGCGACCACCGTCGCTCATGCTCTGCTGAGAAGTAAACCTATTAAGACCCGTCGGTTTTCAACGGACGGTATTCTGGCGTTTTAGAGGTGAACAACGTGGAGCTTTTATCTGGCGGTGAGATGCTCGTCCGCTTTTTGCGTGACGAAGGCGTCGACTATATCTACGGGTACCCAGGCGGTGCTCTGCTGCATGTCTACGACGCACTGTTCAAGGAACCGGCTGTTACCCACATCCTGGTTCGTCACGAACAAGCTGCTACCCATATGGCTGACGGTTACGCCCGTGCCACCGGTAAAGCCGGTGTAGTACTGGTGACTTCCGGCCCTGGCGCGACCAATGCCATCACCGGCATCGCGACGGCTTATATGGACTCCATCCCGATGGTGATCATTTCCGGCCAGGTGGCGAGCACCATGGTTGGTACCGACGCATTTCAGGAAACCGACATGATCGGTATCTCCCGGCCGATCGTGAAACACAGCTTCATGATCAAGCATGCCTCGGAAATCCCGGAAGTCATGAAGAAGGCGTTCTACCTCGCACAGTCCGGTCGCCCGGGTCCTGTGGTGGTCGATATCCCGAAAGACATGACCAACCCGGCTGAAAAATTCGAATACATCTTCCCGAAGAAAGCCAAGCTGCGTTCCTACAGCCCGGCCGTTCGCGGGCACTCGGGGCAAATCCGTAAAGCAGCAGAAATGCTGTTGGCGGCCAAGCGTCCGGTGCTCTACTCGGGTGGTGGCGTGATTCTGGGCGGCGGTTCTGCACCGCTGACCGAGCTGGCCAAGATGCTCAACCTGCCAGTTACCAACACGTTGATGGGGCTCGGTGCTTTCCCGGGTTCGGACCGTCAGTTCGTCGGCATGCTCGGCATGCACGGCAGCTACACCGCCAACCTGGCCATGCACCATGCTGACGTGATCCTCGCCGTCGGTGCGCGGTTCGATGACCGGGTGATCAATGGTGCGAGCAAGTTTTGCCCGAATGCCAAGATCATCCACATCGATATCGACCCGGCATCCATCTCCAAGACCATCAAGGCCGACGTGCCTATCGTAGGTCCTGTGGAAAGCGTGCTGACCGAAATGGTCGCTGCGCTGAAGGAAATCGGCGAAGCCCCGAACAAGGATTCCGTCGCCAGCTGGTGGAAGCAGATCGACGAGTGGCGCGGTGATCGCGGCCTGTTCCCTTACGACAAGGGCGACGGCAGCGTCATCAAGCCACAGACCGTGATCGAAACCCTGTGCGAAGTGACCAAGGGTGATGCCTTTGTGACTTCCGACGTGGGCCAGCACCAGATGTTCGCGGCGCAGTACTACAAGTTCGACAAGCCTAACCGCTGGATCAACTCCGGTGGCCTGGGCACGATGGGCTTTGGTTTCCCTGCGGCCATGGGTGTGAAGCTGAGCTTCCCGGATACTGACGTTGCGTGCGTCACCGGCGAAGGCAGTATCCAGATGAACATCCAGGAACTGTCGACCTGCCTGCAATATGGTTTGCCGGTGAAGATTGTCTGCCTGAACAACGGCGTGCTGGGCATGGTTCGCCAGTGGCAGGACATGAGCTACGGCAGCCGTCACTCCCATTCCTACATGGAGTCTCTGCCTGACTTCGTCAAATTGGTTGAAGCCTATGGCCATGTCGGCATGCGCATCACCGATTTGAAGGATTTGAAGCCGATGATGGAAGAGGCGTTCGCCATGAAGGACCGCTTGGTGTTCCTTGATATTCAGGTCGACACCAGCGAGCACGTCTACCCGATGCAGATCAAAGACGGCTCCATGCGCGATATGTGGCTGAACAAGACGGAGCGTACCTAATCATGCGGCACATTATCTCCCTGCTTCTGGAGAACGAACCGGGCGCTCTGTCACGTGTGGTCGGCCTGTTTTCGCAACGCAACTACAACATCGAAAGCCTGACTGTGGCGCCGACCGAAGACCCGACCTTGTCGCGCCTGACGTTGACCACCGTTGGCCATGATGAGGTGATCGAGCAGATCACCAAAAACCTCAACAAGCTGATCGAAGTGGTCAAGCTGGTCGACTTGTCGGAAAGTGCCCACATCGAGCGGGAGCTGATGCTGGTCAAGGTCAAGGCCACAGGTGCACAACGGGCCGAGATCAAGCGCACTACCGACATTTATCGCGGGCAGATCGTCGATGTGAGCGCCAGCGTTTATACCGTTCAACTGACCGGTACAAGCGACAAGCTGGACAGCTTCATCCAGTCGATCGGGACGGCCTCGATTCTGGAAACTGTACGCAGTGGCGTCACCGGGATTGCTCGTGGCGACAAAGTACTCAGCATCTAACTCAAATTTAGCGAATGGCCTTAAACGGCCTGGATATATAGAGGAACCTCATGAAAGTTTATTACGATAAAGATTGTGACCTGTCGATCATCCAGGGCAAAAAAGTCGCCATCATCGGCTACGGTTCCCAGGGTCACGCTCAAGCCTGCAACCTGAAAGATTCCGGCGTTGACGTGACTGTTGGCCTGCGTAAAGGCTCGGCCACTGTTGCCAAGGCTGAAGCTCACGGCCTGAAAGTGACTGACGTTGCTTCCGCTGTTGCTGCTGCCGACCTGGTCATGATCCTGACCCCGGACGAGTTCCAGTCCGCGCTGTACAAGAACGAAATCGAGCCGAACATCAAGAAAGGCGCCACCCTGGCCTTCTCTCACGGCTTCGCGATCCACTACAACCAGGTTGTGCCGCGCGCTGACCTCGACGTGATCATGATCGCGCCGAAAGCACCGGGCCACACCGTGCGTTCCGAGTTCGTCAAAGGCGGCGGTATCCCTGACCTGATCGCGATCTACCAGGACGCCTCGGGCAACGCCAAGAACGTTGCACTGTCCTACGCTGCCGGCGTTGGTGGCGGTCGTACCGGCATCATCGAAACCACCTTCAAGGACGAGACTGAAACCGACCTGTTCGGCGAACAAGCCGTTCTGTGCGGCGGTACTGTTGAACTGGTCAAAGCCGGTTTCGAAACCCTGGTTGAAGCTGGCTATGCGCCGGAAATGGCCTACTTCGAATGCTTGCACGAACTGAAGCTGATCGTTGACCTCATGTACGAAGGCGGTATCGCCAACATGAACTATTCGATCTCCAACAACGCCGAATACGGCGAGTACGTGACTGGCCCGGAAGTGATCAACGCCGAGTCCCGTCAGGCCATGCGCAACGCCCTGAAACGTATTCAGGACGGCGAATACGCCAAAATGTTCATCAGCGAAGGCGCAACCGGCTACCCTTCGATGACCGCCAAGCGTCGTAACAACGCCGCTCACGGTATCGAAATCATCGGCGAGCAACTGCGCTCCATGATGCCGTGGATCGGTGCCAACAAGATCGTCGACAAAGCCAAAAACTAAGTCGTACGTATCAAGGGAAAACGCGGCTTAGGCCGCGTTTTTTCGTTTGCGGGGCAGGTTCTGGTATAAAGCTGCATCGTTTGCGGGCGAACACTCGCCGCAAGTTTCTGTCGAAATTTTTCACACCGTTGCAAGGTAAAGTCCATGAGCGAACGTCCCGAAGAGCCAAACCAGGCCTCTGACGCCGAAAGCCTGCTACCGATCGATGAACATGTCGAAGAGGGGCACGATGCTGAAGGCCGTAAAGTCCGGCATCGTGGCATCTATCTTCTGCCCAATCTGTTCACCACTGCGAATCTGTTCGCGGGGTTCTACTCCATCATCAACTCCATGAGTGCCCAGAGTGCGTTGGCGGCCGGTGATGCTGCCGGGGCCAGCAAGTACTTTGGTTTTGCCGCGATTGCGATCTTCGTCGCCATGGTCCTTGATGGCCTGGATGGGCGTGTGGCACGCATGACCAACACCCAGAGTGCCTTCGGGGCCGAATATGACTCGCTGTCGGACATGGTTGCCTTTGGGGTGGCGCCGGCGTTGCTCGCATTCGCCTGGGCGCTGGGTGACATGGGCAAAGTCGGCTGGATGGTCGCCTTCATCTATGTGGCTGGCGCGGCATTGCGTCTGGCACGCTTCAATACCCAGGTAGGGACTGCCGACAAGCGCTACTTCATTGGCCTGGCCAGCCCGGCTGCGGCGGGGGTGGTGGCCGGTATTGTCTGGGCATTCAGCGACTATGGTATCCAAGGCTCCAAGATGTCGTTCCTGGTGGCCCTGATGGTCGCGGCGGCCGGCATGTTGATGGTCAGCAACATCAAGTACAACAGCTTCAAGGAGCTGGACCTCAAGGGGCGCGTGCCGTTTGTAGCCATCCTGGCGGTCGTGCTGGTGTTCGCCGTGGTCTTCAGTGACCCGCCGCGAATCCTGCTGTTGGCGTTCCTTGTCTATGCCGCGTCCGGCCCGGTGCAGTACTTGCTGCATCTTCGTCAGCGCAAAACGTTGCCTTAATGTAATTTCCCCCATACTCCGCAGTCTATTGGTGCATCTGTCCTCCAAAGCTGCGGAGTTGCCATGCTAATCAAGTTCCCCAAAGCGTCTGATTGCAAAGAATCAGACGTCACCCCTGAATCCTTCTATTTCTCTCGCCGCAGCTTGCTCGGTGGTGCGCTTGCCGGCCTGGCTGCCAGCAGCCTACCCCGTTGGGCCAGTGCGGATGATGCTGCGCGTTACGCGGATGTCGAACCGGGCAAGGCGCCTGGATGGTTTGCCGAAAAGCTGCCGGGTACAAAATGGCAGGCGGTAACCGTCAAGGATGAGGCGATCACCCCGTTCAAGGATGCGACCCACTACAACAACTTCTATGAGTTTGGTACGGACAAGGGCGACCCTGCTGCCAATGCCGGTTCGCTCAAGACCGAGCCATGGAGTGTGGTGATTGATGGTGAAGTCGCCAAGCCCGGGCGTTACGCGCTTGAAGACTTCATGAAGCCGTATCAACTGGAAGAACGAATCTATCGACTGCGCTGTGTAGAGGCGTGGTCGATGGTCATTCCGTGGATAGGATTTCCTATTTCGGAATTGCTCAAGCACGTCGAGCCGACTTCCAAGGCCAAATACATCCGCTTTGAAACCCTGCAAGATCCCAAGAGCATGCCGGGGCAGCGCTCCAACTTTGCCTTGATCGATTGGCCTTATGTCGAAGGGCTGCGATTGGATGAGGCGATGAATCCCCTGGCGATCCTGGCGGTAGGTATGTATGGGCGGGAGTTGCCAAATCAGAATGGTGCCCCGTTGCGGTTGGTGGTGCCATGGAAGTATGGATTCAAGAGCGTGAAGTCGATCGTGCGCATCAGCCTCGTCAGTGAGCAGCCGAAAACCACCTGGCAAAGCATTGCGGCGAGTGAGTACGGGTTTTATGCGAACGTGAATCCTACCGTCGACCATCCGCGCTGGACCCAGGCGCGGGAGCGGCGTTTGCCCAGTGGGCTGTTCAGTCCCAATGTGCGTGAGACGCAAATGTTCAACGGCTACTCCGATGAAGTCGCCTCTCTTTATACGGGCCTCGATCTGCGGAAGAACTATTGATGCGCTACCCGGTCTGGCGCATCGGCGTCTTTATAGCAGCGGCGGTGTGGCCGCTGTTCTGGTTGTACGAGGCCTGGAGCTTTGCGCTTGGGCCTGACCCTGGGAAAGTGCTGATGGATCGGCTTGGGCTTGGGACCTTGATTCTGCTGTTGATCACCCTCGGCATGACGCCGCTGCAGAAGCTCAGTGGTTGGGCGGGGTGGATTGCTGTGCGACGGCAGCTGGGGCTGTGGTGCTTTGCGTATGTGGTTTTGCATCTTGCGGCTTACTGCGTGTTCATCCTGGGGCTTGACTGGTCGCAGTTGGGGGTCGAGCTGCGAAAGCGGCCTTACATTATCGTTGGCACATTGGGGTTCCTTTCTCTATTAGTGCTCGCAGTCACTTCTAACCGCTACAGCCAGCGCCGCCTTGGTGCGCGCTGGAAGAAGCTGCATCGCTTGGTTTATGTGACTCTCGGGCTTGGCCTACTGCACATGTTGTGGATCGTAAGGGCAGATCTAAAGGAGTGGGCTATCTATGCATCTATAGGAGCGCTGCTTCTAGTGCTGCGTGTGCCGCCTGTAATGCGGCGGATTCCCCGCCTTATTGCTAAAAAACCATCTTCTGCAACAAAAGCGTAATTAACCCTTGACGGCAGATTCTGGAAGTCTATAATTCGCCCCACTTCCGGCGCAGTCGAAACGGAAAACTCCTTGGTAAACAAAGAGTTATGTAGGTTTCGACAGTGAGCTGCTTCAGATCATCGAAGCCCAGAAGGAGTTGATAGGGACGTGTTGTTTAGCCCTATTAACGGTTCGATCTTCTCGGTCGAAAGCGGAGAAAAAGAGGTGTTGACAGCAGCGTGTAACGCTGTAGAATTCGCCTCCCGCTAACGAGAGATCGGAAGCGCAAGTGGTTGAAGTTACAAAGGAAACTTTGAAAACTTCTGAAAATAATCACTTGACAGCAAATGAGGCTGCTGTAGAATGCGCGCCTCGGTTGAGACGAAAGATCTTAACCAACCGCTCTTTAACAACTGAATCAAGCAATTCGTGTGGGTGCTTGTGGAGTCAGACTGATAGTCAACAAGATTATCAGCATCACAAGTTACTCCGCGAGAAATCAAAGATGTAACCAACGATTGCTGAGCCAAGTTTAGGGTTTCTTAAAAACCCAAAGATGTTTGAACTGAAGAGTTTGATCATGGCTCAGATTGAACGCTGGCGGCAGGCCTAACACATGCAAGTCGAGCGGTAGAGAGAAGCTTGCTTCTCTTGAGAGCGGCGGACGGGTGAGTAATGCCTAGGAATCTGCCTGGTAGTGGGGGATAACGTTCGGAAACGGACGCTAATACCGCATACGTCCTACGGGAGAAAGCAGGGGACCTTCGGGCCTTGCGCTATCAGATGAGCCTAGGTCGGATTAGCTAGTTGGTGGGGTAATGGCTCACCAAGGCGACGATCCGTAACTGGTCTGAGAGGATGATCAGTCACACTGGAACTGAGACACGGTCCAGACTCCTACGGGAGGCAGCAGTGGGGAATATTGGACAATGGGCGAAAGCCTGATCCAGCCATGCCGCGTGTGTGAAGAAGGTCTTCGGATTGTAAAGCACTTTAAGTTGGGAGGAAGGGCAGTAAATTAATACTTTGCTGTTTTGACGTTACCGACAGAATAAGCACCGGCTAACTCTGTGCCAGCAGCCGCGGTAATACAGAGGGTGCAAGCGTTAATCGGAATTACTGGGCGTAAAGCGCGCGTAGGTGGTTCGTTAAGTTGGATGTGAAATCCCCGGGCTCAACCTGGGAACTGCATTCAAAACTGACGAGCTAGAGTATGGTAGAGGGTGGTGGAATTTCCTGTGTAGCGGTGAAATGCGTAGATATAGGAAGGAACACCAGTGGCGAAGGCGACCACCTGGACTGATACTGACACTGAGGTGCGAAAGCGTGGGGAGCAAACAGGATTAGATACCCTGGTAGTCCACGCCGTAAACGATGTCAACTAGCCGTTGGGAGCCTTGAGCTCTTAGTGGCGCAGCTAACGCATTAAGTTGACCGCCTGGGGAGTACGGCCGCAAGGTTAAAACTCAAATGAATTGACGGGGGCCCGCACAAGCGGTGGAGCATGTGGTTTAATTCGAAGCAACGCGAAGAACCTTACCAGGCCTTGACATCCAATGAACTTTCTAGAGATAGATTGGTGCCTTCGGGAACATTGAGACAGGTGCTGCATGGCTGTCGTCAGCTCGTGTCGTGAGATGTTGGGTTAAGTCCCGTAACGAGCGCAACCCTTGTCCTTAGTTACCAGCACGTAATGGTGGGCACTCTAAGGAGACTGCCGGTGACAAACCGGAGGAAGGTGGGGATGACGTCAAGTCATCATGGCCCTTACGGCCTGGGCTACACACGTGCTACAATGGTCGGTACAGAGGGTTGCCAAGCCGCGAGGTGGAGCTAATCCCAGAAAACCGATCGTAGTCCGGATCGCAGTCTGCAACTCGACTGCGTGAAGTCGGAATCGCTAGTAATCGCGAATCAGAATGTCGCGGTGAATACGTTCCCGGGCCTTGTACACACCGCCCGTCACACCATGGGAGTGGGTTGCACCAGAAGTAGCTAGTCTAACCTTCGGGAGGACGGTTACCACGGTGTGATTCATGACTGGGGTGAAGTCGTAACAAGGTAGCCGTAGGGGAACCTGCGGCTGGATCACCTCCTTAATCGACGACATCAGCTGCTCCATAAGTTCCCACACGAATTGCTTGATTCATTGAAGAAGACGATAAGAAGCAGCCCGAAATTGGGTCTGTAGCTCAGTTGGTTAGAGCGCACCCCTGATAAGGGTGAGGTCGGCAGTTCGAATCTGCCCAGACCCACCAATTTTGTGTGGGAAACGCCTGTAGAAATACGGGGCCATAGCTCAGCTGGGAGAGCGCCTGCCTTGCACGCAGGAGGTCAACGGTTCGATCCCGTTTGGCTCCACCACTACTGCTTCTGAAAGTTTTGAAAGCTTAGAAATGAGCATTCCATCGTTGTGATGGTGAATGTTGATTTCTAGTCTTTGATTAGATCGTTCTTTAAAAATTTGGGTATGTGATAGAAAGATAGACTGAACGTTACTTTCACTGGTAACGGATCAGGCTAAGGTAAAATTTGTGAGTAATTGCGAATTTTCGGCGAATGTCGTCTTCACAGTATAACCAGATTGCTTGGGGTTATATGGTCAAGTGAAGAAGCGCATACGGTGGATGCCTTGGCAGTCAGAGGCGATGAAAGACGTGGTAGCCTGCGAAAAGCTTCGGGGAGTCGGCAAACAGACTTTGATCCGGAGATGTCTGAATGGGGGAACCCAGCCATCATAAGATGGTTACCTTACACTGAATACATAGGTGTATGGAGCGAACCAGGGGAACTGAAACATCTAAGTACCCTGAGGAAAAGAAATCAACCGAGATTCCCTTAGTAGTGGCGAGCGAACGGGGACTAGCCCTTAAGTGGCTTTGAGATTAGCGGAACGCTCTGGAAAGTGCGGCCATAGTGGGTGATAGCCCTGTACGCGAAAATCTCTTAGTCATGAAATCGAGTAGGACGGAGCACGAGAAACTTTGTCTGAATATGGGGGGACCATCCTCCAAGGCTAAATACTACTGACTGACCGATAGTGAACTAGTACCGTGAGGGAAAGGCGAAAAGAACCCCGGAGAGGGGAGTGAAATAGATCCTGAAACCGTATGCGTACAAGCAGTGGGAGCAGACTTTGTTCTGTGACTGCGTACCTTTTGTATAATGGGTCAGCGACTTATTTTCAGTGGCGAGCTTAACCGAATAGGGGAGGCGTAGCGAAAGCGAGTCTTAATAGGGCGTCTAGTCGCTGGGAATAGACCCGAAACCGGGCGATCTATCCATGGGCAGGTTGAAGGTTGGGTAACACTAACTGGAGGACCGAACCGACTACCGTTGAAAAGTTAGCGGATGACCTGTGGATCGGAGTGAAAGGCTAATCAAGCTCGGAGATAGCTGGTTCTCCTCGAAAGCTATTTAGGTAGCGCCTCATGTATCACTGTAGGGGGTAGAGCACTGTTTCGGCTAGGGGGTCATCCCGACTTACCAAACCGATGCAAACTCCGAATACCTACAAGTGCCGAGCATGGGAGACACACGGCGGGTGCTAACGTCCGTCGTGAAAAGGGAAACAACCCAGACCGTCAGCTAAGGTCCCAAAGTTATGGTTAAGTGGGAAACGATGTGGGAAGGCTTAGACAGCTAGGAGGTTGGCTTAGAAGCAGCCACCCTTTAAAGAAAGCGTAATAGCTCACTAGTCGAGTCGGCCTGCGCGGAAGATGTAACGGGGCTCAAACCATACACCGAAGCTACGGGTATCACCTTCGGGTGATGCGGTAGAGGAGCGTTCTGTAAGCCTGTGAAGGTGAGTTGAGAAGCTTGCTGGAGGTATCAGAAGTGCGAATGCTGACATGAGTAACGATAATGGGTGTGAAAAACACCCACGCCGAAAGACCAAGGTTTCCTGCGCAACGTTAATCGACGCAGGGTTAGTCGGTCCCTAAGGCGAGGCTGAAAAGCGTAGTCGATGGAAAACAGGTTAATATTCCTGTACTTCTGGTTATTGCGATGGAGGGACGGAGAAGGCTAGGCCAGCTTGGCGTTGGTTGTCCAAGTTTAAGGTGGTAGGCTGGAATCTTAGGTAAATCCGGGATTCTAAGGCCGAGAGCTGATGACGAGTTATCTTTTAGATGACGAAGTGGTTGATGCCATGCTTCCAAGAAAAGCTTCTAAGCTTCAGGTAACCAGGAACCGTACCCCAAACCGACACAGGTGGTTGGGTAGAGAATACCAAGGCGCTTGAGAGAACTCGGGTGAAGGAACTAGGCAAAATGGCACCGTAACTTCGGGAGAAGGTGCGCCGGTGAGGGTGAAGGACTTGCTCCGTAAGCTCATGCCGGTCGAAGATACCAGGCCGCTGCGACTGTTTATTAAAAACACAGCACTCTGCAAACACGAAAGTGGACGTATAGGGTGTGACGCCTGCCCGGTGCCGGAAGGTTAATTGATGGGGTTAGCTAACGCGAAGCTCTTGATCGAAGCCCCGGTAAACGGCGGCCGTAACTATAACGGTCCTAAGGTAGCGAAATTCCTTGTCGGGTAAGTTCCGACCTGCACGAATGGCGTAACGATGGCGGCGCTGTCTCCACCCGAGACTCAGTGAAATTGAAATCGCTGTGAAGATGCAGTGTATCCGCGGCTAGACGGAAAGACCCCGTGAACCTTTACTATAGCTTTGCACTGGACTTTGAATTTGCTTGTGTAGGATAGGTGGGAGGCTTTGAAGCGTGGACGCCAGTTCGCGTGGAGCCAACCTTGAAATACCACCCTGGCAACTTTGAGGTTCTAACTCAGGTCCGTTATCCGGATCGAGGACAGTGTATGGTGGGTAGTTTGACTGGGGCGGTCTCCTCCTAAAGAGTAACGGAGGAGTACGAAGGTGCGCTCAGACCGGTCGGAAATCGGTCGTAGAGTATAAAGGCAAAAGCGCGCTTGACTGCGAGACAGACACGTCGAGCAGGTACGAAAGTAGGTCTTAGTGATCCGGTGGTTCTGTATGGAAGGGCCATCGCTCAACGGATAAAAGGTACTCCGGGGATAACAGGCTGATACCGCCCAAGAGTTCATATCGACGGCGGTGTTTGGCACCTCGATGTCGGCTCATCACATCCTGGGGCTGAAGCCGGTCCCAAGGGTATGGCTGTTCGCCATTTAAAGTGGTACGCGAGCTGGGTTTAGAACGTCGTGAGACAGTTCGGTCCCTATCTGCCGTGGACGTTTGAGATTTGAGAGGGGCTGCTCCTAGTACGAGAGGACCGGAGTGGACGAACCTCTGGTGTTCCGGTTGTCACGCCAGTGGCATTGCCGGGTAGCTATGTTCGGAATAGATAACCGCTGAAAGCATCTAAGCGGGAAACTAGCCTCAAGATGAGATCTCACTGGAACCTTGAGTTCCCTGAAGGGCCGTCGAAGACTACGACGTTGATAGGTTGGGTGTGTAAGCGCTGTGAGGCGTTGAGCTAACCAATACTAATTGCCCGTGAGGCTTGACCATATAACACCCAAGCAATTTGAGTCGAAAGACCAGATTGCGGTGTGTGAAGACGAAACGAACCGAAAGTTCGAATCTCACAAAACACCGAAAGCTATCACATACCCAATTTGCTGAAGCGAGGCCATCTGGTCACGACTCAGTACCCGAATTTCTTGACGACCATAGAGCATTGGAACCACCTGATCCCATCCCGAACTCAGCAGTGAAACGATGCATCGCCGATGGTAGTGTGGGGTTTCCCCATGTGAGAGTAGGTCATCGTCAAGATTAAATTCCGAAACCCCTGATTGCTAACGCAATCAGGGGTTTTGTTTTGGGCGGTCAGAAACTTACCGACATGCTCGATATACAGCGGCCCCCCGACAAATTTGCACAGTTATTTCTGAACCAGAACACTAGAATAGGCACCTAACCTTTTTTAGAGTCCGAGCCCTATATGCCCGACCCGGTTGATACCCTCGAGGTGTCAGACTTACCGCTGGACGAACTCGTGGCATGCCATGAGTGCGACTTGCTGATGCGCAAGCCGGAGCTTGCCCGCGGTGAAAAGGCCCAATGCCCACGCTGCGGCTACGAGCTGTATGCTCACCGCCACAACGTCGTTGAACGAAGCCTGGCGTTAGTGATTGCCGCGCTATTGTTGTACGTCCCCGCGAACTTTTTACCCATCATGCAGCTCAATCTACTCGGGCAGTCCTCGCAGGACACCGTGTGGACCGGCGTGGTCGGTCTGTTCGACACCGGTATGCAAGGCGTCGCCGTGGTGGTGTTCCTCTGCAGCATGGGCATCCCACTGTTCAAGCTCCTGTGCCAACTGGCGGTATTGCTGAGCATTCGCTGGAACATCGGCCGCAGCTACGGCCTGCTGTTTTATCGCATCTACCACCACCTCAAGGACTGGGGGATGCTCGAGGTCTACCTGATGGGCGTGCTGGTGGCGATCGTAAAACTGGCCGACATGGCCACCATCACCGTTGGGCTTGGCCTGGCCTGCTTCGTAAGTCTGTTAATGGTCCAGATACTGCTGGAGGTGGTGATGTCACCTCACCAGATCTGGGAAGCGCTGTCAGGAGAGGATGCTCATGCGGGCGATTGATGCGGGCATTCTGATCTGTACCGAATGCCATGAACTAAACAAACAAGACCCGGACACCGACGAGCAAACCTGCACCCGTTGCGGTGCGCTGGTCCACGCCCGTCGTCCGAACAGCCTGACGCGCACTTGGGCGCTGCTGATCACGGCTGCCATCTTGTACATCCCGGCCAATCTGTTGCCGATCATGACCGTAAGCTCCCTGGGCCAAGGCGATCCGAGCACCATCATGTCCGGCGTGATCCAACTGATGCAGCACGGCATGTTCCCGATCGCCGCTGTAGTGTTCATCGCCAGCATTTTGGTGCCAACCTTCAAGCTGGTGGGCATCGGCTTGTTACTGTTCTCGGTGCAACGTCACCAACCACTTTCCGCGCAACAACGCATTATCATGTACCGCTTTATCGAGTTCATTGGCCGCTGGTCCATGCTGGATATCTTCGTGATTGCCATCCTGGTGGCGGTCGTAAACTTTGGGCGACTTGCCAGTGTCGAGGCCAATCTCGGTGCCGTGGCGTTCGCCAGTGTGGTGATCTTGACGATGCTTGCCGCAGTAACTTTCGATCCCCGACTGATTTGGGATAACACGGAGTCGGACGACGACCATGAGTGATTTGCCTAAGGCTAAAACCCGCCCAGCTTCCAACTGGTCGGCCATTTGGGTGCTGCCCCTGATTGCCCTGATCATCGGCGGCTGGTTGGGATGGCGTGCGTACAACCAGCAAGGTATCGAGATTCAGGTTCGCTTTGAAAGCGGCGAAGGCATCCAGGCCAACAAGACCGAAGTGGTCTATAAAGGCATGTCCGTGGGTAAGGTGAAAACCCTGGCCCTGGATGACGAAGGTAACAATCGCGGGGTGATCGCCACCATCGAGATGAACAAGGACGTGGAGCAATACCTCAAGACCAACACCCGCTTCTGGCTGGTAAAGCCGAGTGTCAGCCTGGCCGGGATCACTGGGCTGGAAACCCTGGTCTCGGGTAACTACATCGCTGCCAGCCCGGGCGATGGCGAGCCGACGCGCAAGTTCAAGGCCCTGTCCGAAGAACCGCCCTTATCCGACGCCAAGCCCGGCCTGCACCTGACGATCAAAGCTGATCGCCTCGGCTCGCTGAACCGCGGCAGCCCGGTGTTCTATAAGCAGATCCAGGTCGGCCAGGTCAAAAGCTACCTGCTCTCCGAAGACCAGACCACCGTTGAAATCAAGGTCTACATCGAGCCGACCTACGCCAGCCTGGTGCGCAAACACACGCGTTTCTGGAACGCCAGCGGCATCAGCATCGACGCCAACCTGTCCGGCGTAAAAGTGCGCAGTGAATCCCTGGCCAGCATCGTTGCCGGCGGTATCGCCTTCGCCACGCCGGAGAACCGCAAGGACAGCCCGCCGACGGACCCGAGCCTGCCGTTCCGCTTGTACGAAGACTTTGATGCGGCCGCTGCGGGCATCAAGGTCAAAGTCAAACTCACCGACTTCGAAGGTCTCCAGGCGGGTCGCACGCCGGTGATGTACAAAGGCATCCAGGTCGGCAGCCTGAAGACCCTGAAGATCGACCCGGATCTTTCCAGCGCCAATGCCGAGCTGACCCTCGACCCGCTGGCCGAAGACTACCTCGTTCAGGACACCCAATTCTGGGTGGTCAAACCGTCGATCTCCCTGGCCGGCATCACCGGGCTGGAAGCGTTGGTCAAAGGTAACTACATCGCCATCCGTCCCGGCGACAAGGGCAGCGCGCCACAACGGGAGTACGTCGCGCGGGCCAAGGCGCCGCCACTGGACCTGCGTTCCCCCGGTCTGCACATGGTGCTGTTCACCGACAACCTCGGCTCCCTGGACGTCGGCAGCCCGATCCTCTACAAACAGGTCAAGGTCGGTTCCGTACAGAGCTACCAGTTCTCCCGCAAGAACAAGCAATTGGTGATCGGCGTCCATATCGAGAAAGAGTACGAAGGCCTGGTCAACGGCTCGACCCGATTCTGGAATGCCAGCGGCGTGACCCTGACCGGCGGACTTACCGGCGGCATCCAGGTGAAAAGTGAATCCCTGGCCAGCCTGATGGCGGGCGGTATCGCCTTCGAAACCCCGGAGCCGAATGTACCGCTGAAAAAGCGTATCCCGCGTTTCCGTCTGTTCCCGGACCGCGAAGCCGCCAACCAGCACGGTACGCTGGTGACCATCAAGGTCGACCGCGCCGACGGCCTGCGCCCAGGTACGCCGGTACGCTTCAAAGGCCTGGATGTAGGCAAGATCGAAAGCGTCGACTTGAGTGCCGACATGCAATCGGTCCTGCTCAGCGCGCGCATCACTCAAGTGGCCGATCGCATCGCCCGGGCCGGCAGTCAGTTCTGGGTGGTCAAGCCTGAACTCGGGCTGATGAAAACGTCGAACCTGGAAACCCTGGTGACCGGCCAGTACATCGAAGTACAGCCAGCGGTGAAAAACGCCGGCCCGCAAAAGAGCTTCGTTGCCCTCGACCAACCGCCGGAAGCTGTCCATCAGGAAGCGGGCTTGAGCCTGGTGCTCAGCGCTGCGCGTCGTGGTTCGCTGAAGGAAGGCGTGCCGGTGACCTATCGGGAAGTCACGGTAGGCAAGGTCACAGGCTACGAGCTGGGCCAGACCGCCGACCGCGTGCTGGTCCACATCCTGATCGAGCCGAAGTACGCGCCTCTGGTGCGCAGTGGCAGCCGGTTCTGGAACACCAGCGGCTTCGGTCTCGACTTCGGCTTATTCAAAGGCGCGACGGTACGCACCGAATCCCTGGAGACCCTGGTCGCCGGCGGCATCGCCTTTGCCACGCCAGACGGCGAACGCATGGGTAATGCCGCTCGGCCCCAGCAAACCTTCCCGCTGTTCGACAAGTTCGAAGACGAATGGCTGACCTGGGCCCCTAAAATCCCACTCGGCAAATAGACCGAGGCGCGGCCTTCGCGAGCAAGCCCGCTCCCACATTTGACCCAGTTCCCCCTGAAGGAACCCGATTGAATGTGGGAGCGGGCTTGCTCGCGAAGAGGCCCTCAAGAACACCAAAAAAAAGGCCGCGATCCAAAAGATCGCGGCCTTTTTGCATTTCAGCGCGGCTGATTAAACCTCATCCAACTCCGGCTCATCCGCCTGCACATTCACCGTCGCCTTCACCACATCGTGACGGCGGATGTACTTCCAGTCCGCTTCATCAATGTAGATCCCGTTCGGCCCGCTGCCGCCTTCCAGGTCAATCGCCACCTGGGCGGAAACCTGTGGCTTCACACTGGCCAGAATCGGTACGAAGCCCAGCTGCAAGCTGGTTTCCAGCAACGCCGCCTGGTTCTTCTCATCGATATCCGCGGCCTCATCGAGGTAGTACGGCAAGCGCACACGACCTGCCTGATCGCGGTCCATCAAGTGCAGCAACAAGTACATGTTGGTCAGCGCCTTGATGGTCATGGTGGTGCCGTTGGAGGCGGCGCCATCAATGTCGGTGTGAATGATCGGCTGGCCGTTGACCTTGGTGATCTCGAACGCCAATTCGAACAAGTCCTTGAGGCCCAACTGGTTATGGTTGGCCGCAACCAGGCGCGCCAGGTATTCCTTGGCTTCCTCGTTCTTGTTGTCCTGCTCGGCGCTCTGGCTCAGGTCGAAGACCGACAGGGTTTCACCCTCTTCATACTGACCGGCACTGTGGATGATCTGGTCGATATGCTTGAGGGCTTCCTTGTTCGGCGCGAGCACGATGCGGAAGCTCTGCAGGTTGGATACCTGACGCTTGTTGATCTCGCGGTTGAACAACGCCAACTGGTGCTCAAGGCTGTCGTAGTCGCTGCGGATATTGCGCAAGGTGCGTGCGATATCGGTGACCGCCGCACGCCGCGCCTTGCCCAGCGTCAGGGCTTCATCCGTACGGTGCGCGTAAGCGTTGATCAGCAAGTGCAGGCGGCGCTCCATATCGTCTTCACTGTCGAACTTGGCCACTCCCTTGAGGCGCACCTGTGCATACAGCGCGTCGATCTGGCCGTCAGCGCGCAGCAAACCTTGCCAACTGTCCTGATAGTCATTGAGCAGCGGCAGCAGGTTTTCCATGGAGTCGTCCACCGGGTCCATGAACGGCGTACCAAACGGCAAGTCCGCCGGCAGCAGATGACGACGACGCAACGCGTCATCCAGCGTGCGCTGCTTGGCTTCCATATCACCAATCTGGCGGCCTACCAATTGCAGCTTGGCCGACAGTTGCTGGACGCGTTCGGTAAACGCATCGCTGGAACGCTTCAACTCGTCCTGGGCTGCTTCCATCTGCGCCAGGCTTTCCAGCTTCTCGCCTTCTTCTGCGCTCAGGGTTTGCGAGCGGCGGAAATCTTCCAGCGCCTTCTGTGCGTCCAATACCTGTTGGTACAAGGCTTCAGTCTGGGTCTTGCTTGCCGCACGGTCAGCCGCCACGGCTTGCTGGGTTTTCAGTTGCTTGAGTTCTTTTTCCAGGCGTTCTTTCTGGTCGCGCAACGCAGCGCGGTCAGCCAAGGCCTGCAATGCCGGCGGCTCGATATGCGAGATATCGATGGCCAATCCCGGCACTTCAAAACGCTCACCCTTGAAGCCATCGAGGATCTGCTCCAGGGATTTCACCCACAGGCCGTCTTCATCCAGGGTGATGCCATGCTCACCCAGCGGCAAGCTGAACAGCGAACTGTTGAACAAGCGCATCAGACGCTCGACATCCTGCTGCGAGAATTCTTCCCGCAGCTTGGCGTAGCTGTTGTTGTCGGCGTGATCGAGTTGTTGCTTCACCGACTTCAGGCGTTTTTCCAGGTCCCGCAGACGCTCGTCCAGATCCTCGGCACTGAACTGACGCGACTGCGCCAAGGCCCCGGCCAATTCATCGTGAGCATCCTTGGCGGCCAGCAGTTGTTGCTCCAGCACCTTGACGTCATCCACCAGGGCGAAGCGATGCTTGAGCACCGACAGCTCACCGAGCCAGCGCTGAATGCCGCTGATTTCCCGCTCCAGGCGCATCAACTCCTGAGTGCCGCCGCGCTGGTCGTTCTGCAGTGCGTCTTGCTCGTTGCGGTAATGCTCGGCCTGAATCGTCAGCTCTTCCTTGCGCGCACTGGCGTAGTCCGACCAAGTGCCCAACAACGAATCCAGCAGCGGCGACAGGCGATGCAGTTTGCCCCGCAGGATTTCCCGCTGTTTCACGCCATTGGACAGCGCTTCCACCAGCGGGCCGGCGGCTACCAATGAGTTGTAGTCCTGCTCCATGCGTCGTACATCACGGAAGGCTTCTTCACACGCCGCGATGTAATCGACACTGCCGGAACGCAGGCTGTGTTCGAAGGCATCGAGGAACAGCTGTTTCAACTTGGCCGCGGTAATTTCCCGCATGTGCAGCAAGTTGATAAACAACGCACGGAAGGTCTTCAGGCTCTGCTCGCTGGTGGAGCGCAGCGGAATCAGGGTCAGGTCCAGCGGGATCGACGTGTGGCCGCCCACCAGCAAACGTCGCAGTTCATCCGGCTTGAGTTCATAGGCTTTCAGGCCTTCACGCTCAAGGTTGGTAAATAGCTCTTTCTGGCGCAGGCAGGTGTCGTTCTTCTGGTAGTGCGCCAGGTCCAGCTTGCCGGCGTAGGCAAAGAACTGGTGACCGAAACCACCGCCCGGGCCGCGACCAACCACGCCGATCACGTGCGGGCCGTGGGGCAGGGCCACTTCCACCAGGATGTAGCTGGTGTCGGTAGCAAAGTAGAAACGCCGGGATTGCTCCAGGGTGTACTTGCCGAAACTCATGTCCGACATGCGCGCCAGAATCGGGAACTGCAACGCGTTGATCGAAGCCGATTTGCCGAGGTTGTTCGCGCCGTACACCGACAGCGGTTCTTCCAGCGGGAACAAACCCAGGCTGTAACCGGCAGTGTTCAAAAGGGCGAAGCGGCGAATGCCGTAGCGTTCCTTGCTCATGCATCGGTCTCCTGTTCTTCGGCAATGGCACGGGCCAGGGCGTCTTCTTCGCTTTCGTCCGCGAAGTCACTCAAGTCCAGCGGGTCATCGGTCTTCAGCAGTTTTTCATCGCTGTCTTCGTCGATGATCACCGGGGCCGGCAACGGCAACACGCTGTGGATGCTCGCGGCCAGGTCGCGGTCCTGCTGGACCGAGAGGCACACATCGAGGAAGCGGTGCATCGGCGGCAGGAAGCGGTAGATACCGTTCTCTTCACCGGCAAAACCCAGCTGAGTCATGCGGCGCATGATTTTTTCTTCCAGTTCCTCGACGGTCTGCACTTCGGCCTGGATAAACAGGTCGCGGTACTTTTCCAGCAACGACGGCAGCTCATCACGGCCCAGGCTGCCACCGTCAAGCACGGCGATCGGGTCGCGGCCCTGGTCGGCCAGGTGCTCGACGATGATGAAGGTGAACAACGCCAGACGCTGGGCGGTCTTGTTGACCTGCGCGGCAGCCACGGCCGAGTCCGGCACGAAGTAGTAGAAACCCCGGGTGTCGCACACCAGCTCAAAGCCCAGGGCCTTGAACAGCGTGCGGTACTGGTCCTGGAAGTTCGACAGTTGGGCGTACAGCTCCGGGTCGCGGCGGCTGACGTGGTAACCCTTGAACAGCTCGCGAAAGATCGGCGCCAGCTGGGACAGTTCGGATAGATCAAGATGCATGAGGGGTGCTCGCAGAATTCCCGGCCGTATCAATACTGGCTGGAAGCAGGGCGAATGAGCGCAGGCTGACCTGGTGCTCGTGAGTGTGGTAATCCCGTCGTTCCAGACGTTCGCGCTTGAAGCGTTTCTCCCGCGACAGGCGTGAGAACCAGTACAGCAACTCGTCGGTTGCGCCGTCCGGTTCCTGCTCCAGCAGCCAAGTCATCAGGTCCGGCATCGGCAGCGCGTCTTCGCAGCGCTCGAGCATCTCCTTGACCGTGCGCGGCGCGCGAGGGGCTTCGCCCTTGTGGGATTTGTGCGCCTTGGGGAAACGCGCCGGCTTCGGTTCGAAGTTGGCCAGGGCGTACACATAGGCTTCGACTTGGCTGGCACTGCCGAGAAAGGTGCTTTGCGGCCGGGTGAACATCGGCATCGCCGCTTGCGGCACCGCGTCCAGGCCCTTGCGGCGAATCGCCGACAAGGCCAGCGCCGCGCCACGGGTCACGGCGTTGTGCCGGCGAGCTTCTTCACGCAACGGCAGCAGCAGTTCCCGGGCGTGACGCAAGGTCAACTGAGCGCTGGTCTGCATTTCGAGGATGCGCGCATGGGTGCGCAGCAGCATGTCGTCGTCCACCAGGTGGCCGAGGCGCTGCTGTTCGGTGAGCATGCGCAACAGCACGTTCTCGACCTTGCGCACGCCTTGTTCGAAGGCGCCGTCGGCGTTCACCAACTGAATCATCGGTTCGACGTATTCGTCCCAGGTCGCCAGTACTTCGGCGTAACGCTGGCGCAACGGGATCTGCCGGTCGCTGGTCTTGGCGCGGTCGGCTACGGCCGCGAGGGCCTGTTCGTCGTTGGCGAGTTTTTTCAGCACGTCCCGCACGCGCATGTCCAGCAGGCGCAGTTGGCGCGCCAGGTCATGGCCGTCACGGATGTCGAAGGCGTCCTGGATATAACCCGCCAGGCGCTCAAGGTGGCGCAGGTAGGCTTCGATCTCCAGGCACAGGCCTAGCCGGTGCTCCTTGCGAAGATACGCCAGGAAGTCGTGGATCTGTGCGTTGAGCTCGAAACGGTTCGGGCTCTTGGCGACAGGCACCAGGATATCCAGGCGAATCCACACGTCCAGCAGGCTGGTGATGTCCTGTGGCGTGCTGTCCAGTTGTTGGGCAGCCAGTTGGGCGCGCAGTTCGCTGAGGCTCAGGGTGCCTTGGTCGAAGTGTTCGCACAGTGGCTCAAGCAGGGCCCAGTGTTCGGCGAGGGCGCGCAAGACGCGCTTGGGTTCGATCATCGGAATGGCCGGCTGGTTAGCGATTAAAAGCAGCGATTGTACTGCATCGGGGGTGGGATTTATCCACAGCCGGTCGTGAGGCGCTCACCGGAACGATCAACTGCGGGCGATCTTCGTCGAAGGGCGGTAGAATCCCCGTTCTTTAGTTATCCACAAGTGGCCGACCTTTGCTTATCGAGTCCCGACGTCGCGCTTACTTGACCGCCATGCAGGTGGTCAACTGGCTGCCGCGCACTGAATTACCGTTCGCCGCCCCCTCGCGGCCCGAGCTGCTGGAGGCCCCGGAGCCGTTCGAGGCTTTCGGGCCTTCGGGTGAGGAGGCGGCTGCGCCGGTGCCGCTGGTCAAGCCCGTGGCAGAAACCCCGGTGGTCCGGCCAAAGGTCGAAGTGCCGCGCCCGTCGCCGGTGGCCAAGCCGGTCGTCGCCGAAGAGGCACCTGCCGTGGTCAAGGCTCCAGTCGTGCCTCCGCCGCGCTTTGCCCTGCAACTGCTGCGGGCCGGGCGTTGCCTGCTGCTGGTGGAGTTGCCGACAGGCGAGCGCTTCCAGACCCGCGACCCGGCCTATCTGCTGCTCAAGGACATGTTGCGCGCCGCCGGCTTGCCCGACAGCCCGCAAATCGTTGGTGAACCGGTGCGCTGGCCGCTGCTGGCCCGGGGCACCATGGATCAGGGGCCGGAAGCCGCGCGGGATTTTGTGCAAGGTTTTGTCTCGGCGCGCCTGGAAGACGAACCCTGCGTGTGCCTGTGGCTGATCGGCCTGCCCGCCGTGCGTTTTGCCGGTGAAGCGAATGCCGAGGCCTGGTACCGCGAACTGCAGGTCGAAGGCCTGGGCTCCGTCTGGGCTCTGCCGGGCCTGGAACTATTAATGGAAGAGCCACAGCGTAAGGCTGATGTCTGGCAAGCCATGCGCCGGCTGATGGCGCGCTGGAAAAGTACCGATGAGTGAAGCTTTATCTTTCCGCCCGATGACCGAGGCGGACCTCGACGCTGTACTGAAGATCGAATACGCAGCGTTCAGCCACCCCTGGACCCGCGGGATTTTTCTCGATGGGCTGGGCAAGTACCAGATCTGGCTGATGTTTGAAGGAGAGCAGCAGGTGGGCCATGGGGTGGTGCAGATTATCCTTGATGAAGCGCACTTGCTGAACATCACCGTCAAGCCGGAAAACCAGGGCCGTGGCCTGGGTTTAAGCCTGCTGGAGCACCTGATGTCCCGGGCCTACGAGGCCAAGGCGCGGGAATGTTTCCTGGAAGTGCGCGACAGCAACACCGGCGCGTTCCGGCTATATGAGCGTTACGGTTTCAACGAGATTGGCCGCCGGCGGGATTATTACCCCGCCGTCGGTGGTCGTGAAGATGCGGTCGTGATGGCCTGCACCCTGGTCGACTAAACGCAGTGCCCAATGTGGGAGCGGGCTTGCTCGCGAATACGGTGGTCCAGTCGCCAGATGTAATGACTGACACACCGCCTTCGCGAGCAAGCCCGCTCCCACATTTAGTTCGGCAGCGTGTCAGCGGTTGCCGTCTACTGGATCGATATCGGCCAGTTCGGCTTCATCCAGGCCATTGCCGCCGCCAATCTCGTCTTCGTCGACGATGCTCAGGTCCCAATCGGCCTGTCCATCTTCACCTTCTTCCCGCGCATCCCGCGCACCATCCTCGCGGATCAGCGTTTCCGGGCTCATGTCATCATCGGTTGATTCATGATCAGCGGTGGAAGCCCCGGTCATCCCGGCCTCGCGTACCCGTTCGTCGGGCATCAGATGCTCGCGTTCGCGAGGTGGAATCTCGTCGCCGATCTCCGCCGTCGGTTCTTCCTCGTCAAAATCCAGTTCCCGCATGGAGCCCATGCGGTCTTCGTTGTCATCAATCGGCTCCGGTTGGGTGGCGCCGAATGGACGTCGTGAATCAGTCATGGCGATTCCTCATACTGTGGGGCTTATAGTGTGTGGACAGGCATGGCTCCCCAAGATTCAAGTAATTACCGGCCGGCTATCTTTAATTATCGGCGTGACCCGGATGGGCGGTCGTCTGTCAAAGCTGCGCATCATTCCTGAGGCTTTCCCTGATGAACGAACTACAAGACCTGCTTGATAACAACGAACGCTGGGCAGATGCGATCAAACAGGAAGATCCCGAATTCTTCGCCAAGCTCGCCCGCCAGCAAACCCCGGAATACCTGTGGATCGGCTGTTCCGACGCCCGCGTACCGGCCAACGAGATCGTCGGCATGCTGCCGGGCGACCTGTTTGTGCATCGCAACGTGGCTAACGTGGTGCTGCACACCGACCTCAATTGCCTGTCGGTGATCCAGTACGCGGTTGACGTGCTCAAGGTCAAACACATCCTGGTGACCGGCCACTATGGCTGCGGCGGTGTACGCGCCTCGATGCAGGACAACCAGTTGGGCCTGATCGACGGCTGGCTGCGCACCATCCGTGACCTGTACTACGAAAATCGCGACGTGCTGGCCCAGTTGCCCACGGAAGAGGAACGCGTCGACCGCCTGTGCGAGCTGAACGTGATCCAGCAAGTGGCCAACGTCGGCCATACCAGCATTGTGCAAAACGCCTGGCACCGTGGGCAGAGCCTGTCGGTTCACGGCTGCATCTACGGGATTAAGGATGGCCGCTGGAAAAGCCTGAACACCACCATCAGTGGCTTCGAGCAATTGCCGCCGCAATACCGCCTGCGCCCGCTGGGAGCGGTCTAAGGGCTTTTGCGTTTGCGCCACTGCTCCATGAACTGTTGACCCTCGGCATTCAACGGCTCCTTCATGCCGGTGATCCAGCCCCGACAGTTGAGCTCGCCACACTGGCAGCGAAACTGTCGGAACAGCACGTCCTCGGTGTGGGCGTAATCCATGGTCAGCAGGGCGCCGGCGGGCACCGGCTGAACGGACCAGAGTTCCAGGTACGTCATGTCGAGAAATACGTTCGGGTTGCACGAGTGCGAAAGCAAGCCGCTGAACCACGGGTCGTACAGGTGAATACGCGAGGACATCTGCACCGTATGCAAGCGCCGCTCACTCAGTGCGTAGCCGGACACCTTGGCGATGCGCAGGCGGCTATCAAAGGCGACGCGCGTCTTGATCCCTTCGCCTGAACCCTCCCGGGTACGCACCACTTCATAGTCGCAAGCGCGGGGGTAGCCGTGTTCGGTGAGCACAGTGGCAAAGGGGTAAAGACAGCCACTCACAGCGGTTTTAGCCTGATCCATGGCTTGAGTTTTCATGACTCTCCAGGAGGGGGCTGCATCGACCTGCCGGTGGTGTCTGGACTGCCAGTCTTGCAACGGATGGGCGTCGCTCAAGACTCGCCGAAGTGAACGCCAATTTCTACTGTCAAATCTGACAGTAGAAATTGGCTATTTTTTCTGTAAGAAAACTCCCCCCCCCTATGCAGTTTGCGTCAAAGCGCCGGTGCATCAACCGCCGGTGCCGGCACTGCGCTTTTCAATTGCCTTAGCTGAGTCTTGATTGCGGGCTGGGCGCACTTGGCGTTCGCTTGTTCGGGCGTCAGTTCGCGGATCGAGGTGTAGAACAGTTCGCAGGTCTGCTCCTTGCGCGTTACCTGCCAGGTGTTCATACAGCCTTTGAGCTGCACATTCGGATCGCTGGCGGGCTTCTGACCCATCGAGGCCTGCCAGCAGGCGGCGCTCAAGTCCTGGCCCATCACCTTCAAGCCGGCCTCGTCGGCCTTTTGCTCGTCACCGTCATACGTGTCGGGGTTGGCGGCATACCAGATGTAACTCGGGTGGTTGGCCCCCAGCACGGCGACCTTGCTGCCATCGGTGGGGCTGATCTGCGCCAGGCCCAACACACCCACGGTTTGCCCGTATTGCTGCTTGATCCAGCTGCGCACTGGCGCCCCAAAAGCCACCATCGGCAATGCGCCGCCCGCGTGCAGGCTCAGCTCCTTGACCATGCGTGTCTGGTAGTCGGTGAAGTAACCGTACACACCTTCCAGGTCCTTGCCCGCCGTGGCGGGGGCGGCGATCGGTGCGATGTCGATGATGGTCTGGTATTCCGGCGTCTGGGTCGCCGGGATGCCGTTGGCCGTGAGCAAGGTCGCCCAGCGGTCGGTGGTGGCCGACTCCAGGTAGTCCTGGAAGTGGGTCAGGGAGTAATCCGGCGGGAAGTGCAGCAGCTCGATGCTCTTGCGGTTTTCCAGGGCCATGCCCAGCGGCAGGAACAGGTACCAGTTGAACTGCCACTTGCCATCGCCATTGAGCTTGCTGGCGCCCTGGTAAGCCAGGTCGGCGGTGTCGAGCAAGGTGGTCAGCGGCTGACCATAACCGTCCGGCACGCCGCTGAAGGTGGCAAGCACCTGGTCATGCTCGGTTTTTACACTGACTTTGCCCCGGCTGTAACCGTCTCGTTGCAGGCTTTGGTTCAGGTAGTGCTCGACGGTCTGTTCCAGCGTCCAGGGACGAAAGCAGATGACGCTGCAATTGTTCGGGTACGCGAACAACTGGGTGACCCGTTGCGGGGTACCCAGCGGTACGGTGATGTCAGCCTGTACGACCGCACTCAAGGTCAGTGCGGCCAGGGTGAAGGACAACCTGGAGAGTTTAAACATGGATGGTTCCCTGTCAGCGAAAGCCCGTCTGCGCGGGGTGAATGCCCACCCTCACACAGTAGCGGTTGACCGGGGAAAGCGCGTAGAAAAACTGCGCGCTTGTCGCTTTTGAGCAAGTGCGTCTACACCTTGAAGTGCAACGCATTGGTCAGGTCACCCATGGGTTTCTGGCCACGGGCGACCATCGACTCGTCCCGCAGCTTGATGCCGTCGAGTTTCTCCAGTTGGAACACCCGGGTGATCAGGCGCAGGATCGACGCTGTGTCATACACCGTATGGTCCACCGTGCCCTTGCGTGCGAATGGAGAAATGACCAGCGCCGGAATACGTGTGCCCGGGCCCCAGCGGTCGCCTTTCGGTGGTGCAACGTGGTCCCACCAGCCGCCGTTTTCGTCGACGGTGATGATCACCACCATGTTTTTCCACTGCGGGCTTTCCTGCAGCATTTTCAACGTACGGGTGATATGCCGGTCGCCCGAAGCCACGTCGGCGTAACCGGCGTGCATGTTCAGGTTGCCCTGGGGCTTGTAGAAACTCACCGCCGGCAGCGTGCCGGCTTGGGCATCGGCCATGAAGTGGTTGGTGCTCGGGTCGTCGCCCAGCCCGCCATCGCGCAGACGTTTCTTGCGCTCTACCGGGTTTTCCGGGCCTTGTTGCTTGAAGTAGTTGAACGGCTGGTGGTGGTACTGAAAACTCGGGATCTTCGGAATCGCAGCCGAATCCTTGTGCTCATCAATCGTCGCCTGCCAGGCGCCGCCATACCAGGCCCAGTCGACGTTCTTCTTCGACAGCTTGTCGCCGATGTGCTCGTGGGACTGTGGCACCAATACGCTGGGCAGGTCCGGCTTGGCGTAGTCCGGGCGTTCCGGGTCGCGGATCCAGGTGGGCCAGTAGGGCGGCGCCATGGTGTTCACCGCATAGCCATCCGGGGTCAATGCGCTCGGACCGAATTGCGGTGGGCCGGTCATGGCGCTGGCCGGGGATTTGTCCAGCGGCTTGAGGCGCGTGTCGGTCGGGTCGTCGCTCTGCAACGTGGCGATCTGCGACTTGGCCACTGAATTGGCGGCGTCCGGGTAGAACGGCACCTGGGCGCTGATCAGGTATTGGTGGTTGAGGTACGAACCGCCAAAGGCGCCCTGGAAGAAGTTGTCGCACAGCACAAACTCCCTGGCCACGTCCCACAGGCGCAGGGAATAGCGGGTTTGCGGGTAATGGCCGAAGGTCAGCGCACCCGAGTCGGCCCAGGCGACAAAACGGTCGTTCTTGCCGCCGTTGATCTGCATCTGGTTTTGATAGAACACGTGCCACAGGTCACGGGTGATCAAGGCCAGCGGCAGGTCTTCACCGTCCGGGCCTTTCAACGCGAAGGGGGCGTTGGGCAAGTGTTGCTGATATTGAGTGGCGCTGGGGTAGATCACCCCGTCGATGGTCTGCGGACCCAATTGGGTCACGCCGCCCCACACCTCAGGCAAGGTATCCAGCAGGTTGCCGTCGCGGTCGCGTTGCTGGTAGTCGGCGGGCTTGAGCGCGGAGAGCGGGCTTTCTACGCCGGGGAAATCGGCAAACAGATTGTTGAAGCTGCGGTTCTCGCCGTAGATCACCACCACGTTTTTCACGTTGTCGTGCAGGGCCTTGTCCAGTTCGGCAGGCGTCAGTTCGCGGTCGACCGGCGGGCCCGGCTGCTCAGCTGTGCCGCCGCAGGCGCTCAGGGTGGCTCCGACCCCCAGTACCGCCGCACTACCCAGAAAACGCCGACGGCTAGTGTCTATTGGCGGCTTTTCAGCATTATCGGAAGAAGGGCGATCTTGGTGCTCGTCACTCATTACTGGGGATCCCTACTGGATAGTTGTTGCAATATGTTTCGCGGAAACGGTATCAGCGGATTGTGACGGATGGAAGACACGAGTGGGATGACGCCAGCATGTTTACCCATCCCAAGCACTGCTAGACTGGCACGATATTGCATGCCTCGAGGTGAATCATGAAACCTTCAACCGCCCTTGATCTCAAGAGAGTGGCCGTGCGTGAAGTGGTCGGGCGCTTTCGCACCTCCAATCCCAGGGTATTCGGCTCTGTTTTACTCGGTACCGACAAAGAGGGCAGCGATCTCGATTTGCTGGTTGATGCACTTCCGGGTACCACGCTTTTTGACCTTGGCGGGCTTCAGGTTGAGTTGGAGGATTTGTTGGGGGTCAACGTTGACCTGCTGACGCCTGGCGACCTGCCATTGAAGTTTCGTGCCCAAGTCTTGGCAGAGGCCAGGCCTGTATGACGTCAAATCGTATTGGTGATTACCTGGAGCACATACGCCAGGCATCATCTGACGCGATTACCTTTGTCGACGGTTTGAGCAAGCCTGAGTTTTTTGAAGACAAGCGTACTCAGCAAGCCGTGATCATGAGTTTGATCATCATCGGCGAAGCGTCGACCAAAATAATGGATCAACATCCAGAGTTTGCAGCCGCCCAACCGCAGGTGCCTTGGCGCAGTATGCGAGGGATGCGCAACCGGATTGCCCATGGTTACTTCGATATAAATCTTGAAGTGGTATGGGACACGGTCCAGCACGCGCTACCTGAGCTGCTGAGCAACCTGCCAGCCGCACCCGCCTGAAGAGCGGGTGCAGCTTCGGAAAATTAAGGCATCACCGGCGGCAAATATTTAAGCGTCGTGCCCAACGCCCACAGCAGGAACAACACCAGCGGCGTATGCACCAGCAACTGCACAAACGAAAAGCCGATCAAGTCCCGCGCCTTCAGCCCCAGCACGCCCAGCAGCGGCAGCATATAGAACGGGTTGATCAGGTTCGGCAGCGCTTCGGCGGCGTTGTAGATCTGCACCGCCCAGCCCAGGTGATATTCCAGGTCATTGGCGACCTGCATCACGTACGGCGCCTCGATGATCCACTTGCCGCCGCCCGACGGGATAAAGAAGCCCAGCACCGCCGAGTACACGCCCATCAACAGCGCGTAGGTGTCGTGGGACGCGATCGAGGTGAAGAAGGTCGAAATATGGTGCGCCAGGGTCGCGCCGTCACTGCCTTTCACCACGGTCATCAACGCCGCAATCGAGCCATACAACGGGAACTGGATCAGCACCCCGGTGGTGGTCGGCACCGCACGGGCCACTGCATCGAGGAAGCTGCGCGGGCGCCAGTGCAGCAACGCACCCACCATCAGGAACAGGAAGTTATAGGTGTTGAGCCCCGAGATCGCGCTGATCGCCGGCTTGGTCGAAAACTCATGGAACAGCCACCCGGCCGCCAACAACGCCAGCAGGATGGTCAGCAACGGGCTGTGTTCCAGCCATTCGCCCGGGCGGGTTGGCGGATGCGGCTTGGGCAGGTTGAAGGCCGGGTCGACCCCGCAGGCCTTGGCATCACGGGCGGAGTTCGGCCCGGGCGCGGTGGCGTAGGCGATGATCAGTGAGACCACGATCAGTGCCAGCAACAGCACGCCGGATTGCCACAGAAAGATCGTCTCCGTGAACGGAATCATCCCGGTGATCGACAGAATCGACGGCGGCAAACTGGCCGGGTTGGCCTGCAACTGCGCCGCGGACGACGACAGCCCCAGCGCCCAAACGGCACCGAGACCGAGGTAGGCCGCAGCACCGGCCGCGCGATAGTCCATGCGCAAATCCGTACGACGGGCCAGTGCACGCACCAGCAAACCGCCGAACACCAAAGACAGGCCCCAGTTGAGCAACGAGGCAACCATCGAAATCAGCGCCACCCACGCCACCGCAGAGCGGCCGTTCTTCGGGATGCGCGCTAGGCGGTCGATCAGTTTCACGGCGGGTGGGGAGCTGGCGACCACGTAGCCGCCAATCACCACAAAGGCCATTTGCATGGTGAACGGGATCAAACTCCAGAAACCGTCACCAAACGCCTTGGCGGCCTCGGTCGGCGCGGCGCCCATGCCCAGGGTCGCCACCGCGACAATAATCACGGCGAGGGCGGCAAACACCCAGGAGTCCGGGAACCAGCGCTCGGCGAAGTTTGAACAACGCAGGGCAAATCGGGCGTAGCGGCTGTCTTCGATAGCATCGGCCACGTTCAGTACCTCTATTTGTATTTATTATGGGGGGCGGCAGTTTTGCTGCATGTTCCTCTACGGCTATTCATTTGGGAATGTAGTTATCTTCATTGATCAATGAGTAAAGCAAATATATCCAGCGCGATTGCCTTCACTCGGGCCAGCTCATAACCTGCATTCCATTTTGTTTGCCTGCCGAGCTTTTCCATGACTGCCACCTCTTATCCACAGGCGCAGCGTTTCTCCCGCTCCGACTACAAAACCCTGGGCCTGGCCGCCCTGGGCGGGGCCCTGGAAATCTACGACTTCATCATCTTCGTATTTTTCGCGCTGACCCTCAGCCAGCTGTTCTTCCCGCCGGAAATGCCCGAGTGGCTTCGCCTGCTGCAAAGCTTCGGCATCTTCGTCACGGGCTACCTCGCACGCCCGCTGGGCGGGATCCTGATGGCGCACTTCGCCGATCACCTGGGGCGCAAACGGGTGTTCAGCCTGAGCATCCTGATGATGGCGCTGCCGTGCCTGCTGATCGGGATCATGCCCACCTACGCACAAATCGGTTATTTCGCGCCCTTGATCCTGCTGGCGCTGCGCATCCTCCAGGGCGCGGCGGTGGGCGGGGAGGTACCCAGTGCCTGGGTGTTTGTCGCCGAACACGCCCCGGATAATCATCGCGGCTATGCCCTCGGCTTCCTGCAAGCCGGGCTGACCTTCGGCTACCTGCTCGGCGCGCTGACGGCGACGCTGCTGGCGCAAGTCTTCACCCCGGCCGAAATCCTCGACTACGCCTGGCGCTTCCCGTTCCTGCTGGGCGGCGTGTTTGGTGTGATCGGTGTCTGGCTGCGACGCTGGCTCAGCGAAACCCCGGTATTCCTCCAGATGCAGGCCCGCCGCCAGGCCGGCGCCGAACTGCCCCTGCGCACCGTCTTGCGGGAGCACCGCAGCGCGCTGCTGCCGGCGATGATCCTCACCTGCGTACTGACCTCGGCGGTCGTGGTGCTGGTGGTCATCACCCCGACCATGATGCAGAAAACCTTCGGCATGAGCCCCGGCCACACGTTCGCCCTGAGCGCGCTGGGCATCGTGTTCCTGAACATCGGTTGTGTGCTGGCCGGGCTGCTGGTGGACCGCATCGGCGCCTGGCGTGCGGTGTTGGTCTACAGCCTGTTGCTGCCGGTGGGGATTGCCGTGCTCTATGCGAGCCTGATTGCGGGCGGTGTGTGGTTGGGCGCGGCGTATGCGATTGCCGGCTTGAGTTGCGGGGTGGTGGGCGCGGTGCCGTCGGTGATGGTCAGCCTGTTCCCGGCGCAGGTGCGGGTGTCGGGAATCTCCTTCACCTACAACATTGCCTATGCACTGTGGGCGAGTACCACACCGCTGATGTTGATCGCATTGATGCCCTCCAGCCCGTGGATCTGCGTGGTTTATTGCGTGGTAATGGGCGCGGTGGGCGCAGTGAGTGCGGCGCATTTTGGCAAGCGCCAACCCACCTGATCGTTCCCACGCTCTGCGTGGGAACGCCTCCCTGGACGCTCCGCGTCTGCTCTTGTGACGCGGAGCGTCTCGGATGCATTCCCACGCGGAGCGTGGGAACGATCATTACGTCAGGAAGTGCCACATCAGCAATGTGCCCACCAGGCCCACCACCGACACGATGGTCTGCAACACCGACCACACCCAGATCGTCTGCTTCAACTGCAAGCCGAAGTACTCCCGCACCATCCAGAAGCCGGCATCGTTGACGTGGCAGAAGAACACCGAGCCGGCACCAATCGCCAGCGCGACCAGTGAGCTTTGCGTCGCCGCCAACCCCGCCATCATCGGCGCCAGGATGCCCGCCGTTGTCGTGGTGGCGACGGTCGCCGACCCCGTCGCCTGACGCAACGCCACCGCAATCAACCAGGCCAGCAACAGGTACGGCATGTGCGCGCCTTCGGCCACCTTGCTGATGGTCTGGCTCACGCCGGCATCCAGCAGGGTTTGCTTCAACCCGCCGCCCGCGCCGATGGTCAGCAACAGCACCGCGATCGGCGCCAGCGCCTTGCGCAAGGTATTGCCGACATCGGCCCGCGGCATGCCGCTGGCCCAGCCCAGGCAAATCACTGCGGCAATCACCGCCAGGCCCAGCGCGATCAACGGCTCACCGAGGAATTTCAAGGTCAGTGCCACCGGGCTTTCCGGCGACATGGCAACCTTGGCCAGGGTGCTGCCGAGCATCAGGATCACCGGCAACAAAATGATCAGCAGCGACACACCAAAGCTCGGCTGACGCGGCGCCTTGGGCGGTGCACTGAACAGCGCGCCAATGTCGGCCGGCTCGTCCACGTGCATGCGCTTGGACAGCCAGTTGCCGTACAGCGGGCCCGCCAGAATCACGGCCGGTACTGCCAGGCAGAAGCCCAGCAACATGGTCAGGCCCAGGTCGGCGTGCAATGCGCCCACCGCAATCAGTGGCCCCGGATGTGGCGGCATCAAAGCGTGCAAGGTGGTCATGCCCGCCAGCGCCGGGATCGCGATTTTCAGCAGCGGCTGGTTCGAACGTTTGGCCATCACAAAGATGATCGGCACCATCATCACCAGACCCACTTCGAAGAACAGCGGCAAGCCAATCACCATCGCCACCAGCGCCATCACCCAGGGCAACGACTTGCCCTTGCCCAACCCCAGCAGGGTGGTGGCGATACGGTCGGCAGCGCCGGACTCAGCCATCAACGCGCCGAGCATCGAGCCCAGGGCAATGATGATCCCGGCTTCACCGAGGATCGCCCCGGCGCCTTTGCTGAACGCCTTGGCCACTTCTTCCGGCGGCAAGCCGGCGCCGACACCGGCGATAAACGTACCGATCAGGATCGACAGGAAGGGCGGCAGCTTGGTCGCACTGATCAACACAATGATGCTGGCGATGGCCAGTAATACGCAGAACATGAGGCGGGTGTCGTGAACCATCCACGCGGCAGTCGATAGCTCCAAAACGGGACTCCTTATCGAACAGGTTGGCTAATATGTTTCTTTTTGTTTCCTGCTCGAAAAGCATACCTGATACAACGGTTCCAGAGCGTTCATGTTCAATTTTGGTGCGCATGGCGTAACGCCCAACTGACGGCAGGATGACAATTTCGCAACCCATGCCGGTGGTTTTGACCTATAGCTCTATGATCAACCGGACCACGACCCACGAGGACATTTCATGAGTGCAGGACACAGCCACGCCCAAGTACGCGCCGGCCATGAACGGCTGTTATGGATCGCATTGGCACTCACCGGCAGCTTTATGATTGCCGAGGTGATCGGCGCCTTTATCACCGGCAGCCTGGCGCTGTTGTCCGACGCCGCGCACATGATGACCGACGCCTTGGCGCTAGGGATTTCCCTGGTAGCGATCCAGGTGGCCAAGCGCGCCGCCGACCGCAAGCGCACGTTCGGCTATGCGCGGTTCGAGATTCTGGCTGCCGCGTTTAATGCGTTGCTGCTGTTCGGTGTGGCGTTCTACATCCTTTACGAGGCGTATCAACGCTTGCAGGCGCCGGCCGAGATCCAGTCCACCGGCATGCTGGTGATCGCGGTGCTGGGGCTGATCGTCAACCTGATTTCCATGCGATTACTGAGTGCGGCCAGCGGCGAAAGCCTGAATGTGAAGGGCGCTTACCTGGAGGTCTGGAGCGACATGCTCGGCTCTGTGGGCGTGATCATTGCGGCGCTGGTGATCATGTACACGGGCTGGGGCTGGGTGGATTCGGTGGTGGCGGCGGCGATTGGCTTCTGGGTGCTGCCACGCACCTGGACGCTGCTCAAGGAAAGCATGAACGTGCTGCTGCAAGGCGTGCCGGACGGCATCGACATCGACAAGGTGGAACAGGCAATTCGCGGCGTTCCCGGGGTCAAGGATGTGCACGACCTGCACATCTGGGCCCTCACCAGCGGCAAAAATGTGCTGAGCACTCACTTGGTGGCGGATTCGGCGCAAGGCACCGAGCAACAGATCCTCAGCCAGGTGACGGAGTTACTGCATGAACAATTCGATATTTCCCACGCCACGATCCAGATCGAAGGCGAAGGTTTTCAGCATGACGAGCACGACGAGGTGCACGCCTGACCGTCATTCACGGTCTTCCAGCACATAACCCACGCCGCGCAAGGTATGGATCAACTTGCGCTCGAACGGGTCATCGATCTTCGCCCGCAGACGGCGGATCGACACTTCCACCACATTGGTGTCGCAATCAAAGTTCATGTCCCATACGAACGAGATGATCTGCGTGCGGGACAGCACCACGCCGCTCTGACGCATCAGCAAATGCAGCAGGGCGAACTCCTTGGTGGTCAGGTCGATGCGCTGCAAGCCGCGAAACGCCCGATGGCGGCCCTGGTCCAGTTCCAGGTCGGCCACCCGCAACACATCCGGCACCGGCGAGTGCACGCTGCGGCGCATCAAGGTCCGCACGCGCGCGAGCAATTCGGGGAATTCAAACGGCTTGACCAGGTAATCATCGGCGCCCAAGTCCAGGCCCTTGATCCGGTCGGCGAGGCGGCCCTGGGCGGTCAGCATCATGATCCGCGTGCTGCTGTTCTGGCGGATGCGTTGCAACACATCCCAGCCATCCATCAACGGCAAATTGACGTCGAGCATCACCAGGTCATAGGCATGCTGGCGAGACAAATGCAGGCCGTCGGCACCGGTGGCGGCACAGTCGACGATATAGCCACTTTCGCTCAATCCCTGATGTAAATAATCGGCGGTTTTAGGTTCGTCTTCGATGACCAGAATACGCATGTCGGGGATCCCGCTGGGCAGTGGAAAGTTGCCGGGAGCTTAAAGCAAAAGCCCGTGGTAGAGCCGTTGCTAACGGATTTGTAATGTTCTGGCCACTCCTCTGATAAGTACTGAAAGTTACATTGCCCACCTGTTAATTCATGGGCATGGAACTCTGGTTATGCCAACTTTTATAAGCACGTTCATTGGGCCCGCCGTTCTATTGCTGATAACGGTTCAGGGCGTCAATGCGCAAACCCTGACCCTCGAATCGGCCCTGCAAACCGCCTTCGCCAACAACCCGGATATGGCCGCTGCACAGTGGGAAATCGACATCGCCCAGGGCGGTCGCCAACAGGCCGGTTTGATCCCGAATCCGGTCGCCTCCTGGGATGCCGAAGACACCCGCCGCAACTCGCGCACCACCACCGTCAAACTGAGCCAGACCCTGGAACTGGGTGGCAAGCGCGGCGCCCGGATTGATGTCGCCACCCGCGCCCAGGAAGCCGCGGCACTGACCCTGGAGCAGCGCCGCAACGGGCTGCGGGCGGATGTTATCGACGGTTACTACGGCGCGCTTCGGGCCCAGGAACGCCTCGACTTGGCCCAGCGCTCATTGGCATTGGCCGAGCGCGGCCTGGTGGTTGCCAACGGTCGCGTCACTGCCGGCAAATCGTCCCCGGTGGAAGCCACCCGCGCCCAGGTGCAACTCTCGGAAATTCGCCTCGAATTCAACCGCGCGCAGATGGGCCTGACCGACGCCTATCGCCGCCTCGCCGCCAGTACCGGCGCGGCCAGTACCGACTTCCAGGCGGTCGCCCCCCAAGCCCAAGCGGCACCTGCTTTACCGCCGACCGCGCAGTTGCTCGGGCGCCTGGAGCAAACCGTCGAACTGCGCCTGGCCGAGCTGCAAATCGTCCAGGGCGAGGCAGCCCTTGGCCTGGAAAAGGCCCAGCGCATTCCCGATCTCGACGTGTCCATCGGCAGCCAGTACGACGCCAGCGTGCGCGAGCGGGTCAACGTGGTGGGCGTGTCGATGCCAATCCCGCTGTTCAACCGCAACCAGGGCAACGTGCTCGCTGCCAGTCGCCGTGCCGACCAGGCCCGCGACCTGCGCAACGCCGCCGAACTGCGCCTGCGCACCGAAACCCGCCAGGCCCTGGACCTTTGGCAAACCGCGAATACCGAAGTGCGTTCGTTCAACCAACAGATCCTGCCCGCCGCCCAAAGCGCGGTGGACAGCGCCACCCGTGGCTTCGAGATGGGCAAGTTCAACTTCCTCGAAGTGCTCGACGCCCAGCGCACCTTGATTGCGGCCCGCACCCAATACCTCGCGGCGACCGCCCAGGCCACTGAAGCCTGGGTGCGTATCGAACGGATTTACGGCGACCTCGCCCGGTTTTGAATTTCCAGGAGCGTTCCATGAACAACACACAAAGTAAGGCGCTGGCCATCGCGCTGGGGCTGATGCTGGCGTGGCCGGCCACCAGCATGGCGGCTGAGGCGGAAGAAGAAGGCAAGCTCGAGCTGACCGAACAGCAGGTCCAGGCCGCCGGCATTCAACTCGCTCCGGCGCAATCCCGGCAGATCAGCACCGTGCTTTCACTGCCAGGCGAGGTGCGTTTCGACGAGGACCGCACCTCCCACATCGTCCCGCGTGCCGCTGGCGTAGTGGAGTCGGTGAAGGTCAACCTCGGCCAATCGGTAAAGAAGGGCGAGCTGTTGGCGGTGATCGCCAGCCAGCAGATTTCCGATCAGCGCAGTGAACTGGCGGCCAGCGAACGCCGGGTTGTGCTGGCCCGCACCACCTTCCAGCGCGAGCGCCAGTTATGGCAGGACAAGATCTCCGCCGAACAGGATTACCTGCTGGCGCGCCAGGCGCTGCAAGAGGCCGAAATCGCTCTGAACAATGCCCGGCAAAAGATGAACGCCCTGAGCGGCAGCGCCGTATTGGTCGGCGGCAATCGCTACGAATTGCGTGCGCCATTTGACGGCGTAGTGGTGGAAAAACACCTGGGTGTCGGTGAAGTGGTGAGCGAGACCAGCAACGCCTTCACCCTCTCGGACCTGTCCCAGGTGTGGGTCACCTTCGGCGTGTTCCCCAAGGATTTGAACAAGGTCCGAGTCGGCAAACCGGTGAAGGTCACCTCCTCGGAAATGGGCACCGAAGTGCTGGGTACCGTGGCCTATGTCGGCAACTTGCTGGGGGAGCAAACCCGCACGGCCACCGTGCGCGTCACGGTGCCGAACCCCGATGCCTCGTGGCGTCCAGGGCTGTTCGTCTCCGTGCAAGTTGCCACCGACACTTACCAGGCCAAAATCACGGTCCCCCAGGAAGCGATCCAGACCGTCGAAGACAAGCCCTCGGTGTTCGTGCGCACCGGCGACGGCTTCATGACCCGGCATATCGAACTGGGCGTCAGCGAAAACGGTTTCGTCGAAGTCCGCCAGGGCCTCGACGCCGGCGCGCAGGTGGCCACCGTCGGCAGCTTCATCCTCAAGTCCGAGTTGGGCAAGGCCTCGGCCGAGCACGCCCATTGACCCTGCGAGTGATTTCCCATGTTTGAGCGCCTTATCCAATTTGCCATCGAGCAGCGCATCATCGTGCTGCTGGCGGTGCTGTTGATGGCCGGTGTCGGCATCGCCAGTTATCAGAAATTGCCCATCGACGCAGTGCCGGATATCACCAACGTCCAGGTGCAGATCAACTCGGCGGCAGCGGGGTTTTCGCCGCTGGAAACCGAACAGCGCATCACCTTTCCCATCGAGACCGCCATGGCCGGGCTGCCGGGCTTGCAGCAGACACGCTCGCTGTCGCGCTCGGGCTTGTCCCAGGTCACGGTGATTTTCAAGGATGGCACTGATCTGTTCTTCGCCCGCCAATTGGTCAACGAACGCTTGCAGGTGGCGCGCGAGCAATTGCCCGATGACATCGAAACCATGATGGGGCCGGTTTCCACCGGGCTCGGGGAAATTTTCCTGTGGACCGTGGAGGCGAAAGACGGCGCGCGCAAGGAGGACGGCTCCGCCTACACGCCGACCGACCTGCGGGTGATCCAGGACTGGATCATCAAGCCGCAACTGCGCAACGTGCCGGGCGTGGCCGAGATCAATACCATCGGCGGCTTTGCCAAGGAATACCAGATCGCCCCGGACCCCAAGCGCCTGGCGGCTTACAACCTGACCTTGGGCGACCTGGTCACGGCGCTGGAGCGCAACAATGCCAACGTCGGCGCCGGGTACATCGAGCGTAGCGGCGAGCAATTGCTGATCCGTGCGCCGGGGCAAGTCGCGTCCATCGACGACATCGCCAACATCGTGATCACCACCTCCGACGGTACGCCGATTCGGGTGCGCAACGTCGCTCAGGTCGACATTGGCCGCGAGCTGCGTACCGGTGCCGCCACGGAAAATGGCCGCGAAGTGGTGCTGGGCACCGTGTTCATGCTGATCGGTGAAAACAGTCGCACCGTGTCCCAGGCCGTCGCGAAAAAACTCGAAGAGATCAACCGTTCGCTGCCTGAAGGTGTGGTCGCCGTCACCGTCTACGACCGTACCAACCTGGTGGAAAAAGCCATCAGCACCGTGAAGAAAAACCTCTTCGAAGGGGCACTGCTGGTGGTGGCGGTGCTGTTCCTGTTCCTGGGTAATATCCGCGCCGCACTGATCACCGCGATGGTGATTCCGCTTGCGATGTTGTTCACCTTTACCGGGATGTTTACCAACAAGGTCAGCGCCAACCTGATGAGCCTCGGCGCGTTGGATTTCGGGATTATCGTCGATGGTGCGGTGGTGATCGTCGAGAACGCCATCCGCCGCCTGGCCCATGCCCAGCAGCGCTACGGGCGATTGTTGACCCGCAGCGAGCGCCTGCATGAAGTGTTCGCGGCGGCCAAGGAAGCGCGGCGCGCGCTGATCTTCGGGCAACTGATCATCATGGTGGTGTACCTGCCGATCTTCGCCCTCACCGGGGTGGCCGGGAAGATGTTCCACCCGATGGCGTTCACCGTGGTGATCGCGCTGCTGGGGGCGATGATTCTGTCCGTGACCTTCGTACCGGCAGCGATTGCGCTGTTCGTCACCGGTAAGGTCAAGGAAGAAGAAAACCTGGTGATGCGCACCGCACGTCGCGTCTACGCGCCGGTGCTGGATTGGGTGATGGCGCGCCGCCCGTTGGTGTTCGGCCTGGCGGTGCTGACCATCGTGGTGTCGGGGGCGGTGGCCAGTCGCATGGGCAGCGAATTTATCCCCAGCCTGAGCGAGGGCGACTTTGCCCTGCAGGCCATGCGTGTTCCGGGCACCAGCCTCACGCAGTCGGTGCACATGCAGCAGCAACTGGAAAAAACCTTGATGGCCGAGGTGCCGGAAATCGAGCGGGTATTCGCCCGCACCGGCACCGCGGAAATCGCCTCCGACCCGATGCCGCCGAACATCTCCGACAGCTACGTGATGCTCAAGCCCAAGGACCAGTGGCCCGACCCGAAGAAATCCCGCGAGGCGATCATCGCCGACATCCAGCGCGCCAGTGCGATTGTGCCGGGCAGCGTGTATGAACTGTCGCAACCGATCCAGCTGCGCTTCAACGAGCTGATTTCCGGGGTGCGCAGCGACGTGGCGGTGAAGGTGTTCGGTGATGATATGGCGGTGCTCAACAAGACCGCCGGGGAAATCGCCGAGACCTTGCAAACCCTCAAGGGCGCCTCGGAAGTGAAGGTGGAACAGACCTCCGGCTTGCCGGTGCTGACCATCAATATCGACCGCGACAAGGCCGCGCGCTTTGGCCTGAACGTGGGCGATGTGCAAGACACGATTGCCGTCGCCGTGGGTGGGCGCCAGGCCGGGACGATGTACGAAGGCGACCGGCGTTTCGACATGGTCGTGCGTTTGTCCGACGCCCTGCGTACCGATATCGAAGGCCTGTCGCGGTTGCTGATCCCGATTCCGGCGCTGGCGAATAGCGCGGCAGGGCAGTTGGGGTTTATCGCGCTGTCGGAAGTCGCCAGCCTGGACCTGGTGCTCGGCCCCAACCAGATCAGCCGCGAAAACGGCAAGCGCCTGGTGATCGTCAGCGCCAACGTGCGTGGGCGGGATATCGGTTCGTTTGTTGAAGAAGCCGGGACGGCTATCGGCACCCAGGTGAAAATTCCTGCGGGCTACTGGACCAGTTGGGGCGGCCAGTTCGAGCAGTTGAAGGAAGCCTCCGAGCGCCTGCGCATCGTGGTGCCGGTGGCGTTGCTGCTGGTGTTCGGGCTGTTGTTCATGATGTTCAACAACCTCAAGGACGGGCTGCTGGTGTTCACCGGGATTCCCTTCGCATTGACCGGCGGAATCATGGCGCTGTGGCTGCGGGATATTCCGCTGTCGATCTCGGCGGGCGTGGGCTTTATCGCGCTGTCGGGGGTGGCGGTGCTTAACGGGCTGGTGATGATCGCGTTCATCCGTAGCCTGCGGGAGGAGGGGCGTTCACTGTCGGCGGCGATCAACGAAGGCGCCCTGACGCGTTTGCGCCCGGTATTGATGACGGCCCTGGTGGCCTCCCTCGGGTTTATTCCCATGGCCCTCGCCACCGGCACCGGCGCTGAAGTGCAGCGCCCGTTGGCGACGGTGGTGATAGGCGGGATCATTTCGTCGACGCTGCTTACCCTGCTGGTATTGCCGGCGCTGTATCACTGGGCGCATCGGCGTGAAGAGCAGGAAGACCGCCTGATGCCTGACCAATAACCTGTGGCGAGGGAGCAAGCTCCCTCGCCACAATGGTTTATTGACAGATAGCGTTGGCATGAAGGGGAAACACCAACCGAAACACAGTGAAATCTCCGGGCTCGCTGCTGACTTCTGCCCGGCCTTGATGCAGGGTCATGATCGACCGCACGATGGCCAGCCCCAGCCCGGTCCCCCCTTCGGAGCGAGCGCGGCTGCTGTCGACGCGGTAGAAGCGTTCGAACAGGTTCGGCAGGTGTTGCGCTTCAATCCCGGGGCCGGGGTTGCCCACCGACAGCGACACTTGCTGCCCGTGGGTTTCCACCCGCACCGAAACCGCGGAGGCGTGGGGTGTATGACGGATGGCATTGGACAGCAAATTGGAAATCGCCCGCTGAATCATCAAGCGGTCGCCATGCACGGACGCATCGCCGTCGAGGCTCAGGGTCAATTGCTTGTCTTCGGCACTCAAGGCAAACAGCTCCATCACCCGGCGCGCTTCATCGGCCAGGGACACCGGCGCAAACGAAACCCGCGCCGCAGGGTGGCTGACCTGTGCCAGGAACAGCATGTCGGAGACGATCCGCGCCAAGCGCTCCATCTCTTCAGTGCTGGATTCCAGCACCGCTTTGTACTCCTGCGGCGGGCGCTCCCGGGACAACGTCACCTGGGCCTTGCCCATCAAGTTGGTCAGCGGCGCGCGCAGCTCATGGGCCAGGTCATCGGAGAACTGCGACAGCTGCTGCACGCCGCCGTCCAGGCGCTGCAACATGAAGTTGATGCCTTGCGCCAACTCGCCCAGCTCCTTGGGCAAGTTATCCACAGCCAGGCGGTGGGTCATGTCCTGCGTGGTGACTTTTGCGGCGACGCGGCTGAACTGCTGCAGCGGCGCCAGCCCGCGTTGCACCACCCACCAGGCGCCGATGCCGATCAGCAGCAACAGCAGCGGCAGGGCGATCACGGTGGAACGCAGGTACGCACTGAGCAGCGCCTGATCGTCCCGGCGATCCAGCGATAACAGGACCCGCACGCGTTCACCGCTGGCCAGGCGCATCAGGCTGGAGGCACTCAGCACTTGATTACCATTGGTGTCATCCCAGTTCAGGTAACCGAGGTTTTGGGACGGGGCGAAGTCGGTCAGCAACGGTTCCTGTGGCTTGGCGCCGACACTGAGCAGCACCACTTCATCGGGCGCGGTGCCAACGATGGTCAGGTAGAAATTATCGTGCCCCATCACCAGGTCCATCAGCGAGTGCGGGCGGGCGCGGATGTCGCGGGTGTCCAGGCCGAGGGCGAGGCTGTGCTGGATCTGTTCCATTTTGCTTTCCAGGCCCTTGCGCGCCAGTTTCTCCAGCTCGTGAGTCAGGGCCAGGTACGCCAAGGTCGCGAGCAACACCACCAGGCCGGCGCCCATCAGGCTCACCGTCAGCCCCAGGCGCATCGACAGGCTGCTGGCTTTCATTGGCGGGCCTCCAGCACATAACCCACGCCGCGAATGGTATGGATCAGCTTGACGTCGCTCTGGTCATCGACCTTGGCCCGCAAGCGGCTGATGGAGACTTCCACCACGTTGGTGTCGCAGTCGAAATTCATGTCCCAGACCAGGGAAATAATCTGCGTGCGGGTCAGTACTTCGCCGGACTGACGCATCAGCACATGCAGCAGCGCGAATTCCTTGGTGGTCAGGTCGATACGTCGGTTGCCGCGGTATGCGCGGTGGCGGCGTGGGTCCAGCTCCAGGTCCGACACCTGGAACACTTCCGGCACCGGTATGTGCTCACTGCGACGCAGCAGGGTGCGCACCCGGGCCAGCAACTCGGGAAACTCGAAGGGTTTGACCAGGTAATCATCGGCGCCCATGTCCAGGCCCTTGATCTTGTCGGCCAACCGGCCACGGGCCGTCAGCATCATCACCCGCTGGCTGCTGTCGCGGCGCAATTGCTCAAGCACTTCCCAGCCATCCTTGGCCGGCAGATTGACGTCGAGAATCACCAGTTCATAGGCGTGTTGCGCGGCCAGGTGCAGGCCGTCCACGCCGCTGGCTGCACAGTCGACCACGTAACCGCTTTCGGTCAGGCCCTGCTGCAGGTAGGCGGCGGTTTTTTGCTCGTCCTCAACCACAAGGATACGCATGGAGGATTTACCTTTTATTGATAGAGAGAGAGACTGTGATTCGGATTTTCCGAAGCCTGAAGGCTGAAGTAGCTACAGGGTCAACCGGGCAGTTTGTGACTGGTTGTTGCGCTGCAAAACCGGCAGGCAAAAAAAACGCCCCATGCGGGGCGTAAAAAATTCATCTCTTTCCAAAGGAGCTACACAAAAGCTTCAGAGATGAATGTGCTCGGTGTGCGCCGTTCAGATCGACTGCTTCTGTGCGTCGGCGGGCGCGGTCTCGGCCACGGACTGTTCGCCGTGGACCTGCTGCTGTTGCTGGCGGAACTCGGCGAGGAACTGCCGGGAACGGTCGGCACCGTCGTCGGCCAATGCGAGGCTGGAAGTGGCGCCGAGAAAACTGATCAATAACAAGTGAGAGGGCTTCATGACTGTTCTCCAAATAAGGCGTGTGCCGTTAGTTGTAGCCAGTATAAGAATCGCAACTTAACGAGAAGGTGAGGCGCATATTACAGTTCTGACAGGCTTCAAATTGTGAACAGATGTTAGTCAACGGCAAATGAATGTAAGCACCTGCCGTTGTGATCATTTAGAGAATCGCCAACGGATATTCGACAATCAGCCGAACTTCTTCCAAATCCGACTCAAAGGCACTTGAACGAACCGTCGCCTGGCGCAATCGCAGCGACAGGTCTTTCAAGTTGCCGCCCTGCACCACGTACTTGGCCTCGATATCCCGCTCCCAGCGGCGTTGGTCGGTCAACGGGTCGCCGGCCGCGTCACGGCGCATGTACACCGCGTTGGCGTTGCTGTAGTCGGCGCCGGTGCCTTTGCCGTAGCGGGTCATGAAGGTCAGCCCGGGAATGCCGAAGGCCTGCATGTCGAGGTTATAGGCGAGCATCCACGAGCGTTCCTTGGGCGAGTTGAAGTCGCTGTACTGGATCGAGTTGTTGAGGAAGATCGAGTCCGACATGCGCAGGTAGTCGAAGTCGTCATCACCGTTGTTGCGCTGGTGGGACAAGGCCAGGCTATGAGCGCCGACCTTGACCCCGATCCTGGCGCTCCAGATGTTGTTATCGAACTCGCCCAGGCGTTTCTTGCCCTCGTCCACCGCCTTGTAATAGTTGAAATCGCCAAACAGCGAAACCTCATCGTTCAGCGGGTAGCTGGCGGCGCTGCCGAAGTAGTACTGGTCCCAGGCATCCTTCAGGCGGCTGGTGTACAGGCTGACGCTGAGGTGTTTGTTCACCTGGTAGTCCCCACCGGCATAGCCGATCCAGGGTGAATCCACCTTGCCCGCATAAAACGTCGCAAAGCCTTTATCCATGCCGCTTTGGGTGGGCTGGCTCATACCGCTCAAATGTCCGGCCTGCAGGCTCAGGCCTTCAACGCTGGTGTTTTGCGCGGTGACGCCACGGAAACTTTCCGGCAACACCCGCGAGTCGCCATAGGCCACCACCGGGGTCAGCGGGAACACATCACCGGCCTTGATCACGGTATCCAGCAGGCGCATTTTTACGGCGCCGCCGAGCTTGCTGTAGCCGTCCTCGGGTTGGTTGTCGCTGTCTACCGGCAGCACGCCGAACGAGCCCTTGCCGCCGCTGCGGCCGGTGCCGGAGTCGAGTTTCAGGCCATACATCGCAAACGCGTCCAGGCCGAAGCCCACCGAGCCCTGAGTGAATCCGGACTCGAACTTGCCGATGAAACCCTGGGCCCAGGCTTCCGAGTAGCCATTGCCGGTGGGGCTCGACTGGCCCTTGCGATCGTCCCGGTTGAAGTAGAAGTTGCGGGCCAGCACGTTCAAGGTGCTGCCTTCGATAAATCCTTCGGATTTGTCTTCCACGGCCATGCCTGAAAGCGGGGTGAGCCCCGCCAGGGCGGCAATCATGGAAAGGGAAAGTGTACGGTTAGTACTCATGTAGCGCTCCTCGGTAGTGGCAGCTATTAGCTTCTTATCGATGGGGCATTCTTGTTTTAGTGGTGCCCGGGCAGATAGTTGCAAACACTAGATAACGACGAGGTGGCGCACAGATTACAATTTTGGAATTTCAACAGGACATAACGGATAAGTAATCTTTCGGTGAACTTTGCGACAGGCTTGGTTAGTTACTCTTGCTCTGAACTTTCAATCAATGAAATCAGACGAGGACGCCCTCATGAAGACCCTGAAAACCACTGTCGCTGCATTGGCCCTGATCTTTTCCGTCGGCGCGATGGCGGAAGGCGGCGGTGACCGCACCTTCGCCCAGATGATGCAAAACAACGAGCAAGCCATGGCCGCCTATGCCGCGAAAAAAGGCAAGGCGATGCCCGTGGTCCAGGACTATCGCTACGGCATGAAGCTGGACATTGCCAAGGTGGTCAACGTCACGCCGCCGATCCGTTCGTGCAACGCGGTACCGTCGCGCATGACCTATGAAGATTCCACCGGCAAGCTCAACACGCTCCAGTACCAGGTCATGGGCATCTGCCGTAACAACGGCAGTTGAGGGGCCGCAAAAATATAGTTGAGCAACGCACTAAAGCGCTCTTCAGAAAATGCCGGCAGCGCCGATGCAGGTCAGACCCACGTCCTTACTTGCCCACCGGTGCCTCCATGTTCAACACCCGTCTCAAGCAGGAGCTGTCTGCTCTTCGCGAAGAATTGTCCAGCCTGCAGCAAGTGAGAGAGAGCCTGGAAAGCGAAATGATGACCCTGACCCTGGATCCCGAAGGGCGTATCGAGTCGGTCAATGCCATCTTTCTTCAAGAGATGGGTTACCAGGGCAGCCAGCTGGAAGGCCGCTTGATCGAAGACCTGGTGCCGGCGCACGTCAAGCAGGACGAGTTTCAACTGCGCTTCAAAAACGCATTGGTGCGGGGCGAACATTTCGCCGGTACGGTGCGTCTGACGCGGGGCAACGGCAACGAGGCGTGGTTGCGCTCCATCGTGCAACCGGTGCGCAGCAGCGACGGACGTATCAAGCATATTTCGATGTTTTCCAGCGACCTGACCCGCACCATCGAGGCCTCCCGCGAGCACGAAAACCTGATCACCGCGCTGGTGCGCTCCACAGCGGTGATCGAGTTTGACCTCAACGGTAATGTGCTGACGGCCAACGACCGTTTCCTCAACGGCATGGGCTACAGCCTGGCGCAGATCCAGGGCAAACATCACCGGATATTTTGCGAATCGCAGGACGCCAACAGCGTCGAGTACCAGCAGTTCTGGAAACGCCTGAACGCCGGGGAATTCGTCGCCGGCCGCTTCAAACGCGTGGACAGCCACGGACGCGTGGTGTGGCTGGAGGCCTCGTATAACCCGGTGCTCGACGCCAATGAGCGGCTGTACAAAGTGGTCAAGTTCGCCACCGTGATCACCGACCAGGTCAACCAGGAACAGGCCGTGGCCGACGCGGCCAGCATCGCCTACAGCACCTCGCTGCAAACCGACAGCAGCGCCCAGCGTGGCACCACCGTGGTCACCCAGGCGGTGGACGTGATGCGCGACCTGGCCAAGCACATGCAGCAAGCGGGCGACGGCATTGAAGCGCTGAACGCCCAGTCCCAGGTGATCGGCAGCATCGTCAAGACCATCAGCGGCATCGCCGAGCAGACCAACCTGCTGGCGCTCAACGCCGCCATCGAAGCCGCCCGCGCCGGTGAGCAAGGCCGTGGTTTTGCGGTGGTGGCCGATGAGGTTCGGCAACTGGCGTCGCGTACCAGCAAGGCCACCGAGGAGATCGTCGGCGTGGTACGCCAGAACCAGGACATGGCCCGCGATGCAGTGGCGCTGATGACCGATGGCCGCCTGCAGGCCGAACAGGGCCTGGCATTGGCGGCCGAGGCGGGCACGGTGATCGTGGAGATCCAGGACGGTGCCCAGAAGGTGGTCAGCGCCGTAGGGCAATTCGCCAATCAACTGAGCAGCTAGTCACCGGGGCTCATGCTTGAGGTATCGTAGGTTTTTTTCCGAGCCTTTTGTCCATGAGCCCTAACCATCGCCGTCCCGTCCCACTGTCCAAGGCCTACCGCCTGCTCAACCACGGCCCGACCGTGCTGGTCAGCGCTGCGCACAATGGCCAGCGCAACATCATGGCGGCTGCCTGGGCCATGCCCCTGGATTTCGAACCGCCCAAAGTCGCCGTCGTACTCGACAAGGCCACCTGGACCCGGCACCTGCTGGAAGGTGCCGGCACCTTCGTGCTCAACGTGCCGTGTGCGGCCCAGGCGGATATCGTGCAGACCGTGGGCAACACCACCGGCAGCGAGACGGACAAGTTCGCGGCGTACGGCTTGCAGACCTTCAGCGGCGAACACACCGAAGCGCCGATGCTCGAAGGCTGCGTGGCGTGGCTGGAGTGCCGGTTGCTGCCGGAGCCGCATAACCAGCAGACCTATGATCTGTTCCTCGCCGAAGTCGTGGCGGCCGAGGCGGATGAGCGGGTGTTCAGCGACGGTCGCTGGCATTTCGACGGGCACGATGGGCTGCGTACCTTGCACCATGTGGCGGGCGGGCATTTCCTGACGATTGGTGAGCCCATTGATGGGCGGCAGCTTTAAGCCCAGTACCGAATTCTTCCGGTAGAGCCTGGTTTGTGGCGAGGGAGTTTGCTCCCGCTGGAGCGCGAAGCGGTTCCATTGCTTTCCTGCCAATACACTTGGTCGGTAGATATACGACTGCTGTGCAGCTGAGCGGGAGCAAGCTCCCTCTCCACAAAGGTTGTGTTACCACTGGGTTTTGCTGAGCGCCTCGGCAAACGCCATCAACTTCGGTGAGTACTGCCGCGATGGCGGATACACCAGGGATATCGCCCGACTGCGCCCGGCAAAATCCTCCAGCAAGGGCACCAGGCGCCCGGCCGCCAGGTCCTCCCGCACTGCAAAATCCATCACTTGGGCGATGCCAAACCCGCCCAGTGCGCCGTCCACCAGCGCATCGCCAATATCAAAGATCAACCGTCCCTCGACGCTCACGTCCTGCACCTTGCCCTCCAGCATGAACTGCCAGTCCACCAGCCGGCTGGTGCGCAGGTTGCGTACGGTCAGGCAGTTGTGGTCCTTGAGTTCATCGACGGTTTGCGGCGTACCAAAACGCGCGAGATAAGCCGGGGAGGCGACGGTGACCCAGCGCAGCGGCGGCAGTGCCCGGGCGATCAGGCGTTGGTCCTGGATATCGCCGGTGCGCAGCAAGGCATCAAAACCTTCGTCGACGATGTCCACCAGGCGATCGGTCATTACCGCTTCGATACGCAGTTCGGGGTATTGCAAAGTCAGTTCGCCGATCACCGGCATCACCACTTTGCGGCCAAACAACGAGGGCGTGCTGATCTTCAGCAAACCCGAGGGTGAGGCGCGGCGGTCGAGCATCTGTCGTTCGGCTTCGGCCAGTTCAGCGAGCAACGGCGCGCTGCGTTCATACAGCATCTGGCCGTCGGGAGTGAGGCTGACGCTGCGGGTGTTGCGTTGCAGCAGGCGCACACCCAGCTGGTTTTCCAGCCGGGAAATGGCCCGGGACAAGCCCGATTGGGTCAGCCCCAGGTCTCCGGCGGCGCGAGTGAAACTACGGGTTTCGGCGACGCGCACCAGCAGGCGAACAGCGTTCAGATCCATGATTAAAGTCATTACTGAAAGAGAGATAAGGCTATTTATCATCTGTTGGGCATGAAAGACACTGGCGTCTCTCACTTTTTGGCAGGACGCTGTGATGTCTTTATCTCGACCCTCAGGCTGGATGCTGTTGCTGCTGGCGACCGCGCAACTGATCATCGCCCTCGACGCGACCATCGTGTTTGTCGCGCTGCCGCAGATCGGCAGCCACCTGGGTTTTTCTGCCCAGCAATTGCAGTGGGTGGTCAGCGCCTACAGCGTGGCGTTCGGCGGTTTCCTGTTGCTGGGCGGTCGCGCCGCAGACCTGCTGGGCAAGCGGCGCTTGTACATCCTCGGCCAATCTCTGTATGCGCTGTCTTCCCTGGCGGCGGTGCTCGGCGGCAGCGCCTTGTTGCTGGTGCTGGCCCGGGCGGTACAGGGCGTGGGCGGGGCGCTGTTGTTCCCGGCGACGCTGGCGCTGATCAACACCCATTACGCCGAAGGGCCGGCGCGTAATCGTGCATTTGCGGTGTGGAGCGCGGCCTCGGCAGCGGGCCTGGCATTGGGCGCGTTGCTCGGCGGCGTGCTGACCCAGGCCTGGGGTTGGGAGGCGGTATTCCTGGTGAATGTGCCGCTGGCGGGTGCCTGCGCCCTGGCGGCGCGCTACTGGATTCCCGCCGATGGCGAGCGGGCCCGTGGGCGCAACTTTGATATCAGCGGCGCGCTGACCGTGACGGTGGGCGGCACGCTGCTGGTGTTTTCCCTGGTACAAGGCCCTGAGTGGGGTTGGGCGGCGCCGTCGACCCTGGGCTGCATGACCCTGGCGCTGGCGCTGCTCGGGTTGTTTGCCTGGATCGAACACCGGGGCTGTGATCCCCTGATGCCGCTGCGGTTGTTGGGCTATCGCGAGTTGCGTATGGCCATGGTGTTGACGGCGGTGTTCATGAGCAGCTTTGGCGTGCAGTACTACTTTCTGGCGGTGTATTACCAGCAGGTCTATGGCTACAGCGTGTTGCAGGCGGGCTTGGCATTTTTGCCGGCGACCCTGGTGTGCACCGGCGGTATCTGGCTGGCGGAACGTTCGTTGGCACGCCTGGGATTGCGCACCACCCTGGTCAGCGGCCAGTTGGCGGGCGCGGTGGGCATCGCCCTGGTGTGCCTGGCGTTGCCGAAGGGGGCGGGGTTCTGGTCGTTGCTGCCGGGGATTTTCATCCTGAGCATCGGCCAGGGCATGACCTGGACGGCGATGTGGGTGGCCGCCGGCTTGGGCATCCGCCCGGGAGAGCAGGGTGTGGCGGCGGGCATGGCGTCCACCAGCCAGCAGATTGGCGGCGCATTGGGGTTGGCGTTGCTGGTGTCGCTGGCGAATGCCGGCGGGTCGACGGGCGCGGCGCAGGCGAGCGGGATTGAGCTGGCGTTGTGGTGGAGCGCGGCGATTGCCCTGGCGGGGGCGGTGTTGGCGTTAGCGCTTAAAGAGCGAGCTCTAGAGTCGAATGCGATTTCAGCAGCGACATAAATCAACTGTGGGAGCTGGCTTGCCTGCGATGGCGGAGTGTCAGTCAATCATTTATTAGCTGATCCACCGCTATCGCAGGCAAGCCAGCTCCCACAGGTTGATCGCATTTCAAGGCGGGGATTTCAGCGCCCGAGCATCTTCACCCAACGCGACGGCGGCATGCCGAAGGTGCTGCGGAATTGCCGGGTCATGTGGCTCTGGTCGGTAAAGCCGGCGGTCAGTGCCGCATCCACCAGTGATTGGCCCTGGCCCAGCAAGCTGCGCACCAGGTCCAGGCGGCGCATGGTCAGGTAGCGATAGGGGCTGGTCCCGAACAACAACCGAAAATCCCGCGACAACGCCCAGCGGTCGCGGTTGGCGTACTCCGCCATTTCATCGAGGGTGATCGGCCGGCCCAAGGCGCTGTGGATAAATTCCCGCGCGCGTTCGGCGGCGCGGTAGTCGAAGGTCTTGCGATTGACCGTGATGCCCGAGGCATTGTTCAGCGCCTGGGCCAGGTCAAACATTGCGTCCTGTTCTTGCAACGGATCAATCGGGCAATCCAGGCTTTGCAGCAACACTTCACTGGCGCGGTACAGCCACGGGTCGCTGGACAGCCCGCCGGGAATAAACGGTAACGGCTTGCCACCGAGCACTTGCTGGATCAGCGCCGGCTCCACGTAAATCATCCGGTATTTGAAACCTTCCTCGCTGCCGGCCCAGCCGTCATGCACTTCATCGGGATGGATCACCATGGTCCGCCCCGGCAGACTGTGGGTCATGCCGCCGCGATAGTGAAAACTCTGCACCCCGAACAGGGTACGGCCGATGGCATAGGTGTCGTGGCGATGAGGGTCGAAGCCAAACCCGGCAAAATACGCCTCGATACGCTCCAGGCCACTGGCGTGGGGCGCGCGGTGCAGCCAGTCGAGAGAGGGTTTGATCATGGTGTCAGTCGCAGGTCGGGACGCAAATACGTTACCCCAGTGTGACTGGGCTGTCTGCTGCGGTCTTGAACGATTGTGCCACTGCTGAAATTTCGGGGGGCAGTATCGGTTTTGTGTTCAGGTATCGCCAATCATTAAAAAATTATTGTTTTACGATAATTAATCGTTTATTTTTCTGCCTCAAATTTCTGAGAGGCTTACCCATGAATTCCCAACGTCTTGCCCAGCTCAGCCAGCGCATGGCATTGCTTACCCTGTTATTGATTGTCGCCATACTGCTGCTCAATACCGCCGCGTGGCTTTACCCGCAACAAAGCGCTTCGTTCGGATTTGGTTTCGCCTTGAGTGGTCAACAGATCGAGGGACGGGCGGAGATCGTGGCGGCTTTCCCTTGGTGGCAGACACTGGGCGGCGTCCTGCTCTCCAGCATTCCCTTGATGGCGCTGGTGTCCGGTTTGAATCATTTGCGCCAGCTGTTCCAGAACTATGCTCGTGGGGAGTATTTTTCCTGCGCCGCCGCGCAGCACTTGGGTAAAGTAGGCCGGGCCGTGGCACTGTGGGTGTTGCTGGATTTTCTGTGTGAGCCCTTGCTCAGTGTCTGGGTCACGATGAACGAGCCGGTTGGCCAGCGGCTGCTCACCTTGAGTTTTACCCCGCCCAGCATCGTGGCGCTGTTTCTCGCCGGCTGCATCTCGGTGATCGCGCGCATCCTGTGGCAGGCCAGTGAAGTGGATTCTGAAAACCGTACGTTTGTTTGAGAACAGCATGTCTATTGTGATTGAGTTGGACGTTATGCTCGCCCGGCGCAAGGTCAAGTCCAAGGACCTGGCCGCCGCCATTGGTATCACCGAACAAAACCTGTCATTGCTCAAGCAAGGCAAGGTCAAGGGCATACGGCTGGCGACCCTGGATGCAATCTGCAAGTATCTGGAGTGTCAGCCGGGCGACCTGCTGGTGCATGAACCCGAACCTGAGCTGTAAACGGCAAGGATCTTTAATTCCCTGAAGGATGGATCAACCGATGCTTTTCCCAAGCCTGCCGTACGCCGCGCCTCTTCTGTCGCTGGCCTTGCTCTGGACCGTCGCGGTCGTGACGCCAGGCCCGAACTTCTTCAACACGGCGCAATTGGCCGCCAGCTGCTCGCGCCGCCATGGCGTAGTGGCGTCCGCTGGCGTGGCCACTGGCACCGTGATGTGGGGCCTGGCCGGCGGCTTGGGGATCAAGTCATTGTTTACCGCAGCGCCGATGCTGTACCTGGCGTTCAAGATCATCGGCGGCTGCTACCTGATTTACCTGGGATTGAAACTGTTCCGGCGCTCGGCACCTTCCATGGCCCAGAACCTGTTGCCCGACGAACCTCGGCGTTCGTTGTTTTCCGCCTGGCGCCTGGGTTTATTGGGCAACCTGTCCAATCCCAAGGCGGCGCTGTTCGTCGCGACGATCTTTGCGTCCACCATGCCCCCATCACCGTCGCCGATGCTGCTGACCCTGGCCGTGATCACCATGGCGACGCTGTCATTCAGCTGGTACACCTGCGTGGCACTGGTGTTTTCCAGTGAGCGGATGGCCAACGTCTACAGCCGCTCGCGCAAGTGGCTGGACCGATTCGCCGGCGGTTGTTATGTGCTGTTCGGGGCCACGCTGGTAGCGAATCGCTGACGGCTCATGGTAAGAAGCCTTACTTTCAAACGTGAGGCCGATCATGAGCAAGCTGCGGGTAGGGATTATTTTTGGTGGCCGTTCGGCCGAGCATGAAGTGTCGCTGCAATCGGCGCGTAATATCGTCGACGCGCTGGACCGTTCGCGCTTCGAGCCGATCCTGATCGGCATCGACAAGGCCGGCCACTGGCACCTCAACGACACCTCGGGCTTTCTGCTCAACGAAGAAAACCCGGCACTGATCGCCCTCAATCAATCCAATCGTGAACTGGCGGTCGTGCCGGGCAAGGCCAGCCAGCAACTGGTGGAAACCGCCAGCCAGGCCTCGTTGGAACACGTCGACGTGATTTTCCCGATCGTCCACGGCACCCTCGGCGAAGACGGCTGCCTGCAAGGCCTGCTGCGCATGGCGGACCTGCCGTTTGTCGGCTCCGACGTGCTGGGCTCGGCCGTGTGCATGGACAAAGACATCAGCAAACGCCTGCTGAGGGATGCCGGGATTGCCGTGACGCCGTTCATTACCCTCAACCGCAGGAATGCGGCGCGTACCACTTTCGAACACGCCCAACAGAAACTCGGATTGCCGATGTTCGTGAAACCGGCGAACCAGGGTTCGTCCGTGGGGGTGAGCAAGGTGGGCAGCGAGGCTGAATATCACGCTGCTGTAGAGCTGGCACTTGGGTTTGATGAAAAGGTGCTGGTGGAGTCGGCGGTAAAAGGCCGGGAAATTGAATGCGCTGTGCTGGGTAACGAGAACCCCATCGCCAGCGGTTGTGGCGAGATCGTGGTGCGGGACGGGTTCTATTCCTACGACAGCAAATACATCGATGACCAGGCAGCCCAGGTGGTGGTGCCGGCGGACATCAGTGTCGAAGCCAGCGAGCGCATTCGTGCGTTGGCCATCGAAGCGTTTGAAACCCTGGGCTGTGCCGGGCTGGCGCGGGTGGATGTGTTTCTGACGGATGAGGGTGAGGTGCTGATCAACGAAATCAACTCGTTGCCTGGGTTCACCCGCATCAGCATGTACCCGAAGTTGTGGCAGGCGGCTGGCATGAGCTACAGCGAGCTGGTGAGTCGGTTGATCGAGCTGGCGCTGGAGCGGCATGCGGGGCGTAAGGGGTTGAAGATTAGCCGGTAGACCAGTAACGCCATCAGGCGTTACTGAGGACTTCTCGAAAAACGTCTGGCCTGATGGCTGCTATGTGCAGCAAGGAACGTGCTGCGCCGGAAGGAGAACGGCGCCCTTGCTCCCATTCTTGAAGCGTTCGTACAGAGACCCCCAGCAGTTCGGCAAACTTGGGCTGTGACAACCCGGTCTTGCTGCGCGCCTCAGCCGCTTGGGTAATTTCGACGTGATGGACGTGACCATGACGCCCTTCCTTGACGTCGATAACGGCAGCCAGCAATTCCTCGCCGATGTTGCGCTTGGCGTCACGTTCCTTCAGCTGTTTCTCAGTGAGTGGCATGGTTCATCTCCTTGGCGATTTTGTAGAGGACATGCGCGGGAATATTCTCGGTGGCACCTTTGCCATAAATCAGCAAGGCAACTAGTAGTGCGCCGCACGCCAATTGCGTTGTGTAAATGATCCGTACTGAGCTGCTCTTGCCCCGGCCTTCCAAGCTCCAGCGTACTTTTCGGCAACCACCAGAACTTGGAATGACAGTACCTGAATCGGGGTGGTTGGCTAGAAAAGCCATAAAAATACCCCGTTCCTCTTCGGTCCAGTAATCGGGCCATAGCTTGCTGAATAATGGTGACTCGATGATCGTTAACACGCAAAAATTCTACGTCTTTGACGTAGTCTCTGGCAAGAAGGGGCGGGGCCAGAAAATGTCAGCGGATGGAGAGGGATTCAAGAAACGTTGTTTCGCAAAAAATGACAGCCCACAGATTTTCTAAGGCTAATAGCTAAGAGAGCTGTGGGCGTCGTCCCATTACACTGCGCGAGCAACCCACGAGTACAACAACGTCTTCCTCTCCGTACTGTCATGGGTCCTTCTGCGATAACTCGCAAACGCCGGCGAGGTGCAATACGTACACACTTCGCTCACCTCAACCTGCTTACGTTTTATCCCTGCCGCCTCCAGCAAAATCAGTGCGTACCGGCTCAGATCAAACCACGCACTCAAATCCTGCCTCGGATCAGGCGGCGCAATCTGTGGCGTCAACAGTGGCCCTGGCTGCTCAAACGTCCACGGCGCATTTCCATCCCGCCACAAATGCCCCTGACTCGCCTGCAACTGCGCCACAAACTCACCACTCACCTCATAACAACAAGGCTTGATCGAAGGCCCAATCGCAATCCGCAACTGATCCAACGCGACACCCTCGGCGGTAAACCGTTGCATGGCATTGGCGATGATCCCGCCTTGCAGTCCTTTCCAGCCGCCATGTATCGCCGCGACAAATTCCCCGTCCTCCGAGGCCATCAGCAACGGCAGGCAGTCGGCGGTAATCACCGCAATCGGCTGCATATCCCGGCTGAAAACCCCATCGGCTTCAACCGTATTGGCTGCCAGCTCCGCGCGCCATTCAATGGTCGTGGCGCTGTGCACCTGCTTGCAGATGAACACCTTGTCAGGCCGCAATGGATCGTCAATCGAACAAAACCCATGATCGACGCCAGCAAGGGCGCCGAGGTTATTTGCCTTGTGCACGCGCAGCTCTCCAGTGAGTCAACTCAATCCCCCAGCGCTTCGCCTTCACGGCGTGGATCAGCCCCGCCGATCAACGACGCTTTGCCCTGCGCATCGCGCACCCGGACGATCGCCTGGGCGCCGCTGGTCATGTCGATTTCGCTCAGGGCGTGGCCCTTGTCCTTCAGCGCCTGTTTCAACGGTGCACTGAACAACCCGGCTTCCAGCTCGGTCGCACCGTTGCGGCTGCCAAAGTTGGGCAGGCCGACGGCCGCTTGCGGGTCGAGGTTCCAGTCGAGCATGGCCACCAGGGATTTGCTCACGTATTCGATGATCTGCGAACCGCCCGGCGAGCCAACGGTGGCCACCAGCTCGCCGCTCTGACGATCAAACACCAGCGTCGGCGCCATGGACGAACGCGGGCGCTTGCCCGGCTCGATCCGGTTGGCCACCGGCTGGCCGTTCTCTTCAGGTATGAAGGAGAAGTCGGTCATCTGGTTATTCAGCAAAAAGCCCTGGACCATCACATGGGAGCCGAATGCGGACTCCACCGTGGTGGTCATCGATACCGCGCCACCCACGTCATCCACTGCCACCACTTGCGAGGTGGAAATGCGCAGCGGCGAGCGATCCGGCGCATAGGCCACTTCAATCCCGGCCGGCTTGCCCGGCTTGGCGACGCCCATGCTGCGCTCACCAATCAACGCAGCGCGGCTGGCCAGGTAATTCGGAGCGATCAGTCCGGCAACCGGCACCGGCACGTAGTCCGAATCTGCCACGTATTGGGCGCGGTCGGCGTAGGCCAGGCGGTCGGCTTCGGCGATCAGGTGCACTGCTTCGGGTACCGGTTCCAGGCCTGCCGGGGAATCGTTTTTCACCGGCTTCAACGGCGCGAGCGCCATGCGCGGGTCGCGGGCTTCCAGGGCCTGCAACGTGCCGAGGATCTGCGCAATGGCGATCCCGCCGGACGACGGTGGCGGCATGCCGCAGACTTTCCAGCGCTTGTAGTCAGTGCACAACGGCGCCCGCTCAACCGCGCTGTAACCCTTGAGGTCGGTCAGCGTCAGGCTGCCGGCGTTGCTGTTGCCCTGCACCTTGCGGGTGATTTCTTCAGCAATCGGGCCGTAGTACAGCGCGTCCGGCCCTTCCTTGGCGATGCGTTTGAAGACGTTGGCCAGTGCCGGGTTTTTCAGCAGCGTACCGGTGGCCTTGGGGCTGCCGTCGGCGTTCAGGAAGTACGCGGTCATTTCCGGCGAGCGAGTGATGTAGCGGTCGGCGGCGATCAGGCTGTGCAGGCGTGCCGAGATCGGGAAGCCCTGTTCCGCCAGGCGAATGGCCGGCTCGAATAAGGTTGCCCATTGCAGGTGACCGGTCTTTTTGTGGGCCATCTCCAAGGCACGCAACACACCCGGAGTTGCCACGGACCGCCCGCCAATCTGTGCCTCGGGGAAGGCCATCGGCGTACCGTCGGCCTTCAGGAACAACCGCTCGGTAGCGCCCGCCGGTGCGGTTTCACGACCGTCGTAGGCGTGCACCTGTTTGCCGTCCCACAGCATGATGAACGCACCGCCGCCGATCCCGGACGACTGTGGTTCCACCAGCGTCAGTACGGCCTGCATGGCAATCGCCGCATCGATGGCCGAGCCGCCCTTGCGCAGGATTTCCCGACCGGCTTCGGCGGCCAGCGGGTTGGCGGCGGCGGCCATATGGCGCTCGGCGTGGCGGGTGCTCATGTCGGTGCGATAGCCCGAACCGAGTTCCGGGGCGGGCGGCAATTCAGGCGCGGTGGCGCTGTGGCAGGCGGCGAGGGTGAGGGCGGCGGTGATCAGCGAGAGGGTGGTAAGGCGTTGACGGTGGAAAATCGAAAGCACGCGATGACTCCGTTCATTTGAGAATGATCTGTTGTCCGTGTAGGGAATGTACCTCAGCGCTTTGGGAGAAGGGAGATTGATCTGTATTTAGTTGTGCGGTACAACTATATCCCTCCTCATTCGGGCAAGAGGTTTCCCCGTGAACCGTTCCAGGCCAGACCTTATCGATCAGATCCGCTGTGCCTCACGCCTCATGGTGCGAGAGCTGGGTTTCATGCAGCCGAAGTTGGCAGCCAGCCGTTATCCACCGTCTTCGGTGCACACGATTGTTGAAATCGGCGAGCGTGGCGCACTGACAGCGGCTGAACTGGTCACCTTGCTGGGCCTGGAAAAATCATCGGTGAGCCGTATGGTTCGCAAGCTGATCGAGGCGGGCGAGCTGGAAGAATTTGCCAACGAGGACGATGCCCGTTCGAAAAAGCTGCGGCTCACCGTGCGAGGCCAAAAGACGTTAGATGACATCGAAACGTTTGCCCGGCGCCAGGTGGGCGAGGCCATTGGTGACTTGTCCAGCGAACAGCAACAGGCCGTCAGCCGTGGGCTTGATCAGTACGCCGCAGCCTTGCAAACCCAACGCACCGGCGCCCGGCAGACAAGGCACTACAGCATTGCCCGTGGCTACCGGCCTGGGGTGATTGGGCGCATCGCGCAAATGCACGCCGAGTACTACGCCAAACACGCCAATTTTGGCCAGCCGTTCGAAAGTCTGGTGGCGGCGGACATGGCCGAGTTGATGGGACGCCTGGCCAACCCGCGCAACGAAGTGTGGGCGGTACTGGATGGAACGCAGATTGTGGGTTCGATTGCCATTGATGGCGAGGGCGAAAACGGCGAGGCGATCTTGCGCTGCTTCATCCTGGACCCGTCGGCACACGGCCAAGGCTTGGGCAAACGGCTGTTGCAAGAGGCGCTGGATTTCTGTGACGAGCACCGGTTCCCGGCGGTGCGGCTGTGGACGTTCAAGGGCCTGGATGTGGCGCGCAAGCTCTATGAAAACGCGGGCTTTGTGCTGGAGTCGCAACAGGAGGGGCAGCAGTGGGGCAAGTCGGTGGTGGAGCAGTGTTTTGTGCGGCAAGGGGTTTGACGCAACGGCGCCCCAGTCAACGGGGCGCCGTTACGGCCTGAAGATCACTCGGATATTGCGAGGCACATCCGCCGGGTTGATCAACGCGGTCAACACATGATCGGCCCAGACCCCGTTGATCTTGAGATACGCCCGCGCTTCACCTTCTCGTTCAAATCCCAGCCGCGCCAGCAGGCGCGCGCTGCGCTCATTCTCCGTGCGGTAGTTGGCCATGATTCGGTGCAGTTGCATGGCGTCGAACACATGGGCAATCGCCGCCGTCAGCGCTTCGTGCATCAGGCCCTGGCCTTGGGCGGTCTCAGCCAGCGCATAACCCAAGTGGCAGGCCTGGAACGCACCGCGCACGATGTTGCTGAAGTTGCAGGCACCGATGATTTGGTCCTGGCTGAATATCAGCAGGTGCAACGCTTCGCCGCTGGCGGTTTTGTCGGCCATGGCTTGGAGGCGTTCGGTGATGGCGTCCAGTTCAAAAAAGGCGTCGTCACGCGAAGGCTCCCACGGCTTCAGGAAATCGCGATTTTGCAGCAGGTACATTTGCAGGACGCGAGCGTGGGAAGGGTGGGCGCCCAGCAGTATGAGGCGGTCAGTGCTGATGCCGGTAGCGGGGAATGTCATGCGTCACCTTCTTGTGGTTTGCCAGCCGGGCTATCCTGGCGCTTCAGTCGTACAGAATCCAGCCAGGCTGGCATTCACATAATTCTTACCCGGGCACAGCTATGATGCTCGTCCTTATGCAATAAGCCTGACAGGGCAACCCATTATGAATGTGAGCGTTCTCTACGCGTTGGCTGCTGCGGCGTTGTTCGGCGCCAGCACTCCGCTTGCCAAGCTCTTGGGGCTGGATACGCCGCCCATCCTGTTGGCAGGGCTGCTCTATCTGGGCAGCGGCCTGGGCCTGGCCGTCGTTCGGTTTGCCCGCGACCACGGCTGGAAACGGCCCGGCCTTGCAGCCGGAGAGTGGCCCTGGTTGATGGGCGCCATTGTCTTTGGGGGCGTGCTTGCGCCTGTGGCGCTCATGTATGGCCTCACCCGTACCGCGGGCGCCACCGCATCGCTGATGCTCAATCTTGAGTCAGTGCTCACGGCCGTGCTGGCGTGGGTCGTGTTTAAAGAGAACGCGGATCGCCGGATTGTGGTCGGCATGATCGCGATTGTTTTGGGCGGGCTCGTCTTGTCGTGGCCGCAAGGGACGGCGACGGCTCATGATTGGACGGGGCCGCTGGCCGTGGCGTTCGCCTGTTTTTGTTGGGCCATCGATAACAACCTGACCCGTAAGGTCTCTGCCTCGGACGCGCTGTTTATCGCCGGGAGCAAAGGCTTGGCGGCGGGGGTGGTCAATTGCTGTTTGGCGTTGGCCATCGGGTCGCAACTGCCAGCCGTGGCCACGCTGGGGTCCATCATGGTGGTTGGGCTGTTGGGGTATGGCGTGAGTTTGGTGCTGTTTGTGCTCGCTCTGCGCGGGCTTGGCAGTGCGCGCACCGGCGCCTATTTTTCCACGGCTCCCTTTCTTGGCGCGGTCATCTCGATCCTGATCCTGGGCGAGTCGGTTTCGCTGATGTTCTTGCTCGCGGCCGCCTTGATGGCCATCGGGGTGTGGATTCATCTGATGGAACATCATGCGCACGAGCATCAGCACGATCCCCTCACGCACGGTCATCGCCATACACACGACGAGCACCACCAGCATGTGCATAACTTTGAGTGGGACGGTACCGAGCCACATAGTCATGCGCATGAGCATGCACCGATTCAGCATAGCCATGCGCATTTTCCCGATGTGCACCATCGGCATAGGCACTGACGTATCTAGGGCAATAGGGCCGTGTACTTTTCTTCAGGCATAAAAAAACGGCCTACCTTTCGGTAAGCCGTTTTTAGTACTTGGTGGCTACACAGGGACTTGAACCCCGGACCCCAGCATTATGAATGCTATGCTCTAACCAACTGAGCTATGTAGCCAAGTGGCGCGCATTATTCGCGGAGAACGGGAATGCGTCAAGCGCTTTTTTTGAAAATTTATCTACGCTATCAACTGTTTAACGGGAAACACCGGGTTTGGTGACGAGCGGTTGGGGTTTGCGCAGGTCCCAAGGCGGCGAAGATCAAAAGGTGGGAGCGGGCTTGCTCGCGAATGCGGTGTGTCAGTCAGCAGAGGTATTGGCTGGTCCACCGCATTCGCGAGCAAGCCCGCTCCCACAGTTGATCTGCGGTGTTCTGGCGTTCGTGCGTCAGGTTTTGCGCGGGTGCAGGCACTCTATCGAGCGGTCGACCATGGCTTTGGCCATTTCCAGCAGGTGCCACACGGCAAGCACTTTGGCGCGCTCGGGGCTTTGCAGTTGTTCGCCACAGTCGAGCGCGGTGGCCGAGGCGCTGTGCAGCAGGTCGGCGGTGTAAAGCAGGGAGTCTTCGAAGCTGATTTCGTCGCTGATGGCGTAGAAGTTTGTCGAGGGTTGCGGCGGGTCGGTGGGCAGGTAGTGGTCGAGCGCTCGGTTGAAGGCGGCGCGGTCTTTGGCTTGGTCACGGGGTGGATCGGGGACGATCTTGAACATGGTGTAGCTCCTATTGACCTGAAGAAGCTGCCACCGTCGCTGCTAAACGAGAAGGGTGGCGGCTGTACGCGGGTTAGCAGACCAGTCAATAGGAAAACCGGCGCACCCGAAGGTGCCCCACGCACAGCCACCATGAACTGGGGCGTAAAGCGTGTGCCTATTGAGTTCAGGCTGCTAAACCCGATCACTGAAAACCAGCGACGGACCGAAGACTAGTCACCGACTCCCCCAGGCACAAGGCCGAAAGATTCTCTAGGAAACGTCCCGCAAATTAAAGGGATTCATCTTGCTGGCCCTTTACAAGCCATGACCGCTGCATCGATTCACCTGGTCGTTAGCCTGCTAACGGGATAGCCTTCCTGCACCCAAAAGTGGCACATTGTCGCACCTGCACCTGTGCATCCATCTGCTGTACGGAAAACCTCCCATGGCTCTGAGCAATTCCCAGCCCTCCGTGGCTACGACGCCTGCCGCCGGGCAAACCAGCCCGTTGGTGATGCGTGTAATCGGCGCGGTGGCGCTAGCGCATTTGATCAATGACTTGATCCAGTCGGTACTGCCTTCGATCTACCCGATGCTCAAGGCCAATTACGGCCTGACGTTCACCCAGGTCGGCCTGATCACTCTTACGTTCCAGCTCACCGCGTCCCTGCTGCAACCGTGGGTGGGTTATTACACCGATCGCCATCCCAAGCCGTACCTGTTGCCCTGCGGGATGATTTGTACGCTGGTGGGCATTTTGATGATGTCCCAGGTGGGCAGCTTCCCGTTGATCCTGCTGGCAGCGGGGTTGATTGGTATCGGCTCGTCGACCTTCCACCCGGAAGCGTCCCGCGTGGCGCGCCTGGCGTCGGGCGGGCGTTATGGCCTGGCGCAGTCGACCTTCCAGGTGGGCGGTAATGCGGGCTCCGCGTTCGGCCCGTTGCTGGCGGCGGCGATCATCATTCCGTTCGGCCAGGGCAATGTGGCCTGGTTCGGTCTGTTCGCGGTATTTGCATTGTTTGTGCTGTATGCGATCAGCCGCTGGTACGCGCACCACTTGAATCTGTTCAAGCTCAAGCAAGGCCAGGCGGCCACCCATGGCCTGTCCAAAGGCCGGGTGCTGAGTGCGTTGGTGGTGCTGGGCCTGCTGGTGTTTTCCAAGTACTTCTACATGGCCAGCTTCACCAGTTACTTCACCTTTTACCTGATCGAGAAGTTCGACCTGTCGGTGGCCAGTTCCCAGCTGCATCTGTTCCTGTTCCTGGGGGCGGTGGCGGCGGGTACGTTCTTTGGCGGGCCGATTGGCGACAAGATCGGCCGTAAGGCGGTGATCTGGTTCTCCATCCTCGGGGTTGCGCCGTTCACCCTGATTCTGCCCCACGTGGACCTGTTCTGGACCAGCATTCTGAGTGTGGTGATCGGCTTTATTCTGGCCTCGGCATTCTCGGCAATTGTGGTGTATGCGCAAGAGTTGGTGCCGGGCAATGTGGGGATGATCGCCGGGGTGTTCTTCGGTTTGATGTTCGGTTTTGGCGGGATTGGCGCGGCTCTGCTGGGGCACCTGGCAGACATCCACGGCATCGAGTACGTGTACACGCTGTGCTCGTTCCTGCCGCTGTTCGGGGTGTTGGCGATTCTGTTGCCGCGTACCAAAAAGGCCTGATATCGGGTCAGTCGAGTCGGGCAGATATCCTTGCTGCCCAACGCTTGCGTCAAACGGGTAAATCAACTGCTCCTGCAAAGGGTGTCGGCGTTGCGCCGGTGCCCTGATTTACGGTTGTAGCGGGTTGTAGGTGGCTCGCTTCAATTGTTCCCGCGCCCGGGACAAGCGTGAGCGCACGGTGCCAATGGGGATGTCCATGGCGTCGGCGGTGTCCTGGTAGCTGCCGTCGGTTTCCAGCGAGGCGTAGAGGGTTTTACGCATTTCCAGTGGCAAGTGAGTAATCGCCCGCAGGGTTCTTTCGAGCCTGCGGTTGATCTCGAACTGCCAGTCCAGGTTGTTGTTTTCTTCCTGCCCATGCCACAGCGCTTCATCGAACTCGCAATGCACCGGTTTGGCATACAGGCGCCGGAAGTGATTGCGGATCAGGTTCTGGGCAATCCCGCACATCCACGTACTCAGGGTGGCCTGGCCGCCGAAGCGGTCCCGGTTACGCCAGGCCTCCAGGTACGTCAGTTGCAGAATATCGTCTGCATCTTCCGGGTTCAGCACGCGTTTATGGATGAAACGGCGGAGTTTCTTGTGGTGGTCTTCCGACAGGTTCTGGATGGAGCGGTGCGGGTCAGGTGTAAGGTGAACTAGAACATCGACTGGGATATCCATGAATTTTTCCTCAGGGTAGACACGATCGAAATAATTCCGACGGGAACCCCCCTAGCACTGCCTGTGCCAAGCGATAAATATGTCTAACCTGTTGATATGTATGAAGAAATATCTTGTTTTGATGCTTTTTCATGCAAGGCTTTGCACAAACCTCCAGAGGTTTGTGCCGGTTTTTTCATAAGCCTCTGAATCGCCAGCAAGATGGAACCGTAATGGGTTTGGCCTCCACACAAGGATACGAATCTCCCTGTCCTGGCATTCCCCATGAAAGTCGATCCCCACGTTGATGTGCAAAAGCCCCAGAGCCTGGATCAGCCTGCGCTTGCAAGGGTTGATAACCGCCCACCTTCCCAGACGAGTACCCCGCCGATCGGCGATGACCTCGGTTCGCTGTTCAACCAAGAGGTCGAGCTCAACAGTCGCGCGCTTGGACGGCGGCAGATAGGGTTGCGCGTTATGCCGGTGGAGCAACTGGCGCAACTCTATGAACAGTTGGGGCATCCGGCTCAGGCAACGCTGGCGACCATTGCGCGAAGTGTCAGGGTTCAATTGCTGGTGAGCCCCAGCGTCGAGAAGTTTCTGGAGATCACCGGCAATGACCCGGCCCGGGCATACGTGGTGCTCCAGCAAGTGGCCGCCCAGGCCGATGCCGAGGTGCGCAGCAACGAAGCGAAACTGGCTCGCGAGGCGCTGGTGAAGCTGGAGATGCGCTTCAAGCCGCAGATCCAGGCGGGCCTGAACACGGCGCTGGCGCTGCAAGCCAGCAGTGATGACCCACACCTGCGCCAGGCGGTGCGCAGTGTGTATTACGCCAGCGTGATCACCCGGCAATCCCTGGCAACGATGCTGCAGGCGCTGTTGGGGTTGTTTGGCGGCGAAGACCTTGGCCAGGGGCTGAAGCTGATGCGTCGCGCCCTGGCCGACGACATTGCGGCGCTGACGCCGTCGATTGCCTCGGCCAAATTGCTCACGCTACTGGTGGGGTTGCGTGGCTGCGACCAACTGGGTGGCATCTTGTGCAATTGCCGGGACCTGATCGAGCGCCTGGCCCTCACCTATCCCGAGGTGACACGGGACGCAGTGGCCCTGCTCCAACGCTTGCTGGGTTACTCGAACACCGGGATTGCGACTGCCGAGATCCAGCGCCTGGCCATTGAATTGGGCGGGGTTGATGTACTCAACCAGTTGATTTCACTCAACAGTGTTTATCCGATGCTCAAGAGCCTGCCGCTGGCCGTGTGGCGTGATAACAGGGGCCGTGAGGACTGCCTGAACAGCTTTTTGCTGGTGATGGACGAATACGCACGCACCGAGCGCGGAACCCGGCAGGGTATGGCCCCGCAGGGCCCCGATGCATGAGCGCGCTACGGGTCATCAATGGCGTGCTGCTGAAAGTTGCACAACGTGCCGAAGTGATGGGCGCGGTGGTCATCATGGCCATTGTGTTCATCTTTATTGTGCCGCTGCCCACCTGGCTGGTGGACATCCTGATTGCCCTGAATATCTGTATCTCGTGCCTGTTGATCGTGCTGGCGTTGTACCTGCCGGGGCCGCTGGCGTTTTCTTCGTTTCCGTCGATCCTGTTGCTGACCACCATGTTTCGTCTGGCCCTCTCGATTGCCACCACGCGATTGATCCTGCTGGAGCAGGATGCCGGCGATATAGTCGAGGCCTTCGGCAACTTCGTGGTGGGCGGCAACCTGGCGGTAGGGTTGGTGATCTTCATGATCCTGACCATCGTCAACTTCCTGGTGATTACCAAGGGTTCGGAGCGGGTCGCTGAAGTGGCGGCGCGGTTCAGCCTGGATGCCATGCCCGGCAAGCAAATGTCCATCGACAGTGATTTGCGTGCCGGTCTGATCGATGGCGAGCAGGCCCGGGACAAACGCGAGCAATTATCCCGCGAGAGCCAGCTGTTCGGGGCCATGGACGGGGCCATGAAATTCGTCAAGGGCGACGCCATCGCCGGGCTGATTATCGTGGTGATCAACTTGCTGGGCGGGTTCTCCACCGGCATGTTCCAGCACGGCATGAGCGCCGGCGATTCCATGGCGCTGTACTCCGTACTGACCATCGGTGATGGCCTGATTGCGCAGATTCCCGCGCTGCTGATTTCCTTGACCGCGGGCATGATCATCACGCGTGTGGCGCCGTCCGGGCGTAACAAGGGCTCCAACAACATGGGCGCCGAGATCGCCCGGCAAATGACCAGCGAACCCAAGAGCTGGATCATCGCCTCGGTCGGCATGCTCGCCTTTGCGGCGCTTCCGGGGATGCCGACGCTGGTGTTTATCCTCATCTCGCTGATCACCGGTTCCGTGGGTTACGTCCTGGTGCGCCAGCGCCAGAAGCGCGAGCAGCCGGAGCAAGCGGGCGCCGATGCGGTCGCCCCGCAAGACAACGGTGAAGAAGACCTGCGGGGCTTTGATCCGTCGCGGCCTTATCTGTTGCAGTTCCCGGCAGCCTTGCACGGCAGTGCACAGGTGGCGCAGGTCACCCACGGTATTCGCCAGGCGCGCAATGGCCTGGTCACGCAAATCGGCTTGACGCTGCCGCCGTTTGAAGTCGAGTTTGCACCCGCACTGGCCGAGGATGAGTTCCGCTTCTGCGTGCATGAAGTGCCGATGATCAAGGCCACCCTGGGACACCGGGTAGCGGTGGCCCTTGACACCTTGGCCACTGAGCCCGAAGAGGCCGCCAAGGGACTGCCTGAGCGCGACGAACAGGAGTGGGTGTGGCTGGCGCCCGACGATCCACTGCTCGACGACGAGCACTTGGAGCGCTTCACCGCAGAGAGCTTGATCATCGAACGCATGACCCGGGCGATGCTGCTGAGCGGGCCGCAGTTCCTCGGAATTCAGGAGAGCAAGTCGATTCTCAGTTGGCTTGAATTCAATCAGCCGGAGCTGGTGCAGGAACTGCAACGCATCATGCCGCTTTCACGTTTTTCGGCAGTGTTGCAGCGCCTGGCCAGCGAGGGCGTGCCCCTGCGGGCCGTGCGGCTGATCGTGGAGGCCTTGATCGAATACGGCCAGCATGAGCGTGAGCCGGATGCCTTGGCCGATTACGCGCGCATTGCCCTCAAGTCGCAGATTTTCCATCAGTACAGCGAAGCCGATGGCCTGCATGCCTGGCTGTTGTCGCCCCACAGCGAAAACGTGCTGCGTGATGCGTTGCGCCAGACCCAGACCGGGGTGTTCTTTTCCCTCGACAACGACAGCAGTGCGGTGTTGGTCAGCCTGCTCAAACAAGCCTTTGCCGTGCGGGCCAAGAGAAAGAGCGTGCTGTTGGTCGCGCAGGATCTGCGCAGCCCTTTGCGTACCTTGCTGCTGGAAGAGTTCAACCATGTGCCGGTGCTGTCGTTTGCCGAGCTGGGTAGTTCCTCCAAGGTGAAGGTGCTGGGGCGCTTTGATCTGGGTCAGGACGATCTGTTGCGCGGCGCAGTGGCATGAGGGCTTGATGATGTTTGAGTTGCGCGTGCTTGATGGCCAGCATCAGGGGGCGGCGTTGCCGTTGTTTGGCGAGCAGTGGAGTATGGGGGCCCATCCTGATACCGACCTTTCCCTGTACGACCCCGGCATCGCCGAGTGGCACGTGTGGTTGCGCCTTGCCGGCGGGCAATGGCTGGTGCAGGCCGAGCAAGGGCTGGTGCAGAACGTCGATGGCCAGTTCGTCGCTCAGATCAGTGACTTGCCACTCAACGTGCCTTTCTCGATTGGCCAGATTCGACTCTGCGTCACCCGGGCCGATCAGCCCTGGCCGAAGGCGCCTGTGGTGACGGCGCCGGAGCCGGCACCGGCCAGTGAGGCGCCGCCGACGCTGACCTTGTCCTCGATCTCGAGGTCGCAGCAGAAGCGCTTGATCAGCCTGGTGGTGGTGGGTGCAGTCATCATCACGGCGATCGGTATGGTCACCAATGGCGAGCGTCAGGCACAGGCATCGCTGATGCCGCCAGTGGTCAGCAAGCATGAGCTGGGCTCGCCCTACGAGGTGCGTCAGCAGTTGCTCAAGATGCTCGGCGAGCGAGAGTTGGGCCACCGCATCAGCCTGCAAGTGATCAATGGCCAAGTCACCCTCAGCGGCGATGTTTCCCGGGATGAGGTGGAATTGGTGTCGCGCATGCTCAGCCGTTTTGGCGAGCAGTTCGATACCTCGGTGCCGGTGCTCAGCCGTGTCAGCGAACACAGCAGTGTATTGCCCTTCAAGATTCTGCAGATCGTCGGCGGGCCCAACGGGCACGTGGTTCTGGACCAGGGCAGCCGCTTGTTCGTCGGTGATGAGGTGGAAGGTTTACGACTGGTGATGATCGACAACACCAAGGTGGTATTCGACGGCGTGCAACGGATCGAGGTGCGCTGGTGAGCGAGGAGATGCGGGCTCGTCTTGAGGCCTGGCAGCAGCGCCAGGCGAGTGCATTGGCCAGTTTTGCGCCGGTGGCGGTGCGCGGTCGTATCCAGCGGGTCAACGGCATGTTGCTGCAATGCCGGTTGCCTCAGGCGCGCATTGGCGACTTATGCCAGGTCGAAAAAACCGTGGGCGACTACATGCTCGCCGAGATCATCGGGTTCGATCAGCAGGACGCAGTGCTCAGTGCCCTGGGCAACTTGGAGGGCGTGCGGGTGGGCGCCAGCGTGCAGCGCCTTGGGGTGCCGCACCGGGTGCGGGTGGGAGACGATCTGCTGGGGCAGGTGCTGGACGGTTTTGGCCGGCCGATTGCGGGCGAAGGGCCGAGTGCCTTTGTCGAGGATGACGCCGCGCAGGCGAGCCCTGTGCTGTGCGAGGCGCCATTGCCCACTGAGCGTCCGCGGATCAACCGCGCGTTGTCCACCGGGGTGCGTTCGATCGACGGGTTGGTGACGCTGGGGGAAGGTCAGCGTGTCGGCCTGTTCGCCGGTGCTGGGTGTGGCAAGACCACCTTGCTGGCCGAGATCGCCCGTAACGTGGAGTGCGATGTGATTGTGTTCGGCCTGATCGGCGAACGCGGCCGTGAGCTGCGCGAGTTCCTCGACCATGAGCTGGACGATCAACTACGGACCAAGGCCGTGCTGGTGTGTGCGACTTCCGATCGTTCCAGCATGGAGCGGGCGCGCGCCGCCTTTACGGCGACGGCCTTGGCCGAAGGGTTTCAGCGCAAGGGCAAGCGCGTGTTGCTGTTGATTGACTCCTTGACCCGATTCGCCCGGGCCCAGCGTGAAATCGGCCTGGCTGCCGGTGAGCCGTTGGGCCGTGGCGGCCTGCCGCCTTCGGTGTACAGCCTGATGCCGCGCCTGGTGGAGCGCGCCGGGCTGACCCGCGACGGGGTGATCACCGCCATCTACACCGTGCTGATCGAGCAAGACTCGATGAACGACCCGGTGGCCGATGAAGTCCGCTCGCTGCTTGATGGCCATATCGTGCTGTCCCGCAAGCTGGCCGAGCGCGGCCACTACCCGGCGGTGGACGTGTTGGCCAGCCTTTCCCGAATTCTAAGCAATGTGGCCGAGCCCGCGCATATCAAGGCCGGCACCGGATTGCGGCGGTTGTTATCGGCCTACCAGCAGATCGAGCTGATGCTCAAGCTGGGCGAGTACCAGCCTGGCAGTGATGCCCTGACGGACTTGGCGGTGAACAGCCGGCAGGCGGTCGATGGTTTCCTGCGCCAGGACTTGCGTGAGCCGGCACCGATGGATACCACCCTGGATCTGCTGATGGAGCTGACCTGCGATGTCCCTTTCTGAAATCGACACCCTGCGGCGCCTGCGCAAGCATCGGGCTGATCGCGCCGAACGCACGTTGCGGGCGGCCAAGCGGCTTCAACAAGCGCTGCTGTTGCAAATCCAGCAGGCACAGGAGGTGCTGGAGCACACCCGCGAGGAGGAAGCGCGCAAAACCGCAGAGCTGTTAGGCAAGCATCAAGGGCAAGTGATCTCGTTTCGCGACCTCACGTCCTGGAATACCCAGGAGCGCAGCTTCTCGGCCGACACCCGGCGCGAGGAAGGGCAGTTGCATGTGTTGCACGGCCAGCAGGAGGAGCAACTCACTCATATCGACAGCGCACAGCGGCACGTTAGCCAGTGTTTGCGCGAGGTTGAAAAACTCCAGGAGCTATCCCTTTTGTTGGTGCAGGAAGAGAACGATGACACAAGTTCCAGCGAACAAACCTGAGCGCCCGCGTCCGCGCGAGCCTCGGGATGAGCGTGAGCCCGGTACGGGGGCGTTCGTGCCCGTGGAGCAGAGGCTGTTATTTACCCAACTGTTTACCCGCGACCGTGAGGGCGGCGGCTACGGTTCCTCTCGCACGACGCTGACGGCGCCAACCGAGAGGCTGATGATCGAGGCAATGACCGAGCAATTGGCGCCTCGTATACAGGCCGCTGCGCAGTGGCCGTTGCAAGCGATGCTGTACCTGCCCCGGCTGGGGCGGATCAACGCGAGCGTGCGCCGCGAACAAGGCGCCTGGAGCGTTGAGCTGACGGCTGAGGAAACGTACACCGCACGTTGGCTGCCCGGCGTGCGGCAACGCCTGGAAGACGGCCTGGCCGGGGCGCTGGCGCAGCCTGTGCACGTGCACCTGGCAGATGTTTCCTCGGCATGATCATGCCGGTTTTGAACGTGCCTGTGGTCAACGCAAGCACCGTGGCGGCGCAGCGCCGATTGGGGCGTGGCATGCGCATGGGGTTTCGGGTCTCGGAGCAGCACGGTGAGTTGCTGATGGCGCCCGGCCGTGCACCCACGGGTGCCAAACCGCAGTGTTTCGAGAGTACCAGCGGGGCGCTGGCATTCGCCGAGCCTGGACCGTTGTTCAGCCTGCTGGGGGAGTGCCCTGTGACATTGGCAGAGGCCGGCAATGACCCGGATTCCTGGTTCTGGGAATTGTTCCACCATCACCTGAGCCCCGAAGTGCGGACGCTGTTCGGTTACCTGCGGTTGCTGCCTGCCCCCAGGACGTTGACGTTCGGCTGCCGGTTTACGGTGACGCTGGGCGCGTCCCGCGTGGTGAGTTACCTGTGGCTGGTGCCCGAGACCTTCCTGGCGCTGTGCGACGCCGGCCCCTGGCGACCCATTGCCGCGCCGCTGCCTGCGTCGTTTCAACTGGCGCTTGCGGTGAAGCTGGGGCGCCTGCGTCTGCCGATTCAGCAGGTGCGCCACCTACGTGTGGGTGATGTGGTGATGCTTGAACAACCCCTGTTCGACCCACAGGGCAATGGCCAACTGCACGTCGGCAGGCACCGGCTGCACGGTTGTATTGATGATGAATCCGGGCCGTTGTGCCTGACGCTTATTTCGATCGAGGAAACGTCCATGGACGAGGATTTTGCAACACAGCAATACCCGGTGCAGGAGGGTGACCAGCCCGTGATGGACGTCTTCGGCCATGAGCCCTTCGACGAGTTGAACATGGCCCTGGATGTGCGCTGTGGCACCCTGAGCCTGACGCTCGGCGAACTGCGTAACCTGGCCCCTGGCGCAGTGCTGGGCATCTCCGGTTACGCCCCGGGCATGGCCGGGCTCTATTACGGCGACCGGCCGATCGGCCAGGGGCAGTTGGTGGAAGTGGACGGGCGCCTGGGCCTGCAGTTGTCACGTGTGATTTTCGCTCGATGACGCTTCAGGGGATTGACCCCCTTGTACTGGCGTTGTTTCTCGGCGCGTTGTCGTTGATGCCGATGTTGTTGATCATCTGCACGGCCTTCTTGAAGATCGTCATCGTGCTGATGATTACCCGCAACGCCATCGGCGTGCAGCAGGTGCCGCCGAGCATGGCTATCAACGGAATAGCCTTGGCCGCGACGATATTTATCATGGCGCCCGTGGGCTATGAAATCGCCCAGAACGTCAAGGCTGCGCCTGTGGACATGAGCAACGTCCAGACGCTGCTGGAGACCGGGCGTGAGGCCATACAACCGTTGCGCGCATTCATGCTGCGCAACACCGACCCGGATGTGTTGACCCACCTGCTGGAAAACAGCGCGCGCATGTGGCCACCTGAAATGGCGCAAAGCACCCAGCGCGAAGACCTCATCCTGCTGATCCCTGCGTTTGTGTTGTCGCAGTTGCAGGCGGGGTTCGAGATCGGTTTTCTGATCTACATTCCGTTCATTGTCATCGACCTGATTGTCTCCAACCTGCTGTTGGCCCTGGGGATGCAAATGGTCTCGCCCATGACCATTTCCCTGCCGCTCAAGCTGCTGTTGTTCGTCATGGTTTCCGGGTGGTCGCGATTGCTCGACAGCCTGTTCCTTTCTTACCTCTGAGTGACCTATGGAACCGATCGTGCTGTTCAAGCAGGGCATGCTGCTAGTGGTGGTGCTGTCGGCGCCGCCGTTGATCGTGGCGGTGATCGTCGGTGTGCTGACCTCCCTGGTGCAGGCCCTGATGCAGATCCAGGACCAGACGCTGCCCTTCGGCATCAAGCTGGTGGCGGTGGGCATCACCCTGGTCTTGACTGGCCGCTGGATCGGTTTGGAGTTGATCCAGCTGATCAACCTGATGTTCGACATGATCGCCCGTTCGGCATTGAACTGAGGGACTGCGCGTGCTGCTTTATCTTGACTATTTGCCCAGCTTGCTGGTGGCCATGGCGCGCATTTATCCCTGTGCGTTCCTGGTGCCGGCGTTCAGTTTTCAACATATCCGCGGCATGCCCCGGCACGTGATCGTAATGATCATGGCGTTGATTCCGGCGCCCGGAATTCATGCCGTCATGAGTGGCCAGGATTACTCCGCGCTGATGATCATCGGGCTGATACTCAAGGAAGCGACCCTGGGTTTTTTGCTGGGGATCTTGCTGGCCATGCCGTTCTGGATGTTCGAGTCGGTGGGCGCGCTGCTGGATAACCAGCGCGGAGCCTTGGCGGGTGGCCAACTCAACCCGTCGCTGGGGCCGGATGCCACACCCATCGGGCACCTGTTCAAACAGTTGGTGATTTATCTGCTGATCGTGGTGCTGGGGCTGAGTGTGTTGACCCAGGTGATCTGGGACAGCTACCTGATCTGGCCGGCCACCGCCTGGCTGCCGCTGCCGGCCATCAATGGCTTCAGCGTTTTCCTTGGCGTGCTGGGCGACACCTTTACCTACATGATGCTGTACGCCGCACCGTTTATTGCGGTGCTGTTGTTTCTCGAATTCGGCTTCGCGGTGCTGGGCCTGTACAGCCCGCAGCTGCAGGTTTCCACCTTGGCAACGCCGGTCAAGTGCCTCGCCGGGCTTGGGATTTTGCTGCTGTATTTTCCATTGCTGCAGGATTTGATCGTCACCCGCATGGCGCAGTTGGCAGACCTCAAACATTCCATCGGCCTGATGTTTCAGGGGGTTGCACCATGAGTGACTCGGGGGAGAAAAAACACGCCGCCACCCCAAAGAAACTCAAGGATCAGCGCAAGAAAGGCCAGGTCGCGCAAAGCCAGGATGTCGGCAAGTTATTGGTGCTGACCGCCTTGAGTGAAATCGCCCTGTTCACCGCTGAAACCAGCATGCAGCGCTTCCAGCAATTGATGATGCTGGCGATGTCGGGCATCGGCCGGCCTTTTGTGCGGGCCCTGGAAGAGGTGTTGCTGGAAGGCCTGCTGATGTTTTTTTCGTTTGCCCTGTTGATGGCCGGGGTGGCGATTGCCGTGAAGCTGATCAGCAGCTGGTTGCAGTTCGGCTTCCTGTTCGCGCCGGAAAGTTTGACGCCGAACTTCAGTCGCCTGAACCCGCTCAGCCAGATCAAGCAGATGTTCTCCGCCCAGTCGGTAATGAACCTGTTGATGGGACTGGGTAAGGCGCTGTTGCTGACCCTGGTGCTGTACGTGGTGATCGGGCCGTCGTTGTCGGCGTTGATCAACCTCGCCACCAGCGATTTGCAGAGCTATATCCTGGCACTGATCACCTTGTTCCGTCACTTGCTGCACGCCTGTCTGGGGTTGCTGCTGGTGCTGGCGTTGATCGATATGGCGTTGCAGAAACATTTCTTCGCCAAGCGCATGCGCATGACCCAGGTGGAGGTGATGAAGGAATACAAGGACATGGAAGGCGACCCCCACGTCAAGGGCCAGCGGCGTCAGTTGGCCTATCAACTGGCCCAGGAAGAGCCGAAGGTCAAGCTGCCCAAGCTGGAAGAGTCCGACATGCTGGTGGTCAACCCGACGCACTTTGCCGTTGCGCTTTACTACCGCCCTGGGAAAACCCCGCTGCCGATGTTGGTGGACAAGGGCACGGACGCCGGGGCTCGTAAACTGATCGATCGGGCCAAGGCTGCCGATGTGCCGGTGATCCAGTGCGTGTGGCTGGCGCGTACGCTCTATGAGAAGAAACTGGGGGCCCCCATTCCCCGGGAGACGTTGCAGGCGGTGGCCTTCATCTACCGGACGCTGCGTGAGCTGGACGATGAGGCCAAGCGCGACACCTTGCATTGGCCGGAACTCGAACAGCGTTAACGCGGGCGGCGTACATCCAGCGCTTCAAGCTTGGCCAGGGACAGTATCCGGCTGACGGTGTCATTGAGCGCCGCACCGTCCACCGGTAAGGCGTGCCAGATCACCAGCGCGCCCTTGGCATCCAGGTAGACAAAGCACCCGTCGAACGCCAGCGCATGTTCAAAGCGCCGCTCAAGCACGTGCTGCAACTGCCCGGCCTGTAAGGCCTCGGGTGCAATCTGCAAGGCCAGGCCCCGCTGGGTACCGGCCTTTATCGGGAGCAGGGTAATGCCTGGAGAGAGGGGCAGGTGAGCGTCATTGCCGCTCACCAACTGGTCCAGGAAAACCTGGCGATGTTGATCATCGTCGGGTAATCCCATGGGGTTCACCGCTCCAGGGATATGGTCTGATAATCCGAGCGTTCGCCGGCAGGGCCGGCTTCTACGCGCATCTGTGGCGGCCACCAGACCACCATTTTATTGGCGCTGGATTGCGGACGTGAGCAGGAGTCGCCCTTGCACGTTGGCGTGCAACCGACGATGAGCAGCGTGAGGCCAATCAAGGTGACGCAGGACAGTGGTCGTTTCATTGTGGGGTGCTCCGGGCTGGCGTGAGCAGGGAAGGGCGGGGCACGCCGATGTGCTCATCTTTGATGACAGGGCGCATGGCGATAAACACTTCAGCCTCTTCACCCGGCTTGAGCCAGGCACGTGGCCAGACGCTCACTGCCAGGGTCTGGGAGTTGCTGCATTCCTTTTCATCGATGCGCACGTGGCGATTGAACTGGTTGCGCAGCACCACCACGGCCACGTTGAACTGCGGGCCGGCATACCACTGGGTGCGCTCGGTATTGAGGGCCAACAGGTCCCGGGTGGCGCACAAGGTATCCAGGCCAAGTGGCATCGGCGCCGCCTTGAAGGCCTTGGGCACTTGGCCGCTGACGAGGTGAGCCAGGGTGCTGGTGATGTCGCTGCGCTTGATCACCGGTTGATGCTCCGCATAGCGCCTTGTCAGAGGCTTGAGCGCCGCCTGCAGTTCGGCCTGGTCTTCCTGGGGCAAGTAGCGTGAAGGGTCGGCCTGATCGCCGATGACTCGCGGGGTCAGGATAAACAGACGCTCGCGCCGGTTGTTCTGGCGTTCGGTGGAGGAAAACAGCGCCTTGCCCAGCAACGGTATGTCGCCCAGCAGCGGTACCTTGTTCTGCTTGTCGGTGCGTTCTGTGACATGGAACCCACCCACCACCAGCGAGCGTTTTTCCGCCATCACCGCCTGGGTGCTGACCTTGCCCCGGCGCACATCAGGGCCGATGCGCTCGGGGTTGGACTCATCGAAGTTACCGTCCTCGATATCCACCACCAGATGGATCTGGTGCTGGCCGCGGGAGGTGATCACCCGGGGCACGACCTGGAAACTGGTGCCTACCGTGATGGGCAGGATGTTGGCGACTTCGGTGCCGGCCGTCAGGTATTGGGTGCGGTTGAAGTCAATCACCGCCGGCTGGTTTTCCAGGGTGAGCACTGACGGGTTGGACACCATCGTCGCCAGGCCACGTTGTTCCAACGCGCGTATGTCGGCATAGAAACGGTCACGGTGTGCTATCGACAGCTGCGAGGAGGTCCCGGGGGCCATGCTTACGCCGCCACGAAAGCGGCTGTTTTGAAAGCCCCAGTTGACCCCGAATTCGCGTAATTGGGTGCGTTCGATATCGAGGATGATTGCGTCGATTTCCACCAGCTTGCGGGCGACGTCGAGTTGAGCGATCAGCTCGCGGTACATCGCCTGGCGTTCCGGCAGGTCATAGATCAGCACGGCGTTGTTGCGCACGTCGGCCTCGACCCGGATTCTGCTGGCGGACACCGGCGCCCGTGGGGTGAGCGACAGGCCGCTGTCCAACTGCCCCGGGTTGATTGCCGGGCCGAGCATCTGCCCCAGCATCGGGTTGCCCAGCCGTGGAAAGCTCGGCGTGATGGGCGAGGGTTGTGAGGCTGAGGCTGGGCGCTGGCTAAGAGTCGAGAGCGTGGAGGCGGGGCGAGGTTCCAACAAACCGCGCAGCATGCTGGCGACGCCGGGAATGGTCAGCTTTTCACCGCGATAATCAATCGGGCGGTCCGCTGCGTTGGCGAACTTCAGCGGGTAGGTGAGGATGCTCTGCTTTTCGTCGGGAGATTTGCGCTGGCTGCTGAATTGCTTGATCTGCTCAATGTAGCGCTTGGGGCCCGAAACCAGTACCACGCCATCGTCGGACAACTCACCCCAGCCAAACCGGCTGTCCAGCAGGCCAATATCGGTCAGGGCCTGCTTGAGGTCGGCGAGGGTCTCGGAAGAGACTTCCAGGCGCGCTGATTCCTGTTGGTCCAGGGTGCTGATGTATAGGGTGTTGTTGTACAGGTACCACTGGAAGCGATGCTCCACGCCCAGCCTGTCGAGCAGCGATTGCGGGGTATTGGCGCGTATCTTGCCGTTGACGTTGCCTTCCAGCAGGCCGTCGATTTGCAGTTGTGTGCCAAACGACTGGGCGAAATCTTCCAGTACTTCCCGCAGTGGCTTGTGTTCGGCTTCATACGCGTAGGCGGTGTTTTTCCATTCACTGGGGACGGCGGCCAAGGTGCTTTCCAACGGGGTCAGCAACCAGGGCAGCAAGATCAGGCCACGCCAATGGGCTCGTTTTGTGCGGTCTGCAGGCGAGTCGGCGCGCAAGCGAGGGAGCTTGTAATTCTTGTTAGACATGATGGTTCTCTGAATTAGTACGGCAGCGAGCGTAGGGACGTGGGCATGGGTTTCCGGGTTGGGGCTGCGAGGCGTGCGACGATGGCGCGCCAGGTGTCACGCTGGTTGAGCAGAGCTTCGAGACACCCCAACAGGCGCTTCTCGTCGGCCCCCTCCCGCAGGCACTGGACGAGCCAGAGCACGCCACTGGCCGGCTCCAGGGCAAGTGCGCCGTGAAAGTGATTCAGGCTGGCGCCTCCCAGGCGCATCAAGGTTTGCAGGCGTAAGGTGTCCGGGCGACTTTGAGTCAGCTGGACACTCAGTTGCACGGTGTTCGATATACGCTGAAAAATAATCTCGTCATCGTCTTCGAACAGTCTGAGCTGGCCTTCTGTACCGTTCACCCAGCGAGTAATCAGCGACTGCAACTTACTGCACGCCGTCGAGCACAGTCTTGAACAGTGAGTGTTGGACGCGGACCTGTTCGTGAAACGCGAACGAAGAGAGGCGTTCTTGTTTAATGAGATCGCCGAAATAGGCCATGTCCACGTTGTCGATTTCCGGCTCATTGGCGATGGCGGCAACACGATTGGTATCGGTGTTGAGTTGTCTTAAAAGTTGGCTTCTCAAGTTCCCGTAAAAATTCATAGATTTCACTCCAGATGTGTTTGAGCTGTGTGGTTTGCCTCCGACTGTCAGTTCCATCCACATTGAGTTTTTTGTAACACACAGAGGGGCTGTCGACGGCAGTGTCATTCACTGTGCTTGCCGGCCTTGGGTGCGAGCAAAATGTCGCGCATTGAGAGCCAGTCGATACGAAAGTCCCCTTCATCCGTTTCCAGTACGAGCGTCTGGGGTTTGATCAACTCCTCAGTACGAACTATCCAGGGAGTGGCCCCATGCCTGGCCAGGCAGCGCTCCACGGTCTCACGCTCAAGTGGATGGCAGAGGAGAGTCGCCTTGACCGCCGGCATTTGTGCGGCCATCAATTGTTTGATCAAGGCGCTGACGCGTTGCGCTGGTGCGACATCATCCAGCAGGCAGAGCAGGGCCTGGTTGGCGATGGACGTCGCATATTGTTCGAGGTTGTCGCTCAGCATTTGATGCTGGCTCTCCCATTGTTTGAGCTGGGAGTTGGCGCGCTGCCAGAACTCCACGCTGGCCTTTTGATGCAGTTCTTCGCGTTGCTCTGCTGCCAGTAGCAGCAGGTGCTCAGCCTGGACTTTTGCGCGCTCCAACAGTTGATTGGCGTGGGCACTCTCCTGAATTTCTTCTCGCGTGATCAACAGGCGTGTCGGGCCAGGCGTTCCATCGTGCAGGGAAATTTTGTGTCGGCGTAACATGATGGGGGCAGTTCCGTCAGGGGAGGCGTTCGTCGTTTGTCGTCGTCGTGACACGCCAGACGACTGCTTGCCAGAGGATATCGAGCCGGTTGTGGACGTCGTAAAAGTCGGCGTTTTTTTGCTCCAGTGCCAGTACACGATGACGCGCAAAGCGCAGGCGAAGTCGCTGCCAGACAGTGGGTTCGACCCACGCACGCAGTAGCTGCAGTGGATCGTCGTCGTGGGACAGTACCGTGTTTGGATTCAGTGCCTTCGATAGGCTCAGGCACCACAGGTGCTGGTTTTCGCTCAACACCCCGTCAATCGGGCGATGGCAGGTATCACTCAGCAGCGCCAGCATCAGTTCGAGCTGCGCTTTTGATGCGAGGGCCAGTCGAAGCACCGTGACGTGGGGTGTGGCGGGCAGGCAGGGCGGGATACCCAATGTTGTGCTCGCCAAGGCGTGATTGCTGCGACTGAGTGCGTCCAGGGCGCGATATTTGTCGGCGACGTTCCAGTCCGCATGTGCAGACCTCCATGGGAAGGCCCACCACTGAACCCAGCTCAGTTGTTCAGTCATTGGGTGGCCGAGCTCGGGCAAGTGCCGTTTGCTGAAGCCGCTTACGCCACAACACCGCTGCTATGATCGCCAGAACCAGACCTGCCAGTGACAACGCGATACTGTTCCGCCAAAACGCCAGATCATTTTCTGGAATGAGGAAGGGCCCGAAGTAGCTCAGGCGTTGCTGCTCCTGATAGGCTGCGGCAGGTACGAAAATCACCGTCAGCTTTTGTGAGTTATCCACAGCTGTGGTCATGCCGGGAATGCTACTGGCGACCATCCTGCGAACGCGTGCGCGGATATTGTCGGGGTCCAGCCGTGGGTCATGCTTGATGAATACCGAAGCAGATGCCGGTTGTACAGGTTCTCCAGGTGCTATGCGTTCAGGCAGCACAACGTGCACTCGGGCCACAATCACCCCGTCAATGTTTGACAAGGTGGCTTCCAGCTCTTGGGACAAGGCATAGATATAGCGGGCGCGCTCTTCAAGCGGAGTGGAGATAACGCCTTCCTTACGGAAGGTATCTCCCAGGGTGGTACGGGCAACCCTGGGTAACCCGACAGCCTCCAGCGTACGTACGGCACGGCTGATGTCAGTGGCGTTGACCCGTACGACAACACCATCTTTGGCGGGGATCTTTTGCGCGCGTATGTGCTTGTCTGCCAGTTCCGCGATGACTTCATTGGCTTCCTGCTCAGAGAGTTGGCGATGGAGTTCGACGCGTTCACCGCAGCCGCTGAGCATGAGCGTCAGACATAAGATGAACCCGGTGGCCAGTGGACGGATCATTTTTACCTACTGTAAGTTGCCGACTTTTTCGACAAGTTGTATGGCTTTCCCGATACTTTTCGTGGCTGCGTGGTTTAACAACACCGTGTTGGAGAGCTCGGTGGAATATTTAAGTTTTTCTTTTTCGTTGTGGGTGGTGTTGAAGGCTGTCAGGGTTTTGCTCATACGGTTTGTCGACTTGACCAACAAGGCTGACGCCCCTGTCAGGATATTCGAGATGTTCCTTGGCGCGGCGGTATTAACGGGAAGCGTCGAGTGCTCCACCTTTGCTTCGAAAAAATGTGCATCTTCAGTTTTTTGTGAGGGGGGGGAGGCTGGCTGAATCCAGGAAGTTGTAGTAATTCTGGTGTTTTCTAACGAAACATCATTTTCTGTCCGCATACAAAGCTCCTTGGGCCGAAATAAAAAAACCGCACCTGCCTAAAGGCAGGGCGGTCTGTTGGTTAGCGAATTGCTTCAATATTTTTTTTCTTTTCGGTAATTTTAAAAGCCTCGATACCGTCTTTGAGCGACTCCCGGGCTTCTGCTTTTCTTAACTGCTTGAGGTCGTCGTTTTCACCGCCGCCGAAGCCCTGAGACGGATAGGTATTTGCCGGGGCGGTATCACTGATACGGGACATATGGTTACTCCATTATTTCGTATGAAAAGGAAAGTACTCGTGGCCGTACTTGGTGTGTACGGACCTTTGTTGGGCGTTCACGTTAGCTCTAGCAAGGCCCGTAGCTTGTGTGGTTGTAGCGACGGTGGCGTTCCACCTTTCAGAAGGGCCGCTGTATCTGAATATTTCTCGCTGCACCGGGCACTAGTCCAGTGATATAGCCAGTTGCTTCATGCGGTAATAGAGCGTGCGTTTTGCAACCCCCAGTTCAACGGCCACGCCATCAACACATTGGCCGTGACGGCGAAGCGACTCTTCAATCAGCGTTTTCTCGATTTGCTGCAGCCGTTCCTTGAGGCAGGTTTCTGTCTTTTGATGGCCCGCCACCGACTCTGAAAGCGGTGGCAGACCCAACACAAAACGCTTCGCCGCCGAACGCAGTTCACGAACGTTGCCCGGCCAGGGATGGCACAGCAACCGTTGCAGCAGCGTACTGGGGGGAGAGGGTGCGGGGCACTTAAAGAACTCTGACTCTTCGCGGACCATGTTCAGGAACAACGGCACAATCCGCTCACGCCGTTCCCGCAGGGGGGGCAGCTGGATATCGACCACATTCAGGCGAAAGTACAGGTCGCGCCTGAACGCTCCCTGTTCGACCATCTCATGCAGTGATTGCTGTGCGGAGGCGATGACCCGCATATCCACCGGAATGAACCGCGTGGAGCCCAGGCGTTCAACGCCCCGGCACTCCAGCACTCGCAGCAGCTTGGCCTGCAGGTTGAGAGGCATGCTGTCAATTTCATCGAGGTACAACGTGCCCAGGTGGGCGGCTTCGACAAACCCTGCCCGGGATTGCATCGCACCGGTATAGGCGCCGCTGTTGACCCCAAACAGTTGGCTTTCAGCCAGGCTTTCCGGTATCGCGGCGCAGTTGACGGCAACAAAGTTGCCCTTTCGGCGGGACAGCAGATGTATGCGTTGTGCCAAGGTATCTTTACCTGTCCCGGTTTCGCCCAGCAGTAGCATATCGATATTAAGTGTGGCCGTATTATGGATAGTGGCTTCAATGGCGGGGCATTCGGTAAGGGGTGAGTCTGTTACATCCTCATTGTGATAGGAGGCCGGCATATTGTTGTTGCTCCAATATTGGGTCGCATCACTGTTGTTAGACTTTGTTAGTCCTTTCGAATGCCGGGAAGTAAATCGGAAAACATCTGCTTTGTCATCTTGGGCAAGAGGTCAAAAGGCGGCCCTAAGTGTGTAGAAAAGATTAAGAGTAGGCGGAGTAAAAAGAAGGCAACTCGTTTTGTTAGTTTGATTTCTCATTTTGCGAAGGATAAATCCTAAAGTGGCTGGAGAATTTTGGTGTCTGAAGGGTTTTTGTCGCCAAGTGATGGGGTATTGGTTTTGTGAGTGTTTTTGTTTTTTAATATATAAAGTTAACGAATGTGTCTTACTGCCGGGTTGTTCAATACAAAACTGTTCGCCCACAAAAAAGCCGATGCACTGCATCGGCTTTTTTGTTTGCGGCATGGGCCGCAGTTGACGCTTACACGTTGAAGCGGAAGTGCATCACGTCGCCATCCTTGACGATGTATTCCTTGCCTTCCAGGCGCCATTTACCGGCTTCCTTGGCTCCGGCTTCACCCTTGAACTGGATGAAGTCGTTGTAGGCGATGACTTCGGCGCGGATGAAGCCTTTTTCGAAGTCGGTGTGGATCACGCCAGCGGCTTGCGGGGCAGTGGCACCGACCTTGACGGTCCAAGCGCGGACTTCTTCAACACCGGCGGTGAAGTAGGTCTGCAGGTGCAGCATTTCGTAGCCTGCGCGGATCACGCGATTCAGGCCAGGCTCTTCCAGGCCCAGGGCCTCGAGGAACATGTCCTTCTCTTCGCCGTCTTCCAGCTCGGCGATTTCCGCTTCGATCTTGTTGCAGACCGGTACGACCATCGCGCCTTCTTCTTCGGCAATGGCCATGACCACGTCGAGCAGCGGATTGTTCTCGAAACCGTCTTCAGCCACGTTGGCGATGTACATCACAGGCTTGGTGGTCAGCAGGTGGAAGCCCTTGATCACGGCCTTTTCGTCGGCGCTCATGCTCTTCATCAGGCTGCGTGCCGGCTTGCCCAGGGTGAAGTGGGCAATCAACTGCTCCAGCAAGGCTTTCTGGACCACTGCGTCCTTGTCGCCGCCCTTGGCGTTACGGGTGACCTTTTGCAGTTGCTTCTCGCAGCTGTCGAGGTCGGCGAAGATCAGTTCCAGGTCGATGATCTCGATGTCGCGTTTCGGGTCGACGCTGTTGGAGACGTGAATTACGTTCTCGTCTTCGAAGCAGCGGACCACGTGCGCAATGGCATCGGTCTCACGGATGTTGGCGAGGAACTTGTTGCCCAGGCCTTCACCTTTCGACGCGCCGGCTACCAGGCCTGCGATGTCGACGAACTCCATGGTGGTCGGCAGGATGCGCTTTGGATTCACGATGGCCGCCAGGGCGTCCAGGCGTGTATCGGGCATCGGCACGATACCGGTGTTCGGCTCGATGGTGCAGAAGGGGAAGTTCTCCGCCGCAATCCCGGATTTGGTCAGGGCGTTGAACAGGGTGGACTTGCCGACGTTAGGTAGGCCGACGATGCCGCAATTGAATCCCATGGTGTTTCCCCTCGGGTAAAGAGTCAGGCCTTCTGGCTGTGCAGGTTTTTCATCGCACGGTTCCATTCACCGGCGAAGATATCCGGCAGCACGCCGAGGGCAAAATCGATGCTGGCATCGAGTTTTTCCTGTTCGGCGCGTGGCGCACGACCCAGGACGAAATTTGAAACCATACTGGCAACGCCCGGGTGGCCGATGCCAAGCCGCAAGCGGTAAAACGTATTCTGATTGCCCAACTGCGCGATGATGTCCCGCAGGCCATTATGCCCGCCATGGCCGCCGCCTTGCTTGAGCTTGGCAACGCCGGGTGGCAGGTCAAGTTCGTCATGGGCCACCAGGATTTCTTCGGGTTTGATCCGGAAGAAGCCCGCAAGCGCCGCGACAGCCTGGCCGCTGCGGTTCATGTAGGTGGTGGGAATCAACAGACGAATATCCTGACCCTGATGCGAAAAGCGTCCGGTCAGGCCGAAATATTTGCGATCGGCCGTAAGGTTTACACCTTGTGCGTGGGCGATGCGCTCAACAAAAAGGGCCCCCGCGTTATGCCGGGTCTGTTCGTATTCGGCGCCTGGATTTCCCAGGCCAACGATCAGTTTAATGGCAGTCACGACAGGGGCCCTTCCTTTGGAGTTGTGGATAACATCGCCGTGGGTGCGGCGAAAGTGAACGACAAAAACTCATTAACCGTTAGAGGCCAACTTCGCATTCTCGCCCGCTTTCTCGCTACGTTCCGGTCCGCGATGTTTCCTCAAGCTCCGGCATTACAGAGTGAATTACTCTGCAGCGCCTTCTTCAGCTTCTGGTGCAACGCGTGGAGCGTGTACGTTTGCAACAGCTTTGTCATCACCGTGAGCCAGTGCAACAAACTCAACGCCTTTAGGGGCCTTGAGGTCGGACAGGTGGATGATGTCGCCGATTTCAGCAGCCGACAGGTCGACTTCGATGAACTCAGGCAGGTCTTTCGGCAGGCAGGTCACTTCGATCTCGGCTACAACGTGCGAGATTTCGCCGCCTTTCTTGACCGGAGCTTCTTCACCGACAAAGTGCACAGGCACGATAGCGGTCAGTTTTTGACCGGCTACAACGCGAATGAAGTCAGCGTGCAGTACGTGGCCCTTGGCTGGGTGACGTTGCAGTGCCTTGATGATGACGTTCTGCTTCTTGCCACCAACGTTCAGCTCGATGATGTGGCTGTAGGCCGCGTCGTTTTCGAGCAGTTTGGCGATTTCTTTAGCCAGCATGCTGATGGATTCAGGGGCTTTTTCGCCACCGTAAACTACAGCTGGAACCAGGCTTGCGAGACGACGCAGGCGGCGGCTCGCACCTTTCCCCAGGTCGGAACGCAGTTCAGCATTCAAAGTAAATTCGTTCATGTTGTATCTCCAAAATAACCACATTCGCCCTAGCGTTTGCGACCAGCGCTAAAGGCGATATGGGCAAAAAAGCCCCGCCCCAACAGAATGCTGGGGCGGGGCGCTTTTCGTCAGGTTGATGCAGCTAAGGTTTGACCCTTAACGGAACATCGCGCTGATCGATTCTTCGTTGCTGATGCGGCGAACCGCTTCGGCAACTACCGGTGCGATATCCAGTTGACGGATACGCGAACAGGCTTGAGCGGCAGCGGACAACGGGATGGTGTTAGTCACCACCAGTTCGTCCAGCATTGAGTTCTCGATGTTCTCGATCGCTCGGCCCGACAGCACAGGGTGTGTGCAGTAGGCGAAGACTTTTGCTGCACCGTGCTCTTTCAAGGCTTTCGCCGCGTGGCACAGGGTGCCGGCGGTGTCGACCATGTCATCAACCAGAATACAGGTACGCCCTTCGACATCACCGATGATATGCATCACTTCAGAGTGATTGGCTTTCTCACGGCGTTTGTCGATGATCCCGAGATCCACGCCCAGGGATTTGGCAACAGCCCGTGCACGCACGACGCCACCAATGTCCGGGGACACGATCATCAGGTTTTCAAAGCGCTGGTCTTCGATGTCATCCACCAGGACGGGGGAGCCGTAGATGTTATCTACCGGAATATCGAAGAACCCCTGGATTTGGTCAGCGTGCAGGTCAACCGTGAGAACACGGTCGATGCCTACCACGGTCAGCATGTCAGCAACGACTTTCGCGCTGATAGCCACACGTGCGGAACGCGGACGGCGATCCTGACGGGCATAACCAAAGTAAGGGATTACAGCTGTGATTCGAGTCGCTGAGGAGCGGCGGAAGGCATCAGCCATCACGACGAGTTCCATCAGGTTATCGTTGGTCGGAGCGCAAGTCGGCTGAATAATGAAGACGTCTTTACCGCGAACGTTTTCATTGATCTCGGCTGTAATTTCGCCGTCGGAGAATTTACCGACAGAGATGTCACCGAGAGGGATATGCAGCTGACGTACAACACGCCGAGCCAGATCGGGGTTAGCATTCCCCGTAAAGACCATCATCTTGGACACGCGCAGTACCTAGAGGCTGAGGGTAACCTGGATGAGTATAGAAAATGGCAGGGGCGGCTGGATTCGAACCAACGCATGGCAGGATCAAAACCTGCTGCCTTACCGCTTGGCGACGCCCCTGTATCTGTTGCAACGAGTACCCAGTACTCGGTTCCTTTAGAGCAGACTTTGCAGCTTGCGATGCAACATCGAAACGTTGCTTCCCTTTGCTACAAACCCTGTAAGGGTCTCTGTAAGAAGGGCCGAGACTTTATCAGCTTCAGCTTTGCTTGGGAAGCCCCCAAACACACAACTTCCAGTTCCGGTTAATTTTGCTTCGGTAAATTTACCTAACAAATTCAAAGCGTTACGTACATCTGGATAACGCCTTGCTACAACCGGTAAGCAGTCATTTCGACTGTTTCCCTTGGGAACGGGGCGCACTTTAATGGGAGGAGAGTTACGTGTCAACAGTGGATCTGAAAAAATTTCTGCTGTACTTACAGATACTTGCGGAACAAGCACGACATACCACGGCTCTTCGGGGTCTACAGGGGTGAGTTTCTCCCCCACGCCTTCGGCAAAAGCAGCGTGCCCACGCACGAAAACCGGGACGTCCGCGCCCAGTGTCAGGCCCAGCGCCGCCAGGCGATCGTGGTCCCAACCCAGCTGCCACAAGTGATTCAGGCCGAGCAAAGTTGTCGCGGCATTCGAGCTGCCGCCACCGATGCCGCCGCCCATGGGCAGGATTTTTTCGATCCAGATGTCGATGCCCAATGGGCAACCGGATTGTTCCTGAAGTTTTTTCGCGGCCTTCACAATCAGGTTGCTGTCGTGAGGCACGCCTTCGAATTCGGTGTGCAGTTGAATCACGCCGTCATCGCGAACGGCGAAAGTCAGCTCATCGCCGTAATCGAGAAATTGAAAAATAGTCTGCAGCTCGTGATAGCCGTCTTCACGGCGACCGAGAATGTGCAGCATCAAATTCAGTTTGGCCGGGGAGGGCAGGGTCAGACGTTGCGCGGTCATGTCACTGCCCCAGTTTGCGAGGTTGCCAGTCCTTGATCACCAGCGTGACGTCAAGGTCGGTGCCATGCAGCTTGATGCGCTCGGGCAGCCAGTAACCATTCTGTTGCACATAGCTCAGGTACTCGACCTGCCAGCCATCCTGTTCCAGCGAAGCCAGGCGGCTGTCGCCATTGAGGCTCAGGCGGCTCTTGCTGTCTGGCGCCGGAAGACCGCGTACCCACCACACCAGGTGCGATACGGGGAGTTTCCAGCCCATCTGTTCTTCCAGCAGGGCTTCCGGCGTCGGCGCCTCAAAGCGGCCCTGATTGGCCACTTCCAGGCTGACTTGCCCCGGTCGGCCGGTCAGGCGTGCCGCGCCGCGACCCAGCGGGCCGGACAGGCGAATGTCGTAATAGTCCTGGCGTTGCAGCCAGAACAAGGTGCCGCTGCCTGAATCTTTCGGAGCGCGAATGCCGACCTTGCCCTCGATCTGCCAGCCGTCAAGGCTGCTCAGTTGATCCTTGTGCTGCTGCCATTGCGCCGGGTTGCCCGGGCCTTCGACAGATTCACGGGTGCCGAGGCCGGAACAGCCGGCGAGCAGGGCGATAAAGCTGAATACGATGACGTGGCGCAAAAACATAAAATTAAAGGGTCTCGGATCCGGTCAGGCGCTTGATGGTACTGCGCAGGATTGGGCTTTCGGGTTGTTCCTTGAGGAACTTCTCCCAGATTTGTCGCGCTTCACGCTGCTTGCCGTTGGCCCAGAGCACTTCGCCCAGGTGTGCGGCCACTTCCTGGTCGGGGAAGCGCTCCAGCGCCTGGCGCAGCAAGCGTTCGGCTTCGTCCAGGTTACCCAGGCGGTAATTCACCCAGCCGAGGCTGTCGAGTACGGCCGGGTCTTCCGGGTTCAGCTGGTGAGCCTTTTCAATCAGCTCCTTGGCTTCGGCGTAACGCGTTGTACGGTCGGACAAGGTGTAACCCAGGGCGTTCAGTGCCATGGCGTTGTCCGGATCGCGCTTGATGATCAGGCGCAGGTCTTTTTCCATCTGCGCCAGGTCATTGCGTTTTTCCGCCTGCATGGCGCGGGTGTACAGCAGGTTCAGGTCGTCCGGGTATTGCAGCAAGGCTTGCTGGAGGATTTTCCAGGCGCGATCGCCTTGCTTGTTGGCCGACAAGGTCTCGGCCTGGATCAGGTACAGCTGGATCGCGTAGTCCGGCTCGGCATCCCGTGCGGCAGCCAGGCGTTTTTCGGCCTCGTCGGTGCGGCCGTTGCTCATCAGGATATCGGCCTGGCGCAGTTGTGCCGGCAGGTAATCATTGCCAGGACCAACTTGGGCGTATTCAAGCAGCGCAGCTTGCGGGTCGTTGCGTTCTTCAGCGATGCGACCCAGGTTCAGGTGCGCCGAATCAACGTGGCTTTCGCGGGCGATCAAGTCTTCCAGGTAGCCCTTGGCCTCATCCCATGCCTTGGCTTCCAGGCACACCAGCGCCAGGGAGTAACGCAATTCGTCATCGTCCGGGTATTGCTGGACGAGGTTGGCGAACTGCACCTTGGCATCTTCCATGCGGTCCTGTTCAACCAGCATGCGCGCATAGGTCAGCAGCAGGCGTTTGTCGCCCGGGTACTTCTTGATGCTTTTTTCCAGCAGCGGAATCGCTTCCTTGCCGCGGTTAAGGTTTTGCAGCAGGCGGGCGCGCAGCAGGATCGGTGCTATCTCGCCGTCTTCCGGCGGGTGTTGCTCCAGCAACTTCAGCGCGGCCTCGGACTCATCATCCTGTTGCAGCAACAGCGCCTTGCCGAAAATCAGCTGACTGTTGTTCGGGTGTTTTTGCAGCAGACGGTCGAAACTCTTCATCAGGCCGTTGCGGGTGTCCTGATCGGTGTCGGCGGCCGACAGCGCGAGGAAGTCGAAATGCGTGTCGCCCTTGCCCTGCAGGACTTTCTCCATATAGACCATGGAGTCGTCATAGCGCCCGGCGCGGGCCAGTTGAATGGCGGCTGCCCGTTGCGCCTCGAGATCGTCCGGGGCGTTTTTCGCCCAGATCAGCGAGGTGTCCAGGGCGGCCTGATCGGCGCCCAGGTACTCGGCGATACGAAACGCGCGCTCGGAAATCCCCGGATCCTGAGTATTGATGGCCTGGGTCACGTAGTTATCCAGGGCAATGTCGAAACGATTGCGCTGGCCGGCCAGCTCCGCGCTCAGCAGACTGAAGACCGTTTCTTCACTGAACGAGGAATAAACCTTGGGCTTTTCAGGGGCGGGGGTGCTGTCTTCTACCGGCGGCGTACCGTCCGGCGACACGGGTGCCATGGCCTGGCAGCCGCTGAGAAAGACAAAAGCAAGGAGCAACGCGGAAGATCTATTCATATAGGAAGAGGACGACTAACCTGCGGTCGGATCATCATGACACAAGCCTTCGGCCAAACATAACCGAGTCTCAGTGGATGCCTTTATAGACACAAGGCATTAGGACAATAGCCTACGGTGGTTGTTCTGAATCATTCGAAGTAGGACAATTGTCGGCTTCCCGACATCATCAGCGATATTGAATGGCCTTCCTTGCACTCGGTATTAACCACAAGACTGCTTCTGTAGACGTCCGCGAGCGCGTGGCTTTTACTCCCGAGCAGTTGGTTGAGGCCTTGCAGCAGCTCTGCCGGCTCACCGACAGTCGCGAAGCTGCGATCCTTTCGACCTGCAATCGCAGCGAGCTCTATATAGAGCAGGAGCATCTTTCAGCGGATGTGGTGCTGCGCTGGCTGGCCGATTACCACCATTTGAGCCTTGATGAACTGCGCCAAAGCTCATATGTGCACGAAGAGGATGCGGCAGTTCGTCACATGATGCGCGTCGCCTCCGGGCTCGATTCGCTGGTGTTGGGTGAACCGCAGATCCTCGGCCAGATGAAATCGGCCTACGCCGTGGCCCGCGAGGCCGGCACCATCGGCCCGTTGCTGGGGCGTTTGTTCCAGGCCACCTTCAATTCCGCCAAGCAAGTGCGCACCGATACCGCCATCGGTGAAAACCCGGTGTCCGTGGCGTTTGCCGCCGTCAGCCTGGCCAAACAGATTTTCAGTGACTTGCAACGCAGCCAGGCCCTGCTGATCGGCGCCGGCGAGACCATCACCCTGGTCGCCCGTCATCTGCATGAGCTGGGGGTGAAGCGCATCGTTGTCGCCAACCGTACCCTGGAGCGCGCCAGCATTCTGGCCGAGCAGTTCGGTGCCCATGCGGTGTTGCTCTCGGATATCCCGGCCGAACTGGTGCGCAGCGATATCGTCATCAGTTCCACCGCCAGCCAGTTGCCGATCCTTGGCAAGGGCGCGGTGGAAAGCGCCCTGAAACTGCGCAAGCACAAGCCGATTTTCATGGTGGATATCGCTGTTCCTCGGGATATCGAGCCTGAAGTCGGCGAGTTGGACGACGTTTACCTCTACAGCGTCGACGACCTGCACGAGGTGGTGGCCGAAAACCTCAAGAGCCGCCAGGGCGCAGCCCAGGCCGCCGAGGAGATGGTCAGCACCGGTGCTGACGACTTCATGGTGCGCCTGCGTGAATTGGCGGCAGTGGATGTGCTCAAGGCCTACCGTCAGCAAGGCGAACGCTTGCGGGACGAGGAATTGATCAAGGCCCAGCGTATGCTCGCCAACGGCAGCAGCGCCGAAGACGTGCTGATGCAACTGGCGCGCGGCCTGACCAACAAATTGCTGCACGCCCCCAGTGTTCAGTTGAAAAAGCTTACCGCCGAAGGCCGCCTCGATGCGCTGGCCATGGCCCAGGAACTCTTTGCCCTCGGTGAGGGCGCGACAGAAAGCTCTTCGGATAAAAAACCGCAATGAAAGCGTCACTGCTCAATAAACTGGACGTCCTTCAGGACCGTTTCGAAGAACTGACCGCCCTGCTCGGCGACGGCGAGGTCATCTCCGATCAGACCAAGTTCCGCACCTATTCCAAGGAATACGCGGAAGTTGAGCCGATCGTGGGCACCTATAAACAGTTGCTCAAGGTTCAGGCTGACCTCGAAGGCGCCCAGGCGCTGCTCAAGGACAGCGACCCGGACATGCGCGAAATGGCCGTTGAAGAAGTGCGAGAAGCCAAGGACAAGCTGATCGAACTGGAAGGCGACCTGCAGCGCATGCTGCTGCCCAAGGACCCTAACGACGGGCGCAACGTGTTCCTCGAAATCCGCGCCGGCACCGGCGGTGACGAGGCGGCGATTTTCTCCGGCGACCTGTTCCGCATGTACTCGCGGTATGCCGAACGTCGCGGCTGGCGGGTCGAGATTTTGTCCGAGAACGAGGGCGAACACGGCGGCTATAAAGAAGTCATCGCCCGGGTTGAAGGCGAGAATGTCTACGGCAAGCTGAAGTTCGAGTCGGGCGTGCACCGCGTGCAGCGGGTTCCGGCAACGGAATCCCAGGGCCGCATCCACACCTCGGCGTGCACCGTGGCCGTGTTGCCCGAGCCGGACGAGCAGGAAGCCATCGAGATCAACCCGGCAGACCTGCGGGTCGACACCTACCGCTCATCGGGCGCCGGTGGCCAGCACGTGAACAAGACCGACTCGGCGATCCGCATCACTCACTTGCCTTCGGGCATCGTGGTGGAATGCCAGGAAGAACGTTCCCAGCACAAGAACCGTGCGCGGGCCATGTCCTGGCTGTCGGCCAAGCTCAATGACCAGCAGACCAGCGCTGCCGCCAACGCGATTGCCAGCGAGCGTAAATTGCTGGTGGGTTCGGGCGACCGGTCCGAGCGTATCCGTACCTACAACTTTGCCCAGGGCCGGGTCACTGACCACCGCGTCAACCTGACGCTGTACTCCCTGGACGAAATCCTTGCCGGTGGCGTTGATGCGGTAATCGAGCCGTTGTTGGCCGAATACCAGGCCGACCAGCTCGCGGCGATAGGTGAATAAATGACCATTATCGCCAGCCTGTTACGCGCCGCCGACCTGCCGGACTCGCCCACTGCGCGCCTGGACGTGGAGTTGCTGCTGGCGGCTGCCTTGGGCAAGTCCCGCAGCTACCTGCACACCTGGCCGGAAAAAATCGTCAGCAGCGAAGATGCACTGACCTTTGCCGACTACCTGCAACGCCGCCGCACCGGCGAACCTGTGGCCTACATCCTCGGCCAGCAAGGCTTCTGGAAGCTCGATCTGGAAGTGGCGCCGCACACGCTGATCCCGCGTCCGGAAACCGAGATGCTGGTGGAAGCCGCTCTCGAATTGCTGCCTGCCACACCGGCCAAGGTCCTCGACCTCGGCACCGGCAGCGGCGCGATTGCCCTGGCCCTGGCCAGCGAACGCCCGGCCTGGCAAGTCACGGCTGTCGACCGCGTGCTGGAAGCCGTGGCCCTGGCCGAACGCAACCGCCAGCGCCTGCACCTGAATAACGCCACGGTGCTGAACAGCCATTGGTTCAGCGCCCTTGAAGGCCGCACCTACAACCTGATCATCAGCAACCCGCCATATATCGCCGATACCGATCCGCATCTGGTGGCCGGTGATGTGCGCTTTGAGCCGGCCAGCGCGCTGGTGGCCGGGCATGACGGCCTGGACGACCTGCGGCTGATCATCGCCCAGGCGCCCGCGCACCTCGACGCTGCTGGCTGGCTGTTGCTGGAACACGGATACGACCAGGCGGCCGCCGTGCGCGACCTGCTGCTGAGTGAAGGCTTCGAAGACGTCCACAGCCGCATCGACCTCGGTGGCCACGAGCGCATCACCTTGGGGCGCCGGCCGTGATGAATGATCAGGAGCTGTTGCGCTATAGCCGACAGATTCTGTTGCAGCATGTCGACATCGAAGGCCAGTTGCGCCTGAAAAACAGCCGCGCGCTGATCGTCGGGCTCGGTGGTCTTGGTTCGCCGGTAGCGCTGTATCTGGCGGCGGCGGGTGTAGGTGCGCTGCATTTGGCGGATTTCGACACGGTCGACCTGACCAACCTGCAACGCCAGATCATCCATGACACCGACAGCGTCGGCCTGAGCAAGGTCGATTCGGCGATTCGCCGCCTGAGTGCGATCAATCCTGAAATACAGTTGATCGCCCATCGCAGTGCGCTGGATGTTGATTCCCTCGCGGCTGCCGTGGCGGCGGTCGACGTGGTGCTCGACTGCAGCGACAACTTCTCCACCCGCGAAGCGGTCAACGCTGCCTGTGTTGACGCCGGCAAGCCTCTGGTCAGTGGTGCGGCGATTCGCCTGGAAGGCCAGCTGTCGGTGTTCGACCCACGGCGCGCCGAAAGCCCGTGCTACCACTGTTTATACGGGCACGGCAGCGAAACCGAACTGACCTGCAGTGAAGCCGGCGTGATCGGCCCGTTGGTGGGCTTGGTCGGCAGCCTGCAGGCCCTGGAAGCCTTGAAGTTGCTGGCCGGTTTCGGCGAGCCGCTGGTGGGGCGGCTGTTGTTGATCGACGCCCTGACCACGCGCTTCCGCGAGCTGCGGGTCAAGCGTGACCCCGGTTGCAGCGTCTGCGGCAGCCACCATGGTTAAGGACGCGCCGATCGGTGTGTTCGACTCCGGCGTCGGCGGCCTGTCGGTGCTGGACGAAATCCAGCGTCTGCTGCCCCATGAATCGCTGCTGTACGTAGCGGATTGCGGGCACATCCCCTACGGCGAGAAAACCCCGGCCTTCATCCTTGATCGCTCGCGACGGGTGGCGGAGTTCTTTCGTGAGAAGAGCGCCAAAGCCTTTGTGATTGCCTGCAACACGGCGACTGTTGCCGCAGTCGCCGACTTGCGCCAGGACTATCCCGACTGGCCGCTGGTAGGTATGGAGCCTGCGGTCAAACCCGCCGCCGCCGCGACCCGCAGCGGCGTGGTCGGGGTGCTGGCGACCACCGGCACCCTGCAAAGCGCCAAGTTCGCCGCCTTGCTCGACCGCTTCGCCACCGATGTTCGGGTGATCACCCAGCCGTGCCCGGGCCTGGTGGAGCTGATCGAGACCGGCGATTTGAGCAGCCCGGCCTTGCGTGTGATGTTGCAGGGTTATGTCGAGCCGTTGATCGCTGCCGGTTGCGACACCATCATCCTCGGCTGCACCCACTACCCATTCCTCAAACCACTGCTCGCCGAGATGCTCCCGCCGACGATCATTCTGATCGACACGGGCGCGGCCGTAGCGCGTCAGTTGCAACGCCTGTTAAGTGATCGCGAACTGCTGGCCACTGGCAATCCCGTGCCGGCACAGTTCTGGACCAGCGGCGATCCAGAGCATCTAAGAAAAATCCTACCTACCCTATGGAATTTTCCCGGCGTTGTGCGTAGCTTTGGCCTGTGAAAATTTCGTGAAATAACCGAATTACTGACTGAACTTCTGCATAAACGGCGACTTCTATAGCAAGTTAGCCTGTACAAAATCATACAACTTCGTTCGTAAAGGATGTTTCTTATGAAGCGCTGGTTCTGTTTGGCCGCGATTGCGGCCGCTGTGGTGGGGCACTCTTTTTCAGCGCAGGCGGCAGGCCTGGAATTTGGAGTGGGGAGTACCAGCGATTCGACCATGACTTATCGGTTGGGGCTGACATCTGATTGGGATAAAAGCTGGTGGCAGACCGATACGGGCCGCGTGACCGGGTACTGGAGCGGAGCCTACACCTACTGGGACGGTGACAAGCGCGCCAGCGTCAGCAGCCTTTCGTTCTCGCCGGTTTTTGTTTATGAGTTTGCCGGGGAAAGGGTGAAACCCTACATCGAGGCTGGGGTTGGTGTGGCCGTGTTCTCCCGCACAAGGGTCGAAGACAACAACATCGGCCAGGCTTTCCAGTTTGAAGACCGACTGGGCTTTGGTCTGCGCTTTGTCGGTGGGAGTGAAGTGGGTATTCGGGCTACTCATTACTCGAATGCCGGGATCAGCAGCAATAACGATGGTGTCGAGAGCTATTCGTTGCACTACACGATGCCACTGTAATTCTTCAGAACACCGCAAAACCATTGTGGGAGCGGGCTTGCTCGCGAAAGCGGCGTATCAGCCACGAATCAGTTGACTGACACACCGCTTTCGCGAGCAAGCCCGCTCCCACATTTGCTCATCGTTGGTTTTTCAAAATCAGCGATACACCGTCGCAAGCCCCTGGCGCTCATCGATGCACTCCGGTGCGCCCATCTCGAACTCCCGGCAGATCAGCGGTCGCTTCTCATAAATCGTGCACATCATCGTGTCGCGATCCAGCGCCGCGCACCAGCCATCATCCAGGCGCAGCATGACTTCGCCGCCCCAATCGTCGGTATCGATAAAGCGGTCAGGCACGCCGGTGTCGGTGATCAGCATGACTTCCAACTGGCAGCAGCACGCGGCGCAGGTGGAGCAGGTGACGGCGGGTTCGGCGATTTGCGTGTGGGGGATGTTGGTCATAGGCGCGCAGTGTAAGGCAAGCGGCTCATAGGTGTGTGAAAGGCCTGACGGACGTCAATGTGCCAACTGCCTGGCGACCCAATGCAACAATGGAAAAATCATCCCCCAGAGTAACGCCAGGCCGATGACTGTCGGCACGGTGCCATAGCCGAAACTCACCCCGGCCAGTTGGCTGCCCGCGTAATAGGACAACGGCCCGCCCACCGCCCCCAATAAACTCGCACGCCACCAGGGCTGCGCGCTCCAGGCCATGCAATGGCGCAGCGTGGTCGCCAGCAATGCCCACAACAGGATCAGCCACAATGGCGCCAACGGCCCGGGCAGGCTGAAATGAAACACGCCGAATGCACGTAGCACGGTGTCGATCACGGTGCCCAACAAGGTGACGGCAAGAATCACCTGGCCTTCCGCTGACCACGAACTTATCCACAGCAGGTGGATTACCAGCACCGCCAACCCCACCAACAGCCACAGACTGTCGCCGCCCAACACACAGGCAAACCAACCGCACTGGAACAGCACGGCATTTGCCAGCGGTTTAAGCATCAAAGCGCCCGAGCAGGGGCTGGGTCAGGGCCGCCGGCTTGGCCAGGAGCATTTGTGCGGTGCCGATGGTGCGCTCCATAAAGCCGCCCTCGCAGTAGCACAGGTAAAACTCCCACAGACGCAGGAAATATTCGTCGTAGCCCATTTCCGTCAGGCGGCTGTGGGCGCGGCGAAAGTTCTCATGCCACAGGCGCAGGGTTCGTGCGTAATGCAGGCCGAAATCCTCCATGTGCAGCAGGTTCATGTCGGTGTCGCGGCTGACGATCTCGAGCATTTTCTGCACGCAGGGCAGGGCGCCGCCGGGGAAAATGTAGCGCTGGATGAAATCCACGCTGCTCTTGGCCTGTTCGTAGCGCTGCTCGCGAATGGTGATGGCTTGCAGCAACATCAGGCCGTTGCTCTTGAGCAACTGAGCGCATTGTTTGAAGTAGGTCGGCAGGAAGCGATGGCCCACGGCTTCGATCATCTCGATGGACACCAGTTTGTCGTACTGCCCGCTCAGGTCGCGGTAGTCCTCCAGCAGCAACGTCACCTGATTCTGCAAACCCAGGGCCTCGATGCGTTTTTCAGTGTAGGCAAACTGCTCTTTGGACAAGGTCGTCGTGGTGACCTTGCAGCCGTACTGCTGTGCGGCATAAATCGCCATGCTGCCCCAGCCGGTGCCGATTTCCAGCAGGTGGTCGGACGGTTTCAGCGCGAGCTTCTGGCAGATGCGCTCCAGCTTGTTCAACTGTGCCTGTTCCAGGGTGTCGTCGGCGGTGAGGAACTGTGCGGCCGAATACATCATGGTCGGGTCGAGGAATTCTTCGAACAGGTCATTGCCCAGGTCGTAGTGGGCGGCGATGTTCTTCTGCGAGCCCTTACGCGTGTTGCGGTTGAGCCAGTGCAGGCCTTGGGTGAAGGGCCGCGCGAGTTTGGCCAGGCCACCTTCCAGTGCATCCAGCACGTCGAGGTTGCTGACCATCACCCGCACCACGGCCGTCAGGTCGGGGCTGCTCCAGTAGCCATGAATAAATGCCTCGCCTGCGCCGATGGAACCGTTGGCTGCCACCAGCCCCCACACGGCCGAATCGAGGATCTGGATTTCCCCCAGCAGGTGCGCTTCCCGTGCGCCGAAGACTTGTCGCTCACCGTCCTCAATCACCACCAACTGGCCGTGGCGCAGTTGGCCGAGCTGGCGCAGCACCGCTTTGCGCAGCAGTGCGGCGGTCATGCCGTTGACGTTCAAGCGATTGGATTTGACCGATAAGCTAGGGGATTTCATGGCGGCGATCCTTGGTGTACCCGACTGCGGTGCGAGAAGCGCCTTCGGCGGCGTGATGGGAAAAAATCGGCGTGCGTTTAAGCAGGAGGCGCAGGGCCTGCCAATAAATGGCCAGGCAGGTCTTGGCGGTCATCCACGGAAAGCGCCACAAGTAACGGTGCAGGCTGGCGCGGTTCAGCGCCTCGCGTTGCAGGCTCAAGGTGGCGTCGAAAACTTTCAGCTCGCCCTGCCAGTCGGCCATGTGTACGCCGAGTTTCGCGGCGGGCGGGCTGAAGCTCATGCGGTATTCCAGGTCCCGGGGCAAAAATGGCGAGACATGAAAGGCCTTGGCCACGGCGAAGTGCTGATGCTCACCGGCAGGCAGCGCCATGGCCGGCAGCACGTAGTGATAGCGTTCGCGCCACGGGGTGTTGGTCACTTCGCACAGAATCGCGGCCAAGGTGCCATCGGCCTCGAAGCAGTAGAAGAAACTCACCGGATTAAAAGCCAGGCCCCAACTGCGAGCCTGGGTCAGAAGGCAGATTGCGCCCAGTGGGATGCGCCCCAGGGCCTTGCCGACTTCTTGACGTACGGCATCGGTCAAGCTCATGCCGTGACGGGTAAATTCACGCAGGTAATCCTGCTGGCGAAACGCGAACGGCGCCCAGCGGTCGCCGGCCAATGGCGACAAGCCGAAGACTTCGTGCTGTTCGCTGAGGTCCAGGTACAGCAGGCCGATCCGATAGCGGAAGGCGTGGCCCTTGGGCGTAAAACGCCGATGGGCGATCCAGCCGCTGTACAGGGCGCTGTTCACAGGGTTTCCCCAAATGCCTTGGCCACCCGCAACGCGCTGACCACGCCGTCTTCGTGGAAACCGTTGGCCCAATACGCGCCGCAATAATAGGTGTGCTGCGTGCCGTGCAATTCTTCCCAGCGCGCTTGAGCGGCCACGGCGGCCAGGCTGTATTGCGGGTGGGCATAGGTGTAGCGGGAGAGGACTTTGAGCGGGTTAATCATCGCCGTCTGGTTGAGGCTGACGCAAAAGGTGGTGGTGCTGTCGATGCCCTGCAGGATGTTCATGTCGTAGGTCACGGCAGCCTGTTTTTGCGTGCTGCTGTCCAGGCGGTAATTCCAGCTGGCCCAAGCCAATTTACGGTCGGGCAGCAAGCGGGTGTCGGTGTGCAGGACTACGTCGTTGTCGGCGTAGGGCAAGGCGCCGAGGATCTGTTGCTCGGCCAGGCTCGCATCCCCCAGCAACCCCAGGGCCTGGTCGCTGTGGCAGGCGAACACGACTTTGTCGAATGCCTCGCTGCCTGCCGCGCTGTGGATAACCACGCCGATCGGTGTGCGCTCTACCCGGGTGACGGAGCAATTGAGGCGAATTTTTTCACGGAAGGACTGGGTCAGCGGTTCGATATAACGGCTGGAGCCGCCTTCGATCACGCACCACTGTGGGCGGTTACTCACCGATAGCAAGCCGTGGTTCTTGAAGAACCGCACGAAGAATTGCAGGGGAAACCCGAGCATGTCAGCCAGGGACATCGACCAGATCGCCGCGCCCATCGGCACGATGTAGTGCTGGATAAATCGCTGGCCGTAGCCGCCCGTTTGCAGGTACTCGCCCAGGGTCATCTCGGCGCTGATGCGTTGCTCTTGCAAGTCCAGCGGTGCCTGGCGGTTGAAGCGCAGGATGTCGCGCAACATGCCCCAGAACCCCGGCGACAGCATATTGCGGCGCTGGGCGAACAGGCTGTTGAGGTTGTTGCCGTTGTACTCAAACCCGGCGTTCGGGTCGCACACCGAAAAACTCATTTCGGTGGGTTTGAACGTCACACCGATCTGCCCCAGCAACTTGATGAAGTTAGGGTAGGTCCAGTTGTTGAACACGATGAAGCCGGTGTCCACTGCGTAGCTTTTGCCATCCACCGTGACACTCACCGTGTGGGTGTGCCCGCCGATGCGGTCGCCCGCTTCGAACAGGGTGATGTCGTGGCGGCGGCTGAGCAGGTAGGCACTGGTCAGTCCGGCAATGCCGCTGCCGATAATGGCGATCTTCACAGGTTGTCCTTGCGCGGCGGCGGACTGCGCAACATGCGTTTGCCAATGATCAGCTTGGCGCGGTTCGGCAGTTTCGACAGCGGCCACAGCGCGGCAATAAACAGGGCCGGAAAAGCAATTTCCAAGGGCCGGTTTTGCAGCTTGGCGAAGATATGTCGCGCGGCTTTGTCCGCCGGCCAGCTCAAGGGCATCGGGAAGTCATTGCGGGCGGTCAGCGGTGTATCGACGAAGCCCGGGCTGACCACGGTGACGTCAATGCCCTCGGGCGACAGGTCGATGCGCAGGGATTCGAACAGATAACGCAGTCCCGCCTTGGAGGCACCATAAGCTTCAGCCCTGGGCATTGGCAGGTAGGTCACGGCGCTGGCGACGCCGACCAGGTGCGGTGTGTGGCCGGCCCGCAACAGCGGCAGGGCGGCTTCGATGCAGTAACTGCTGGCCAGCAGGTTGGTGCGCACTACGTGCTCGATGATCGAGGAATCGAACTGCCTGGCGTCCACGTATTCGCAGGTGCCGGCATTCAGGATCACGGTGTCCAGCGAGCCCCAGGCCACGCCGATATGCTCGCCGATTTCGCGCACGGTCTGGCTGTTGGTCAGGTCGCCCGCTACCACCAGCACTTGCCCGGGGTATTGTTGGGCGAGCTGTTCCAGCGGCTCTTTGGAGCGGGAACTGACAGCCACATGGGCACCGCTTTCGAGCAGCGCCTTGGCCAGTTCGGCACCGATGCCACTGCTGGCACCGGTCAGCCAATAACGACGGGGCGGCATAAGGTTCATCCCATTCTCCTTTTCAGCCAACTGACCACACCGCCGAGGACCGGCACGTGTTCATACAGCAGCGCACCCGCGTCGAAATAATCCCGATGGTGGTACACCTTGTCGCGCCACAGCAGATGCGAGCAGCCTTCGACACGAATCACTTTCCCCCCGCCCAGGCGTGGGTGGCAGAAGCTCATTTTCCAGCGCAGGTAGCCTTCGCCTTCGGTCACTTGATCGAAGCCATGGAAGTCAAAACGCAGCTGGGTAACGTTGTCGTACAGCTCGGCGAAATAACGGTGCAGCGCCGGCAGCCCGTGCACTTCGTGCAGCGGGTCGGTGAAGTTGATGTCCTGGCTGTACAGGCTGTCGAGCAGGTGCAGATTGTGTTTGTCCACACTGGCAAAGGTCTGAGCGAAGCGGCGCAGGAAATCACTCATAACCACCCCCGACCGCCTGGCGTGAAGGCAGGCTGCGGAAGGCGGCGAGCGCGCGCTCGCGCGACTTTTTCAGATCGACGATAGGACGAGGGTAGTCCGCCACGCCAAACAAGCCGCCCACGGCATCGGGGTTGTGCACTTCCTTTTTGTTAAGCGCTGCCAGTTGTGGCAGCCAATGCTTGATGAACACGCCTTCACCGTCGAATTTTTCCGACTGGCTCAAGGGGCTGAAAATCCGGAAGTACGGCGCCGAGTCGGTGCCGGTGGACGAACTCCACTGCCAACCACCGTTGTTCGCCGCGAGGTCGCCGTCGATCAGGTGACGCATGAAAAAACGCTCGCCTTCGCGCCAGTCGATCAGCAGGTTTTTAGTCAGGAACATCGCCACCACCATGCGCAGGCGGTTGTGCATCCAGCCGGTTTCCAGCAATTGGCGCATGGCCGCGTCGATGATCGGCAGGCCGGTGCGGGCTTCCTGCCACGACTTCAAGTCTTCCGGACTGTTGCGCCAGGCCACGGCTTCAGTCTCCGGGCGGAACGCGCGGTGGCGTGAGACCCGTGGGTAACCCACCAGGATATGTTTGTAGAACTCGCGCCACAGCAGCTCGTTGATCCAGGTAATCGCGCCGATGTCGCCGCTTTCGAATTCACCCTGGTTGCTTTGCAGCGCGGCATGCAGGCACTGGCGCGGTGAGACCACGCCCGCTGCGAGGTAGGCCGAAAGCTGGCTGGTGCCGGGCTTGGCCGGGAAATCGCGTTCGTCCTTGTAATAGCTGATTTGCGCGTCGGCGAATTGATCGAGACGGCGCCGGGCTTCGGCTTCGCCGGCAGGCCACAGGGCACGGAGGGCCTCGCTCGGGGTAGCAAAGCCCTCGACGTGATCCGGGACCGGGTCGCTTTTGAGCTTGAGTGCCGCCTGTGCCTTGGGTGTCGCTACCAGGCGCGGCAAGGCGCCGTGCAGAAGGTTGTAGCAGACCTTGCGAAACTGGCTGAATACCTGGAAGTAGGTGCCGGTCTTGGTCAGGACGCTGCCGGGCTGGAAAAACAACTGGTCCAGGTAATTGTGAAACGTAACGCCTCGGGCTTCGAGGGTCTCGGCCACGGCGGCGTCGCGGCGCGCTTCGTGGATGCCGTATTCGTCATTGACGTGCACCGACTCGACCGACAGTTCCTGGCACAGGTCTGCCAGGACTTGTGGTGCCTGGTCCCAGGTCGAGGCATGGCGGATCAATAGAGGAATGTTCAACTCCCCCAGCGCGACGCTCAGGCTCTTGAGGTTGCGCAGCCAGAAGTCGACTTTGCACGGCGCGTCATCGTGGGCCAGCCATTGCTCGGGACTGATCAGGTAGACAGCCGCTGTCGGACCACGCTGTGCGGCGGCGGCGAGGGCGGTGTTGTCATGTAGGCGCAGGTCGGTGCGCAGCCAGATCAAGTGCATTTAAATAAGTCCACGCTGGATCAGTACCTGATGGGCCGACAATGGGTCTTCGGCCAGGAGCAATTCAGGAATGTCTTGGGTTAATACGGACAGCTCGGCCTGATGGATGCATACCGCTGGTCCGGTTATCAGTTTTGGGCAACTGAAGCCGCTCAATAGTTTTTCCAGCGCCGACGTATGGAGCGTCTTGCTCGAATACAGCAGTACTGCCCGGGGTTGCAGGCGTTCGACGGCCAGGGCCAGTTCGCCCGTCGGCAATGGCCAGTCGAAGACTTCCACCGGGCAATCGGCGCTGCTGGCGAGCCAGGCGGTGAGCCACAGGTGCGGCTCCAGCGGCAGGTCGGAATGGTTGATCAGCAGTAACGGCGCGCCGTTGAGCTGGCGGTTGTTGTGATACATCCGCGCGCCGAATTTGCTGCGCAGCCAGGAATAGAAAAACACCCGCTCCATCTGCGCACCGAATTGGCCCTGCCAGCGCAGTTCAAGCTCCCTGAGCAACGGCAATAACAGTTGCTCGCACAAGGTGCGTGGCGGGTACAGGGCCATGGCCTGGTTGAAGGCGTCATCCACCCGGCGTTCGGCCAGTTCGCTGATGGCCTGCACCAGGTGCTGGCGGCGGTTATGCCATTCGTTTTCCTCCGGCGGTTGGCTGGCGGTTTGTGCGGTGTCGATCAGGCTCTTGACCTGGCTGACCGGCACCCCGCGGTTGAGCCAGGTCAGGATGGTGTGGATGCGTTGTACATGCTCGGCACTGAACAGCCGGTGCCCCTTGGGCGTGCGCTGGGGCACGATCAGGCCATAACGCCGCTCCCAGGCGCGCAGGGTCACGGCGTTGACGCCGGTCTGGCGCGCCACTTCGCGGATCGGCAGCCAGCCTTGTTCGATGGCCTCGGCGATGTCTTCGACAGGTGCTTGCAGGGGGAAAGTCATAGGTTAAATCGCATTACGCAGGCTGAGGTTTTCCGGGTGCGGTTGCAGGTAGGCCTGCTGCGCGATGTAGCGGTCCGGGTGCTGGCGAAAGTGGTGCTTGAGCAGCGTCAGCGGCACCACCAGCGGGACGATGCCCTGGCGGTATTGGCCGATGAGGGTCTGCACTTCCTGTTTGTCTTCGGCGCTGATGGCTTGCTTGAGGTAGCCGCTGATGTGTTGCAGCACATTGGTGTGGGTGCCACGGGTGGCGCACTTGCTCAGGGCGGTCATCAGTTCGCTGAAATAACCGGCGGCCAAGGTGTCGAGGTCGACGTCCTTGGGCATGCTGCCCAGCAGGTTGCCCAGGCTTTTGTAATGCACGGGGCTGTGGGCCATCAGCAGGTATTTGTAGCGCGAGTGAAATTCCAGCAGGCGGTGACGGGTCAGGCCTTCGGCGAGGAGCTGCTGCCAAGTGGCGTAGACGAACACCCGGGTCAGGAAATTTTCCCGCAGCACCGGGTCGTTCAGCCGACCGTCTTCTTCCACCGGCAGGTTGGGGTGACGCGCGCAAAACGCCTGGGCGTAGATACCGCGTCCGCCGCCGTCGATGGGCATGCCGTTGTCTTGATAGACCTTGACCCGCTCCAGGCCGCAGGACGGCGATTTCTGCATGAAGATGTAGCCGCAGAGGTCGGTGTGTTCGGCGGCCATTTGCCGAGCGTAATCGTCCAGCGGTTGGGTTACGTTGAGCTCGCGGTGCACGGTGCCGACGGCCTGGGGGTTAAGCGGGTCGCCCACCAGCCGAATCGGCTCACGGGGAATGCCCAGGCCGATGGCGACCTCAGGGCAAAGCGGCACGAAGTCGAAATAATCGGCGAGGGTCTGGCTGCACAGTTGAGATTGTTTGTGCCCGCCGTTGAAGCGCACGTTCTCGCCCAACAGGCAGGCGCTGATGGCGATTTTTGGTTTTCCGGTGGTGGGCAGGGTGCTGGACATGGCCAAACCTCGGTGAAATTCCTGTACAGAGATAAATTTCTGTACAACTTAATCTCATCATAGGTTTGAAGCTGTACAAGTCAAATAATTTGTACAGGTATTTGCGGAATGGCTATTTCCAGCCGATTTTCCAGTCTTCAGCGTTTTGCAGGGTTTGCCAGGGCAGGCGCTGAACGCGATGGCTCATCACCGCTTCCAGTTCGATTTCCTGCACATCGCCTTCTTCGTCGCGCAGCAACTGGGTGACCAGGAAATGTTTTTCCTTGTGCTGCGGGCGGGCTGCTGTCCACTTCGACAGCAGCAACTTGGCGGGATTGATGCGGTTCATTGCAGATGCTCGATCAACCGCCGCGCCGCTTCCTGGCCGCTGAGCCAGGCACCTTCCACACGGCCCGACAGGCACCAGTCGCCACACACGTACAAGCCCAGGTCGGCGTCGGCCAGCACGCCAAATTCATGGCTGGTGGACGGCCGTGCATACAGCCAGCGGTGGGCGAGGGTGAAGGATGGCGCCGGCATGGCGCTGTGCAAAAGTTCGGCGAAGGCACCGTGCAGGTGTTCGATCACCGCTTCCTTGGACAGGTCCAGGTGTTGCTTGCTCCAGGTGCTGGTGGCGTGCAGTACCCAAGTGTCGAGGGTGGTGTCGCGCCCAGGTTTGCTGCGGTTGCGGGCCAGCCAGTCCAGAGGGCTGTCTTGCACGAAGCAGCCTTCCATGGGGGTATCCAACGGTTTGTCGAAGGCCAGGGCGATGGCCCAGGTCGGGTCCATCTTCACGCCGGCGGCGGCACTCGCCAGTTTGGGCGCGGCGGCCAGCAGGGCGGTGGCTTGGGGCGCCGGGGTGGCAATGATCACGTGGCTGAACGGGCCGTGGTTTTCGCCGTCGGCGTCCAGCAGGTTCCAGTGGTGTTTGCCCTGGAACACTTCGGTGATGCGGCAACCGAACTGCACCGGCAAGTCATCCAGCAGGGCGCGGGTGATCGCACTCATGCGCGGCGTGCCGACCCAGCGGATCTGTTCATCGGGAGAGGGCGTGAGTTGCCCGGACTTGAAGTTGTACAGCTGCGGTTTCCATTGCTCGGCGCACCCCTGGGCTTGCCAGCGTTGTACCTCGTTGACGAAGCGTCGGTCGCGGGCGGTGAAGTACTGCGCGCCCATGTCCAGTGCCCCCGCATCGCTGCGCTTGCTGGACATCCGACCGCCACTGCCGCGGCTTTTATCGAAGAGTTGTACAACGTGCCCCGCGTCTTTTAACGCTCGGGCGGCGGAGAGACCGGCGATGCCGGTGCCAATGATCGCGATGGGAACAGTCATGGGAGGCCTCGTTTTACCGTTGGGTACAGACTACGCCGACACCAATAGCTGTACAATATAGTTTTTTGGTATAAGTTTTGGCGTACCTGATCGTTTGGCGTGACCTATGGTTAACCCTGAGGGTTTAACCACCGTTGCGCCCGATTAAAACATCCCTGTTTATAAAATAGACTAACGGTGGTCGGCGAACGTTACACGAGGAACGACTCATGCACATTTTGCTGACCGGCGGTACGGGTTTGATCGGCCGCCAACTTTGCCAACACTGGCTTGCCCAGGGCCATCGCCTCACGGTCTGGAGCCGCCATCCCGAACAAGTGGCCAAATTGTGTGGTGCCCAAGTGCGCGGCATTGCTCGCCTGCAAGACATAAACGAGCCGGTGGACGCGGTGATCAACCTGGCCGGCGCACCGATTGCCGACCGGCCCTGGACGCATAAACGCAAGGCGCTGCTATGGAGCAGCCGCATCGGCCTGACCGAAACCTTGCTGGCGTGGCTTGAGGGCCTTGAGCAAAAACCGGCGGTGTTGATTTCCGGTTCTGCGGTCGGCTGGTACGGCGACGGCGGCGAGCGTGAGCTGACCGAAGACAGCGGCCCGGTACAAGACGATTTCGGCAGCCAGCTCTCTATTGCCTGGGAAGAAACCGCCCAGCGCGCCGAAGCATTGGGTATCCGCGTCGTGCTGGTACGTACAGGGCTGGTGCTGGCGGCCGAGGGCGGCTTTTTGTCGCGGCTGTTGCTGCCATTCAAACTGGCGCTGGGCGGGCCTATCGGCAACGGTCGGCAGTGGATGCCATGGGTCCATATAAAGGATCAAATCGCCCTGATTGATTTTCTTCTGCACAAGACCGATGCCAGCGGTCCTTATAATGCCTGCGCGCCACACCCGGTACGCAACCTGGAGTTCGCCAAGACCCTGGGCAAGGTGCTGCACCGCCCGGCGTTCATGCCCATGCCGGCGTTTGCCTTGCGCATCGGCCTGGGCGAGTTGTCCGGTTTGTTGCTGGGCGGCCAGCGGGCGTTGCCGCAGCGGCTGTTGGCCGCTGGGTTCATTTTCCAGTTCACTGAGTTGCACGCGGCCCTGGACGACTTGTCCAGCCGCCTCTAGAGATAGGATGTTGCATGACGGATCACGCGTTGTTACTGGTCAACCTGGGTTCACCGGCGTCCACTTCGGTGGCGGATGTGCGCAGCTACCTTAATCAATTCCTGATGGACCCTTACGTCATTGACCTGCCATGGCCGGTTCGGCGCTTGCTGGTGTCGCTGATCCTGATCAAGCGCCCGGAGCAATCGGCCCATGCCTACGCCTCGATCTGGTGGGACGAAGGCTCGCCGCTGGTCGTCCTCAGCCGCCGCCTGCAACAACAGATGACCGCGCAATGGACCCAAGGCCCGGTGGAACTGGCAATGCGTTATGGCGAGCCGTCGATTGAAAGCGTACTGACGCGGCTGGCGTCCCAGGGCATCAAGAAAGTCACCCTGGCGCCGTTGTACCCGCAATTTGCAGACAGCACCGTGACCACGGTGATCGAAGAAGCCCGACGCGTGGTGCGGGACAAAAAGTTGGCGATCGAGTTTTCGATTCTGCAGCCGTTCTACGATGAACCGGAGTACCTCGACGCCTTGGCCAACAGCGCCAGAGCTTATGTGGAACAGGATTTCGATCACCTCCTGCTGAGCTTTCATGGGTTGCCCGAGCGCCACCTGAAAAAGCTCGACCCTACCGGGCAACACTGTTTCAAGGACGCCAACTGCTGCCAGAACGCCTCACCCGAGGTGCTTGCCACGTGCTATCGCGCGCAGTGCTTCAGTGTTGCGCGGGACTTCGCGGAGCGCCTTGGCTTGCCGGAGGGCAAATGGTCGGTGGCGTTCCAGTCGCGGTTGGGCCGGGCCAAGTGGATCGAACCCTACACCGAGGCACGCCTTGAGGCGTTGGCTCAGCAAGGGGTGAAGAAGTTGCTGGTGATGTGCCCGGCGTTTGTCGCGGACTGCATCGAGACACTGGAGGAAATTGGCGATCGCGGCCTGGAACAATTCCGCGAAGCGGGGGGCGAGGAGTTGGTGTTGGTGCCTTGCCTGAACGATGACCCACAGTGGGCGGTGGCGCTCAATACCCTGTGTGAAAGAGCGCCGGTGGCACTGTAATCAAGCCGAGTGAGGCCTGAATGTGGGAGCGGGCTTGCCCGCGAATACGGTGGGTCAGTTAATGAAGATAGCGACTGATACACCGCCTTCGCGAGCAAGCCCGCTCCCTCATTGACTGTGCCCACTCTGAATTTTCGGTGTTACTCGTGATGCGGCTCGCCCAGGAAGGTCAGGGAACTGAACAGTCCGCGAGTCGCTACATCAGCATTGTCTTTAAGCGGGATCTCCACCTGCGCCGCAATCACATTCAATCCTTCATTCCTTACCAGCACCTGGGCGCGGCCGTCTTTATCGGTCTCGGTGCTCAAGGTGCTCGGTGCATTGCGATAATCCCCCACCAGCTTGACCCCAGCCGCCGGCTTGCCATCCAGCAGCACCCGCACGGGCAGTGATTTGCCCGGTCCTACGGTCAGCGGATCAACTTCTGGCAAGATCAGTAGCTTGAGCTGGTCCAGCTTCGGCAACGTTGCTCCCGGCTGGTAGATCGCCAGGCCGTACTTGAAGGTATGGGTCGACTCAATCGCCCCCGGCACTTTACTGCGGCCCTCGTTGACCCACTTCTTTTCAGCCGTCTGCGACCACATGCCGTTATCCAGGGCGACCGCCAATACAGCCGGCGATTTGAGAGGCTTCAGGCGCGCGTGGTCGGACAGCCGTTCCACGGTCACCGGAATCATTTTGCCGCTGGCGTCATAGGCCCAGGCGCCGCTGATTTTCTGGGCCTTGAACACGTTGTCTTCGGCGCCGTGGCCGTAGATCACTTCGATATTGCCGCGCCGTTGTTCGGTCCACAGCCCGTGGGCCGAGACTTGGGTGGCAAACAGCAGGCCTAACACGGCCAGGGATTTGAAGACTTGCATGGAGACGTCCTTTTACAGGTTGAGGGTCAGGCTGACGGTGAAATTGCGCGGCTCGCCGGGATTGACCCAGTAATTGCTGTAGGAGCGCTCGTAGTACTTTTCGTCGAACAGGTTGTTGAGGTTCAGGCCCACGGTGACGTTGTCGCTGGCCTTGTAGTGGGCCAGCAGGTCGACGGTGTGGTAGGCCGGCAATTCAAAGCTTTTGCCAGCTTCGCCTGAGCGGTCGCCGACGTAGGTAAAGGCCGCGCCGAGGTCGGAGCCACGCAACAGGCCGTCCTGGAATTCATACACCCCGAGTAAACTGCCGCTTCGTTTGGCCATGCCGAGAATCCGGCTGCCCGCAGGGATGTCTTTGTCGCCTTTAGTCACTTCGGCGTCGATGTAGGCAAAGGCGCCGATCACCCGTACGGCGTCTGTCACTTGGCCGGTCAGTTGCAGGTCAAAACCCTGGCTGCGGGCCTTGCCCATGGCCCGCTGGGTGTCGGTGGCCGGGTCCAGGGCCAAGACATTTTCTTTCTCGATATGGAAGGCGGCGAGGGTGGTGCTCAGGCGGTCGTCGAACAGTTCGCTCTTGATCCCGATTTCATAACCCACGCCTTCCTCCGGCTCGAAGGATTTGCCGCCGGCGTCCAGGCCATTGTTGGGTTTGAACGAGGTGGAGGCATTGGCGAACAGGCCCACTTCAGGCGTCAGTTGGTAGAGCAGGCCGGCGCGTTGGGTTAGGGCATCGTGGGTCTGCCGGCTTTTGGCGTGGTTGCGGGCGAAGTCGTCGGTGTGCTGCTCGAAGTGTTCGAAGCGCGCGCCGATCATCCCGCGCAGCCGGTCGGTGAAGATGATCTGATCCTGCAGGTTCAGCGCCTGGCTTTTCACCTGTTCGAAAAAGTCGGTGCCCGAGCGCTTGCCATTGGGCTTTGGCTGGCCGTAGACCGGGTTGTAGATGTCGATGGCGTAGTCGCCGCCAGCAATCGCGGTGACTCGTTCTTTCTTGCGGTAGTCCTCGTATTCGGTACCCATCAGCAACTCGTGCTGCCAGTTGCCGATGTCGAACCGGCCACGTAGCTCGAGTTGGGTGATGCTGTCGTGCCAACCGGTGGAGCGTTCGCGGTAGCGACGCTTGAGGGTGTGGCCGTCGGCATCCAGTGGGCGGTTTTCCGAGGCATCGCCCCACAGGCTGCCCTGCTTGTAGTGGCTGGCCAGGCGCAGTTGCCAGGCATCGTTGAGGTGGTGTTCGAGGGTGGCTTGCAGGCGGTTGTTGTGGTTGCGGATATCGCCGTCGTTGGGCTCGCCGAGGAAGGTCGAGCGGGAGACGCCGCTCCAGCGATTGTTCGGCGCGACGATGCCACGGTCGAAGGTGGAGCGGTGGCGCACGAATTCGCTTTCCACCAGCAGGCGCGTGTCCGGGTCCAGTTGCCAACTGATGGAGGGTGCGACAAAGACCCGTTTGGCCTCCACGTGGTCGCGGAAGCTGTGATTGTCCTCCACCGCCAGGTTGACCCGTGACAAGACGTTACCCTCGCTATCGAGCGGCGTGTTCACGTCCAGTGCGGTGCGATAGCGGTCCCAGCTGCCAGCGCTGGTCTGCACGGTGGTGAAGGCTTCGGGCTGCGGCTTCTTGCTGACGATATTCACCGTGCCGCCCGGGTCGCCACGGCCATACAGGCTGGCGGCGGGGCCCTTGAGCACTTCGATGCGCTCGATATTGGCCGCATCCGGCGTACTTGGGTAACCGCGGTTGGCGCTGAAGCCGTCCACATAAAACTCAGAGGTGGTGAAGCCGCGAACGCTGTATTCGTAGAGCGTCAGGCCGCCGAAGTTGTTCTGTCTGGATACGCCGCCGGCAAATTCCAGGGCGCGCTCGACGTTGGTACTGCCCAGGTCCTTGAGCACCGAGGCAGGAATCACGCTGATGGATTGTGGGATGTCTCGCAGGGCGGTGTCGGTTTTGGTTGCGCTGGCGGAGCGGGTGGCGCGATAGCCTTTGACGGGGCCAGTGGCGGATTCATACGCCTCACTGGTGATGCGGGTAGCCTCCAGTTCTAAGGTGGCAGTGTCTTCGGCGTAGACCGGGTCCACCAGCAAACCCATGGCGATTCCCACCAGTGGGGCAAATCTTCGAGACGGCATGATAGAACGTTCCAATAGCGATATTGAAACAATATAACATCTCTATTGCGGGTAATTTTCTTCTGAAACATTAGGTAACAGGAGCCCTGAAGCGGGCTCCTTCAGAGGTTATTCCTCTTCTTTCACCGGCGCCGGCGGCGGACGCAGGCCGATTTCTGCCGACAGCTTGATTTCCTTGCCATTGCGCATCACCTGGATCGCCACCTTGTCGGTCGGCTTGATCCGCGCCACCTGGTTCATCGACTTGCGGCCATCACCGGCCGGTTCGCCGTCGATGCTGAGGATCACATCCCCCAGTTGCAGGCCGGCTTTCTGCGCCGGGCCGTCGCGGAAGATCCCGGCGACCACGATGCCTGGGCGCCCGGTCAGGCCAAACGACTCGGCCAGTTCCTTGGTCAGCGGTTGTACTTCAATCCCCAGCCAGCCACGAATCACTTGGCCATGCTCGATGATCGACTTCATCACTTCCGTGGCGAGTTTGACCGGGATGGCGAAGCCGATGCCCTGGGAGCCACCGGACTTGGAGAAGATCGCGGTGTTGATGCCGGTCAGGTTGCCGTTGGCATCCACCAGCGCGCCGCCGGAGTTGCCCGGGTTGATCGCCGCGTCGGTCTGGATAAAGTCTTCGTAGCTGTTGAGGCCCAACTGGTTACGCCCGGTGGCGCTGATGATGCCCATGGTCACGGTCTGGCCCACCCCGAACGGGTTGCCGATGGCCAGCGCCACGTCACCTACGCGCAAGCCTTCGGAGCGGCCGATGGTGATCGAGGGCAGGCTTTTCAGATCAATCTTCAACACCGCAAGGTCGGTTTCCGGGTCGCTGCCGACTACGCGGGCCAGGGTTTCCCGGCCATCACGCAGGGCCACGACAATCTGGTCGGCGCCGGTGGTCACGTGGTTGTTGGTCAGGATGTAGCCTTCCGGGCTCATGATCACGCCGGAGCCGAGGCTGGATTCCATGCGTCGCTGCTTGGGCGAGTTGTCGCCGAAAAAGCGCCGGAACTGCGGGTCTTCAAACAGCGGATGCGCCGGTTTGTTGATGACCTTGGTGGTGTACAGGTTCACCACGGCGGGCGCGGCGATCACCACCGCGTCGGCGTAAGTCACCGGGCCTTGCACCACCGCGCTGGTTTGCGGTGCCTGTTGCAGGTTGACATCGAGCGTCGGCAGGCCGACCAGTTGTGGATAACGCTGAATAATCAGCATCGCGATCAGCACACCAGCCAACAATGGCCATCCAAAAAAACGCAGTGCCTTGAGCATTAAGAAAAATCCTGACGGGTTGCAGGGGGCGGGAGAGCGCCCATAATGTCGCGCATTATACGAGGCCGTGAGCGCCTCTGAACGGGATATTTAGGAGTCTTTTATGGCCGTCGCCCTGAGCACCTTAGTCGAGGAAGCGGACCGCTACCTTAATAGTGCAAAAATCGCCGATTACTGCCCCAACGGCCTGCAAGTCGAGGGCCGGCCGCAGGTGCTGCGCATCGTCAGTGGCGTGACTGCCAGCCAGGCATTGCTGGACGCGGCGGTCGAAGCCCAGGCCGACCTGGTGCTGGTGCACCACGGTTACTTCTGGAAAGGTGAAAGCCCGTGCATCACCGGCATGAAGCAGCGTCGCCTGAAAACCCTGCTCAAGCACGATATCAGCCTGCTGGCCTACCACTTGCCCCTGGACCTGCACCCGGAAGTCGGCAACAACGTGCAACTGGCCCGGCAACTGGACATCACCGTCGAAGGTCCACTGGACCCGGACAACCTCAAGATCGTCGGCCTGGTGGGCTCCCTTGCCGAACCGGTGTCGCCCCGTGACTTCGCCCGCCGCGTGCAGGAAGCCATGGGGCGTGAGCCGCTGCTGATCGAAGGCAGCGAGATGATCCGCCGCGTGGGCTGGTGCACCGGTGGCGGCCAGGGCTATATCGACCAGGCGGTGTTGGCCGGGGTCGACCTGTACCTGAGCGGCGAAGCTTCGGAGCAGACCTTCCACAGCGCCCGGGAAAACGACATCAGCTTCATAGCGGCCGGGCATCACGCCACCGAACGGTATGGTGTACAGGCGTTGGGTGATTACCTGGCGCGACGCTTCGCCCTCGAACACCTCTTCATCGATTGCCCAAACCCGATCTGACGAACACCACCGGACACATGTGAGCGGGCTTGCTCGCGAATGCGGTGCATCAGTCGCCATATGCATTGACTGACACACCGCATTCGCGAGCAAGCCCGCTCCCACATTTGATCGAGTTGAGCCAAACCGGGCGGTATATTGATATACCGTTTCGATCTAGCCAGCTCCCTCAATAGAATCAGGTGCTGTGCTAGCATGCCCCGCTCGAACACGGCCCGCTGGCCGTCCATAAGATCGTTTTTCCGTGAGTAGCCATGGTCGACAAACTGACGCATCTGAAACAGCTGGAGGCGGAAAGCATCCACATCATCCGCGAGGTCGCCGCCGAGTTCGATAACCCGGTGATGCTCTACTCGATCGGTAAAGACTCCGCCGTGATGCTGCACCTGGCACGCAAGGCATTTTTCCCGGGCAAGCTGCCGTTTCCGGTGATGCACGTCGATACCCGCTGGAAATTCCAGGAGATGTACAAGTTCCGCGACAAGATGGTCGAGGAACTGGGCCTGGACCTGATCACTCACGTCAACCCGGACGGTGTGGCGCAGGGCATCAACCCGTTCACCCATGGCAGCGCCAAGCACACCGACATCATGAAGACCGAGGGCCTGAAACAGGCGCTCGACAAATATGGTTTCGACGCTGCATTCGGCGGTGCCCGTCGCGATGAAGAGAAATCCCGTGCCAAAGAGCGCGTGTACTCGTTCCGCGACAGCAAGCACCGCTGGGACCCGAAAAACCAGCGCCCGGAGCTGTGGAACGTCTACAACGGCAACGTCAACAAGGGCGAGTCGATCCGCGTGTTCCCGCTGTCCAACTGGACCGAGCTGGATATCTGGCAGTACATCTACCTGGAAGGCATCCCGATCGTGCCGCTGTACTTCGCCGCCGAACGCGAAGTGATCGAGAAAAACGGCACGTTGATCATGATCGACGACGACCGCATCCTCGAGCACCTGTCTGACGAAGACAAAGCCCGAATCGTCAAAAAGAAAGTACGTTTCCGTACCCTTGGCTGCTACCCGTTGACGGGCGCGGTGGAGTCCGAAGCCGAGACGCTGACGGACATCATTCAGGAAATGCTCCTGACGCGAACTTCCGAGCGCCAGGGCCGTGTCATCGACCACGATGGTGCAGGCTCGATGGAAGATAAAAAACGTCAAGGCTATTTCTAAGGGGCTGTCATGTCGCATCAATCTGATTTGATCAGCGAGGACATCCTCGCCTACCTGGGCCAGCACGAGCGCAAGGAAATGTTGCGCTTCCTGACCTGTGGCAACGTCGACGACGGCAAGAGCACCCTGATCGGGCGCCTGCTGCACGACTCCAAGATGATCTACGAAGATCACCTGGAAGCCATCACCCGCGATTCGAAGAAGTCCGGCACCACCGGTGACGACATCGACCTGGCCTTGCTGGTCGACGGCCTGCAGGCCGAGCGTGAGCAGGGCATCACCATCGACGTTGCCTACCGCTACTTCTCCACCGCCAAGCGCAAATTCATCATTGCCGACACCCCCGGCCATGAGCAGTACACCCGCAACATGGCCACCGGTGCCTCCACCTGTGACCTGGCGATCATCCTGATCGACGCCCGCTACGGCGTGCAGACCCAGACCCGTCGCCACAGCTTTATCGCCTCGTTGCTGGGGATCAAACACATCGTGGTGGCCGTCAACAAGATGGACATCAACGGCTTTGACCAAAGCGTATTCGAGTCGATCAAGGCCGATTACCTGAAGTTCGCCGACGGTATCGCGTTTAAGCCGAGCACCTTGGCCTTCGTGCCGATGTCGGCGCTCAAGGGCGACAACGTGGTGAACAAGAGCGAGCGTTCGCCCTGGTACACCGGCCAGTCGCTGATGGAGATTCTCGAAACCGTCGAGATCGCCAACGACCGCAACTACACCGACCTGCGTTTCCCGGTGCAGTACGTCAACCGTCCGAACCTGAATTTCCGTGGTTTCGCCGGCACCCTGGCCAGTGGCATCGTGCACAAGGGTGACGAAGTCGTGGTGCTGCCGTCGGGCAAGAGCAGCCGCGTCAAATCCATCGTCACCTTTGAAGGTGAACTGGAAAACGCCGGCCCAGGCCAGGCCGTGACCCTGACCATGGAAGACGAGATCGACATCTCCCGTGGCGACCTGCTGGTACACGCCGACAACGTGCCGCAAGTGACCGACGCCTTCGACGCCATGCTGGTGTGGATGGCTGAAGAGCCGATGCTGCCGGGCAAGAAATACGACATCAAGCGCGCCACCAGCTACGTGCCGGGTTCCATCACCAGCATCGTGCATCGCGTTGATGTGAACACCCTGGAAGAAGGCCCGGCGAGCGCCTTGCAGTTGAACGAAATCGGCCGGGTCAAGGTCAGCCTCGACACGGTCATCGCCCTGGACGGTTACGCGAGCAACCGCACCACCGGGTCGTTTATCGTCATCGATCGTTTGACCAACGGCACCGTGGCCGCAGGCATGATCATCGCGCCGCCGGTAACTCACGGCAGTGCGGCGCAGCATGGCAAGTTGGCTCACGTGGCCACCGAGGAGCGCGCCCAGCGCTTCGGCCAGCAACCGGCGACCGTGCTGTTCAGCGGCTTATCCGGCGCCGGCAAAAGCACCCTGGCCTACGCGGTTGAGCGCAAGCTGTTCGACATGGGCCGTGCGGTGTTTGTGCTGGACGGCCAGAACCTGCGCCATGACCTGAACAAGGGCCTGCCCCAGGACCGTGCCGGGCGTACCGAGAACTGGCGCCGCGCCGCGCATGTGGCGCGTCAGTTCAACGAAGCGGGCTTGCTGACCCTGGCGGCGTTTGTTGCCCCGGATGCCGAAGGGCGTGAACAGGCCAAGGCGCTGATCGGCGCTGATCGTTTGCTGACCGTCTACGTACAGGCTTCGCCGCTGGTGTGTGCCGAGCGAGATCCGCAAGGCCTATACGCGGCGGGCGGGGATAACATCCCGGGTGAGTCGTTCCCGTATGACGTGCCGTTGAACGCCGACCTGGTGATCGACACCCAGGCACTGTCGCTGGAGGACAGCGTCAAGCAAGTGCTGGAACTGCTGCGCCAGCGCGGCGCGATCTAAGCGTCACGCGCACGAATAGCCCGCCATGTTGGCGGGCTTTTTTATGGAGCCTTGGAGACAACTCGGTCAAATGTGGGAGCGGGCTTGCTCGCGAAAGCAGAGTGTCAGCCGCCACATGTATCGGCTGGCACACCGCATTCGCGAGCAAGCCCGCTCCCACATTTTGATCAATGACTGGCGGGATAGTCTGTGTGCAATTTGGCGAGCAGCACATCCTTCTCTTCCCACAACCGGTTGATCCAGCCCTGGAACGCCAACCGATACTCCCCATCCTGCTCATAATTCTTGCCGATAAACTCGGCCGGAATCTGCACCTCTTCAAACTGCACGACCACGTCCTTCACATTCCCGCACAGCAAATCCCAATAACCGGGCCGCCCACCAGGATAGTGAATGGTCACGTTCACCAGCGACTTCAGCTGTTCACCCATGGCATCCAGCACAAATGCGATACCACCGGCCTTGGGCTTGAGCAGGTAGCGAAACGGTGACTTCTGCTGCGCATGCTTGCCGGGGGTAAACCGTGTGCCTTCGGCAAAGTTGAAAATACCCACCGGGTTGTGGCGAAACTTCGCGCAGGTCTTGCGGGTGGTTTCCAGGTCTTTGCCTTTCTTCTCCGGGTGTTTTTCCAGGTACGCCTTGGTGTAGCGCTTCATGAACGGGAAGCCCAGTGTCCACCACGCCAAACCAATAACCGGGACCCAGATCAGCTCTTGCTTGAGGAAGAACTTCAGCGGGCGAATACGCCGGTTGAGCACGTATTGCAGCACCATGATATCGACCCAGCTCTGGTGGTTACTGGTCACCAGGTACGAGTGCTCATAGTCGAGGCCTTCCAGGCCCTTCAGGTGCCAGCGGGTGCGACATACCAGGTTCATCCAGGCCTTGTTGTTGCTGATCCAGGCCTCGTGGGTCTGGTTCATCAGCCATTCACTGAAGCGCTTGGCAAACGGCAACGCCTTGAACAGCGCTACGATAAACAGGAACGAGCACAGCAGGATCGTGTTCAACGCCAGCAACAGCGAGGCGATCACCCCGCGCACGGCAGCAGGTAGAAAATCCAGCATTTAGACATCCATAGGTCGGTTGGCGGCTTGAATCGCGGTCAATGCGATGGTGTACACGATATCGTCCACCTGCGCCCCACGGGGCAGGTCGTTCACCGGTTTGCGCAGGCCTTGCAGCATCGGCCCCAGGCTCACGCAATCGGCACTGCGCTGCACGGCCTTGTGGGTGGTGTTGCCGGTGTTCAGGTCGGGGAACACGAACACCGTGGCCTTGCCCGCCACCAGGCTGTTGGGCGCCAGTTGCCGGGCCACGGTTTCGTTGGCGGCGGCGTCGTACTGCAACGGGCCGTCGATCAGCAGTGAGCTTTGGGCTTCGTGGGCCAGCAGGGTGGCTTCGCGGACTTTCTCGACTTCTTCGCCCGTGGCGGAATCACCGCTGGAATAACTGATCATCGCCACCCGTGGCGTGATGCCGAACGCGGCGGCCGAGTCGGCGCTTTGCAGGGCGATTTCCGCCAGTTCGGCGGCGCTTGGGTGCGGGTTCATCACACAGTCGCCGTACACCAGCACCTGCTCCGGGAACAGCATGAAGAACACCGACGAGACCAAGGTGCAGCCCGGCGCAGTCTTGATCAACTGGAGGGCCGGGCGAATGGTGTTGGCGGTGGAATGGATGACACCGGAGACCAGGCCGTCGACTTCATCCAGGGCGAGCATCATGGTGGCGATCACCACCGTGTCTTCCAGCTGCTGCTCGGCCATCGGTGCGTTGAGGCTTTTGGTTTTGCGCAGTGCCACCATCGGCTCCACGTAGCGCTGGCGAATCAGGTCGGGGTCGAGAATCTCCAGGCCTTCGGGCAGCTCGATGCCATGGGCGCGGGCCACCGCTTCCACGTCCGCCGGCTTGGCCAGCAATACGCAACGGGCAATGCCCCGTGCCTGGCAGATGGCGGCGGCCTGCACGGTCAGCGGCTCGCTGCCTTCGGGCAATACGATGCGCTTGTTGGCGGCCTGGGCGCGCTGGATCAGTTGATAGCGGAACACCGCCGGCGACAGGCGCATCTCCCGCGGCGTGCCGCAGCGTTGGTGCAGCCAGCGTGCGTCGAGGTGGCTGGCGACGAAATCGGTGATGATCTCCGCACGTTCGCGGTCATCAATCGGGATTTCCTTGTTCAGGCTGTTGAGCTGGTTGGCGGTGTCGTAGGAGCCGGTGCTCACCGACAACACCGGCAGCCCGGCCTGGAACGCGCCCCGGCACAGGTCCATGATCCGTGGGTCGGGCAGGGTGTCGCTGGTCAGCAACAGGCCGGCCAGCGGCACGCCGTTGATGGCGGCCAGGCTGACGGCGAGGATGATGTCGTCGCGGTCGCCGGGGGTCACTACCAGCACGCCGGGCTTGAGCAGCTCCACGGTGTTACGCATGGTGCGGGCGCAGATGATGATTTTGGTCATGCGCCGGGTTTCGTAGTCACCGGCGTTGAGGATCTGCGCGCCCATCAGGTCGGCCACGTCGCGGGTGCGTGGGGCGTTGAGTTCCGGCTGGTACGGGATGCAGCCCAACAGACGGAAATCGCCGCTGCGCAACAACGGCGAATGCTCTTTGAGCCGTGCCGAGAACGCCTCCATGCTTTCGTCGGTGCGCACCTTGTTGAGGATCACGCCCAACACTTTTGGATCTTTCGGGCCGCCAAACAACTGGGCCTGCAATTCCACGCGGCCGGAGAGTTCGGTGAGCACTTCGTTTTCCGGGGCCGAGACCAGGATCACTTCGGCGTCCAGGCTCTTGGCCAGGTGCAGGTTGACCCGGGCCGCATAGCTGGCGCTGCGGGTTGGCACCATGCCTTCGACAATCAGCACGTCCTTGCCCACGGCAGCTTGTTGGTAAAGGGTGATGATTTCTTCCAGCAGCTCATCCAGCTGGCCGTCGCCGAGCATCCGCTCCACGTGGGCCAGGCCCAAGGGTTGGGGTGGTTTCAGGCCGTGGGTGCGGGCCACCAGTTCGGTGGAGCGCTCGGGGCCGGTGTCGCCGGGGTGCGGCTGGGCAATCGGTTTGAAGAAGCCGACTTTCAGCCCGGCCCGTTCAAGGGTACGCACCAGCCCAAGGCTGATGGAGGTCAGACCCACACCAAAATCGGTGGGCGCGATAAAAAAAGTCTGCATGCGAATTCTCTGGAGGTGCATGGCTTCGGTGGCGGCCTATGGCTGGCTGCCTACCGGGAATCAGGTGCCAAGGTTATCTTTATCTGAGCCTTGCGCACACCAGCCGCACGTAAAGGGCTTGTCTATTTTTTCAAGGCGTTGCGCCGGGTCTGTGACCCAGGCCCGGGATTGCCAGGGCGGCTGGTGGCGCAGGTGCTGGGTGTGACCACAGGAAAGCTCGACGACCCAGTGCCGGTCTTCGTCCTGGTGAAATCCGACGACCGTCGGGTCAGTTGTTCGACCCCGTCCGTCCGGGTTGTGTTCGCTTTCGGGCAAATCCTTGTTTAGACTTGTCCGTTCTTCATTCTTCTGCAAAAGGTCTCGCCCCATGCCGATCGCCGCCAATAAGGCTGTCTCCATTGACTATACCCTGACCAACGACGCTGGTGAGGTCATCGACAGTTCTGCCGGCGGCGCGCCGCTGGTCTACCTGCAAGGTGCAGGTAACATCATCCCGGGCCTGGAAAAGGCCCTGGAAGGCAAAGAGGTCGGTGACGAACTGACCGTTGCCGTAGAACCTGAAGATGCCTACGGCGAATACTCTGCCGAACTGGTCAGCACCCTGAGCCGCAGCATGTTCGAAGGTGTCGACGAGCTGGAAGTGGGCATGCAGTTCCACGCTTCCGCTCCGGACGGCCAGATGCAGATCGTCACCATCCGTGACCTGGACGGCGACGACGTGACCGTCGACGGCAACCACCCGCTGGCTGGCCAGCGCCTGAACTTCCAGGTGAAGATCGTCGCTATCCGTGACGCTTCCCAGGAAGAAGTGGCCCACGGCCACGTGCACGGCGAAGGTGGTCACCACCATTAATTGACTGAGCGACGCTCTGTCAGTTGGAAAAAGGCGCCTTCGGGCGCCTTTTTCATTTGGCGGCTATTCTTGCCGACTTGGCGGCTGTAATCTCGAGTGGCCGTTACAAAGAACATGGGATATCTGGAGTTCGTCATGAGTGCTTTCCACGACCTTAAACTCAAAGCCCTGGATGGTCAGGAGCTGCCTCTGGCGCCCTTCAAGGGGCAAGTCGTGCTGGTGGTCAACGTCGCCTCCAAATGTGGTTTGACACCACAGTACGCCGCGCTGGAAAACCTCTATCAGCAATACAAAAGCCAGGGTTTCACCGTGCTCGGGCTGCCGTGCAATCAATTTGCCGGGCAGGAACCGGGCACTGAAGAAGAAATCCAGGAATTTTGCAGCCTCAATTACGGCGTGACCTTTCCCTTGGGCAGCAAACTTGAGGTGAACGGCCACGATCGCCACCAGCTGTATCGATTGCTGGCGGGCGAGGGCGCCGAGTTTCCCGGGGACATCACCTGGAACTTCGAAAAATTCCTGCTGGGTAAAGACGGCCGAGTTTTGGCGCGTTTTTCGCCGCGTACACCGCCGGATGATCCCACCATCGTGCAGGCGATTGAAAAAGCATTGAGCTGATACTTTCAGCATTGCCGAGTGAGCTTCCGTGGCAAGGGAGCTTGCTGTGGCGAGGGAGCTTGCTCCCACTGGGCTGCGCAGCAGCCCCATGCCCTCCCGCTTTTACCCCTTAATCACCCCAATCAATAGTGCTATCCAGCATGCTGCGCACTCAATATTATCCACATCATAAATTCCCTTCTGATGGAGTGCTCCCATGCCTGTCCAAGCCTTGTTCAAACCGTTCCAGCTCGGCGCACTGCAACTGCCGACCCGCGTAGTGATGGCGCCGATGACCCGTTCGTTCTCCCCGGGCGGCGTGCCTAACGCCAAAGTGATCGAGTACTATCGCCGCCGCGCCGCTGCCGGCGTCGGCTTGATCATCACCGAAGGCACCGTGGTCGGTCATCCGGCGTCCAACGGCTACCCGAACGTCCCGCATTTCTACGGTGAGGCCGCCCTGGCCGGCTGGAAGAAAGTGGTCGACGCGGTACACGCCGAAGGCGGCAAGATCGTCCCGCAACTGTGGCATGTGGGCAGCGTACGACGCATCGGCACCGAGCCGGATGCCAGCGTGCCAGCCTATGGTCCGACTGAAAAACTCAAGGACGGCAACGTCGTCGTCCACGGCATGACCGTGCAAGACATCAAGGACGTGATCGCTGCGTTCGCCCAAGCCGCCAAGGATGCACAAAGCATCGGCATGGATGGCGTGGAAATCCACGGCGCCCACGGTTACCTGGTGGACCAGTTCTTCTGGGAAGGCACCAACCAGCGCACCGACGAATACGGCGGCAGCCTGGCCAACCGTTCGCGTTTCGCCATCGAATTGATCCAGGCTATCCGCGCCGCTGTGGGCCCGGACTTCCCGATCATCTTGCGTTTCTCCCAGTGGAAGCAGCAGGATTACACCGCGCGCCTGGTGCAAACCCCGGAAGCGCTGGGTGAGTTCCTCAAGCCGCTGTCTGACGCCGGCGTGGATATTTTCCACTGCTCCACGCGCCGTTTCTGGGAGCCTGAATTCGAAGGCTCCGAGCTGAACCTGGCCGGCTGGACCCGCAAGCTCACCGGCAAGCCAACCATCACCGTGGGCAGCGTCGGCCTGGACGGCGAATTCCTGCAGTTCATGGTCAACACCGACAAGGTGGCGCAACCGGCCAGCCTGGAAAACCTGCTGGAGCGTCTGAACAACGACGAGTTTGATCTGGTCGCTGTCGGCCGCGCACTGCTGGTGGATCCGGATTGGGCGCTGAAGGTCCGCGAAGGACGTGAAGGCGATATCCTGCCGTTCAGTCGTGAGGCGTTGACGACGTTGGTGTAAGGGGCGACAGGACGGGCACTGGTTGCTCGTCCTCGCATACCCCGCGTAACTGCCGCTCAAACTGCTCGATAATCGCCGGCCAACCCTGACGGCTGGCGTGTTGCCGGGCATTGAGCCGCACCCGCCTTAGACTTTCCCGCTCTTCCAGCAGCCAATTGGCCGCATCGCAAAACGCCTCCTCATCCCCCGGCATCGCCAGCACGCCACTGTAGCCATGGCGAATGTGCTGGGTCGCGGCCGCCTGGTCGTACGCCACTACACCCAACCCTGAAGCCATGGCTTCCAGCACCACGTTGCCGAAGGTTTCAGTGAGGCTGGGGAACAGGAACAGATCCCCGGATGCGTAATGCCTGGCCAACTCTTCGCCGCGCAGGGTGCCGCAGAAAATCGCCTCCGGCAGTTCCTTTTCCAGCATCGCCCGTTGTGGGCCGTCGCCGACGATGATCAGTTTCATTTGGCGCAGTGGATAGGTGTCCTGCAGCGTTTCAAAGCAGCGCTTGAGCAGCCCGAGGTTTTTCTCCTGGGCCAGGCGGCCCACGTGCAGCACCGCGATCTGGTCACTGTTCAATGCCCAGCTTTCACGCAGCGCATTGTCGCGCTTGGCCGGATGAAACAGCTGGCTGTCGACACCGCGGGCGAGCATGCCCAGGCGCTCGAAATGGCGGCGCTCCAGCTCCAGGCGCTGGCTGGCGCTGGGCACCAGGGTCAAGGTCGAGCGGTTATGGAACCAGCGCAGATAGTGAGTCAGCATCCGGCTCAACATACCCAGGCCGTACTGGTTGAAGTACTGCTGGAAATTGGTATGGAAGCCACTCACCACGCTGATCCCCAGGCGCCGTGCCGCACGTAACGCCGACAAGCCCAGCGGCCCTTCAGTGGCGATATACAGCACATCCGGGCGCTGGCGGGTCCAGCGCCGCAGCAATTTGTGCATCGACGACTGGCCCCATTGCAGCCCCGGATAACCCGGCAAAGGCCAGCCGCGGCAAAGCATCAGGCCATCGTCACTGGGCCGGCTCTGGTCGCTGCCCTGGCGTGGGCGAACCAGTTCGACTTGATGCCCGCGCGCGCGCAAACCGTCACACAGGCGGCCAAGGGTATTGGCCACCCCGTTGATCTCTGGCGGGAAGGTTTCGGTGATCAGGGTGATGTGGAGCGAAGCTGTCGTCATGACCCACAGTGTCGGCGTGGGCCATGTCGTCATTGTGTCTTTTGGATGATGGATTTGTGACGGCTCAGGCCTTTTTAACGGCCATGGCCTCGGCGCCCTGTTCACGCACCCAGAACAACGTCGCCCCAGCGACCGCCGCCGGCATCATCAGCAGGTTCACCACCGGCACCAGCAGCACCAGGTAAACGATCCCGCCAAAACTCATGCTCTGCCAGCGCTTCTGGCGCAGCCAGGCGAGCATTTCGTTCCAGCCCAGCTTGTGGTTGTCCGCCGGGTAGTCGATGTACTGGATCGCCATCATCCACACGCCGAACAGCAGCCACAGCGGCGCGGCCACCAGGTTGACCACCGGGATAAACGACAGGATAAACAGGCCGATGGCCCGGGGCAGGAAGTAGCCCAGTTTGCGCATTTCCCGGGCCAGGGTGCGGGGGACCATGGCCGCGAGTTCGCCCCAGCTGAACGCCGGGAAATCATCGGTGCCGCGCACCACCACTTCGACCTTTTCCGACAGGAAGCCGTTGAACGGCGCGGCGATGATGTTGGCGAGCATGGTGAAGGTGAAAAACACCATCAGCACCACCAGCACCACGAATAAAGGCCACAACAGGTAATTGAGGAAGCTCAGCCAGCTCGGCAATGTCGGCATGAGTGTGTCGACCCACAGGCTGAACTGATGGCCGGCGAAGTAGATCAATCCGACGAACAGGATCAGGTTGATCGCCAGCGGCAGCAGCACGAACAGGCGCAAGCCAGGACTGAGTACCAGTTTGAGGCCTTCGCGCAGGTACTGTGGGCCTGAAAGAACGGGGGCGGGCATGAATGACTCCGGACAATGGGGGCGAACGCGCCGACCTTACCGGCTTTGGGAGTACCGGGAAAGCACGGCCCGCCTCGCGACATTAACGGTAACAAAGGTGTCGATTAATAGAGGGCACGGGATAGAGACCACCTATGAGCTGGATTGTTATTCCGTATTTCCTTAATCTTGCCTCCCTCTATACGCTGCACCCATTATTTTCAGGATCTGCGAGTTCAAGCCTTCCCCAAGTGCTTCGCGGTCCTTTTTTATTCCAGCCGTTCTGTAGTCCGGGCGGTCGATAGGAGTGAGTCATGTCTGATACCCGTCATTCGCGAGTGATTATTCTCGGTTCCGGCCCTGCCGGTTACAGCGCTGCCGTCTACGCTGCCCGGGCCAACCTCAAGCCGTTGCTGATCACCGGCATGCAAGCGGGCGGTCAGTTGACCACCACCACTGAAGTCGACAACTGGCCGGGCGACGTCCATGGCCTGACCGGCCCGGTGCTGATGGAGCGCATGAAAGAGCACGCCGAGCGTTTCGAAACCGAAATCGTGTTTGATCACATCAACGCGGTCGACTTCTCGAAAAAGCCTTACAGCCTGACCGGCGACAGCGGCGTGTACACCTGTGACGCGCTGATCATCGCCACCGGCGCCAGCGCCCGTTACCTGGGCCTGCCGTCGGAAGAAGCGTTCATGGGCAAGGGCGTTTCCGCCTGCGCGACCTGCGACGGTTTCTTCTACCGCAACAAGCCAGTGGCTGTGGTCGGTGGCGGCAACACCGCGGTGGAAGAGGCGCTGTACCTGGCCAACATCGCCAGCACCGTGACCCTGGTTCACCGCCGCGAGACCTTCCGCGCCGAGAAGATTCTGATCGACAAGCTGCATGCCCGCGTGGCCGAAGGCAAGATCATCCTCAAGCTCAACGCCACCCTGGACGAAGTCCTGGGCGACAACATGGGCGTGACTGGTGCTCGCCTGAAGAACAACGACGGCAGCTTCGACGAACTGAAAGTCGACGGCGTGTTCATCGCCATCGGCCACACCCCGAACACCTCGTTGTTCGAAGGCGTTCTGGATGCCAAAGATGGCTACCTGATCGTGCAGGGCGGCCGTGAAGGCAACGCGACGGCCACCAACATCGAAGGCATCTTCGCTGCCGGTGACGTGGCCGACCACGTCTACCGCCAGGCGATCACCTCCGCCGGCGCTGGCTGCATGGCGGCCCTGGATGCCGAGCGTTACCTCGACGGTTTGAAGGACGCTGCGTTCTAAACCGCTGAAACAAAAAAACCGGCTGCGAGGCCGGTTTTTTTATGTCTGCGATTTATGCAACACCGCAGCTCAGAAGTGTTAACCCAATCACTGTGGGAGCTGGCTTGCCTGCGATAGCGGCGTTGGCTGATACACCGCTATCGCAGGCAAGCCAGCTCCCACATTAAACCGGGTTATCAAATTGAATCAGCGGCGCGTCAACGGCTGCTGAGTGAACTTCACACCCGCCAACCCATGCTCGATCAGCGCCCGAATGTTGCCATGGTCACTGCCTTCAGGCGTGGCCAGTACCGAACGGTAATGCTCGCCAAACGCCAACAGCGCTTCCTCATCACTCAAGCCTTCCAGCAGCGCCAGGCCCAGGGTCTTGCACGAACCTTCGTTCTGCCCGGCGGCGTTTTCCACGCTGCCGTTGGTGAAGGCTTGTGGCTGGTAGTCGTAACCGGCGGCAACAAACGCCAGGGTATCGGCAAACGCATGTTCGCCGCTGGTGAGGCTGGCGCGCAGGGTGTTCAGGTCAGTCATGGGTTTTTCCTTTGGCGAATGCCGCTTGCTGTTCGGCACTGGCTTCTTGCTGGTATTGGGCTTTCCACTCGGCGTACGGCATGCCGTACACCACTTCACGGGCGTCATCGAGGCTCAGCTCGATGTGGCGCTCGTCGGCCTCGGCCTTGTACCACTTGGACAAGCAGTTGCGGCAGAAGCCCGAGAGGTTCATCAGGTCGATGTTCTGCACATCCTTGCGGCTGTCCAGGTGGGCCACCAGCCGGCGGAAGGCGGCGGCTTCGAGTTCGAGGCGTTGTTGATCGTTCATGGTACTCACTGCAAAGGTAAGGGTTAGCGACTGGCCGCCAGGGTGATCGACACCGATTCGGCAAAACGCAACGCATGGGGTTTGTCGACTTCGACTTCGGCGTACAGCACCGACGTATTGCTCATCACCAGGTCGAGGATCTCCTGGGTCAGGCGCTCCAGCAGGGCAAAGCGGTTGCCTTCCACATGGGCGATGATCGCCTTGGTGATGGTGCGGTAGTTCAGCGCGTGGTCGATGTCGTTGTCGCGTACGGCTTCCTGGGCGGCATACAGGATGGTCAGGTTGATCAACACATCCTGCTTGTTGAGGATTTCATCCTCGTTGATTCCGATAAACGTGCGCAGGCACAGGTCTTTGACCCGGATGCGCGCCATGCCTGGCTGAAGTTGTGGCATTGCTACTTGCTCCGTCCAATCAGTTGCAGGAACTCCATGCGCGTGGTGTTCGACTCGCGGAAGGCGCCGAGCATCACCGAGGTGTTCATGGTTGAATTCTGTTTTTCGACACCGCGCATCATCATGCACATGTGCTTGGCTTCGACCACCACCGCCACACCGGATGCCTGGGTGACTTGCTGGATGGCGTCGGCGATTTCCCGCGTAAGGTTCTCCTGGATCTGCAAGCGCCTGGCGAACATGTCGACGATGCGCGCCAGCTTCGACAGGCCAAGGACCTTGCCGGTCGGAATATAGGCCACATGGGCCTTGCCGATAAAGGGCAGCAGGTGATGCTCGCACAGCGAATACAGCTCGATGTCCTTGAGGATCACCATCTCGTCGTTGTCGGAAGCGAACAGCGCACCGTTGACGATTTCCTCCAGGTTCTGCTCGTACCCATGACACAAATACTGCATGGCCTTGGCAGCGCGCTTTGGCGTGTCGAGCAAACCTTCGCGCTCGGGGTCTTCACCCAGGCCCTTGAGGATCTCGCGGTAGTGGTGGGGCAGGGATAGGGTCATACAACATCCTCGCAAACGGCTTACTTGATATGCCGCCCGCCGTTGACGGTCAGGGTGGTGCCGGTGACATACGGGTTATCCAGCAGGTAACGCACGCTCTGGTAAATCACCTCGGGGCCGGGTTCGATGCCCAGTGCCGCCTTGGCCAGGACCTTGGCGCGGTAGGCCGCGTCGTCGCCCTCGTTGAACATCACCATTGCCGGGGCAATGCCGTTCACTTTGATCGTTGGTGCAAGTTGTGCGGCAAACGATAAGGTCAGGCTGTCGAGCCCGGCCTTGGTGGCGCAGTAGGCAATGTGCTGGCGGCTGCCCTTGCGGGTCACGTCATCGCTGATGTGCACGATATCCGCAGGCGTGGAGCGTTGCAGCAGGTAAGCACAATGCAGGTTGATCAGGTACGGCGCAAGCATGTGCACACTGAACATGTCGGCAAACGCGCGGGTCTCGTCGCCGAGCGTTTCTGCCTCCCAGGCCGAAGCATTGTGGATGATCGCCCGCAGGCTCTGGGTGTGCGTCTTCAGCTCGTCGATGAAGGCGAGAATGCCCGCCTCGCAGGAAAAGTCGGCAAACACGCCAATCGCACCGCGCTCGCGCAGGGTCTGCACGCCGGGACGTTCGCTGCGGTAACTGAAAATCACCGGCTGCCCTTCGTCCAGCAGGCGCAGGGCGCAATGCAGGCCGACACGCTGGCCGGCACCGGTGATCAGGATCGGGGCGGGAGTTGAAGACATGGGAAGCTCGCGTCGCTGGCAGGCTAAAACTATACCAGCGCGCAGCCTCCCTTGTACTCAAACGGTGGCTTCGGTGGCCTTTACCCGAACCGGGGCTGGATGCAGCCAGCCGGCCAGGAGATGGGTCGATAACGGGATGAAGAAGTAAACCATCAATGGCGTGAGCGCGAGGGTGCTGACCAACACACGGCTCAACAACCCCAACTCGCTGAGCAGCGGCTCAAGACCGAAGTTGAAGAGCAGCGACACCGGGAAAAACGCCAGCCAGATGGCCACAGCCTGCTTCCAGCGCGGCGGACGTGCGGCGGCGGCGCCAAACCAGCCGTCGATACCGCGTACGCGATGCTCCGACGGCGCAGCAAACAGCTCACTGCCGCGCCCGAGCCATGCACCACGGGATGCGGAAAACTCCCACGCATGCAGGGTCTTTTCATCGGCGAAGCGGAAAATAATCTGGAATTCATCATCGTTGGGCGGCGGGGCTAGCACGCCGGAGCCCAGGTAACCGGGAAAGTCCGTGGCCAATTGCTCGCCTTCGCGCAGCCAGGCCATCAACTCTTCGTAACGACCCTTGGCCACGCGGCGCGCAACCATCAGGGTAACGGGGGAGGTAGACATCGTGTATCTCCATAAGGATCGGGTGCGCTGAACCGGGTAGGTGGCGCACGAACGAAGCTGCGGGTAAGCAGCTACGTTGAAAAAACAGGCAAGGATTATTCCTGTTTTGAAGAAATACACCAGCGGCATTGGTCGGCTGGCTGAAGACCTTGAAACGGACAGTCGTATCGGCGTTAAATGGGATCCAAGTTCCTCACAGTATATTAGTGCCCTGATGTCTGTAATGACTGCTCCATGCCCCGATATCGCCGTTGGCAAATCCGCCGATTCCGATGAGCTGTTCCCGATTCGTGAAGTGGCAAGATTGACAGGCATCAACCCTGTCACCCTGCGTGCCTGGGAGCGTCGTTATGGGCTGATACAGCCGGTTCGCACCGAAAGCGGGCATCGCCTGTATTCACGCACCGATATAGAGACCGTTCATCGCATTCTCGATTGGATCGAGCGTGGCGTGGCGGTGAGCAAAGTCGGGAAAATCCTCGCCCGCGATGATCAGCAAGCCGCTGTTGCGGCGGTTACGCCAACAGGCGCCGAGCATGAATGGAGCCAGTGGCAGCAGCAATTGCGAACGGCCGTCGGTGCCTTCGACGACCGGCAACTGGACCGGTTGTATGGCCAGATTTTCGCGGCTTACCCGGTCGCAGTGGTTTTCCAGGACATCCTGATGCCCCTCTGGCAGCAGTTACTGCGTCACCAGGGACTCTTTGGCCAGACCAGCGAATGGCTGTTTTTTGATGGATTCTTGCGCAGCCGTACCTGGAAACGCCTGCAAATAGGCTGCGCCTCCCCGGCGCCCCGGGTACTACTGGCCGCGATCGCCGGAGAATGCCGAGAGCTTGAACTGTTGGTCGCAGGTTTGCTGCTGAGCAGTGACGAGTTGGCGGTCAAGGTCTTGAGCGTGGGCCAACCGATAGATGAATTGACGCTTATCTGCGAAAAAACCAAGCCACAAGCTCTTGTGGTGTTCTCCAATCACTCGCCCACCAGTGAGTTGTCCCGGCGCCTTGAGCGGCTGGCCTTGACCATCGACTGCCCGCTTTTGCTAGCCGGCGATGCGGCGGAATTGGCCCAGGAGGAACTGAAGGGGTCGCCCGTCGGCTGCCTGGGGAATGAAGGGCGATTGATGCAGCGCCGCTTGCAGCAGTTTCTGCGCGGCACCCTGGATACCTGACGTCAGGCGTGGACTTCGGGATGGAACAGGCGGTGCTGCTGCAGGATAAACTGGCGCAGGCGCTCGGTTTCATCCACATCACTCTGGTTTAGGCGATAGGCGAACAACCCTCGGGACGTTTCCCGCTCGAGGGTGCCCCGCACCGAGATACGCTCGTACCCGGACGGACTGAACCACAGGGAAAAGGTTTTTGGCGCCTTGATCCTCCCGCGAATTTCCACCAGCAACCCCTTGAACGACACCTCATGCACCCAGAGTGCACCCGGCTGGCCCTTGATATTTTCCAGCGGCACCGGCTCTTCAAGCGCCAGACGCCACGGGCGAATCATCGGCCCGTCTTCGAAAATACTCGGTACACCCAGCCGCAAATGCACGGCATGAAACTCGTCTTCCACCAATTGCAGCGGAAAGGTCATTTGCTGGTTGTCGAATTGCGCCTGGAGGGTGACATGGTCATGGGCGGCCAGTCGGGTGAGCAAATCACGAATCTGCGCACCGCCATTGACCGTCAGGCTCGACGACGCGTCCCGCACGTTGAGTTGCGGGTTATGGTGCATGGTCTGAATAAAATCCAGCTCGTCCTGCGTCAAAAGCGCGTCGCGTTGCATTGATCTTGCTCAAGAAAAAGGTATTAAAACGCCATTATCTCTTTAAAGACCGCGTTTTCTAGTTTTTGTTAGATCCGCTCGTCGACTGGAGTGCCGCAAGCTCCGCCTTGAGGTCCGCCAATTGGGCTTCAAGTTGCGCGACACGCTGCTGGGCCTTGACCTGAACGGTCACATCCTTCTGCACACCGACAAAGTAGGTCTGCTTGTCGGCCGCGTTGTAAACCGTCGATAACGACAGCTCATTCCAGAAATGCGTGCCGTCCTTGCGGTAATTGCGCAGGATTTCCCGACAGGAGCCGCCACTCTCCAACGCTTCGCGAATCGCCATCAGGCCTGGCTGGTCGCGGTCACCCGATTGCAGGAAGCGGCAATCCTGATAGAGGATTTCGTCGAGGGTGTAGCCGGTTATGCGCTCGAACGCCGGGTTTACGTAAATCAGCGGCTTGTCCTTGCCTTCACGCTCGGCGACCACGATGCCGTCGTTGGAAGCGTTGATCACCAGTTGCATCAGCTTGGCGTTAATCATTTAGCGGTCCATGGCTTGTCTTGGGAATTTGCAGTTTAAGACATGCCAGCAGCCTGTCCACTTACCCTAGCTGTTAATATCCCAGGCTTTTAGTCAGCTACAGGATCAGATTGATGAAAGTCGCCATCCTTTCCGGCTCGGTGTACGGCACGGCTGAAGAAGTCGCCCGTCACGCTGCAAGCATCCTCAACGCTGCGGGTTTTGACGCCTGGCACAACCCGCGCGCCACCCTGGCCGATGTGCAGGGTTTTGCCCCCGAGGCCTTTTTAGCCGTGACCTCCACCACCGGCATGGGCGAACTGCCCGATAACCTGCAACCGCTGTATTCGACCATTCGCGACCAACTGCCGGCCGCCTGGCGCGGTCTGCCGGGCGCAGTGATCGGCCTGGGCGACGCCAGCTATGGCGACACCTTCTGTGGCGGCGGCGAGCAAATGCGCGAGCTGTTTGCCGAGTTGGGCGTGCACGAAGTGCTGCCGATGCTGCGCCTGGACGCCAGCGAAAGCGTGACCCCGGAAGCTGACGCCGAGCCATGGCTGGCCGAGTTGGTTACTGCACTGCGCGGTTGACCGGAAACTCGCGTAACAACGCCAGCCAGGCCTGGGCGGCTTTCGACAGATAGGCGCCCTCACGCCAGATAAAGGCAATGTCCCAGCGCAGGTATTCCGGCGCCTTGAGCGTCAGGCGCACCACCCCGGGCCGCACCAGGCCCCGGGCTACTACGCTGGGCAGCAACACCACGCCCTGGCCGGCGGCCACCAGGGCCGCGAGGAAATCCGCCTGGCCGCTGCGGCCACTTTCTTTCGGGGTAAAGCCCAGTTGCTGACAGGCCTGTAGCAGGCGGTCGTTCAATACAAAGCTGCGCTGGTACATCAGGAACGGCGTGTCGGCCAGTTCTTCCAGGCGGATGTGCGCGTTGTCGGCCAACGGATGGTCCATGGGCAGCAGGGCGTCCAGTGGCTCATCGCAGAATGCCTGCCAGGCGAACGCCGGATCGCTGGGCATCAGGCTGCCGCCCACCTCCAGTTCTCCACTCAGAATCGCCTGCTCGATATTGCGGCTGCCGCCTTCCAGCAACTGAATGGTGACATTCGGATAACGCCGTCGGTACTCGGCAAACAAGCCGGCAAACAGCGTGTCACCGCCCAACTGCGGCAAGCCCATGCGCAGTTCGCCACGGGTCAGTTGATTCAAGTCGTCCAGCTCACTGAGCAGCTCGGCTTGCTGGCGCAGCATCGCTTCTGCCCGCTGCAACACCACTTGGCCGGCCGCCGTCAGGCGAATCTGCGAACCCAGGCGATCCAGCAGGGGCGTGCCCAGGCTTTGCTCCAGTTGTGCCACCTGCTTGCTGACCGCGGACTGGCTGATGTGCAGGGTTTTGCCGGCTTGGGTAAAACCGCCCCGGTGGATCACTTCAACAAAACTGCGCAGCTGTTTGAATTCCATTCACATGATTCCAGTTTGGAATAGATTGCAGTCTAACAATTCGCTGTGGGGATGCCAGGGGCCTCTTTAAAATGGGCGCCCTGGGAGGACCCAAAGCTCATGAAACGTTTCACCTTCAAATTCGTCGGTCGGTTGCTGGCTGAACTGATCGTCCTGCTGGCCACTTACTTTCTGGGCTGCCAACTGGCGGCCTGGCTGAGCTGGCCTATTCCCGGTGGTGTGATCGGCCTGGGCCTGTTGCTGCTGACCTTCGCCACTGGCCTGGTCAAGCCGGCGGCCCTGCAATTGGGCGCCGGTGTGTTGATGGCGGAGATGCTGCTGTTCTTCATTCCTGCGTTGATGAGCCTCTTGGACTACGGCGGCCTGGTAAAGCACGACGGCTGGAGGATCATGCTGGTGATCGGTTTCAGCACTTTGTCGGTAATGCTGGTGACGGCGTTTACCGTGGAATTCGTCTGCCGCTGGAAGCTGCGCCATGAAGCTTGAGCTGATGCCTATTTTCTGGCTGGCGCTGACCCTGGGTGCCTACGGATTCAGCCGCTGGATCTACCGGCGCACCGGGCGTTACCTGTTGTCGCCGCTGATCCTGGTGCCTGCGCTGTTACTGGCGGTGGCGGTTCCGATGAAAACCGCCTACGCCGAATACTCCACCGACACCCACTGGCTGATGCTGGTGCTGGGCCCGGTGACTGTGGCGTTCGCCATTCCGATCTGGCAACAGCGTCAGCTGCTGATGCGCCATTGGTCAGCGTTGTTGCTGGGGATGGTGGCGGGCAGCGCAGCGTCCATCGCCACTTCGTATGGCCTGGCCAAGGCCCTCGCTCTCGACAGCTCGGTGACGATGTCCTTGGTGCCCCGTTCGATCACCACGCCGTTCGCCATGCCGGTGTCTTCCGACCTGGGTGGCGTGCCGGAGCTGACGGCCGTATTCGTGATGTTCACCGGAGTGTTCGGCGCCATGCTCGGCGGTGTACTGCTCAAGTGGCTGCCGTTGCGCACGCCATTGGCTCGCGGCGCGTTGTTCGGCGTGGGCGCTCATGGCGCGGGTGTCAGCCGCGCCCATGAGGTGGGTGGCGAGGAGGGCTCGGTGGCGGGCCTGGTGATGGTGCTGACCGGGTTGCTCAACCTGTTTGCCGCGCCTTTATTGGCGTCGCTTCTCTGACACGCATTGAGCAAATTCGAACTATTCTCAGGACTGACCCGCTCGGTCATCAAGGTGGCTGCCAATGCAACTACGGCAGCCTCGGCGTCTGACTAGACTGGCCCTTCACTCAAAAAAATAATAAGAAAACGCGCCAAGGAGGTCATTGCCGTGAGCCTAGCCACTGTTCAATCGACACACAGCGTAAAAGATCAGGTCAGCGCTGCCGAATGGCAGACCCGCGTCGACCTCGCCGCGTGCTACCGACTGGTGGCGATGCACGGTTGGGATGACCTGATTTTCACCCATATCTCGGCCAAGGTGCCGGGCACCGAAGACTTCCTGATCAACCCTTATGGGCTGATGTTCCACGAGATCACCGCGTCGAGCCTGGTGAAGGTCGACCAGGCCGGCAACAAGCTGATGGACAGCCCGTACGAGGTCAACCCGGCGGGCTACACCATCCACAGCGCGGTACACGAAGTTCGCCACGACGTGGTCTGCGTGCTGCACACCCACACCGCTTCCGGTATCGCTGTCTCCGCACAGAAGCAAGGCGTGTTGCCCATCAGCCAGCAATCCTTGTTTGTGCTGTCCAGCCTGGCCTACCACGTCTACGAAGGGGTGGCGCTGAACCACGAGGAAAAGGCCCGCTTGCAGGCTGACCTTGGCGAAAACAATTTCCTGATGCTGCACAACCACGGCCTGCTGACCTGTGGCGCCAGCATCGCCGACACTTTCCTGATGATGTTCATCTTCCAGCGCACCTGCGATATCCAGGTAATGGCGCAGAACGGTGGCGCAGAATTGATCACGATTGCACCACAGATATTGGCCGGTGCCCGGGCGATGATCGCCGGGGTCACCAAAAGCGCTCAGGGTATGGGTGGCGCGCTGGCCTGGCCGGCGTTGCTGCGCAAACTGGACGCACTCGACCCCGGGTATAAAAGCTGATGCCACTCGCCGAGATCCCGCTGCGCATCTGGCGCCAGCGCGCCCAGAGCTTTGAGTTTCGCGGCCGCACCATTCGGTACTGGGTGGCGGGGCAGGGCGAGCCGTTGCTGCTGATCCATGGTTTTCCCACCGCCAGTTGGGACTGGCATTACCTCTGGCAGCCGTTGGCCCAGCGCTATCAAGTGATTGCCTGCGACATGTTGGGGTTTGGCGATTCGGCCAAGCCGCTGGATCACACCTATTGCCTGCTGGAACAGGCGGATTTACAGCAGGCTTTGCTGGAGCATCTTTGGGTACAGCAGCCGGTGCATGTGCTGGCCCATGATTACGGTGACAGTGTTGCGCAGGAGCTGTTGGCGCGGCATTACGAAGGGCGCTTTCAGATGGCCAGCGGAGTGTTTCTCAACGGTGGGTTGTTTCCGGAGACGCATCGTCCGGCGTTGGTTCAGAAGCTGTTGCTGAGCCCGCTGGGGTGGATGATCGGACGGGCGTTTGGGCGTAATGCACTGGCCAACAGTTTCGGGCAGATTTTTGGGCCTTCGACCCGGCCCAGTGAAAGTGCGCTGGATGATTTTTGGAGCTTGATCGAGAGCCAGGATGGGCCGCGGATTTTGCACAAGTTGATTGCGTATATTCCTCAGCGTCGGCGGCAGCGGGACCGCTGGGTGGCGGCGATGCAGCGGGGGGAGGTGCCGTTGCGGGTGATCGATGGCGAAGTTGATCCCATTTCTGGTGGGCATATGGTTCAGCGCTATCGTGAACTGGTGCCGCATGCGGATACGGTGTTGCTCGCGAATATTGGGCACTATCCGCAGATTGAGGCGCCGGTGCAGGTGTTGAAGCATTATCTGGCGTTTCGGGAGGGGCTTGGGGTGGGGGCTTCTCGGGTGGCTTATTCTTGATTGGGGTTGAGTACATATCCGTTATTTAGGTAACGGCCGCTTACGGTTCCGCTCTTACAGCGGCTCACTTTGGAAAAGCCCCAAAGTAAGCAAAGGGCTCTGCCCCGCCTGTCGGCGCCTCGCTTAGGCTCGGCGTTCCCTCACTCCGGCATTGCTCCGCGGGCCGCCGCGACGGGCCATCCATGGCCCGGCGCGGCTAAACCGGCGTCCTGCCGGTTTACCCGCTCCGCAATACCTGCGTTCGGCCTCGGGCTTATTGGGGCAGTCAGATCAAAATCAAAAGCACAGCGGCCTACAGGCCGGCTTGAGTGTTAAAAGCAAAAGCAAAAGCAAAGACCAAAGCGAAAGCAAAGCTGCTTTTCTGTGGGAGCTGGCTTGCCTGCGATGCAGACACCTCGGTGCATCAGGTACACCCAGTTGATGCCATCGCAGGCAAGCCAGCTCCCACATTTGACCGTGCCCGCTTTAGATTTTGATTTTGCTTTTAACACTCAAGCCGGCCGGTAGGCCGCTGTGCTCTTGATCTGCTTTTGATCTTGATCTTAGGCGCCCCGTTAAACCACGCTGGCCGAACGCAGGCTTTGGAGCGTGGGTAACCCGGCAGGACGCCGGGTTAGCCGCGCTGGGCCAAGGATGGCCCATCGCGGCGGCCCACGGTCCAAAGCCGGAGTGAGCACACCGAGCCTAGGCGAGGTGCCGAGTGGTGGGGCAAGAGCGTTTTGCTTACTTTTGCGCTTTTCAAAAGTGAGCCGCTGTAAGAGCGGAACCCTAAGCGGCCGTTACCGCAGCAACGGATATGTACCCCATCTACCCCACACCAATCATCCCCCAGCCTTATCGCGCACCATTCACCCCCAACCGTATTTATTGTGACCACAAGCCCCGTGCCTGACACTCAACCCATCCACCCCTAACCCCCCCTGGAGTCCCCAATGAGTGAGCCTGTGCAGTTCCAAGACAAGGTCGTGATCGTCACCGGTGCCGGCGGCGGACTGGGTCGCGCCCATGCACTGCTGTTCGCCAAACACGGCGCCAAAGTGCTGGTCAACGACCTTGGCGGCTCAACCCAGGGCGAAGGCGCCAACGCCTCGGCGGCCGACCGCGTCGTAGCCGAAATCCGCGAGGCCGGCGGTATCGCCGAAGCCAACCACGACTCCGTCACCGACGGCGACAAAATCGTCCAGAACGCCCTCGACGCCTTCGGCCGCATCGACGTCGTCGTCAACAACGCCGGCATCCTGCGGGACAAAACCTTCCACAAAATGGAAGACAGCGACTGGGACCTGGTCTACCGCGTACACGTCGAAGGCGCCTACAAAGTCACCCGCGCCGCGTGGCCCCACCTGCGCGAACAAGCCTATGGCCGGGTAATCTTCACCGCCTCGACCTCAGGCATCTACGGCAACTTCGGCCAGTCCAACTACGGCATGGCCAAGCTCGGCTTGTACGGCTTGACCCGAACCTTGGCGCTGGAAGGCCGCAAGAACAACATCCTGGTCAACGCCATCGCGCCCACCGGTGGCACACGCATGACCGAAGGCCTGATCCCGCCGCAAGTCTTCGAACGCCTCAAGCCGGAATTGATCAGCCCGCTGGTGGTGTACCTGGGCAGCGAGGCATGCCAGGAAACATCCGGGCTGTTCGAGGTGGGCGGTGGCTGGATCGGCAAGACCCGCTGGGAGCGCAGCCTGGGTGTTGGCTTCGACCCTGAGGCAGGGTTCTCGCCGGATGACGTCGCCGCCCACTGGCAGCAAATCTGCGACTTCGACGGGGCCGCTCACCCCAAGGACAACATCGAAGCCTTGAAAGAGATGATGGCCAATCTGCAGAAATACAGCCTGTGATCGTTGCATGAAAAAGTTTTAATCGACCGGGGCGCCATGGCGCCCCGGTTTATTTCAGGCATAAAAAAAGCCGCTGCAAAGGCAGCGGCTGAAGTAAGACGTTTGATCAAGGAGCAATAAATCAACGTCAGTGAACACCGGTAACAGATTGAAAGTAGTGATCAATCCATAAAAGCATGCTGTTCTTCCAGGTTATGGAAGCGGGCGGTTTGCCCTGAAAGCCAAGCAAGAATAGGCTTTTGTTACAGAATGAAAAATAGCGATTCGAGACAAGGACTGTTACCGAACCGGCAACAGTGGCAATAAGGCCTCATCCATCCTTCTGATAACCCTTCATCCATCTCGTCCATACCCTCGCCAATACCCCGCCCAGAGCGCCCTTTCATCCTTTCGAGCGACAACACGAATACCTCCTTGGTGCGCTTATCGCTCCTGATCGCGGGCAGTAGGGTGGGGCCTTCTGTCACACCACCGGGGAAGACGCATGACAAGAACAACAATGCGCGCCATCTTCAGGCCACAGGCGCTGGCCGCTGCGGTTGCTTTGGGTTGCTGCGCCCAGGCGCAGGCTGTTTCGTTCAACATCGGCGAGATCGAAGGGCAATTCGATTCCTCGCTGTCGGTCGGTGCCAGCTGGGGCATGCGCGACGCCGACAAGAAGCTGGTGGGTATTCCCAACGGCGGCACCGGCCAGGCGTCCACCGGCGATGACGGCCGCCTGAACTTCAAAAAGGGCGAGACCTTCTCCAAGATCTTCAAGGGCATCCACGACCTGGAGCTCAAGTACGGCGACAGCGGCGTGTTCGTGCGCGGCAAGTACTGGTACGACTTCGAACTGCAGGACGAAGACCGCGAATTCAAGCAGATCAGCAATAACCACCGCGACGAGGGTGCGCGCTCTTCCGGCTACGAGTTACTGGATGCCTTCGTCTATCACAACTACTCCATCGGCGATTTGCCGGGCAACGTGCGCGTCGGCAAGCAGGTGGTCAGTTGGGGTGAAAGTACGTTCATCGGCAACTCCATCAACAGCATCAACCCCATCGACGTTTCCGCGTTCCGCCGGCCCGGTGCCGAGATCAAGGAAGGCCTGATTCCGGTCAACATGGTGTTCGCTTCCCAAAGCCTCACCAACCAACTGAGCGTGGAAGGTTTCTACCAGTTGAACTGGGAAAACACCGTGGTGGATAACTGCGGCACCTTCTTCGGCAACGACGTGGTGGCCCATGGCTGCAACGGCAACTACACCGTCGGCAGCCCGGCGATTGCACCATTGCAACCGGTGGCGGCGGCGTTTGGCCAGGGCTTCCAGGTCACGAACGAAGGCGTGGTGGTGCAGCGTGCAAAAGACCGCGAGGCGCGCGATGGCGGCCAGTTCGGGATGGCGCTGCGCTGGCTGGGGGATGACACGGAGTACGGCCTGTACTTCATGAACTACCACAGTCGCACGCCCACCGTCGGTACCATCACTGCCAACACCAACCTGGCGACCATTGGCCGTATCGTCAATGCCGCCAACGGGATTGCGCCGGGTTCCGGGTCTGGGCTGGCGCAAAGCACGATGCTCGGTCGCGGTCAGTATTACCTCGACTATCCGGAAAATATCCGCCTGTTCGGCGCCAGCTTCTCGACCACCTTGCCCACCGGCACGGCCTGGACCGGCGAAATCAGCTACCGGCCGAATGCCCCCGTACAACTCAACACCACCGACCTGACGCTGGCATTGGTCAACCCGATTGCTGGTAACGCTGCGTCACCGATAGCCAGTTCCTTCGGTGCCGACAACGCTGGCTACCGCCGCAAGGAAATCACCCAGATCCAAAGCACCATGACCCAGTTCTTCGACCAGGTGCTGGGCGCCGAACGCCTGACGCTGGTGGGCGAAGCGGCCTTCGTGCATGTGGGCGGGCTGGAGGCGAAATCCAAGCTGCGTTACGGCCGTGACTCGGTCTACGGCCAATACGGCTTCGGCGGTGACACCGACGGTTTTGTCACGGCCAACTCCTGGGGTTATCGCGCCCGGGCCATCCTCGATTACAACAACGTGTTTGCCGGGGTCAATCTCAAACCCAACGTGTCGTGGTCCCAGGATGTCAGCGGCTATGGCCCCAACGGCCTGTTCAACGAAGGCGCCAAGGCCATCAGCGTCGGCGTGGATGCGGATTACCGCAACACCTACACCGCGAGCCTGAGCTACACCGACTTTTTTGGCGGTGACTACAACACCCTCACCGACCGCGACTTCATCGCCCTCAGCTTTGGCGTGAACTTCTGATTTGGCTTAAAGAAGGACAAAAGACTATGCGCAAGATGATTCTGCAATGCGGCGTGTTGGCACTGAGCCTGTTGGCGGCCAACGTAATGGCTGCGGTGTCGCCGGAAGAAGCGGCCAAACTTGGCACCACCCTGACCCCGGTGGGTGCCGAAAAGGCCGGTAACGCTGACGGCTCGATCCCGGCATGGACCGGTGGCATCCCGAAAAACGCCGGGGCGGTGGACAGCAAAGGCTTCCTCGCTGACCCGTTCGCCAGTGAAAAACCGCTGTTCGTGATTACCGCCGCCACCGTCGACAAGTACAAGGACAAACTGTCCGAAGGCCAGGTGGCGATGTTCAAGCGCTACCCGCAAACCTACAAGATCCCGGTGTACCCGACCCACCGCACGGTCAACCTGCCGCCGGAGATCTACGACTCGATCAAGCGCAGCGCGCTCAATGTGCATGCGATCAACGACGGCAACGGCCTGGAGAACTTCACCGGCAACCGCTACTACGCCTTCCCGATTCCGAAGAACGGCGTGGAAGTGCTGTGGAACCACATCACCCGTTACCACGGCGGCAACCTGCGCCGCATCATCACCCAGGCCACGCCGCAGACCAACGGCAGCTACACACCGATCCGCTTCGAAGAAGAAGTGGCCGTGCCGCAACTGATCCCGGACATGGACCCGGTCAAGGGCGCCAACGTGCTGACCTTCTTCAAGCAATCGGTGACCGCTCCGGCGCGCTTGGCCGGCAACGTGCTGCTGGTGCATGAAACCCTCGACCAGGTGAAGGAGCCGCGCCTGGCCTGGGTCTACAACGCCGGTCAGCGCCGGGTACGCCGTGCGCCGCAGGTTGCCTATGACGGGCCGGGCACTGCGGCCGACGGCCTGCGCACCTCGGATAACTTCGACATGTTCTCCGGCGCCCCGGACCGCTACGACTGGAAGCTGGTGGGCAAGAAGGAGATGTACATCCCCTACAACAGCTACAAGCTTGATTCGCCGACCCTCAAGTACGACGACATCATCAAGGCCGGCCACATCAACCAGGATTTGACCCGCTACGAGCTGCACCGGGTCTGGGAAGTGATCGGCACCGTAAAACCGAGCGAGCGGCATATCTACGCCAAGCGCCACATGTACATCGACGAAGACAGCTGGCAAGTGGCATTAGTGGATCACTACGACGGCCGTGGCCAACTGTGGCGGGTCGCTGAAGGTCACGCGCAGTTCTACTACGACCACCAGGTACCGGCCTACACCGTCGAAACCCTGTACGACATCATCGCCGGGCGCTACATCGCCCTGGGCATGAAGAACGAAGAGAAGAGCAGCTTTGTGTTCGGCTTTGCGGCCAAGGCGGCGGACTACACGCCGGCGGCATTGCGCTCTGAAGGCGTGCGCTAAAACCTGATTGAAATACGGTCAAACTGTGGGAGCTGGCTTGCCTGCGATAGCGGTGTATCAGTAACAGATACCTAACCTGAAACACCGCTATCGCAGGCAAGCCAGCTCCCACACTGGAACGCATTTCAACGCTGAATCTCATGCCGGGTTGCCTTTTGGCTCCCGGCTTTTTTTATGCCCGGCAATCAGCCTGCTGAATACTCCTCAACAACCGCCAGCCACAGGACTAGGGTAGGGGGCACGCCGCCTAATAAGAAAAAACAGGGACGCAGTAATGACCGCCATGACCCGTTGTCTGGATCGTCCTGGATTCATGCCACGTTTGTCTCCCCATCATCTGCTACGCCCGCGTTTGGCCGGGCCTTTGCTCAACGCCTCGGCGCGGGTGAAGCTGCTCTGCGCCCCGGCCGGCAGTGGCAAGAGTGCGTTGCTCGCCGAGTGCGCGCTGCAGGCGCCTGCGGAGTGCCAGGTGTACTGGTTGCCGCTGAACGGCGCGGCACTGGATTTGTGTCAGCGTCTGGCCCAAAGCCTCGGCCTGGTGTTTGTCGATGAGCCCACGCTGCTGCTGGCCCTCAACCGCTGGCAAGCGCCGGCCTGGCTGTTCCTCGATGACTTCTGCCGAGTACCGGCACCTGAACTGGATGCGTTGCTCGATCGCATTCTGGCGGCCAGCAGTCCCGTTTTAACCTGGTGGATTGGCGCACGGCGGCGGCCGGCCTGCAATTGGCCACGCCTGTTACTCGACGATGAACTGTGGGAGTGCAACGCAGCCGAGCTGGCGTTTGATCACACCGAGGTCCAGCACTTGGCCGGGCCCTGCGTCGACAAGGTGCTTAAGTTCAGCGCCGGCTGGTGCGCCGGCGTGCGCATCGCGTTGCTTGAGAGCGACGGGCACCCTGACAAAACCTTGCTCGACTACCTGCAGCACGAGCTGTTCAGCGGCCTGGCCCCCGAGTTGGCCGAAGCCTGGCGCGTGCTTGCGCACCTGCCACGTTTCAACCCGAGCCTGTGTGATCATCTGTTCGGCTTCGGTGATTATCTGCGTGACTTGCAGACGTTGGGCGCCTTTATCGAACCCTGGGAAGACGCCACCGACTGGCTGCAAATCTTCCCGCCGTTGGCGCAGCTCATGCGCGACGAACCCTGGCCGGCCAAGCGCTCCTGGCACCGTCGCGCCTGCCAATGGTTTACCGCCGCCGAGGACTGGCAAGCCGCGTTTGAGCAGGCGCTGCTGGCCGAAGAGTACGAAGTGGCCGTGAGCCTGTTGCAGCACTTCAGTTTTGAAGACCTGTTCCGCCAGCAAAACGCCGTGCTGCTGTTGCGGCTGCATGAGCAGCATGGTGATGAATTGATGCTGGGTTCGGCGCAACTGGTGGGCTTGGTAACGGCGGCATTGCTGTTTGCCGGGCGCTTTGATCAGGCGGCGTTATGCATCGATCAACTGGCGCGTTTCACCCCGCAACCGACTGCGCATTCGCAGCGCTATCTGCTGGCTCGCTGGCAGGCGCAATGGGGTTGGTTGTTACACCTGGGAGGCGAAGCCGCACGGGCTCGGGAACATTTTCTGGAAGCCCTGCAAGACTTGCCCGAGAGCGCCTGGACGTCGCGCTTAATGTGCCTGTCGGGACTGACCCAGCAAGCCCTGCTGCGTGGTGAGCTGGACGTGGCCCAAGCGCTGAACCGCGAGGCGTTGTGCCTGGCGCGCTCCCATGGCTCATTGCTGCTGGAGGCGCTGTTGGAACTGGATCATGCGCAGTTGCTGGAACAGCGCGGCGCGCCGTATCGGGCCCAAAGCCTGCTGGAAAACGTGCAGCGCATGCTGGTGCAACAGCGACTCAAGGCCGGGCCGTTGGTGGGGCGGATTTTGTTACGACGGGGGCATTTGGCCCTGCGCCAGGGCCACGACGCCGTGGCCGCCGAATGCTTCGAATCCGGCCTGGGCATGTGCCTGCACAGCCAGGACAAACGCGTGCTCTATGGCTACCTCGGTCTGGCTTTATTGGCCGCCAACAAAGGCGATTACGCCGAGGCGTTTATCCAGTTGCGGGACGCCGAGCGCCTGATGCAGCAACGCCAGGTGCCCGACACCGTGTACCGCGCTGTGCTGCTGTTGCTCAGCGGGCATTTCTGGCTGCAACAGGGCCGCGCCGAACTGACCCTGGAAGCGGTGACCCGCGTGCTGCGTCACTACCGGGGGCCGAAGGCCAAACAGGCGCCGCCGGCCACCCTGGAGCTTATCCCGCGCCTTGAATATTTGCAGGTGTTGGCCGAAGTGAAATTGCGCCGCGCCGAAGAGCCTGTCGCCCGCTTGAGTGCGTTACTGGAGACTGCCCGTCAGCGCGGCATGCTCTGCCTGGAGGCGGAGTTGCACTTGGTGCAGGGGGAAGTGGCCTGGCAGATCGGCGATCGCCCGTTGGCCGTGCGCTCCCTGGAGGCCGGGTTGGAGCTGGCGGGGCGTTGCCAAGTACAACAGGCGATTCGCGAGTTGCGCCTCCGGCAACCGGGGTTGTTGAGTGCGCTGGGGCTGGAGCCGCAAGAGTGTCAGGCGACGGCCGGGGAAAACCCTCTGAGCCAGCGCGAGCTTGAGGTGCTGCAACTGATTGCCCAGGGCAATTCCAATCTGGAAATTGCCGGGCAGTTGTTTATCTCGCTGCACACGGTGAAGACCCATGCCCGGAGGATTCATAGCAAGTTGGGGGTGGAGCGGCGTACCCAGGCGGTGGCCAAGGCCAAAACCTTGGGACTGATGGCCTGACGCCAAGCGCTATTTCTCAAACAATGAAGATCAAATGTGGGAGCGGGCTTGCTCGCGAATGCGGTGTATCAGTCACTGATGCTTTAACTGACAGACCGCATTCGCGAGCAAGCCCGCTCCCACATTTTGCTTTGTTGTGTGCCTGATACTGAGCGTCAGGGCTGATAACCCATCCGCCAACTCACCGCCTGGGTCGCCGCCAACAAACGCTTCGCCGCCGGGCCATCTTCATCGGCATGGAACAGCGACGTCGGCCCCACTACGGTCAAAACCGCCGCCACCTGCCCGACCGCGTTGAACACCGGCGCCGACAACGCGTCCACACCCGGCATCAGCAAACCGTGCACAAAGTGCAGGCCTCGCTGGCGGATCTGTTCGCAGGTGGTGGCGTAGGTCTGGTCATCCGCCAACGCATGGGCGATACCCGCCTGAATTTCCCGCTCGCGCAAGTCCACGGTTTCCCGCGACGGCAGAAACGCGCTGAACACCAGCCCGGTGGATGAGCTGAGCAGCGGCAACACCGAGCCCAATTGCGTCACCACCGTTACCGCGCGCACTGCCGGCTCGATGTGCACCACGGTCGCGCCCTGGTTGCCCCAAACGGCCAGGAAGCAGGTTTCATTCAACTCGTCTCGCAGTTCCGCCAGGGGCAGGGCGGCGACTTTCAGCACGTCCATGCTGCCCAGCGCGGCCAGCCCCACGCGCAAGGCTTCGCGGCCCAGGCCGTAATGGTTGGTGGCGGTGTTCTGTTCAGCAAAACCGGAGGCAATCAGCGCCTGCAAGTAGCGGTGGACCTTGCTCGCCGGCATTTGCACGTGTTCGGCCAGGCGCGACAACGAGGTGGCCGGCGACAGTTCAGCCAGGGCCTTGAGGATGTCGGTGCCCACTTCAGCCGAGCGGACTTTCTGTTTACCGGTGTCGCGGCGGGCGGGCGGCTTTTCCATGGAGGGCATGAATCCGAAAGACGAATGGGCGTCTTTATAGCTTGACGGTCAACAGGTATCAAATTACGTTATGCGTAACTGGATTACGATAAAAACAACTTCCGCTCAGAGGACGATCCATGACCCTCGAATACCAATCAGGCTTCGGCAATGAATTTGCCAGCGAAGCCTTGCCCGGCGCACTGCCGGTTGGCCAGAACGCCCCGCAGAAAGCGCCCTACGGGCTGTACACCGAACTCTTCTCCGGCACCGCCTTCACCATGGCCCGCAGCGAAGCCCGGCGCACCTGGTTGTACCGCATCCAGCCGTCGGCCAATCACCCGGCGTTCGTCAAGCTGGAGCGGCAATTGGCCAGTGGCCCGCTTGGAGCGGTGACGCCTAATCGCCTGCGCTGGAACCCGCTGGATATTCCCGCTGAGCCGACAGATTTCATCGACGGGCTTGTCGGCATGGTCGCCAATTCCGGGTCGGAAAAACCTTCGGGCATCAGCATCTACAACTACCGCGCCAATCGCTCCATGGACCGCGTGTTCTTCAACGCCGACGGCGAACTGTTGATTGTTCCCGAGCAGGGCCGCCTGCGTATCGCCACCGAACTGGGTGTGCTGGACGTTGAGCCGCTGGAAATAGTCGTGCTGCCCCGCGGTCTGAAATTCCGCGTCGAACTGCTGGATGCACAAGCCCGCGGCTACGTCGCTGAAAACCATGGCGCGCCACTGCGCCTACCGGACCTCGGGCCGATCGGTAGCAATGGCCTGGCCAACCCACGGGATTTCCTTACCCCCGTCGCCCATTACGAAGACCTCAAGCAACCGACCACGCTGGTGCAGAAATTCCTCGGTGAACTCTGGGGCTGCGAGCTAGACCATTCGCCGCTGAACGTGGTGGCGTGGCACGGCAACAACGTGCCGTACAAATACGACCTGCGCCGCTTCAACACCATTGGCACCGTGAGTTTCGATCACCCGGACCCGTCGATCTTCACCGTATTGACCTCGCCCACCAGCGTGCACGGCCTGGCCAACCTCGACTTCGTGATCTTCCCGCCCCGCTGGATGGTCGCCGAAAACACCTTCCGGCCACCGTGGTTCCACCGCAACCTGATGAACGAATACATGGGCCTGATCCAGGGCGCCTACGATGCCAAGGCCGAAGGCTTCGTGCCCGGCGGCGCGTCGCTGCACAGCTGCATGAGCGCCCACGGCCCGGATGGCGAGACCTGTACCAAGGCCGTCAACGCGACGCTTGAGCCCCACAAGATTGATAACACCATGGCCTTCATGTTCGAGACCAGCCAGGTGCTGCGCCCTACACAATTCGCGCTGGAATGCTCACAGTTGCAACCTTCTTACGACGCTTGCTGGGCCTCGCTCCCTGCAACCTTCAACCCGAATCGGAGATAACCCATGACTCAGCCTAATCTCACCCGCAGTTGGGTGGCTTCCGCCAACGGTCACCGGGATTTCCCGCTGCAAAACCTGCCATTGGGTGTGTTCAGCGTTGACGGCGCTGCGCCGCGCAGTGGCGTGGCGATTGGCGACCATGTTTTCGATCTGCAGGCCGCGTTGGAGTTTTTTGACGGCGAAGCCCGCCGTGCCGTTGAAGCCACCGCTGGCGGCCAACTGAACGCGTTTTTCGAGCTGGGTCGCGGCCCGCGTGTGGCCCTGCGTGAACGCCTGCTGGAGCTGCTGGCGGAAGGCAGCGACCTGCAAGGCAAACTGCAATCAGCGCTGCACCCGGCTGCTGATTGCCAGATGCACCTGCCGGCCAAAATCAATGATTACACCGACTTCTACGTCGGCATCGAGCACGCACAAAACGTCGGCAAACTGTTCCGTCCCGATAACCCGCTGCTGCCCAACTACAAATATGTGCCGATCGGTTATCACGGCCGTGCGTCGACCATTCGCCCATCGGGCACCGACGTGCGCCGCCCTAAAGGCCAGACGCTGCCAGCCGGTCAAACCGAGCCGACCTTCGGCCCTTGCGCACGCCTGGACTACGAGCTGGAGCTGGGCATCTGGATCGGCCAGGGCAATGCCATGGGCGACTCGATTGCCATTGGTGACGCCGCTGATCACATCGCCGGTTTCTGCCTGCTCAACGACTGGTCGGCGCGGGATATCCAGGCTTGGGAATACCAGCCGCTGGGCCCGTTCCTGTCGAAGAGTTTTATCACCAGCATTTCGCCATGGGTGGTGACGGCTGAAGCCCTGGAACCATTCCGCAAGGCACAACCGGCGCGCCCTCAAGGCGACCCGCAACCCCTGCCGTACCTTCTGGACAAGCGCGACCAGGCCGCTGGTGGTTTTGATATCGAACTGGAAGTACTGCTGACCACCGCCTCGATGCGTGAGCAGAACCTGCCGGCCCATCGCTTGACCTTGAGCAACACCCAACACATGTACTGGACCGTCGCGCAGATGGTTGCGCACCACAGCGTCAACGGCTGCCAGTTGCAGGCCGGCGACCTGTTCGGTTCGGGCACCTTGTCGGGGCCGGAAGCCGGTCAGTTCGGCAGCCTGCTGGAAATCACCGAAGGCGGTAAAAAGCCGATCGAACTGGCCTCCGGCGAAGTGCGTAAATTCCTCGAAGACGGCGACGAAATCATCCTGCGTGCCCGCTGCACCCGCGACGGGTTTGCCTCCATCGGCTTCGGCGAATGCCGGGGTACCGTGGTCGCGGCGCGCTAAGAGGGCAGGGCCATGGAACTCTATACCTACTACCGCTCCACTTCGTCCTACCGGGTGCGGATCGCGCTGGCCCTCAAGGGCCTGGATTTCACCGCCGTGCCGGTCAACCTGCTGGTGCCCAAGGGCGGCGCCAACCATCAGCCGGAGTACCTGGCGATCAACCCGCAAGGTCGTGTACCGGCCTTGCGCACGGATGATGGTGATGTGTTGATTCAGTCGCCGGCGATCATCGAATACCTGGAGGAACGTTATCCACAGGTGCCGTTGCTCTCCAGGGATTTGGCGACCCGCGCCCATGAGCGCGCGGTGGCGTCGATCATCGGCTGCGACATTCATCCGCTGCACAACTCCAGTACCCAGAATCTGCTCAAGCAGTGGGGACACGATGAGGCGCAAGTGTTGGAGTGGATCGGGCACTGGATCAGCCAGGGTCTGGCGGCGGTTGAGCAGTTGATTGGTGATCAGGGTTATTGCTTTGGCGACCAGCCGGGGATGGCGGATACGTTCTTGATTCCACAGTTGTATGCGGCGGAGCGGTTCAAGGTGTCGTTGGCGGCGTATCCGCGCATTCAGCGGGTGGCGGGATTGGCGGCGCAGCATCCGGCGTTCATGGCGGCTCATCCCGCCAACCAACCGGATACCCCATAAATCTCCAGGCTCACACCGGCCAAATGTGGGAGCGGGCTTGCTCGCGAATACGGTGTATCAGTCAGCAGATGTATTGACTGGCATACCGCTTTCGCGAGCAAGCCCGCTCCCACATGTGATCTTCAGCGTGTCCAAAATATATAAAAACAATACAGGTCCCTTGCGATGCACAATCAGATTGCCAGCTTTCGTGCGGCACTCGACGCCCGTCCGGTGTCGCGCTATCAGTGGTTGATTCTCCTGTTGCTGGCGCTGTTGCTGGTCACCGACGGCTACGACGCCCAGGTCCTGGGCTACGTGGTCCCGGCGCTGGCCAAGGACTGGGGCCTGGAAAAAGCCGCGTTCGGCCCGGTGTTCAGCGCCAACCTGTTGGGGCTGACCCTGGGTTCCCTGGCCGTCACGCCGCTGGCGGATCGCTTCGGGGTGCGGCGCATCCTGCTGTGCTGTGTGTTGATCTACGCCAGCCTCACGGTGCTGATGGTGTTCGCCAACTCCCTCAATACCTTGATGGCCGCCCGTTTTATCTGCGGCATTGGTATGGGCGGCGCGATGCCCAGTGCCATGGCCCTCATGTCGGAATACTCACCACCCCGCCTGCGAACATTGATGGTGACGCTGGCGGCCTGTGGCTTCTCTTTCGGTGGTGCGGCCGGTGGTTTTGTCGCGGCCGGGTTTATCGACAGTTTCGGCTGGCAGGCGGTGTTCCTCGCCGGTGGTGTGACGCCGTTGCTGTTGTTTCCGTTTCTCGCCTGGATGCTCCCTGAATCGCTGCCGCGCTTGCTGCGTGACGCACCGCCTTACGCGCGCCTGCAAAAAGTCACCGCGCGGATGCTGCCAGGCTGGCAACCGCCGGCGGCGAGCGAGGCAGAAAACCGCCAGGAGCAAGGCAGCAAACTGACAGTGGTGGAGCTGTTCCGCCATGGCTACGCGCGCCCGACATTACTGCTGTGGGCGACGTTTTTTGTCAGCCTGATCCTGCTGTATTTCATGATCAGCTGGTTGCCTTCGCTGTTGCTGGAAAGCGGTTTGGGCCTGAACGAAGCCAATCTGGTGACCTCGATGTTCCTGTTCGCCGGGACACTAGGCGCCATCGGCATGGCCTGGTTTGCCGATCGGTTGAAAAGCAAAGTCCGCCTGCTGTCCGGCGTGCTGGCAGCGGCTGCGGTGTGCACCATTCTGCTGGGGCTGAACCACGACAACCCGCGTTATCTGGTGGCCTGCGTGTTTGCGGCGGGCTTCTGCATCATCGGCGGTCAACTGACCCTGAACGCGTTCGCCAGTAACTTCTACCCGGCTCACGTACGGGCGACCGGTACTGGCTGGGCGTTGGGCGTCGGGCGGTTCGGTTCGATCCTGGGGCCGTTGTTCGGCAGCCTGTTGCTGGCGATGCACATTCCGGTGCAGCAGATTTTCTTCTTCTGCGCGATTCCCGCGGTGATTGCGGCGTTGTTGATTATCCAAGTGCGTTCGCCCAAGGGCGCAGCACCACAAGGCCCTGATGCGTTATTGGCGCCGGGCGCTGATCACGCGTAATCCCCAGCCGGTGGACACGCTGCCATCACTCTGCCGAAGGTGGGTGATGGCGGCCAGGAAGCGTTCTTTCAGGCGGGCCTTGGCAGGGATTGTCAGCCGGTCGATATCGTAGGTTTCTTTCAATGACGTCCACAGTGCGGCTGGCTGAGGCTGCCAGTGGACGTCGATGTCTTCGAAGTGGATATCAGTGAAATGCTCTGCCAGCAAGGTTCCCCAGCCGGCTTCATTGCGGGTGCGCGGGTCGCCCATGGGCAAGTGGGGCAGCCTGTCCTCCTTGGAGATTGGGCGAAACGCGTCCAGGAATGCGTCGCCAACAGGGCCGAGTAGAAACGTCCTGCCGATCAGCACCGCCAACGTGCCGCCGCTGCGCAATATCCGCTGTACTTCTTGCAGTACCTGTTCAAGATCATCCATCAGCATGATTGCCATGTGCGACAGCAGCACGTCGACGCTGCCCGTGGCCATACTCAATGCCTGGGCGCGCTCCTTGAGCAGCGTTACATCAGATGGGAGACGCAAGCGGGCGGCGTCCAGCTCCGCCTGGCTCATGTCGACACCGGTCAGTTGCAAGCCGGGTTGCTGGCGGTCAGCCAGCAGCTTGAGCAGATAACCGTCGCCGCAGGCCAGGTCCAGCACGTTCAACGGGCTTTGTGCGGTGGGCACATGTGCAGTCAATGCGGCATAGGATGAGCTGTATTTCACCGCCTTCAGTTCGGCGAATGCCGCGCTGGTGGTGCCGGGCTGGCGTTGGTGAAAATCTTCGAGGTAACGTTCGGCGGGGGAGCGCAGGGGCATGACAACCTCATCCATGGGGCGGTACAGCTTACGCCAAGCGGGTCAATGCACCACAGAGTTGGGCGGCAAATGCCCCAGGCGCTCGGTCAGGCGCAGGCGCTGGATCGGGTCTTCGCTGAGCATCAACGCGTGTTCCAGGTCAAAACGCTCGGCGTTCGGGCAATCCAGACGCTGATACAAACTGGCCCGGGCCAGGTAGTCGGCGGCGCTGGCGTTGCGCAGCTCCAGCACGCGTTCGGCGTCCACCAGAGCGGCCAGGTGGTCGTCATTGGACAGGTGCAACTGGCGCAGATTGCGTGACAGACGCTGCAGGATCGAACGCGGCTCGGCCGTGTGCAGGTGGTCGGCCTGCAACTTGAGATTGGGGCCGTACTGGCGAGTCAGCAGGTCGCGACAATCGTTGGGGTACAGACGTCGGCCGCCACAGGGGTCGAGCAGGTGATCGGCCCCCGGCACCCGCAACAGGAAATGCCCCGGAAAGTTGACGCCGACCAAGGGGATGTCCAGGCGCCGCGCCAGCTCCAGGGCAATCAGCCCCAATGCCAGCGGCTGCCCGCGTTTGCGCTTCAATACCTTGTCCAGCAGCGCGGCGGCGGGGCGCAGCGGGGTGTGGTCATCCTGGGCGAACCCCAGGTCATTCATGCGCCGCAGCAAGGGTTGCCCGAGTTCATCCGCCGGCAGCATCGGCAGGCTGAGGCTGACCAACTGCTGCAACACCTTGAAGTCCTGCAGGATGGCCACGGGGTCCACCGCGGGGTCGTGCTCGGCCGCCATCCACAGCGCGGCTTCAAACAGCGCGGGCGGTGATCGTTCCAGGCAGGCAAAAAAAGCGTCGCGGGGCTTCATTGGGTTCTCCGGCGGATGCCTCGTTTTAGCCTTGCTGTGAACTTTCGTCCAGTGCCTTTAGAAGCCTCCTACCTGTTTATGTCGCAAACCCTTTAAAACCGGCGGCCTTATTCCTGCGCGCTTCAGCAGGCTTTCGCAGGCAGTCCTATACTTGGCGCCTACAAGAAGTGATTCGGGAGCCCGACGATGTTTGCGCTCATGCACAGCACACGCCTTGAATCGCTGCACCTGAGTGTCGACCCTGCCACCGGGTTAAAGGCGGTCATTGCCATCCACAACAGCCGTCTGGGCCCTGCCCTTGGAGGCTGCCGCTACCTCTCTTACCCCGACGATGAAAGTGCCGTGGCGGATGCCGCGCGCCTGGCCCAGGGTATGAGCTACAAGGCCGCGCTGGCCGGTTTGCCGGTGGGTGGCGGCAACGCGGTGATCATCCGCCCCGCCCATGTGGAAAGCCGCGCCGCGCTGTTTGAAGCCTTCGGCCGCTGCATCGAGCAACTCGATGGTCGCTACATCACCGCCATCGACAGCGGCACCTCGGTGGCCGACATGGATTGCATCGCCCAGCAGACTCGCTATGTCACCAGCACCACGGCGGCCGGCGATCCGTCGCCCCATGCGGCGATGGGGGTGTTCGCCGGCATTCGCACCACCGCCATGGCCCGCCTGGGCAGCGATAACCTGGAAGGTCTACGCGTGGCGATCCAGGGCCTGGGCAACGTCGGTTATGCCCTGGCCGAGCAACTGCACGCGGCCGGGGCTGAATTGCTGGTGAGCGACATCGACCACGGCAAGGTGCAACTGGCCATGGAACAGCTGGGCGCGCACCCGATTGCCAATGAAGCCTTGCTCAGCACCCCGTGCGACATCCTCGCGCCCTGCGGTGTGGGCGCGGTGTTCAACCGCTATACGGTCGCCCAGTTGCGGTGCGCGGCGGTGGCTGGGTCCGCGAGTGCGCAGCTGACCAACCTGCAAGTGGCCGATCAACTGGAAGGCCGTGGGATTCTTTACGCGCCGGACTACGTGATCAATTCCGGCGGCCTGATCTACGTGGCCCTCAAGCACGGCGGCGCAGAGCTGGAAACCATCACCGCGCACCTGTCGAACATCGGCACGCGCCTGACCGAAATCTTCGCCCATGCCCAGGCTGAAAAACGCTCACCCGCGCGGGTGGCGGATGAGCTGGCGGAGCGCTTGCTGTACCGCTGAGGCGGGTCAAAGCTGATATTTCTCCCGGGCCAGTTGGCCCACGCCCATACGATCAAGGATGTGCATCGGGCACAGGATCGTGACCCGCACGGTTCCCGGCAGGCGGCTGATTTCGATGGAACCGTTGATGGTCGCGCGGTTGCGCACTTCGTCGATCGGCAGCCCGGTCACGGCGGCTGCGCGTTCCAGTCCGTTGTCCGTCGCGACGTTCAGATTGGTCCCACTTCCGATAAAGGTGATGGGCGCGTTCTCCTCGATCTCCACCTGTCCCCAGCGCTCACCCAACGCCTTCACCCGCAGGCGTTGCTCCGCGGTCATCGGGCGTGCCATGGGTGGGAGGTCATCGAGGTTTTGCAGCAGGATCGGCCCGTCCAGGCTCAGGCCCTTGATCACCTGCACCGTCAGTTCAGTTTCCCCCGACACATCGGTGGCATGCCCGGCAATTTCGCCATTGCCTTGCTGGGCGTGCATATCGCCCATGTACACCCCGGCGCCGGGGACCTTCACCGGGCAGATCAGGATGCAGCCTTCGCGCACGGAATTGGTGTCCATGTGGCCATCGGTTTTCGCGGTGTGCAGTTCATCATGGGTCATGCCGTAGCGATGGGGCGCCTCCACCAGGTACTGACCGAAGTCGCCGCAGTTGTGGGAATCCGGCAGATCTCGCGAAGGCGTAGTGCCGATGTTGCCCAGGAACGGGCGCATATGCGCGGCCAGGCCGGGGATGTCGGCGCGGGCCAGGGACAGGATCGAATGCTGGGCAGACAGTTCGGGCAGCGCCGACATGTCCGAGGCTTTGCCGGCCAGGCGATCCGCCACGGCCTGGTTGACCGTCAGACTCACCTGATGCTCGGCATCCAGGACGATCACGTAGCCATTACTGAAGCGAAACGCACTGACTTCAGCCCCGCAGGCATCGCAGCGGATGGCTTCTTCTCCAATGCCCTCGACGTGGCTGGCGGGATGCTCTTGCCCGCAGTTGGAGCAGAACTTCGCGACGAACGGGTCGCCGTGGTAACGCCCCTCCACGAAACTCATGACCCCCGAGGACGTGGCCAGAGACGTGACCCGCATGCGCTTGATCTTCAGCGCCACCGCGTCGCCGATCTCGGCCCCGGCGATAAACACCGGCTGGGTCACCTCATGGCCACCCTCAAAGGCCGGCGTAATCATCGGGCCCCAGCAGCCGGGCGGGGTGCCGGTGATCAAGGTGCCACCGTCGGCCAGCGGGCCGAGCATTTTCTGGCTGGGGCCGAGCAGCCCATTGGTGTAGGAGGTGACGGTGAGACGGTCAACAGAAGGGAGGTTATTCATTTTATTTTCCGGGCCCTGAGTGATTGAATGTTGAACAGGCTTCATCACTTAAGCGCCGGTGTGTATCTGTTGTGTGTCGCGCTGCCGCCATTGCCGGTACGTGTGTATCTCAGGGGCATCCATACACACTCTGATACACCCGCAGTGGCGTTCACGGGTAAATACAGATATCTCTGTTGCAGGCTTACTTTTTCAAACCCATCAGAACGAGGTTGGCATGTCCAAACAAACAGCAGGGCGCTCCAGCGGGCGCATGATTACCTTCAAACGCCCGGATGGCGCGGACGTCAACGGCTACCTGGCCAGCCCGGCGGTACTCGAAGGCGCGCCGGCAATCGTAGTGATCCAGGAATGGTGGGGCGTCAACGATCAGATCAAGGGTGTGGCCAATCGACTGGCCGAATGCGGTTACCGCGTGTTGGTGCCGGACCTTTATCGCGGCGCGTCGACGGTGGAAGAGGAAGAGGCTCATCACCTGATGGATGGGCTGGACTTTGGTGACGCGGTTTCCCAGGACATCAAGGGCGCCGTGCAGTACTTGCAGGCGGATTCGAAAAAAGTCGGCGTGACCGGTTACTGCATGGGCGGGGCGTTGACGTTGCTGGCGTTGAACGCGATTCCGGAATTGGCGGCGGGCGTGGTGTGGTACGGCTTCCCGCCGCTGGAATACCTGGATGCTTCGAAGATCAAGGCGCCGCTGATCGGGCATTGGGGCACACAGGATGCCTTCTTCAACATCGACACCGTGGCGGAGCTGGAGTCAAAACTGCACGCGGCGGGTGTGGATGCGACTTTCCATCGCTACCTGGCGCGCCATGCATTTGCCAACGAGACTGCGATTGGTGATGGCCGAATTGCGGATACGCAATATGATGCCGCCTGGTCGCAATTAGCGTGGGATCGGACGCTGACGTTCTTCGGCAAGACCTTGTGGCAGGCATAAAACACGCTTTACCAGCCTGCACATAACCCTTGTGGCGAGGGAGCAAGCTCCCTCGCCACAAGCAAGCGCCCTCGGCCACAGCAAGCCCTTTCGCCACTACTGGCAATGCATCACTCAGCCGCTGGCTGCCCAATCTCCGCCAATGCACTCGCATTGTTCTTGAACGCCGCCGCAAACGCCGCGCGGTTCTTGGCCATGAAAATACCGGCATCTTCAGCCTGCTTCTCGCTCAAGCCTTCGACGTTTTTCAACAGCACTTCCATCAGGGACTCTGCCAGTTCAAGCATCTGGTCGTGTGCGTCGGCAAGTTTGCGATCCACGAATGTAGTCTCCAGGTCACGGGTACTGCGATACAGGGTTTCAACAGCCATTTTTCGGCCTCGTCATCGGTGCAGTATTGAAGGGAGTTGCCCTTGGTTCGGGTGTCGCCAAGCGTTCTCGCGACTACTGTATTTATATACAGCTAAAAGCATAAGCCAATCCATGGGCTTTGGGTAGTGGCTTTTTAATGTAGTTGGAATCCGGGGGTTTGCAGCAAGAGAAATTTCTGACAACTTGCCGGGGTTGCGCCGGTTTCGTCCGTTCGCTTACCTTCCTCGGGCGCTGCAAATGCAGCGAACGGGCTTGGCGGCTCGGTATTAAGATGGCTCAACGGCTCCCCGATAAGATGCAGACGTTCAACGTTCGCACTCCTATGTTATGGCGGGTTGCGCAAGGACCCTTCGGGGTGCTGGGTTTCTTCTTACCGGTCCGCCAACCTTGTGTAATCCGTCACCCAATCTGCTTGGCGGCAGACGGTGGTGGTTTCCCTTCCATTAAGAAGATATTCACCATGAAAAAGATTACCCCAAGTCCCCCTTACGATTCACACACTGACACCCGTCTTCAAGCCGCAGCCAACCGCGCCATTGATCACTATCTGCGCCCTGAAACACCTGAACCACCTCCCGAACCCTCCTCGATTCTTTTCAGCGTTACGCCCAATGCCGACACGGAAACGTTACTCGCCAACGCCAGCGAAACCTTGAACAGTGCCCGTGAAATGGCCTGTAGCCTGGCTTTTGAGCTTGAGGGCCCACAGCGAAGTTTGCTTCTGGCGATCCATCAACTGCTGGAAATGAGTGGTTTAATGGTCGATCAAGCGCTCGATCAGGTCGCGCCAACCTGATCCGGTATTCCAAATAAGCGGAGGAGGCAGGCTAAGTACGCTCGTACGAGGCCTGTTCTTTTCAGTTGTTGAGTCCAAACGGCGACTTTTTCTGTTACTCACTTCATCGCTTGACCCACGACAGTGAAAAGTCTAACGACTAGACTCCTTTCTCATCGACAACGGAGGCCCCTATGAGTACTTCCTTTTTTCCTCGAGCTCCCCTGACCGAAACCGAGGAGCAAGCTGCCAGCTACGACCGCTGGTTTCGTGCCAAGGTGCAAGCCGCTTTGGATGACCCTAGTCCCGGCATCCCTCACGATCAGGTGATGGCCGAAATGCAGGCGCTGATCGAATCTAAACGCAAGAAAGGCGATGCTGATTGAATGGGCACCCGCTGCGCGGGCGCAACTCTGGAAAATTCTTGATTACATCAGCGATCGTAATCCCAATGCCGCTCTTGAGCTGAACCGAGCAATAGAAGCCTCAGTATTGGCCCTCTCCCGCAGACCTCATCTTTACCGAACAGGCCGTGTTGGCGGCACACGAGAAATGGTCGTGCATCCCAATTACCTGGTGGTTTACCAAGTCACCGACTCTGTTCGGGTACTGGCGGTTTTACACGCGCGACAGCAATACCCTTGAGCAGTTGATGGTTGGGATGAGGAGTGTTTTTTGTTCTCCTCGCCCTTCACACGTGCCTCATATCACCCCGCCACCATCTCACTTCCTGTTCCCTGGCCTTTTTTCTGCATGCAGAGAAACCGTCACGTCCAACCCGCATTATCCGGTCGAGCCGACCTAAGGAAGCATCATCGTGAAAATCAACTGGGCTGAAAACCTGCGCAAGACCGTGCACCAACTGGCCGAGTCCTTGGGAAATCTGTTCGTCGAGACCTTCCACTACCTGGCGTTGTTTGCCATTGGTGCGGTGACTGCCTATGCAGCGGTGATGGAGTTTCTGGGGATGCTGGAAACGGGGCATATCAAGATCGATGACATCTTGCTGCTGTTCATCTATCTGGAATTGGGGGCGATGGTCGGGATTTATTTCAAGACCAACCACATGCCCGTGCGCTTCCTGATCTACGTGGCGATCACTGCGCTGACGCGCCTGCTGATTTCCAACGTCTCCCACCACAACCCGCCCGACCTCGGCATCATCTACCTGTGCGGTGGGATCCTGCTGTTGGCGTTCGCGATTCTGGTGGTGCGGTATGCCTCGTCGGCATTTCCGTCGGTGAAGGTCGAAGGCCCGCGCCGCAAAGGGCAAGCGAGCCTTGAAACAGAGAAAGGCGAGCTTTAAAGCACGGCACTCAGTGGCGGCCGGTTGACCGGCGGCCGCTGCAACACTTTGTGGCTATCCCCGTCGGTCATCACCGCTAATATCTCAATGGCGCTGTGCCCCTGCTCAATCGCAATCCCGAATTGCACGCTCTGCACCAGCCGTTTCAGGCGCTGCGGGTCGTTGCGTTGTTCGGCGCTGATCATGCGTTTGGCCACGACGCCGTCTTCATCGGACAGGGTCAGCATGATGCTGCCGTCCAGCCGCTGGATGCTTAAATTGACCCGGTATTTCGGGGCGAAGGTGTCGGTGATGATCTGAAAAGGGTTGTCCATGGTGCGTTACCGCCTGATAAGAACATGCAGTCATTGACGACCGGTGTCGGGATTAGTTCGCGTTTCCTGACCACCGGCCATTCGCTCGCTGAGGTTTTCACAAGGTCCGTTTTCCTCAGTAGCTGTACAGCAAAGGGCGTGCCGTACAGCAATCTGCCTGCCATCGAATGACCCTTGTGGGAGCGGGCTTGCTCGCGAATGCGGTGTGTCAGCCAATGAATACTCGGCTGAAGGACCGCTTTCGCGAGCAAGCCCGCTCCCACATTGGATTGGCGGTGTTTTTGCGCGCGGTGATCCGTTTCAGGGCATGACCGAAAAAACGATCGCAGACAGCGCAATCAAGCCGATCAACACCACAAACACGTTGGACGCCTGGCCCGAGTACTGGCGCAAGGATGGCACCCGGCGGATGGCGTACATCGGCATCAGGAACAACAGGCAAGCGATGATCGGCCCGCCCATGGTTTCGATCATGCCGAGGATGCTCGGGTTGAAGGTGGCCACGGCCCAGCAGGTGAGCACCATGAACAGCGCGGTGCAGCGCTCCAGCCACTTGGCCGACATGCTGCGGTTGCGCCCGCGCAGGGATTTGACGATCAGGCCCTGGAAGCCTTCGCTGGCGCCGATGTAGTGGCCCAGGAAGGATTTGGTGATCGCCACCAGTGCGATCAGCGGTGCGGCGTAGGCGATGACCGGGGTCTGGAAGTGGTTCGCCAGGTACGACAGGATCGAGATGTTCTGCGCCTTGGCGGCGGCCAGGTCAGCCGGCGACAGGGCCAGCACGCAGCTGAAGCAGAAGAACATCACCGTCAGCACCATCATGCTGTGGGCCATGGCCAGGATGCCGCTGCTTTTGCGCTCGGCTTGCGGGCCGTACACGCGTTTCTGGTCGACGGCAAAGGCGGAAATGATCGGCGAGTGGTTGAAGGAAAACACCATCACCGGGATGGCCAGCCACAAGGTCTTGAAGAACGTGGGCAGCGGCATGCCTTCGCTGGCGGAGGCGAAGAAGGCGCCGTTCCAGTTGGGGATCAGGCTCACCGCCAACAGCAACAGGGCGGCGACGAACGGGTACACCAGCACGCTCATGGCTTTGACGATAACGCCTTGGCCGCATCGCACGATGGCCATCAGGCCGAGGATCAGCACCAGCGACAGGATCGCCCGGGGCGGCGGCGCCATGTGCAGTTGGTGTTCCATAAAGCTGGTCAGGGTGTTGGTCAGCGCCACGCTGTACACCAGCAAAATCGGGAAGATCGCGAAGAAGTACAGCAAGGTGATCAGCTTGCCGGCGCCGATGCCGAAGTGTTCTTCCACCACGTCGGTGATGTCGCCGGATTTGCCCGACAACACAAAGCGCGTCAGCCCACGGTGAGCGAAGAAGGTCATCGGGAAGGCCAGCAGCGCCAGCACGATCAACGGCCAGAAGCCGCCCACGCCGGCGTTGATCGGCAGGAACAGGGTGCCGGCACCGATGGCGGTGCCGTAGAGGCCGAGCATCCAGGTGGTGTCGTGTTTGTTCCAGCCTTGTGTAACGGTGGTCTGCGTCAGGTCTACAGCGGGATTTTCGGCAGCAGGTGTACGTACATCGGTCATCGTTATTGCCTCGTTATTATTTTTGCGCGGGCTCACGTTGGGGCGGCAGGAGTGCTCCGATCAGCACTCCACCCAGCTGACCGCCAGGCCGCCCCGTGAAGTTTCTTTGTATTTGTCGTGCATGTCGGCGCCGGTGTCGCGCATGGTGCGGATCACCCGGTCCAGAGAGATGAAGTGCTTGCCATCGCCGCGCAGGGCCATCTGAGTGGCGTTGATCGCCTTGACCGCCGCGATGGCGTTGCGCTCGATGCACGGCACCTGGACCAGTCCGCCAACCGGGTCGCAGGTCAGGCCCAGGTTATGCTCCAGGCCTATTTCGGCGGCGTTTTCCAGTTGTTCCGGAGACGCGCCGAGTATGTCGGCCAGGCCAGCGGCGGCCATGGCGCAGGCCGAGCCGACTTCGCCCTGGCAACCGACTTCGGCGCCGGAGATCGAGGCGTTTTTCTTGCAGAGGATGCCGACGGCGGCCGCGGCGAGGAAGAAATTCACCACGTCATCGTCGGACGCGTCCGGGTTGAACTTCATGTAGTAGTGCAGCACCGCCGGGATAATCCCCGCCGCGCCATTGGTCGGTGCCGTCACCATGCGCCCGCCAGCAGCGTTTTCTTCGTTGACGGCGAGGGCGAACAGGTTGACCCATTCCATCGCCGACAAAGTCGACGTGATGACGTTGGGCTTGCCGATTTCCAACAGGCTGCGGTGCAATTTCGCCGCGCGCCGTGGCACATCCAGACCGCCGGGCAAGATGCCTTCGTGGCGCAGGCCTTGCTCAACGCATTCGCGCATCACCGACCAGATATGCAGCAGGCCGCTGCGGATCTCGGCGTCACTGCGCCAGGCCCGTTCGTTGGCCATCATCAGTTCGGAAACCCGCAGGCAGTGCTTGTTGCACAAGGCCAGCAGTTCGACGGCGCTGGAGAAGTCGTAAGGCAATTGCACTTCGCTGGTCGGCGCGATACCGGATTCAGCTTCCGCCGCTTCGATGATGAAACCGCCGCCCACCGAGTAGTACGTCTGCTCGCTCAACAGGCCGTTTTCGCCGTAGGCATGCAGGGACATGGCGTTGGGGTGGTAGGGCAGGCTTTCGTCCAGCAGCAGGAGGTCGTGTTGCCAGTTGAAGGCAATCGGCTTGCGGCCGCCGAGCAGCAATTGGCCGGACTCACGCAGTTGCTGAATGCGTGGACCGATGCTGGTGGGGTCGATGCTGTCTGGCCATTCGCCCATCAGGCCCATCACGCAGGCGCGGTCGGTGGCGTGGCCGACACCGGTAGCGGACAGAGAGCCGTACAAACGGACTTCTACCCGACGGGTTTCGTCGAGCAATTGCTGGTCGTTTAGCCCCTGGACGAAGGTCGCCGCCGCCCGCATCGGGCCGACGGTATGGGAGCTGGAAGGACCAATGCCCACTTTGAATAGATCGAAAACACTGATAGCCATGCTAAACCCTTACAAGCAATGGAGTAGGAATCGCTGCCATCTTTTGTAGGACAAGCGGAATTGGCGCGATACTGGGCCTCTGGATCGGCACTGACCAACGAATTATCCTAAGACACCCTTTAGCAGGACTAAACCCTATGGCTCGCCCGCTTCATGGCCAGACTTACGTCTGGTTGCACGTTTTTTCCTGCGCGGCTCGGCATTTGTCGTTCACCCGCTGCGCCGAGGAACTGCACATCACCCCGGGCGCGGTCAGCCAGCAAATTCGCCAGTTGGAGGAGCGGCTGGGCTTTCGCCTGTTCCATCGGCGCGCACGCGGGGTTGAGCTGAGCGCAGAGGGCCAGCGGTTGGCGATCACCGTGGGCGAGGCCTATGGCAGCATCGATGCCGAGTTGCAGCGCCTGGATGCCGGGATGATCAGCGGCACCTTGCGCTTGCGCTCGATCCCGTCGTTTCTCGGCAAATGGCTGACCCCGCGCTTGCCGCGTTTGCAGCAGCGGTTCCCGGACATCCAACTGCGCATGGTCGCCGAAGACAGCAGCGTTGCCTTGCATGAGGGCGACTTTGACCTGGCCATCGACCTGAACGATGGCAGCTACCCTGGATTGTTATCCACAGCCTTGCTGGACGAGCAGATCTTCCCGGTGTGCGCTCCGAGCCTGTTGCGTGGGCGACCGCCGCTGCATGGCCCCGCCGACCTGGTGCATTTCCCGCTGCTGCACGACATTACCGCCTGGCGTGGGAGTTATGAGTACGCGGAGTGGGAGTTCTACCTGAATGCCATCGGCTACGACGCCGCCGACGTACGGCGTGGGCATACCTTCAACCGCAACCATCTGACCATCGAGGCGGCGATTGCCGGCATGGGCGTGGCGATTGCCCGGCGAACCTTGCTCAATGACGAACTGGAGCGCGGAACCTTGATCGTGCCGTTCGGCCTCGCCGTACCCAATCACAAACGTTACGTGCTGCTGTACGCACCAGGCGCGCTGAGCCATCCGGGCGTGCGGGCGGTGCATGACTGGCTGGTGGAGGAAGCGGAGATTTTTCGCGGATTGCACCCGTTGGGAGAGGGGCAATTGTAAGGAAGTTGGCGGTAAGAAGATGTAACCAACTCCCCACCCTAACAGCGTTTTTGGTTGTAGTCAGAGTTAATTTGTAATGTGGGATTTATCTTTGCAAAGGGGTTGAAATGTTCCTCGGTCTGCTCAATTGTGTAATCAGGAGGTCATGGTTTTCACCCATCCGGTGAAGCAGGAATGGCCTTCCGCGAGCTAGCTGAAATAAGGGAAAACTATGCAAATCCAAGTCAATAGCGATAACCATATTGAAAGCAGCATCCGACTGGAGGAGTGGGTACGTACCACCATTGAGAGCACGCTCGAACGTTATGAAGAAGATCTGACCCGCGTCGAGGTTTACCTGCGGGACGAGAACGGTGACAAGCCCGGTCCACACGATCTGAGTTGCCGACTGGAAGCACGGCCAAAAGGCCATCAACCGATTTCGGTCCTCCATAAAGCCGATACGCTGGAACAGGCGATCGATGGCGCCGCTACCAAGCTGGAGCATGCCCTGGAGCATCTGTACGGCAAACTGCGCGGCAAACCACGCGCCGCGGGTCAAAGCCTGCCCAATACCAAGGCCGACGAGGCTGAGCTTGAAGAGGAATTCCTGGAAAACGAACAGGCTGCGCTTAACGGCTGATAGCTGATACTTTTTCAACCCCACTGAAAACGGGCCTGCAGATGCAGGCCCGTTTTTCGTTTAAAGCGTCAGTGCGGGCTGCGCCGGAAAAAACAGGCGCTCAAGGCCGACAGTGCGCACGCGCCCAAGCCTGCGTACAACATGGCCCAACCGGCACCGTTGCGTAGCGCGGCCTGGGCAATCAACGAGCCCTGCGGCAACACCTCCAGCTTGCCGGCGGCGATGTCCTGGCTGAGGGTGGCCAACTGCGCCGTGTCGGGCAATACGCCCGCCAGGTAGTGAGCGATCCCGAGTATCAACACCAACCCCATCAGCGCGATGTTGAGTGCGAGTGTGATCAGCCGTGCACTGAAGTCGATGCCCGAGGCCATCCCCGCGCGGTCGGATGAAACTGAGCCGGTGGTGGTGTTGGTGGTGGGCGAGTTGGTAAACGCCAAGCCGCTGCCGGCAATCCCACAGGCGATCAGGATCGATACCACATTGGGCTGGCCGCTACGGTTGATCGCGGCCATGGCGACAAACCCCACGCCCATCAGGCCCAGGCCCAACGGAATGATGCGTTCGGCGCCGTAGCGCAGGGCCAGGCGTTCAGCGAGTGGCGGTACCACCAGTGTGGGCAGGGTGTAGGCGAGCAGGGCGAGCCCGGTGAGCATCGTGTCGTAGCCCAGGCCGGCCTGGAAATACAGCGGCAGGTAGATCATGAAGGGCCAGAAGCTGAAGTTCATGCCGATCGAGCCCATCAGCGCGCCGTTGAAGCGCGGGATGCGAAACACCGAGAAATCGAACATCGGATGTGGGCTGCGCCGCTCGACAACCACGAACAACAGCAGGCTGGCCACCGACAACCCGGCCCAACCGAGCATCGCCGGGGTGGCAAAGCCGCTCTCGGTGCCCTGGGTGATGAAGTAAACCAGGGCGAACACCGCCAGGGTCAGGGTGGCCATACCGGCGATATCGAGGCGATGGGCCGCCGGGTCGCGGGACTCCTGCACGCTGATGCGCAGCAACACCAGGGTAAACAAGGTCAGCGGCACATGCACCAGGAACACCCAGCGCCAATCCGCGACTGCCAGGATCAACGCCCCCACCATCGGCCCGAAGCCCAGGCCCACACCGGCAATCACACCCCAGATGGCAAAGGCTCGCGCCCGGGCCGCCGGCTCGCGGAACTGGTGCGAAAGGATCGCGAACTGGCAGATCATCATCGCCCCGCCACCCACGCCCTGGACAAAACGCGCCGCGATCAGCGTGGACGCATCGTTCGCCAGCCCACAAGCCAGCGAAGCCAGCCCGAATACCCACAGGCACAGCACCAGCATGCGCCGCCGGCCAAAGCGATCGGCCAATGTGCCCGCCGCCATCAGCACGCTGGTGCAGGCCAGGGTGTAGGCATTCATGATCCATTGGGCGTCCTGGAAGCCGGTGCCCAGTTGCTGTTCGAGGGTGGGCAGGATGACCGGCACGCTGGAAATCTCCAGCCCGAACATCAGCGCCACCAGGCACACGGCGGTGAGCGCCAGGCCGTCTCTGGCGGTACGCGGCGGGTTGATGGCGGATACAACGGCGTCGGATGACATGGCCTCTTCCTTTCGATGGGGGAAGATGTCATTTTCACGGGAATCTGATTCTTTATTAGCGATACTTGTTCCTGCAATAAGGGAATTTAGGGCGACAAACGACCATGGCCACTCCGCGTTTTGATGGTGTTGAACTGTTTTTGCAGATCGTCGAGAGCGGCAATCTGACGGAGGCCGCCGAACGGCTGAACCTCACGCGCTCGGCGGTTGGCAAAGGCCTGGCGCGCCTCGAGGCGCGGTTGGGCACGTCCTTGTTGCAACGCTCTACCCGGCGCCAGCGTCTAACCGAGGACGGGCAGGCCTATTACGAGCATTGCCTGCGTGCGCTGGCGGAACTGGAAGCCGCCGAATCCGTGCTGGAAAGTGGCCGTCAGCAGCCACGCGGACGGTTAAGGGCCAGCTTGCCTTTGGCGTTCGGTCATCACTATGCGGCGCCGGCGTTGTGGGGGCTGATGGACCATTTTCCGCAACTGGAGATCGAGATTTCCTTCTCCGATCGATTGATCGACTTGGCTCAGGAAGGCTTCGACCTGGCAGTGCGCATCGGCGCATTGCCCGACACCGACCGCTTGAGCGCAAGGCGCCTGGGGGAGCAGGCGATTGCCCTGGCGGCGTCACCCGCCTACCTGCAGCGCACCAGTCGAATCGAATCCATCGCGGACCTCGCCGGGCATCGGGGCATTGCCTACCGCAGCAATGCCCCGCACCGCGAGCGGGTCGCCTCGCCGTTGATCCTCGATGACCTGCAGGCCGTGGCCGATGCCGCCATCGCCGGGGTCGGCCTGGCCTGGTTGCCCAGCTGGCTGATCGCCCACTACGTACTGCGTGGGCAACTGCAGGCGGTATTGCCGGACCACCGCGAGCAACCGATGCCGATCCATGTCATCTGGCCCACGGCGACGCACATGCCGGCCAAGACCCGGTGCGCCATCGACGCGTTGGTGGCCGGCACACCGTCGTGCCTGGCGGGTAGTTGATCAGAACGCGATGGACGTCTGCACATACAGCGTGCGCGGCTCGCCGACGTATTTGCCCTTGTTGTTATCGTCAAACGAGCGGGTGTAGTACTGCTTGTTGAAGATGTTTTTCACACCGACCGCCACGTTCAAATCCGACAGCTGCGGGCCAAAGTCATACGCCGCGCGGCTGCTGAACAGCATGTAGCCAGGAATGCGTCCGGTGCTGCCGTCAGCGCTTTCCGCTTCCGTGTTGGCGTTGTCGGCGAACTGGCTGCTCTGGTAGCTGCTGTCCACATTCAACTTCCAGCGACCTTCGGTGTAACCCACGCCCAGGGTGCCTTTGTGCTTGGAGGAGAAGGGCACGCGGTTGCCTTTGTTCGGGCCGTCTTCGCGGATGGTGGCGTCGACATAGGCGTAAGTGGCGTACACATCAAAACCCGCCAGGGCCGGGCTCAAGCCGTCGAGGGCATAGTTGATGCTGGACTCGATGCCCTGGTGACGGGTTTCGCCACGGGCGATCACCGTGTCGTTGGTCTGGTTACTGTCGTACTGATTGTCGAAGTTGATCAGGAACGCGCCGATTTCAGCCCGCAGGGTGCCGTTGTCGTAACGGGTGCCGAGCTCCCAGGTGCGGGCTTTTTCCGGCTTCACTTCGCCGCTGGTCACGCGGTTGGGCATCTGGCTGTATTGCACGCTGCCGAATGAACCTTCGGTGTTGGCGTAGAGGTTCCAGTCATCGGTCAGGTGGTAGAGCACGTTCAACGCCGGCAGGGCGGTGTTGTAGTCACCCTTGTATTTGACGTTGCTGAGGTTGTTGGTCTGCTGAGACTCGATCATCTCGTAGCGGATGCCCGGAGTGATGGTCCATTTGCCGATATCAATCCGGTCATCGACGAAGAACGCATTGGCTTCGGTGCTGCCCCGGGTGTCGCGGTCGTTGCGGCTGTCGGTGGTGGGCAGTTGCTGATTGGCGGTAATTGGCGTGCGGTAGCGCATTTCGTGGCCGGCTTCGTTGATGTAGCGGTAGCCCACGCCGACTTCGTGGCTGGTGGGGCCGAGGTCGAAGCCTTGGGCGAAACGGGTTTCCAGGCCGCGCACCCAGTACTCGCGAGGCGACAGGGAGAGGAAGTTGCCCTGGTCCAGGTAACCGCTGCGCAGCGTGGTGGTGAAGAAGCTGTTGACGGTGAATTCCCGGCGATCTTCCTGGTAGCGGTAACCGGCGTTGAACATCGTGCGGCGACCCCAGAACTGGTCGTAGGGGCGGGTGGATTGATACGGGTCGGCTTTGTAGGCCGCGGTACTCAAGCCGCCGGGCATATCGGCTTTACCTTCGTAGTACTGCGCCATGGCGTTGAAGCTGTTGGCGTCGTCCAGTTGGTACTTGCCCTTGAGGATCAGGTCGTCGATGCGGGTGTCGCTGTTTTCGCGCCAGTCACCGCCCCGGGTGCCGGAATACAGGATGGCGCCGCCCAGGCCGTTGTCCGCGGTGCCGCCCGCCAGCAGGTTGCCGGTGGTCTTGAAGCCATCGTGGCTGGAAGACGGGCTGGTTTCGGTCTGCAAGCCGCCTTTCACCGTTGGCGCGTCGGGAATCGCGCGGGTGACGAAGTTGACGATGCCGCCGACGTTCTGCGGGCCATAACGCACCGCGCCGCCGCCGCGCACCACGTCCACCGCGTCCATGTTGCCCATGCTGATGGGCGCGAACGACAACTGCGGCTGGCCATACGGTGCAAACGGCACCGGTATGCCGTCCATCAATACTGTGGAACGCGAGGCCAGGCGTGGGTTGAGCCCGCGAATACCGAAGTTCAGCGCCATGTCGTGGCTGCCGGTGCCGTTATTTTCCGGAGCGTTGACCCCGGGAATGCGGTTGAGCACATCGCGGGCCTGGGTGGCGCCCTGGCGTTCGAACTCTTCGCGACGGATCACGTCCCGCGCCCCCGGGTGTTCGAAGACGTTGGTTTGCGCCGCGTCCCCCAGCCAGTCGCCGACCACGTTGGAGGTGCCCAATTCGAGGGTGGCCGGAGCATTCGCCGGTTGCAGGCTGAAGGCATTGTTGCCCTCGGCGCGGGCTTGCAGGCCGGTGCCTTTGAGCAACGCATTCAAGCCTTCTTCAGCGGTGTAGTTGCCCGACAGGCCGTGGCTTTGCACGCCGGCGGTCACATCGGAGCCAAATGAAATCAGCACGCCGGCTTCACGGCCAAATTGGTTCAACGCCGCTTCAAGTGACGTAGGGGCGATGCGGTAGGGCTTGGCATCGGCCGCCATTACGTAGGGCACGGCGCTGAAACTGAGGCTGGCCCCCAGCAACAAGTGGCGCAGGGTGCGGGCGAGGGGCGTCAGGCGAGTCGGTTGCTGGGGCATGAAGTGCGGTCCTGAGAAGGAAGGGTCAAGGTGGCTTTCCTTCTCTGTCACGCGAGGTGCGGAAAACGGCTCACGGTTTTTGAAAATAATTCAGGCACGGGCTTCGACGGTGACCCAGTAGCGGGTAAATCGACGGACCTTGACCGGCAGGCTGACTTGCAGCAGGTCCAGGATTCGCTCGCTGTCGTCCAGCGGGTAGCTGCCGGAAATCAGCAGGTTGGCCACTTGCGGGTCGCAGTTGAGCTGGCCGCGACGATAACGGCTCAGTTCGGCGAGGAAATCTTCCAGGCGCATGTGGGCCGCCACCAGCATGCCATCGGCCCAGGCACCGCTGCCGGCATCGGTGGGGCGTGCGGTGTCCCAGCCTTTGCGGGTGAAATTGACCTGATGGGCTTTGTCGACGGAGAGCGGCAAACCGCTATAGGTGTTGGGCATGACGTCGACGTGCCCGTCGAACACTGCCAATAGGGTGTGATCATTGAACTGCCGCACGTTCAGCCGTGCCGCCTGGGCGCTGAGCAGGCCCTGGGCGGTGACGATCCGCAGCGGGCTGTTGCCGGTTTTGGCGGTCAGCTGGATTTCGCCTTCGAGCAGGCGGATCAAGCGTTGCTGACCCTCAAAATGCACATCCACCGCACTGCCGGTGTTGAGCTGCAACTGGCTGCCATCGGCCAGCTGGAACGTGCGCCGCTGGCCGATGGGGCTGCGGTAGTCGGCACTCAACGGCGGCAGGATATGTTGCTGGCGCAAACCCCAGGCCGCTGCCGACCCGGCGCCGAGTATCAGCAACAACTTCAGGGCCTGGCGGCGACTGTTGGATTTCGGTGCATTCAAGGCGGCGTGGGCCAACGGTGACGGCATCCCGCGCAGCCGCTGGTTCACTCGCTGGATTTGCTCCCAGGCCCGCTGATGTTCGCTGTGGGCGTCCAGCCATTGTTGCCAGGCCGCCTGTTTGCGCGGGTTGAGTGGGCCCTGCTGCATTTCCAACAGCCAGTGCACCGCTTGTTCGGCGACTTGCGTTGAGAAATTCATAGGGCGAAGTAGCAGCGCATCGCTGCTTTATTCAGGTGGCGCTTGACCGTGGCGATGGAGATCCCCAGTTCCGCTCCGATTTGCGCGTAGGTCAGGCCGTCGAGCTGGGCCAGCAGGAACGCGCGTTTAACCAGGGGCGCCAAGCCATCCAGCAACTGGTCCAGCTCCATCAGGGTTTGCAGGATGATTGCCCGCTCTTCTTCCGACGGTGCCGTGTACTCGGGCATTTGCGCCAGGGCGTCGAGGTAGGCGCGCTCCAGGTCCTGACGGCGGTAATGGTTGAACAGCACACGCTTGGCGATGGTGGTGAGGAAGGCGCGGGGTTCGATCAGCGTCGGGGTTTCCCGTGCGGTGAGCACGCGAATGAAGGTGTCCTGGGCCAGGTCGGCGGCACTTTCCGGGCAGCCGAGCTTGCGTCGCAACCAGCCGGTGAGCCAGTGGTGATGGTCGTGGTACAGGACTTCAACAGTGTTGGACGGCTGCAACGCGCACACTCCGGCAGCATGGGCATGCTTTAGAGAACAAGAATTGTTCTCATTGTAGGGCGCGTAGGCGGGTTCGGCAATTACCAGTGATGCGTTCTCTTTTGCTTATGAGAACCTTTATCATTAATATTGCGCCCTGACGAACCTGGCGCCTTGTGCATGAAACGCAAAACCTCACTTCCCGTTTCCTACCGTCTTGCCGTGACTTCGCGGGTACTGGCGGCTGTGGTCGGCGGTTACTTGCTGGCGTCACTGGTCAGCGTGTGCATGGCGTTTTGGTTGCCCACCAGCCGCGCCGATGCAGTGATCAGCGGCATGCTGAGTTCGTTTGTGTTCTATCTGCTGGCGGTGATCTGGTGTTTTGCCTGCCGCACTGCCTGGCGTGCCTGGTTCGGCGTGTTGCTGCCCAGCGCGATGCTGGCCGCGTTCGCCGGGTTGACGTACTGGATGGCACGCACATGAAAGAGGGCTTCCGTCAGGCCATGGCCTGGTTGCACACCTGGGCCGGGCTGATCTTTGGCTGGCTGCTGTTTGCGATTTTCCTGACGGGCACCTTGTCCTATTTCAAGGACGAAATTACCCATTGGATGCAGCCCGAAGTGCAGGCGCATCCCGTCGACAACGCCCGTAGCCTGGCCGCCGCCCAAACCTATCTGCAACAACAGGCGCCCAATGCCGCGCGGTGGTTTATCACCTTGCCAAGCAGCCGGGAGCCGGGCCTGTCGGTGATGTGGCAAGACAAGGTCGACCCGGGCAAACGCGGCAATTTCATCGAAAAACTCATCGATCCCGTCAGCGGCGAGCAGATCCAGGCCCGGGAAAGCATGGGCGGCGAATTCTTCTATCGCTTCCACTTCCAGCTGCAAATGCCCTATCCGTGGGGCCGCTGGCTGTCGACCATCGCCGCGATGGTGATGTTCGTGGCGCTGATCACCGGGATCATCACCCACAAGAAAATCTTCAAGGACTTCTTCACCTTCCGCCCGCGCAAGGGCCAGCGCTCCTGGCTCGACGGGCACAACGCCGTGGGCGTGCTGGTGTTGCCATTTCACTTGATGATCACCTACAGCAGCCTGGTGATTTTCATGAGCATGGTGATGCCGGCGAGCATTCTCGCCTCTTACGGCAACGACACCCGTGCGTTCTTCAATGATGTGTTCCCGGCCACCGACAACGCGCCAGCCCTTGGCCAACCCGGGCAGCTGTTGCCGCTGGGGCCGATGTACGAGCAGGCGCGTGAGCAATGGGCCGGTGGGCATGTCGGACGGCTGGTGGTGAATAATCCCAGCGATGTGAACGCCTCGGTCAATGTATTCCGCGCCGGGTCGGATCGAGTGGTGCACGACTTTGGCAGCACTGTCTCATTCAACGGCACCACCGGCGAGCTGCTGCGGGTCAGCGGCGAGCAGTCGCTGCCGGCGGCAATTAGTGGCAGCTTCTACGGTTTGCACATGGGCCACTTCGCCGGCCCGGTATTGCGCTGGCTGTATTTCATCTGCGGCCTGGCGGGCACCGCAATGATCGGTACCGGGCTGGTGATGTGGCTGGGTAAGCGCCAGCTCAAGCACGCCAAAACCGGTGTGATGCCCTTTGAGCTGCGGTTGGTGGAAGTGCTGAATATCGCCAGTATGTCCGGCTTGATGATTGCCATCGCTGCATTCTTCTGGGCCAACCGCCTGTTACCGGCAAGCTTTGCCGGGCGCTCGGACTGGGAAGTACAAGCCTTCTTTATTGCCTGGGGCTTGAGCGTTCTGCATGCGATTGTCCGCCAGGGGCGTCGCGGCTGGGTTGAGCAACTGAGCGTGGGCGCGCTGCTGTTTATTGGCGTACCGGTGCTCAACGCGCTGACCACGTCCCAGCATTTGGGGGTGTCCCTGGCCAACGGTGATTGGGCCATGGCCGGCTTCGACCTGACGTGCCTGGGCAGCGGCGTGTTCCTCGCCTGGGCTGCGTGGAAAATGCAGCACCGCCGTGTCCCTCAGCCCAAGGCCGAACGCGCCCGCCCGTTGACCCTCAAGGGCGAGGTGAACTGAATGCTCCTGGCGCTGCTGCTGTGTTACGCAGGGTTTACCGCGTTGTGCCTGTCCATGGACCGGCACCATGGCGAACTGCTGCACAGTAAACCCACGCCCCGTCGGCGTCTGGGTTTGCGCGTGGGCGGCTGGTTGCTGTTGATCGTCTCGATCTGGCCGGTGGTGCTCGCGACGGGTTGGAGCCAGGGCCTGGTGGAGTGGTGCGCGGTGCTGATGCTCAGCGGGTTGCTGCTGGTGTTGCTGTTGCCGTATCGGCCAAGGCTGGCCTTGATCCTGGCGGGCGTCGGCCTGCTGGCCAGTCCGGTTGCGGCCTTCGCGACCCTTTGAGTCCACCGTTGATGATCACCACGCCTCCCGAACATCAAGAGCAGCACGCAGACGCGGCAGGCGGCCGTGCGCATTTCCTGCAGGTGTTCCTGTCCCAGCGTTCGCAGATGGAAGCGTTAGTCAGTCGCCGGGTGGGTTGCCGTGCGACGGCGGCAGACCTGGTGCAGGATTTGTTCCTGCGCTTCTGGCGCCGGCCACTGGTACAGGTCGAGGAACTCAGCACTTACCTGCTGCGCTGCGCCGGCAATATCGCTATCGACCACCTGCGCAGCGAAGGCGCCCGGGTGCGCAGCAGTGAAGGCTGGCTGCCGGAACAGCAGGATAACCAGGGCTCCGAGCCCCAGGCCGCGCTGGAGGCGGGCAATGATCTGCGCCATGTCGAAGCGGCCCTGCGCAGCTTGCCGGAACGTACCCGGCAGATTTTCCTGCTCAACCGCATCCATGGCCGCAAGTACGCGGAGATCGCCAAGGCCATGGGCCTGTCCCAAAGTGCCGTGGAAAAACATATGATGCGTGCCCTCGAAGCCTGCAAGGCCAGCCTTCGTGAACCATCGCCAAGGAAAGCCCCGTGAACGCCACTGCCCGCGTCACCCCGACGCCCGACCAGGAACAGGCCGCACTGGCCTGGCTGAGTTTGTTGCACGACCAGCCCAGCAGTGGCGACCAGGCCACGTTCAGCCATTGGCTGCGGGCTGATCCGGCGCATGTCGAGGCCTACGCCCAGGCCCAGGTGCTGTGGGAATTGAGTGAAGTACCGGCCAGAGCGTTGGCGGATGAGGATGCCCTGGCGTTGCAGGGTTACTTGAGCGCGATGAATACCTCGAAACGCTCCAGCGTGCGGCGCTGGTCTGGCGCCCTGGCCATGGCCGCCTGCCTGATGCTGATGATCTCGATGGGCGCCGGCTGGCAGCCGTCGCGCTGGGTCGATGATTTCGGCGCGGATTACGTCACCGCGCCGGGTGAGGTGAAGACCGTGACCCTGGCCGATCAAAGCCAGGTCACCCTGGACGCCGACAGCGCCATTGCGGTGGATTTCAGCCATGGTGAGCGCCATATCCAACTTCGGCGTGGCGCCGGCTTTTTCAGTGTGACCCACACGGGCGAGTCCTTCGTGGTCGAAGCTGGTAGCGGTGAAGCACGGGTGCTGGGTACGCAGTTTGAGGTGCGCCTGCAACCGGCAGGTGCGCAGGTGACGGTGTTGTCCGGCCGGGTTGGCGTTACGCCGTCGAAGTATGGTCAGCAGCAGATTCTGACGGCCGGCCAGCAAGTGGCTTACGCCGATGGTGTCGCCGATGAGTTGCACGCGGTCGACAGCGAGTCGCGCCTGGCTTGGCGCGACGGTTGGCTCAACTACTACAAGGCGCCCCTGGCCGACGTAGTGCAAGACCTCGGCCGCTATTATCCCGGTCGTATTCTTCTGCTCAATGACGACCTCGCCGCTCGGCGTGTCAGTGGCAGTTTCCCGAGCAAGGATCCCCAGGCGGTGCTCAATGCGCTGCAGGCCGTCTTGGGGTTTGAACAGCACACGCTGCTCGGTCGGATGATCGTATTGCGCTAGGTACAGAGCGCTACGCTGCAATAGCGTAGCGCTGTCATTACTTGCACCTTCCTTCCTCGAAGATCCCCATGCCTCGGCACATCGGTGTCCGTAGACCTTTCATTTAACCTTCATCGCAATCGCCAAAACCTGTAACCAAATCGTTACGTGATGCACGGATGATCCTCGGATTCCTGAGCAGGTGGTCAGGAAGATTGGCGGCGCTGTTCACCCAGCCAAAACCGCCAATACCTCCCCCATAACAACAGATAGATGCATGTAAGGGATCTACTCGTGACCTACAACAAACTCTATGCCCTGCTTTTAGCATCGGGCCTGGGCGGCTTTGCGCCGCTGGTTCTGGCAGACGACTCCCAGGATGTCGGTTCGGTGCACGTCGCAGGCGAACGTACCCTGGGCACCGGCCACATGATTCAGGAAGAAAGCGCCAAGGCCCGGTCCACCGTGACCAAGGAAGCCATGGACGAAATGTCCCCGACGGCCAACGCCATCGACAAGCTCAAGTACACCCCGGGCATCAACGTATCCAACGATGACGCCAGCGGCATGAGCGGCACCAGCTTCACCATGCGCGGCATGAACTCCGACCAGGTCGGGGTTTCCATGGACGGCGTGCCGATCAACGACTCCGGCAGCTATGGCGTGTACGCCAACCAGTTGGGCGATCCGGAAAACGTCGGCGAAGTGTTTGTCACCCAGGGCTCCTCCGAAGCGGACGGCCCGCACATCGGCTCCAGCGGCGGCAATATCGGCATGGTCACGATCCGGCCGACCAAAGAGCCAGGCTTGTTCGTCAAACAATCCATCGGCTCGAACAACCTGACAAAGTCCTTCGCACGGCTCAACACCGGCGACCTGGGTGGCTTCAAGACCTGGGTCTCGGCCTCTCACACCGAAGGCGACAAGTGGCGCGGCAAGGGCACTGTGCGCGGTGACAAGGTGGAGTGGAGCACGCTGTTCGAAGACGACAATGGCAACTCCAGCAACTTCACCATGAAGTACAACAAGCAGGAAAACTACAACTACAACACCCTGAGCAAGGCCCAGTTCCAACAACAGGGGCGGCGCCTGGATTACTCGGAAACCCCGGTCTACAAAAACGGCTTGCTGTCGTCTTCCTACAAGCTCAACCGCAACCCTTTTGAAAGTGTCATGACCACCTTCACCCAGCGCTGGCGTCTGCGTGATGACCTGGCCCTGACGGTTGCGCCTTACTACTACTGGGGCAACGGCGGCAGTTTCAGCGGCCAGACCGCGACCAACCTGGGGCCGAAGTCCGACAAGGCCGGTAACTACGACCTGGGTAACCTCCAGTCGGCCAACTACTATCGGCCGTCGTGGACCGAGACCTGGCGCCCTGGTGTCACGGTCAAAATGAAATGGGACATCAACGAGGAACACAGCCTGGATTACGGTTACTGGTACGAGCGCGCTCGCCAGCGCCAGACCCAGCCGTATATCGGGATCAACAGCGAAGGTGCACCCGACGACATCTGGGGTGATTACAACAGCGGCGGTCAGGTGGTCGACAAGAACGGCAAGACCGTCCAGGGCCGCCACCAGTACACCGTGACCCCGGCCCAGAAACTGTGGGTGCAGGACAGCTGGCAAGCCACGCCAGACCTGAGTTTTGTCGGCGGGCTGGCGTACCAGTACGTCGAGCGTGACGGCGACAACCTGGGCAGCCTGTACGACAAGCCGGAAAAGCGTAACGCCCGTTACCATCAGTTCCTGCCGAACTTCAGTGCCAAGTACCAGGTCGACGAGAGCAACCAGGCGTTCTACAACGTCACCCGCAACATGCGCACCCCGCAGAACTACGTGCTGTACAACAAGGGTGACTCCCTCAACCTCAACCCCGAGTTGAGCTGGAACCAGGAGCTGGGCTGGCGCTACACCGAAGAGAAAATGGCCTTGAGCGCCACCCTGTTCTACATCACCTTCAAGGATCGCCAGCTGTCGACCACCGACTTGAACGGTGACTACGTGATGGCCAACGTCGGTGACGTGACCAACAAAGGCCTGGAGCTGGAGTGGAGCGGCCTGCTGCCATACAACTTCAACTACTACGCGTCGTACACCTATACCAAGTCCGAGCAGCAGGACGACTTTGTCAGCAAGAACGTGTTGTTGCCGACCAAGGGCAACCAGTTGGCCAACGTGCCGGAAAACATGCTCAACCTGGTGTTTGGTTACGACGACAAGCGCTACTACGGCAACATTGCCGGCAAGTATGTCGGGGCGTTCTACGGCGATTTGACCAACAACGAGAAAATCTCCGGGCGCACCGTGTTCGACCTCAACGCCGGTATCTACCTGCCGGTGGACAAGAAGGTCATCAAGTCGGCCGCGCTGCGCTTCTCGATGCTCAACGTGTTTGATAAGGAATACTTGAGCTCGGCACGCACCGTTTCGTTCAACTCGGCGCCAGTGAATGGCCTGGCGGCCAGCTCGGCGTATTACAACGTGGGTGAAGAGCGTACGGCGATGGTTTCCCTGGAGGCCAATTTCTAATCTGTACGCAACCCAATGTGGGAGCGGGCTTGCTCGCGAATGCGGTGGTTCAGTCAATACATCTGGCGACTGCCCCACCGCTTTCGCGAGCAAGCCCGCTCCCACATTTGATCTGTGGTGTTTTACAGAGCGAGTGACTTCAGGGCCGCCATGATCGCTTCAGGGTTGTAGTCGCGAATCAGCGTGCCATTCACGTCCACAAACGGAATCCCGCCGCCACCCAGCGCCTCGTACGCCTTGCGCGCCTGGGCGTCCTTCTCGATATCGAACGCCTGGTAGGGAATCCTCTTGGAATCCAGAAAGCGCCGGATCTGTTTGCAGTAGCCGCACCACTCGGTGGAATACAGCACTACGCGCGCTGCCGCGCGTGTTTGCTCCGGCACCACCTGCGAGTGGTTGAACAGTCGCTCGATCTTGCCCCAGTTCTGGAAAACCACCACCACCAGCAACACCAGCAGGACTTTCTTCAGAACCCCGCCCAGCATCAGTTGCGACGCTTGAGCTGGTCGGTCAACTGGGTTGGCAGGCCCTTGATGATCAAGGTGCCGGCGGCTTCGTCGTATTCGATCTTGTCGCCCAGCAGGTGCGCTTCAAAGCTGATGGACAAGCCTTCGGCGCGCCCCGTGAAGCGACGGAACTGGTTCAGAGTGCGTTTATCTGCCGGGATTTCCGGCGACAGGCCGTAGTCCTTGTTGCGGATGTGATCGTAGAAGGCTTTTGGCCGATCTTCATCGATCAACCCAGACAGCTCTTCCAAGCCCATTGGCTCGCCGAGCTTGGCCTGGCTGCTGGCGTAGTCCACCAGGGTCTTGGTTTTCTCGCGGGCGGACTCGTCCGGCAAGTCTTCGCTTTCGACGAAGTCGCTGAAGGCCTTGAGCAGGGTGCGGGTCTCGCCCGGGCCGTCGACGCCTTCCTGGCAGCCGATAAAGTCGCGGAAGTACTCCGAGACTTTCTTGCCATTCTTGCCCTTGATAAACGAGATGTACTGCTTGGACTGCTTGTTGTTCTGCCACTCGGACACGTTGATCCGCGCGGCGAGGTGCAGTTGGCCAAGGTCGAGGTGGCGTGACGGCGTCACGTCCAACTGATCGGTCACTGCCACGCCTTCACTGTGGTGCAGCAGGGCGATCGCCAGGTAATCGGTCATGCCCTGTTGATAGTGGGCAAACAGCACGTGGCCGCCGGTGGAGAGGTTGGACTCCTCCATCAGCTTCTGCAGGTGTTCCACCGCAATGCGGCTGAACGCGGTGAAATCCTTGCCGCCGTCGAAATATTCCTTCAACCAGCCACTGAACGGATGCGCGCCGGACTCGGCATGGAAAAAGCCCCAGGCCTTGCCTTGTTTGGCGTTGTAGCTCTCGTTGAGGTCGGCAAGCATGTTCTCGATCGCGGCCGACTCGGCAAGCTCGGAGTCGCGGGCATGGAGAACTGCGGGGGTGCCGTCGGGTTTTTTGTCGATCAGGTGGACGATGCAATGACGGATCGGCATGGGCTTCTCGGCTGGTTGAAGGGGAGTGGTCGGGCTCCCGGAAAAAGTCGCCAGTGTACCGCACCCGCTGGGGATGGCGCTGTTCGGAGGGCGTTTTGAGCGCCATCCGACGGGCCATATGCCTTTTTTTCACGGTTTAGAGCGATAAAGCTGACCAAATGGGTATGTTGAGGCGGATATTTCCCCGTCTCTGTGCTAGTTTTGCCCCGTCTTACGCGCAGTCTGGGCGTTAAGCGTGCATTCAGCATTTGTCAGGTCGAACCAAACCCGGTTTCAGGTATCTATAACCCCGATCTTCGTGGTTATAGCCCTTGGGTGCCAGGCCTTGATGGCAGGGCTCGATGGCTGACACTGCACTCTGCAATCCAAATGAATTTGATAGGGAAGGAACACCACAATGGCTATTACTAAAGACCAACTGATCGCTGATCTGGCTGAATCCACTGGCGCCACCAAAGTTCAAGTGCGTGCAGTGATTGAACAACTGAGCCAGATCGTTGCTGATCAGCTGGAAAACGGCGGCGAAATCACTCTGCCAGGCGTTGGCAAACTGAAAGTGACCGAGCGTCCTGCCCGTACTGGCCGTAACCCTTCGACTGGCGCTGCCATCGAAATCGCTGCCAAGAAAGTTATCAAGCTGGTTGTGGCAAAAAGCCTGACCGACGCTGTTAACAAGTAAGACGCAGCAAAAAAAACCGTGCTCCGGAGCGATCCGGGCACGGTTTTTTGTTGCCTGCGATTTATCAGTCTTTACGCGCCCAACGCTGGCGCCACACCTGTTGTTCGCTCGGGGTCTGGAAAGTCCAGGCGACGAAGCGGCTTTGCTTCTGGCCCTGGGACATCTCCACCACCTGGCTTTCCAGTACACCGGCCTTTTTCAGCGCAGTCTGGATCGCCGGCAGGTTTGAGGCCTTCGACACCAAGGTGCTGAACCACAGCACTTTGTGCTGGAAATGCGCGCTTTCAGCGATTAGCTGCGTCACAAACCGCGCTTCACCGCCTTCACACCACAATTCCGCCGACTGGCCACCGAAGTTCAGTACCGGCAACTTGCGCTTCGGATCAGCCTTGCCCAGTGCACGCCATTTGCGTTCGCTGCCCTTGGTCGCTTCATCCATGGAGGCGTGGAAGGGCGGGTTGCACAGGGTCAGGTCAAAACGCTCGCCCGGCTCCAGCAGGCCCAGCAGGATCTGCTTGGGATTGGTTTGCTGGCGCAGCTGGATGGCCTTGTTCAGCCCGTTGGACTGCACGATCGCCTTGGCGGCAGCCACGGCCGTCGGGTCGACTTCCGAACCGAGGAAATTCCAGCGGTACTCGCTGTAGCCGATCAACGGGTAGACGCAGTTGGCGCCCATCCCGATGTCGAGCACCTTCACCGGCGCGCCACGGGGGATCACGCCTTCGTTGACGCTGGCCAGCAGGTCGGCGAGGAAGTGCACGTAGTCGGCACGGCCCGGGACCGGTGGGCACAGGTAATCAGCCGGGATGTCCCAGTGATTGATGCCGTAGAACGCCTTGAGCAACGCCCGGTTGAACACCCGCACCGCGTCGGGGCTGGCGAAATCGATGCTTTCCTTGCCGTACGGGTTGATGATCACGAATTGCGCCAGTTCCGGCGTGGTCTTGATCAGCGCCTGGAAGTCGTAACGGCCCTGGTGGCGGTTACGCGGATGCAAGGTGGCCTCTTTGCGCGGAACGACGGGCTTGGCCGGCGTGGTGGGTTTTGGCTTCTTGCGCGGTGCTTTGGGTGTGCTGGGGGCGGTCATGGGCTGCGTCGATTCTGCGTGTGTTTCAAAAGTGGCGGGTATTGTCACACATAAATCGGACTCCCAAATTGGTATGTGGTGTTGAAAAGTGCCTCGAATTGAAAATTCAAAGGCCGGAATGCTCAAAAAAAGCATCCCGGTCGTGTGCTTGGGTCAGTACCAACCGAAGGCTCGTCTGAAGCTTTGAATCAAGGGCGGGGTGTTATATGGCATCGTTCCGCGGCAGAAGTTTCCGACAATACGGTCGTAGGTAAAACCTTGAGTAGCAAGTTCATCAAGAAGATCTCCTAATAATACTGTACTGGTTGGTCGTACGATGTCGGCATTCAGTAGCTTGGCCATTGTTTCTAATTGAGTTTTATAATTGGATGTCAGTGCGCCTATAGACATATGTTCGGTAATTGTAAATTCGTCAAGTATATAGTTCGGAATATCTGTCGCGCCAGGTGCGTACCGATAGGGGGTGGTTCCCGTTATTCTCGTCTGCCAACTGGATTTAACATCGGCAGCTTTGACGCCGACTGCGGAGCGGAATTGGAACTCGGTATTAGGCATAGGGGGGAGTTTATACTGGCTTTCCATCGCAAAGCCATGGGCGTCAATGAACAAGATGTTAGCGTTCTGGCCGCCGCTGTAAATTTCATAAGTGGAGCTTACGGGAGTTCCCAGAACAGAAGCATTGACAGTGCCGCTCTGGGACACGCCAGGAGGTAAGTTCCCTCTACGAGGGAGGACTTGCTGCACGGTTCTTTCCCAGATAGGGGTCGCCGGCCTTGAGCTAATATATGGCGTAACTCGTGCCGCTGCTTGCGCAGCCGTCCGAGCCGCTGCTACAGCGCCTGTGACAGCAGTTACTCCGCTTGCAATTCCCGTCCCGAATGAAACCCAGCCAAAAATACCAGACAACGCTGGGTCGCTTTCCTGGATGGCTACTGCTGCTATGCCGAACCCGGCGGAAGTGATTGCAAGCCCAGTTGCGACTATTGCCCAACCAATCGATGCGCCTCCTGTAAAGGGCGCCGCAACAACACCTATTATTCCTATGACTGCGGCTGTGACTATGCCTACCCCGATGCGATCCCACATGCCCCCAGGATGAGTGATAACAACCTCCTGATTGAAGATTTCTGATCTCCCGCTTGGGTCGCTATAGTTTACCGGGTCGTTGTGGCAGTAGCTGCGTGTGTTGGCTCCTCCTTGGCCAAAGGGGCTCAAGGTATCCGGGGACTGGAAGTTCTGAGTTTCGGGGTTATAAACCCTTGTCCCGTTGCCCAGATGGTAATTGCCGTTGACACGGTCGATGGGTTGACCGTTGAAACCGATCCAACTGTGGTGCTGCCAGTCATGAGGCCTGTACCCGAATGGCGTATAGGAAAATAATGACGAGCTATTATCGAGTGTGTTTAGGCTGGCAATGACTGTACCTTTGATATCTCTGATTTCGAAGGAATAGCTGACGGTCGCAGCTCCTGCGGAAACGCCAAGCGTATTTTGCTGCAACAAGCAGGCGCTGCTCTTGTTCAGCAGAACAGACAGCCTGTTATGCAACTGCCCCTGAATGTTTATGACGCCTTTGCGGGCATATTGAAAGTCGCCCTGATAGTAGAAAAAGTCGTAATAGTCAGGGCCTGCGCATCCGACGATCTGGCCAATATTATTATAGGAATAATCATAAGAACCTTTCGCCAAGTTCAAGTTGCCCAGGCGCCCACCGGCAGCGTATTTAAGCGTGCCGCTGGCGCCACCGCTCAGATAGCCCTCGCGGTCGTAGGTGAACGTAAATATCTGAGAAGTAGAATCGGGTTTCCAGCGGGTGACACTGATTAACTGATTCGGGTCTGTTGTTGAATACTGGTAAACATCCGGGAACATACGGCCGTTTGCCGTGTTGTCGCATTGTTTCAGGTTGCCGGCCAAGTCATAGGTAAATGACTGCCGATCCAGCACCAGACCTTCGGGCGTTACCGGTTTGCGCGGTCCTTGACATGTATAGGACGCCAGTCGACCTTGGGCGTCATAACCAAAGGTTTCTTCGCGCAAAAGCGTGCCGTCTTCATACAGTGCCATGCTGGCGATCTGATTAGTTCTTCCATAGCTTTGAGTGAGCCTGAGTGTCTTGAAACCGGAGGACTCGAACGTGCGCTCAATCTCTCGATCAGTGTCATCGTACGTATAACGCGTGAGTACCGCTCGACCAACCGCTATGGCAGTAACCGTTTCAGTCGACAGTCGGCCGTTCTCGTCATAAAGGAGGTTAGTTGTTGCATTAGCGCTGCTTGCCCTGATCACGCGTCCTTGAGTGTCGTAGCTCTGTGTTGTGGTATTGCCAAATGCGTCTGTCTCACTCAGGAGTATTCCGCGCAGTGAGCGGGTATATGTCACGGAACTGGTGGCTGAGTTACTGTTACGTTCGATACCACCGGTGATGGTTTCGGTGGCGAGGTTGCGTGTTACGTCATAGTCCGCATTTAGAGTAACCGGAATGGGTTGAGTAGACTCGCTGGCTCGTACAACGCTGGCTTTCGACCATGCGGAAGCGTCTTGGTAAGTAAAGCTCGTCGTCCGCCCACCAATGGTCGATTGGACCACGCGACCCATGCTATCTACTGTTCGTGTGCCCAATGTGATGCTCTGGCCGGCTGACTCGAGACGAGCAGCGCTCGCCGTAGCCGAGAGGGTATGGGGTGGATATTCGTTGACGGTGGTCTCACCTGCGGCGGTAATGCGCGTCATTCTGCCAAAAGCGTCATAGGTGTACAGGCGATCAGGGGCGTTGGATGAGGACTCCTGTGACAAGCGCCCCAGTGCATCGTAAGTACTGCTGTAAGAGTGCGTCAGTTGGCCATTGGCATGCAGATGGGTTTCAAATCGTTGCACTCCACCGCCATCATCACGCCGTGTCGTAGTGCTCGCAACATGACGTGTTCCGTAATTTGTCCACTGGGACTGTTGCAGTGTCACTGGATCATAGTCGAACCCCTGGGTCACGCCGCCAACCCATTCTATTTTGGAGATAGCGCCCCAGTCGTCGTAGCTCAAATTGCGCGTGCGACTTAGAAAAATCGAGCCGTCCGGACGGTAGTCATGTTCGGTGATCGTACTTTCACGGTTCCTGATGTCGTAGGTCATCGTGGCCATTGTCAGCCATCTACGTTCATCCGAGTGCAGTCTTTCACTTTGAATCTTCCGCCCGAGTTGATCAAGAGTCTCACGGGTTTGTTCTCCGAGTGTGCTGGTTCGGGTAACGGTGTTATGTGCCGATGAATTTGAATCGCTGTAAGTAAATCCTGTCGTGATTTTTGATGTGTCGTCCGCATAGCTTGTCTGCTCGGTCACGCGTCCTAGAGCGTCATACTTGTAATCAGTGGTGTTGCCTAGGGTATCGCTGGAGGACAGAAGTCGGTCGAAAAGAGTCAGGCGCGTCTCTTCAGTGGTGATTTCTGGCGAATTCCCCGGGGTCACTCGAGTTGCGGTGGTCAGTTCATTACCGGTGAGTGTGTAATCGAAACGGGTGCTGATCGTGGAGTTGGCAACCGTCTTGCCAGACGAGTCCAGAATACGTTGGGTGGTGGCGCTTACTCGTCCGTGATGTATTGAATTTACGTCCTCGTTATAACGGGTCTCTTCTACCGTCATGCTGCCATTTTGCCAAGCGTTGAGCCTGCCTGCTGGGTCTCCTACAGGATTGAAAATGGTCAATTTAATAGTGGGTTTGACGGTGGGTCCTCTGACCTCAGAGCCCCTTACCGGTACGTCACCGTAACCGTAGAACGTCCACTGCAAATCGAGCCGTTGGCCATTGCGTGTGGTATAGACCTTTTCGGATTCGATGAAGACCTTGAAGTAGTTGGAGTCGCCTGGGCAGCTCACATTCACGGGCAGATTCGCGGTCTGGGTTGTAGTTGTCGTGGGGGTGCGATGTGCAATGGTGGTACGTATTTCCTGAGTTCCCCAAGTAAGCCCTGAATTGCCGAAAAGCAGGCCGCCCCATCCGATAGGATTAACATAGTCGCCGATCCAGTCTCCGGCACTCGCATTCGGGTCTGTATATGTTTCCTTTCGGACTAATATCTCTAACCTGGGCGCACCCTGATAATAGGTCCATTCAGTAGTGACATCATTTTCTGTTCGGCTGAGTGGGTTCCCAAGAGTATCCATCGTTATCGTGCTGGATTCTGTGCGGGACTGCCCTGCTTTGTTTGTGAAGGTAGTACGAGTGGTAGACGTAAATGAAGTGTCGGTATTTGAAATGTCGGACTCTACCGTTTTGGTGTTGCTGCCGGAGGTCTGGACCTCTTTGAATTGGCGTTGGTTATTATCAAAGTAGAATTCTGTTTTCTCAGAAGTGGCACTGTCGATGACAGTGGTTTTGCCGTCAGTGAACGTATAAGTTTTATCGGTATAAGGCTGTGAGTTGAAGGTTTTAGTATGTTGGGATATTTTTTGTTTGTCGGCAGAGTAGCTCAGGGTGTCGTTCAGGCCAGAGTCGCGTGATATTTGGTTAATCCTGGATATCTGGATTGATCCAGGTATTGGGTTTACCGGTTCGTAGCTGTACCGAGCCACGTCGACTGTCCCGTTTTTGGCTGATTTTACCAAGCCTGCCGTAGTGATCTGAAAGTCATATGAATAACTTTGCGCTGTATCAGGATATACGGTGAAGGTCACGGCTCCATCAACCACAGGCCGGCGTGTGTAATTCGCATCGGTGGAGGACCTGTTGTGGTCTGGGTAGGCAATCTTTAATAATACCTGCGAATCATCCGAGACGGAGGTGAGGCGTGGAATGTCCCAATCAACGAGGCCGGAGGGACCTAATTGCTTATAGTCTTCCCAATTGAGCGTGAGCGCGTGACCTGTAGGAGTAATCACTTTTTTAAGGATGTAATAGATCGCATCTTCTCGGTTGTTGAGCGGATCCGGCACAATCAATGTGCTTATGTGTCTCTCAAGAACTTCTACGGTTCCGTCCTTCCAAATGACTTTCATGGTGTTGGAGCCGCCATCGGGAAAGTTGACGGTAAAGTTGGGTGTGCCTTTAAATTCGTTTTCAGAAAAGGACCATGCTTCTCCTCTGGATAAATACATTATTGATGTGGTCCGGCTTAGGCTGGTTGGACTCCATAGTAGGTAGTGACTTAGGCGCATGCTCCAATTTACAAAAGTCAGGTCTTGTAGTTCCGGTGAATAGAACAGGTTGATGTCAAGAGTCGGGCCTAGCCCGTTGTTGCCTTTCAGCTGGGCGATGGGGATGTAAGTATGGAACTTTCCCGACTGTTGAGCTACACCATGAATCATGGGGCTTAAGGTATCAAAGAGTTGATACGCTTCGGTCTGGGTGGTCATGACATTCGCCTCGCTTGAGTGAAAATGAAAGCCAGCCATATTTCTTCGTTTGAAATTTAATGTGGCTGTTTTCATACTACGAGGACAAGCGGGAGCCCTCTACTGTCATAGTTGACAGTTTTTTATAACTGATCGAAGTAATTGCTATGTTATTTAGTTTGTCTATCGTTTGTAGGGCACATGTTGGAAACGCTCAGCGTCCGGCACAAACCAAAAATGCCAAGACCAGATCAAATGATTGATCTGTCTTGGCATTCGGTTTTTCCGTAGATTCAGCTACCTCACAGGCTGGATATACGCGCGTGCTGCTCCGCCAGCTTGCCCAAAGCCTGTTCAGCTTCAGCCAGTTTGGCGCGTTCCTTGTCGATAACTTCAGCCGGGGCCTTGTCGACGAAGGCGGCGTTGGACAGCTTGCCGCCCACCCGCTGCACTTCGCCTTGCAGGCGCAGGATTTCCTTGTCCAGGCGCGCCAGTTCGGCACCTTTGTCGATCAGGCCGGCCATCGGCACCAGCACTTCCATCTCGCCAACCAGTGCGGTGGCGGACAGCGGTGCTTCGGCGCCAGCGGCCAATACGGTGATCGACTCCAGCTTCGCCAGCTTCTTGAGCAGCGCGTCGTTCTCGGTGAGGCGACGCTGATCTTCGGCGCTGGCGTTTTTCACGAACACGGCCAGTGGCTTGCCCGGACCGATGTTCATCTCGGCGCGGATGTTGCGCGTGCCCATCATCAGGGTCTTGAGCCACTCGATATCGCTTTCGGCCGCCTCATCAATGCGGGCTTCGTTGGCCACGGGCCAAGGTTGCAGCATGATGGTCTTGCCGTCTTTGCCCGCCAGCGGCGCGATGCGCTGCCAGATTTCTTCGGTGATGAAAGGCATGAACGGATGCGCCAGGCGCAACGCCACTTCCAGTACGCGCACCAGGGTGTGACGGGTGCCGCGCTGACGTTCGATCGGCGAGTTCTCGTCCCACAGCACGGGCTTGGACAGTTCCAGGTACCAGTCGCAATACTGGTTCCAGATGAACTCGTACAAGGCCTGTGCCGCCAGGTCGAAGCGGAACTGGTCGAGTTGACGGGTCACTTCGGCTTCGGTGCGCTGCAGCTGGGAGATGATCCAGCGATCCGCCAGGGACAGCTCGATGGCCTCGCCGTTCTGGCCGCAGTCTTCGCCTTTATCCAGCACGTAGCGCGCGGCGTTCCAGATCTTGTTGCAGAAGTTGCGGTAGCCTTCGACGCGGCCCATGTCGAACTTGATGTCGCGACCGGTGGACGCCAGCGAGCAGAAGGTAAAGCGCAGGGCGTCGGTGCCGTAGCTGGCGATGCCATCGGCGAACTCGTCGCGGGTCTGCTTCTCGATCTTCTTCGCCAGTTTCGGCTGCATCAGGCCCGAGGTGCGTTTCTGCACCAGGGTTTCCAGGTCGATGCCGTCGATGATGTCCAGTGGGTCCAGGACGTTGCCCTTGGACTTGGACATCTTCTGGCCCTGGCCATCACGCACCAGGCCGTGGACGTACACGGTCTTGAACGGTACCTGCGGCGTGCCGTCTTCGTTCTTCACCAAGTGCATGGTGAGCATGATCATCCGGGCAACCCAGAAGAAAATGATGTCGAAACCGGTGACCAGCACGTCGGTGGAGTGGAATTTCTTCAGGAATTCGGTCTGTTGCGGCCAGCCCAAGGTGGAGAACGTCCACAGGCCCGAGCTGAACCAGGTGTCCAGTACGTCGTTGTCCTGTTGCAGCGCCACGTCCGGGCCGAGGTTGTGCTTGGCACGAACTTCGGCTTCGTCGCGGCCAACGTAGACCTTGCCCGACTCGTCGTACCAGGCCGGAATCCGGTGGCCCCACCACAGCTGACGGCTGATGCACCAATCCTGGATGTCACGCATCCACGAGAAGTACATGTTTTCGTACTGCTTGGGCACGAACGCGATGCGGCCGTCTTCCACGGCGGCAATTGCCGGCTCAGCCAAAGGTTTGGTAGACACGTACCACTGGTCGGTCAGCCAAGGCTCGATGACGGTGCCGGAACGGTCGCCTTTCGGCACTTTCAGGGCGTGGTCGTCGACGCTTACCAGCAGGCCCGCGGCGTCGAAGGCGGCAACGATCTGCTTGCGCGCTTCAAAACGGTCGAGGCCCGCGTATTCAGCCGGGATCTTGCCGTCGATGCTTTCGTTCAGCGTGCCGTCGAGGTTGAACACCTGGCAGGCCGGCAGCACAGCGGCGTTCTTGTCGAAGATGTTCAGCAGCGGCAGGTTGTGGCGCTTGCCGACTTCGTAGTCGTTGAAATCGTGGGCCGGGGTGATTTTTACGCAGCCGGTGCCGAATTCAGGGTCGCAGTAATCGTCCGCGATGATCGGGATGCGACGGCCAACCAGCGGCAGCTCAACGAACTTGCCGATCAGCGCCTGGTAGCGCTCGTCGTTTGGGTTAACCGCGACGGCGGCGTCGCCAAGCATGGTTTCCGGACGGGTGGTGGCGACGATCAGGTAATCATTGCCTTCGGCGGTCTTGGCGCCGTCAGCCAACGGGTACTTGAGGTTCCACAGGAAACCTTTCTCGTCGTGGTTTTCCACTTCAAGGTCGGAAATTGCCGTGTGCAGCTTGGTGTCCCAGTTGACCAGGCGCTTGCCGCGATAGATCAGGCCGTCTTCATGCAGGCGCACGAAGGCTTCTTTCACAGCTTCCGACAGGCCGTCGTCCATGGTGAAGCGCTCGCGGCTCCAGTCGACGGACGAGCCCAGGCGACGGATCTGACGGCTGATGTTGCCGCCGGACTGATCCTTCCATTCCCAGATTTTCTCCAGGAATTTCTCGCGACCCAGGTCGTGACGGTTCTGGCCAGTGGCTTCCAGTTGGCGTTCCACCAGCATCTGGGTGGCGATACCGGCGTGGTCGGTACCTGGCTGCCACAGGGTGTTGCGACCCTGCATGCGGCGGAAACGAATCAGGGCATCCATGATCGCATTGTTGAAGCCATGGCCCATGTGCAGGCTGCCAGTGACGTTCGGTGGCGGAATCATGATGGTGTAGGCATCGCCCGCGCCTTGCGGAGCGAAATAATTCTCGGACTCCCAGGTGTTGTACCAGGAAGTTTCAATGGCGTGCGGCTGGTAGGTCTTATCCATGCGCGGCGGGACCCTATTGGCATTTGCTGAAGAAAAGCCGGTGAGTATAGCGGGGATGTGCCTATGGGCGTAGAGCCAGGTGATGATGAGGGGGGAAAGTCATCTCTGTTCTGTAGCACGTCACGCCATCCTGCTCATGGGATAGTACGAGCGTGATGGCGTGATGGCGTGACGGCGGGCGGCTCAGAAGTTATAGGTCACGGTTGCCCATGGCGACGCCCAGCTGGCGCCGTCGCTGGCGAGTTGAGCCACTATCACCACAGCGGTACCGTCAGGCTCAAGCCTCAGGTCCTGCGTCGGCGGGATACGCCAATTGCCATTGGCGTCTGCTTTTACGTTGCCATACGCCGGGTTGTAGTCTTTGCCATACGCATAGATATCCGTATTGGGGGCGGCCCTGCCTGAGAGCTGCGGCTGTCGAGTCGTCAGGCGTTCGTTGTTGGCGGGACTGTCAACAATGGGAGCGCTGCCGTAGGGCAGGGCTGAGCTGGTTGGTGCGGAAAGGTTATAGGTCACCGTCGTCCAAGGTGACGCCCAGCCAGCGCCGTCGCTGGCGAGTTGAGCCACTATCACCACAGCGGTACCGTCAGGTTCAAGTCTCAGGTCCTGCGTCGGCGGGAGACGCCAATTGCCATTGGCGTCTGCTTTTACGTTGCCATACGCCGGGTTGTAGTCTTTGCCGTACGCATAGATAACCGTATTGGGGGCGGCCCTGCCCGAGAGCTGCGGCTGTCGAGTCGTCAGGCGTTCGTTGTTGGCGGGACTGTCGACAATGGGAGCGCTGCCGTAGGGCAGGGCTGAGCTGGTTGGTGCGGAAAGGTTATAGGTCACCGTCGTCCAAGGTGAAGCCCAGCCAGCGCCGTCGCTGGCGAGTTGAGCCACTATCACCACAGCGGTACCGTCAGGCTCAAGCCTCAGCTCCTGCGTCGGCGGGAGACGCCAATTGCCATTGGCGTCTGCTTTTACGTTGCCATACGCCGGGTTGTAGTCTTTGCCGTACGCATAGATAACCGTATTGGGGGCGGCCCTGCCTGAGAGCTGCGGCTGTCGAGTCGTCAGGTGTTCGTTGTTGGCAGGACTGTCGACTATGGGAGCGCTGCCGTAGGGCAGGGCTGAGCTGGTTGGTGCGGAAAGGTTATAGGTCACCGTCGTCCAAGGTGAAGCCCAGCCAGCGCCGTCGCTGGCGAGTTGAGCCACTATCACCACAGCGGTACCGTCAGGCTCAAGCCTCAGCTCCTGTGTCGGCGGGATACGCCAATTGCCATTGGCGTCTGCTTTTACGTTGCCATACGCCGGGTTGTAGTCTTTGCCATACGCATAGATATCCGTATTGGGGGCGGCCCTGCCTGAGAGCTGCGGCTGTCGAGTCGTCAGGCGTTCGTTGTTGGCGGGACTGTCAACAATGGGAGCGCTGCCGTAGGGCAGGGCTGAGCTGGTTGGTGCGGAAAGGTTATAGGTCACCGTCGTCCAAGGTGACGCCCAGCCAGCGCCGTCGCTGGCGAGTTGAGCCACTATCACCACAGCGGTACCGTCAGGCTCAAGCCTCAGCTCCTGCGTCGGCGGAAGATGCCAATTGCCATTGGCGTCTGCTTTTACGTTGCCATACGCCGGATTGTAGTCTTTGCCATACGCATAGATATCCGTATTGGGGGCGGCCCTGCCCGAGAGCTGCGGCTGTCGAGTCGTCAGGCGTTCGTTGTTGGCGGGACTGTCGACAATGGGAGCACTGCCGTAGGGCAGGGTGCCACCGGTGACTGGAGGCACCGAAGGAGTGATCGGAGGCACTGAAGGGGTGATCGTATCTGTAGGAGGTACTACAGGGGGGCTTGGCGTTGGAGGCTGAACATTCGCCTCGATATAAACATTGGTGTTCGCCGCGTATTCGCCAGTTGACGTTGTATAAGCAGTGAAGGCGTATATGCCGGCCGGCAGCTCTACCGCTGACCGAACCAGCCAACTGCCATTTGTGTCGACTATGGTTTTCGCCAGGCCGATCCCGGTGTTGCTCTGACACACAGTAATTTCGGTACCTGGTGCCCCCTTCCCCAGAAAAATCGGTCTGTTTTGTGGAAAGATTTTTGTGATCGGCGAGAAAACTGTTGGTGCGCTCATGCCGTTTCTCCTGAAGAGTTAAGAGGCTGTTGCCACTTTCTCTCGCAGAAACGGGTTGAATCTACTGTTAGAAATAACAGTTTCGATGAGCGGTCTCGAATTCAAAACCGCTCTGATCTTTTACCGGTCAGGATTGGTACTGGCTCAACAACCGCTCCATGCGCGCATCCAGTCGGCGCTTGATCTCGGTTTCGATATGCGGGGCAAAATCGTCGATCACGTCTTGCATGATCAGTTGCGCAGCAGCGCGCAGTTCGTTGTCCAAGTGCAGCAGCAGGGCGTCGGGCGCTTTCTCCGCGGCAGGCACGGCAACCGCCGGCGCGGGTGCGGGTGCGGCTTGCTCCACGGGCGTTTCGACAGGGTCCGGCGCAACAGGCTTGCCACCGACCATATCGAACAGCAAGGGAATTTGTACGTCACCGTTGACCGCATCGGTCAGCAGCGGCGGTTGCAGGTCATCATCACCGAGCAGCTTGCGGATCGACTCAAGGTCGTCCAGCAGGTGGTCAGGGTCTTTTAGCGGGTTTGGAGTGTCCATCATGTGCTCAAAGTCGTTGTAGCCGGTGATCTTGCAGAGAATAGCCCTGTTCACGGTAGAAACGGAAACTCTCCCGTGCGGCCTGACGAATAGCCGGGTCTTCCACCACCACTTCCGCCACACGGGCGAAACTCTTGGCGAAGGCCGGTACTTTCAGGTCGAGGTTGACCAGCAGGTCTGTGTGATCGCCACAGTTATCGCCCAAACCCAGTACCACCAGGCCTTCCGGCTCTGATTCGGCGGGACCGTGGGGCACGAAGCTTTCGCCCTTGAAGCGCCACAGGCGGGCGTCGAGGTCATCACGCTGGGCGGCATCGCTGCAGTGCAGGTAGATGCGGTGGCCCATGCGCCAGGCTTTTTCGGTGAGCTTGCAGGCAAAGTCCAGGCGCGCGGAAGGATCGGCGCTGGGCAATATATAGAAGTCGACTTGGGTCATTGGGGGTCCTGATAGCCGCGCCGCATGTGTAAATACTGTCTGATCGACCACCACGAAAACCCCGTAGCAGCTGTCGAGCCTGAGCGAGGCTGCGTTGCGGTGTGTCAGATACTCCGCTGACGCAGCCTCGCCGGGGCTCGGCAGCTGCTACGGTCGGGGCGGCGTTGGAATCGCCGCCCCGGGGTCGTCAGTTTCAGGCTTTGGCGCGGTCCAGCAGGTACTGGGTCAGCAATGGAACCGGACGGCCAGTGGCGCCCTTGTCCTTGCCGCCGCTGGTCCAGGCAGTGCCGGCGATGTCCAGGTGCGCCCAGTTGAAGTTCTTGGCGAAACGCGACAGGAAGCACGCAGCGGTGATGGTGCCGGCTTTCGGGCCGCCAATGTTGGCGATGTCGGCGAACGGGCTGTCCAGCTGTTCCTGATATTCATCGAACAGCGGCAGTTGCCAGGCGCGGTCGTCTGCAGCCTGGCCGGCGCTGAGCAGTTGGCCGATCAGTTCGTCGTTGTTGCCCAGCAGGCCCGATGTGTGGGCGCCCAGGGCAACCACGCAGGCACCGGTCAGGGTGGCGATGTCGATCACGGCTTGCGGCTTGAAGCGCTCGGCGTAGGTCAGGGCGTCGCACAGCACCAAGCGGCCTTCGGCGTCGGTGTTGAGGATTTCCACGGTCTGGCCGCTGAGGGTGGTGACGATGTCGCCCGGACGGGTCGCGCCGCCGCTCGGCATGTTCTCGGCGCAGGCCAGGATGCACACCAGGTTGATCGGCAGCTTGAGTTCCAGCACGGCACGCAGGGTGCCGAACACGCTGGCGGCGCCGCCCATGTCGTACTTCATCTCGTCCATGCCCAGGCCCGGCTTGAGGCTGATGCCGCCGGTGTCGAAGGTGATGCCTTTGCCGACCAGGGCAAATGGCTTCTCGGACTTCTTGCCGCCGTTGTATTGCATCACGATCAGGCGTGGCGGCTGGTCGCTGCCCTGGCCCACGGCATAGAACGAGCCCATGCCCAGTTCCTTGATCTTCTTCTCGTCCAGGACTTCGACTTTCAGGCCCTTGAATTCCTTGCCCAGCGCCTTGGCTTGCTCGCCCAGGTAAGTCGGATGGCAGATATTCGGTGGCAGGTTGCCCAAATCACGGGTGAAAGCCATGCCGCCGGCGATGGCCTGGGCGTGGGTCACGGCGCGTTCGACTTCAGCCTGGGCGGCCTTGATGGTCAGCAAGGTGACTTTCTTCAGGGCGCGGGGTTCAGCCTTGGTGCTCTTGAACTGGTCGAAGATGTAGCCGCCATCCAGCAGGCTTTCGGCCAGCAGACGGGTCTTGCCGTAGCTGTCGCGGCCCTTGACCACGATCTCGTCCAGCGCCAGGGCTGCGTCGGTGCCGCCCAGGCCCTTGAGGGTGTTGAGGATGCCGGCGATGATCTTGCGGAACGGACGGTCGCCCAGTTCGGCGTCTTTACCGACGCCCACCAGCAATACGCGGTCGGCTTTAAGGTTAGGCAGGCTTTGCAGCAGCAGGCTTTGGCCGACCTTGCCGGCCAGGTCACCGCGCTTGAGGACTGCGCTGATGGCGCCGCCGCTCAGTTCGTCCAGTTGCTTGGCGGCAACGCCGAGCTTGCGGCCTTCGCCGACAGCGACCACGAGGGTGGCGGTTTTCAACGTTTCGGGGCTAACGCTTTTTACAACCAGTTCCATTTTCGGGTCCCTTATAAAGGTCAGTGAGCCAGGAGTCTGTACTCCGGCTTGTAAGCTTGGCAGCCTGTAGGCCGCCCGCGACAAAGGCCGCAGTTTGAACCTCGCCGCCCGAGCCTGACAACCCTTGTGGGCAGCTTTGTGCACGCGTATGAGCAAGCTCCGTGACAGGTGCGGTCAATCACAGGATAATGCGCCATCTTTTTAGCCGGCCTGCAGCATTGGGTCGACTCGATATGCTTGCTTGTTTGGCCGCCTTAGCCTGACAACCCTGGAGTGTCTGGTTTGATCGTCTTCCGTTATCTGTCCCGCGAAGTCCTGTTGACCCTGAGTGCCGTGAGTGCGGTATTGCTGGTCATCATCATGAGTGGTCGCTTCGTCAAATACCTCGCCCAGGCCGCCTCGGGCGCCCTGGATCCGGGCTCGCTGTTCCTGATCATGGGCTTTCGCCTGCCGGGCTTCCTGCAGCTGATCCTGCCGTTGGGCCTGTTTCTCGGGATTCTGCTGGCCTACGGCCGCTTGTACCTTGAAAGCGAAATGACCGTGTTGTCGGCCACCGGCATGAGCCAGCAACGTTTGCTGGCCATGACCATGGTTCCGGCCACCGGTATCGCGCTGGTCGTGGCCTGGTTGAGCTTGAGCCTGGCGCCCCAGGGTGCCCTGCAGTTCCAACTGGTGCTCAACAAACAGGACGCCATGACCGAATTCGACACCCTGGAGCCTGGCCGCTTTCAAGCGCTCAACGATGGCACCCGGGTGACCTATACCGAGCAAATGACGGATGACCGTGCCAACCTGGGCGGTGTGTTCATCTCTCAGAAAAACCTCGGCCAGAACCAGAAAGACCGTGGTATTTCGATTCTGGTGGCCGACAAGGGACGTCAGGAAGTGCGCCCGGACGGCAGCCGCTACCTGATCCTGGAGGACGGCTATCGTTATGACGGCAGCCCCGGCCAGGCCGATTACCGCGCAATCAAGTACGACACCTATGGTGTGATGCTGGCCCGGCCGGATGTCAGCGACGAGGTCACCGACCGTGACGCGATCCCGACGCCAGACCTGGTCGGCAGCAAGGAATTGCGTTCGATCGCCGAGCTGCAATGGCGGATTTCCCTGCCGCTGCTGGTCTTTATCGTGACCTTGATGGCCGTGCCGCTGTCCCGGGTCAACCCGCGCCAGGGCCGCTTCCTCAAGCTGTTGCCGGCAATCCTGCTTTATATGGCTTACCTGACCATCCTGATTTCCGCCCGTGGCTCCCTGGAGAAGGGCAAGCTGTCGCCGACCCTGGGGTTGTGGTGGGTCCACGGGATCTTCCTGGCGATTGGCCTGGGCCTGCTTTATTGGGAACCGTTGCGCCTGAAGATGAAGAGTCGTCGCAGCATGAAGGAGATGGCTCGTGGTTAAGCTCGACCGCTACATTGGTAGCAGCGTCCTGGTCGCAATCCTTGCGGTATTGGGCATTATTCTGGGGCTTGCCTCGTTGTTCGCTTTCATTGATGAAGTCGGCAACGTCAGCGATACCTACACCGTAACCGACGTCCTGAGCTACGTGGCATTGACGGCACCCCGTCGTCTCTACGACATGATGCCGATGGCCGCGCTGATCGGCTGCCTGATCGGCTTGGGCAGCCTGGCCAGCAACAGCGAGCTGACCATCATGCGCGCGGCGGGTGTTTCCATCGGCCGCATCGTGTGGGCGGTCATGAAGCCGATGCTGTTGCTGATGGCGGTCAGCGTGCTGATCGGTGAATACGTGGCGCCCCCTGCCGAATCCACCGCCCAGGCCAACCGCGCCCTGGCCCAGGGTTCGGGGGATGCCCAAAGCTCCAAGCATGGCCTGTGGCACCGCCAGGGTGAGGAATTTATCCACATCAACGCCGTGCAACCAGACGGCTTGCTGGTCGGTGTCACTCGCTACCGCTTCGATAAAGAGCGTCACCTGTTGTCGTCCAGTTTCGCCAAACGCGCACAGTACAGCGATGAAAAGTGGCAATTGAGCGATGTGACCACCACCTATTTCCGTGAAATCGGCAAGGGCGCGGCGTCGAGTACTGAAGTCATCAATGTGCCGACGGAGCAGTGGGACATTGCCCTCAAGCCCGAATTGCTGAACACCGTGGTGATGATCCCGGAAAGCCTGCCAATCTCTGGCCTGTGGAGCTACATCCATTACCTCAAGGACCAGGGCTTGAACAACGGTCGTTACTGGCTGGCGTTTTGGGTCAAGGTGTTGCAGCCGGTGGTGACCGCTGCGCTGGTGCTGATGGCGATTTCGTTCATCTTTGGCCCGTTGCGTTCCGTAACCCTTGGCCAGCGCGTGTTTACTGGTGTGCTGGTGGGCTTCACCTTCCGTATCGCCCAGGACCTGCTCGGGCCGTCCAGCCTGGTATTCGGCTTCTCGCCGCTGTTTGCGGTGCTGGTCCCGACGGCTATTTGCGCCTTGGCCGGCTTCTGGCTGTTGCGTCGGGCCGGTTGAGCCCGCGCTTATGAACAAAAAATGCCCCGTTCGAACGACCGGGGCATTTTTGTTCTTGGTCACCATGGATGACGTCAGGTCTGCGCATCAGGTACAATTCCCGGCTATTTTTCAGCGGGCAGTCTGCCTGCAGCCTTTTTGAGTGTTGATCCGTGAGTGATTTGAGTCATATCCGCAATTTCTCCATCATCGCCCACATTGACCATGGCAAGTCGACGCTGGCCGATCGATTTATCCAGATGTGCGGCGGCCTTGCCGAGCGTGAAATGGAAGCCCAGGTGCTGGACTCCATGGACCTCGAGCGCGAGCGCGGGATCACCATCAAGGCCCACAGCGTTACTCTGTATTACACCGCCAAAGACGGTATCAAGTACCAGCTCAACTTCATTGACACCCCGGGCCACGTCGACTTCACCTATGAAGTCAGCCGTTCCCTGGCGGCCTGTGAAGGCGCGTTGCTGGTAGTGGACGCGGGCCAGGGCGTTGAAGCCCAGTCCGTAGCCAACTGCTATACCGCCATCGAGCAAGGCCTGGAAGTGATGCCGGTGCTGAACAAGATCGACCTGCCACAGGCCGATCCGGACCGCGTCAAGGAAGAGATCGAGAAGATCATCGGCATTGACGCCACCGACGCCGTCGAGTGCAGCGCCAAGACCGGCCTGGGCGTCGACGAAGTGCTCGAGCGCCTGGTCAAGACCATTCCAGCGCCTACCGGCAACTACGAAGATCCGCTGCAAGCGTTGATCATCGACTCCTGGTTCGACAACTACCTGGGCGTTGTCTCCCTGGTGCGCGTGCGTCACGGCCGTGTGAAGAAGGGCGACAAGATCCTGGTCAAATCCACCGGCAAGATCCACCTGGTGGACAGCGTTGGTGTATTCAACCCGAAGCACACCGCGACCACTGATCTGAAAGCCGGTGAAGTGGGCTTCATCATCGCCGGTATCAAGGACATCCACGGTGCACCGGTAGGTGACACCCTGACCTTGAGCTCCACCCCAGACGTCGACGTGCTGCCGGGCTTCAAACGCATCCAGCCGCAGGTCTACGCCGGCCTGTTCCCGGTCAGTTCCGACGACTTCGAGGATTTCCGCGAAGCCCTGCAGAAGCTGACCCTCAACGACTCGTCGTTGCAGTACACCCCGGAAAGCTCCGACGCCCTGGGCTTCGGTTTCCGCTGCGGGTTCCTGGGCATGCTGCACATGGAAATCATCCAGGAGCGCCTCGAGCGCGAATACGACCTGGACCTGATCACCACCGCGCCGACGGTTATTTTTGAACTGGCGCTGAAGACCGGTGAAACGATTTACGTCGACAACCCGTCCAAGCTTCCGGATCTGTCTTCCATCGAAGACATGCGCGAACCGATCGTGCGGGCCAATATTCTTGTGCCGCAAGAACACCTGGGCAACGTCATTACCCTGTGTATCGAAAAGCGTGGCGTACAGCACGACATGCTGTTCCTCGGTACCCAGGTGCAAGTGACCTACGATTTGCCGATGAACGAAGTGGTCCTGGACTTCTTCGACCGTCTCAAATCCACCAGCCGCGGCTATGCTTCGCTGGATTACCATTTTGATCGTTACCAATCAGCTAATCTGGTGAAGCTGGATGTGCTGATCAACGGCGACAAGGTCGATGCCCTGGCGCTGATCGTGCACAAGGACAACGCGCACTACAAAGGTCGCCAGTTGACCGAAAAGATGAAAGAACTGATTCCGCGCCAGATGTTCGACGTCGCGATCCAGGCCGCCATTGGCGGGCAGATCATTGCACGGACCTCCGTCAAGGCACTCAGAAAGAACGTACTGGCCAAATGCTATGGCGGCGACGTCAGCCGTAAGCGCAAGCTGCTCGAGAAGCAAAAGGCCGGTAAAAAACGCATGAAGCAAGTGGGCAACGTGGAAATTCCACAAGAAGCCTTCCTTGCGGTGCTCAGGTTGGATAGTTAGGTCCTATGTCACTAAATTTCCCGCTGTTGCTGGTCATTGCCGTTGCCGTTTGCGGTCTCCTGGCGTTGCTCGATCTGATTTTCTTCGCCCCGCGTCGCCGGGCTGCCATCGCGGCCTATCAGGGCAGCGTCAGCCAGCCCGATGTGGCGGTGGTCGAGAAACTGAACAAAGAGCCAATGCTGGTTGAATACGGCAAGTCGTTCTTCCCGGTGTTGTTCATCGTGCTGGTGCTGCGTTCGTTCCTGGTGGAACCGTTTCAGATCCCTTCGGGATCGATGAAACCTACCCTGGACGTGGGCGACTTCATCCTGGTGAACAAGTTTTCTTACGGGATCCGCTTGCCGGTGATCGACAAGAAAGTCATCGAGATCGGTGACCCGCAGCGCGGCGATGTGATGGTGTTTCGCTACCCAAGCGACCCGAACGTCAACTACATCAAGCGTGTAGTGGGCCTGCCGGGTGACGTGATTCGCTACACCAGCGACAAGCGCCTGTTCGTCAATGGCGAGTCGGTGGCGGAAAAACTGATCGGTTCCGAGCCAAACACCTTGGGCAGCGCCGAGCTGTACCAGGAAAAACTCGGAGCGGTAGAGCACGAAATCCGCAAGGAAATGAGCCGCTACCGTTCGCCGCCTGACAACCAATGGACAGTGCCTGCCGGGCATTACTTCATGATGGGCGACAACCGCGACAACTCCAATGACAGCCGCTACTGGGATGACCCCAATATTCCCAAGGACCTGCTGGGCATGGTTCCCGACCAGAATATCGTCGGCAAGGCCTTCGCGGTCTGGATGAGTTGGCCGGAACCCAAGCTCAGCCACCTGCCGAACTTCTCGCGGGTCGGGCTGATCAAGTAATCCATGCGGCGCTGTGAACACAGCGCCGAATGCTTTTCTGGGGCTTGGACAAAGTCTGGTCCCATGCAGCAACCACCAGGATTTGAATTTGAACACAGCGTTAATCGTCGCAGGCCACCGGTGCCTCGAACTGAATGTGGGTAAACCGTGAGCGTTTCTCTAAGCCGTCTCGAGCGTCAGCTCGGTTACACCTTCAAGGATCAGGAATTGATGATCCTTGCCCTCACACACCGCAGTTTTGCCGGGCGTAACAACGAGCGCCTGGAATTCCTCGGTGATGCCATCCTCAATTTCGTCGCCGGCGAAGCCCTGTTCAATCGCTTCCCGCTGGCCCGCGAAGGCCAGTTGTCGCGCTTGCGTGCGCGCCTGGTGAAAGGCGAGACCCTGGCCGTACTGGCCCGTGGTTTCGATCTGGGCGATTACCTGCGCCTGGGTTCCGGCGAGCTGAAGAGCGGCGGTTTTCGTCGTGAGTCGATCCTGGCCGACGCCCTGGAAGCACTGATCGGCGCGATCTACCTCGATGCAGGCATGGAGGCAGCCAAAGAGCGCGTCGTCGCCTGGCTGTCGACCGAGATTGAAAGCCTGACGCTGGTAGACACCAACAAAGATCCGAAGACCCGCCTGCAGGAATTCCTGCAGTCCCGTGGTTGCGACCTGCCGCGTTACGAAGTGGTGGATATCCAGGGTGAGCCGCACTGCCGAGTTTTCTTCGTCGAATGCGAAATCACCTTACTGAATGAAAAAAGCCGAGGTCAGGGTGTGAGCCGTCGTATTGCCGAACAGGTAGCGGCCGCTGCAGCACTGATTGCCCTGGGCGTGGAGAATGGCCATGACTGATTCAACCGCAACTCGCTGTGGCTATGTTGCCATCGTCGGCCGTCCGAACGTGGGCAAGTCCACGTTGCTGAACCACATCCTGGGACAGAAGCTGGCGATCACCTCGCGCAAGCCTCAGACCACCCGCCACAACATGTTGGGCATCAAGACCGAAGGCGCCGTACAGGCGGTCTACGTCGACACCCCGGGCATGCACAAAGGCGGCGAAAAGGCCCTTAACCGCTACATGAACAAAACCGCTTCGGCTGCGTTGAAAGACGTCGACGTGGTGATCTTCGTGGTCGACCGCACCAAGTGGACCGACGAAGACCAGATGGTTCTGGAGCGCGTGCAGTACGTCACCGGCCCGTTGATCGTCGCGTTGAACAAGACCGACCGCATCGAAGACAAGGCCGAGCTGATGCCGCACCTGAGCTGGCTGCAGGAACAACTGCCGAACGCCCAGATCATGCCGATCTCGGCCCAGCACGGGCACAACCTCGAAGCCCTGGAGCGCGTGATCGCCGGGTACCTGCCGGAGAACGAGCACTTCTTCCCGGAAGATCAGATCACCGACCGCAGCAGCCGTTTCCTCGCCGCCGAACTGGTACGCGAGAAAATCATGCGCCAGATGGGCGCCGAGCTGCCATACCAGATCACCGTCGAAATCGAAGAGTTCAAGCAGCAGGGCAAGACCCTGCATATCCACGCGTTGATCCTCGTTGAACGTGACGGCCAGAAGAAAATCATCATTGGCGACAAGGGCGAGCGCATCAAGCGCATCGGCACCGAGGCGCGCAAGGACATGGAATTACTGTTTGATTCCAAGATCATGCTCAACCTGTGGGTGAAGGTTAAGGGTGGTTGGTCTGATGATGAGCGCGCGTTGCGTTCGTTGGGTTACGGCGACCTGTAACAGGTCTCCGGAACACCGCAGGACAAATGTGGGAGCGGGCTTGCTCGCGAATGCAGTGGATCAGTCACCAGATGTGTTGACTGACACTCCGCATTCGCGAGCAAGCCCGCTCCCACATTGGATAGTCGTTGTTTTCCAGACCGTGTTCCCGCAGCGAGAACCCAATGTCCCAAACCCCACCCACCGGCCAACCCGCCTACGTCTTGCACAGCCGCGCCTACCGCGAGACCAGCGCCTTGGTGGACTTCCTCACACCTCAAGGCCGCCTGCGCGCGGTCTTGCGCAGCGCCCGCGGCAAGGCCGGCACCCTCGCGCGGCCCTTCGTGGCCCTGGAAGTGGAGTTTCGTGGACGTGGCGAACTGAAGAACGTCGGCCGCATGGAAGCCGCCGGCGCTTCCAATTGGCTCAACGGTGAGGCGCTGTTCAGCGGCCTCTACCTCAACGAATTGCTGATCCGCCTGCTCCCCGCCGAAGACCCACACCCCGGCGTCTTTGATCACTACGCCGCGACCTTGCTCGCCCTCGCCGAAGGCCGTCCCCTGGAACCGCTGCTACGCGCATTCGAATGGCGCCTGCTGGATGACTTGGGCTACGGCTTCGAACTGAGCAACGACCTGCACGGCGACCCCATCGCTGCCGACGGTATGTACCGCCTGCAAGTGGACGCAGGCCTGGAGCGGGTCTACCTGCTGCAACCCGGCCTGTTCCAAGGCACCGAATTGCTTGCGATGAGCGAAGCCGACTGGACCGCCCCCGGCGCCTTGTCTGCCGCCAAGCGCCTGATGCGCCAGGCCCTGGCCGTGCATTTGGGCGGTCGGCCACTGGTCAGCCGCGAGTTGTTTCGAAAGCCCTGACATCCCCGTGTATGCTGTGCAGCGATTCCTTCCCTCTTCAGGAGCGCTTTTCGTGACCACCAGCAATCGCATTCTTCTCGGCGTGAACATCGACCACGTAGCCACCCTGCGCCAGGCCCGGGGCACCCGTTACCCGGACCCGGTCAAGGCCGCGCTGGACGCCGAAGAAGCGGGCGCCGACGGCATCACCGTGCACCTGCGCGAAGACCGCCGCCACATCCAGGAGCGCGACGTGCTGCTGCTCAAGGACGTGCTGCAAACCCGCATGAACTTCGAAATGGGCGTCACCGAAGAAATGATGGCGTTCGCCGAGCGCATCCGCCCGGCGCATATCTGCCTGGTGCCGGAAACCCGTCAGGAACTGACCACCGAAGGCGGCCTCGATGTGGCCGGCCAGGAAGCCCGGATCAAGGCTGCGGTGGAGCGTCTGTCGAAGATCGGCAGCGAAGTCTCGCTGTTCATCGATGCCGACGAGCGCCAGATCGAAGCCTCGCGCCGCGTCGGCGCCCCGGCCATCGAACTGCACACCGGCCGTTACGCCGACGCCACCACGCCGACTGAAGTTGCCGACGAATTGCAACGCATCATCGACGGTGTCAACTGCGGCCTGGGCGAGGGCCTGATCGTCAACGCCGGCCATGGCCTGCACTACCACAACGTTGAAGCCGTGGCTGCGATCAAGGGCATCAACGAGCTGAACATCGGCCATGCACTAGTGGCGCACGCGCTGTTCGTCGGTTTCAAAGGCGCCGTCGCCGAGATGAAAGCCTTGATTCTGGCTGCCGCCAAGGCCTGAAGTAACGAAGATCCAATGTGTGACTTGTGTGGGAGCCGGGCTTGCCCGCGATGGCATCACCTCGGTATTTCAGTTGCACCGAGGTGATGCCATCGCAGGCAAGCCAGCTCCCACACTAAGCCTGCTCCCACATGTGGCAATGCGAACCCTTACTGTTTAGGTGATGCCGGTGTATGGTATCTGCCCTTTGCGGGTCTCGGACCCGCGGCAGATACGTGAGGTTGTTGTGTCCCAATCGTTTTCCCGTCGACAAATCCTGGGTGGTCTTGCCGGTCTCGCGGTAGTGGGCGTCGGTGCCGGTGGCGCTTATCGCTATTGGCTGGGCAAGGTCGCCGAGGCTGAGGCGGGGCACGATTACGAACTGATCGCCGCGCCGTTGGACGTGGAATTGGTGCCGGGGCACAAGACCCAAGCCTGGGCTTTCGGCCCTTCGGCGCCGGGTACCGAGTTGCGGGTGCGCCAGGGTGAATGGCTGCGGGTCCGCTTTATCAACCACCTGCCGGTCGCCACCACCATCCACTGGCATGGCATTCGCCTGCCGCTGGAAATGGACGGCGTGCCTTACGTCTCGCAACTGCCGGTACTGCCGGGCGAATACTTCGACTACAAATTCCGCGTGCCCGATGCCGGCAGCTATTGGTATCACCCCCACGTGAACAGCAGCGAAGAACTGGGCCGTGGCCTGGTGGGCCCGCTGATCATCGAAGAGCGCGAACCCACCGGTTTCAAGCACGAACGCACCCTGAGCCTGAAAAGCTGGCACGTGGACGAAGAGGGCGCCTTCGTGGCCTTCAGCGTCCCGCGTGAAGCGGCCCGTGGCGGTACCGCCGGACGTCTGTCGACCATCAACGGTGTGTCCCAGGCCGTGATCGATTTGCCCGCCGGGCAAATCACCCGCGTGCGCCTGCTCAACCTCGATAACACCCTGACGTATCGCATCAACATCCCCGACGTTGAAGCGCAGATCTATGCGCTGGACGGCAACCCCGTCGAGCCACGCCCGTTGGGCAAGGAATACTGGCTGGGCCCCGGCATGCGTATCTGCCTGGCGATCAAGGCACCTCCCGCCGGTGAAGAACTGTCGATCCGCAACGGGCCGGTACGCCTGGGCACCTTTCGCTCGGTGGCCAGCACCGACACGGCGACCGAATGGCCGCCTGCGTTGCCCGCCAACCCGATTGCCGAGCCAGACCTGGCCAATGCCGAGAAACTCAACTTCAATTTCGAATGGGTTGGATCGGTTTCGGTGAACGTAGACAATAAGCCGCCGAGCCTGTGGCAGATCAACGGCCAGGCCTGGGACATCACCGACAAGACCTGCGCCGACCGCCCGATTGCCAAACTGGAAAAGGGCAAGAGCTACATTTTCGAATTGAAGAATATGACCCAGTACCAACACCCGATCCACCTGCACGGCATGAGTTTCAAGGTCATCGCCTCGAACCGCCACAAGGTGATTCCGTACTTCACCGACACCTACCTGCTGGGCAAGAACGAACGTGCCCGCGTAGCGTTGGTGGCGGATAACCCGGGTGTCTGGATGTTCCACTGCCATGTGATCGACCACATGGAAACCGGCCTGATGGCCGCCATCGAGGTGGCGTGATGCGCCAGTTTCGCCCCACGGCGATTATCGACCGCAGCCGCGACCAGGACTTCATGCGTGAAGCGCTGACCCTGGCGACCCAGGGCGCCGCGCTGGGGGAAGTGCCGGTGGGCGCGGTGCTGGTACAGGACGGAGAAATCATCGGGCGTGGCTTCAACTGCCCTATCAGCGGCAATGACCCCAGTGCGCATGCCGAGATGGTCGCGATCCGGGCCGCCGCCCAGGCTGTCAGTAATTACCGGCTGCCGGGCAGTACGCTCTACGTCACGCTGGAGCCGTGCAGCATGTGCGCCGGGCTGATCGTCCACTCGCGGATTGCCCGGGTGGTGTACGGCGCGCTTGAACCAAAAGCCGGGATCGTGCAAAGCCAAGGCCAGTTTTTTACCCAGGGATTTCTCAATCATCGGGTGCTGTATGAAGGCGGGGTATTGGCTGAAGAGTGCGGGACGGTGTTGAGCGAGTTCTTCAAGGCACGTCGCGCCAAACCAGCACTCTAAAGAACAGCGAGGGCTAATGTGGGAGCGGGCTTGCTCGCGAATGCGGTGTATCAGTCAATACATGTGCTGACTGACACACGGCATTCGCGAGCAAGCCCGCTCCCACATTTTTGATCTCCATTTAGTAAGGGAGAGTGGGGGTTATTTCCTGGCGACAATCACCGCCCGCATCGGCGCCGGCAGCCCTTCGATGGTCTTGCTGTGATCTTCAGGGTCCAGGAAGTCGCTGAGGGACTGATACTTCATCCACTCCGTGCCGCGCTGTTCCTCAATCGTGGTCACGCTCACATCCACACAGCGCACATCACTGAAGCCCGCACGCCGTAGCCACAGCATCAGCGCCGGCACCGACGGCAGGAACCACACGTTGCGCATTTGCGCGTAACGGTCTTCCGGCACCAGCACCTGCTGCTGATCGCCTTCAACCACCAGCGTTTCCAACACCAATTCGCCGCCCTTCACCAGGCAATCCTTCAGCGCCAGCAAATGTTCGATGGGCGAACGGCGGTGGTAGAACACGCCCATGGAAAACACCGTATCGAAGCCCTCCATGTTCGACGGCAGGTCTTCAAACGGGAACGGCAGGTGCCAGGCCCTCGGCTCTGACAGGTAACGCTGCACCGCCTGGAACTGGCAGAAGAACAGCCAGTTCGGGTCGACGCCAATCACGCTGTCCGCCCCGGCGCCGAGCATGCGCCACATGTAATAGCCGTTGCCGCAACCCACATCGAGAATGCGCTTGCCCTTGAGGTCCAGGTGCGGCGCGACCCGCGACCACTTCCAGTCAGAGCGCCATTCCGTGTCCACGTGCACGCCGAACAGGTCAAACGGGCCCTTGCGCCACGGGCACAATCCCATCAGCGCGGTACGCATTTGCGCACGGGTTTCGTCGTCGCAATCGGTGTCGAGCACCAGGCCATTGAGCAGGTCGATTTCGCTGGGCATGATTTTCGGCAGCGCATCCAGCGCACTCTGCCAGCGCTCCAGGTCGCCATGACCTTTTTCCATCTTCGCATCGAGTTGCGCTTGCAGGCCTTGGGCCCAAACGGCCAGGGGAGTGCCGACCAGATGGCGGGCGAGGGGAGACAGATCAATCATGGCAAGGCAATCAACGAGGCAAAGTTAAGACACTGGAACCACGGCACGACTTTGGAGAACCCGGCCGCCAACAGGCGTTCGCGGTGTTCTTCTAGGCTGTCGGGCTTCATGACGTTTTCGATGGCGCTGCGCTTCTGGGCGATTTCCAGTTCGCTGTAGCCGTTGGCGCGCTTGAAAGCGATGTGCAAATCGGTGAGCAGCGCGTGTTCTTCCGGGTCATTGAAGCGCAGCTTTTCCGAAAGGATCAGCGCGCCGCCCGGCAGCAGCGATTGGCGAATGCGCGAGAGCAACGCCAGGCGTTGTTCGGGGGCGATGAATTGCAGGGTGAAGTTCAGCGCTACTACCGACGCCGGCTGGAATTGCAGCGCGAGGATATCGCCCTCGATCACCTCCACTGGCAGCAACTCCTGGAACATCGAGTCCTGGCCATTGAGGTATTCGCGGCAACGCTCGACCATCGCCGCCGAGTTATCCACCGCGATCACTCGACAACCGTCGGTGCGCACGTGACGGCGCAGGGCCTGGGTCACCGCGCCGAGGGATGAGCCGAGGTCGTAGAGCACACTATTGGGCTGGGCAAACTGCGCCGCGAGCACGCCGAGGTTCTCGACGATGGTCGGATAACCGGGCACCGAGCGCTTGATCATGTCCGGGAAAACCCGCACCACGTCTTCGTTGAAGGCGAAGTCCGGCACCTGGGGCAGGGGCTGGGCGAATAGGCGATCGGGTTCTTTGCTCACGGCTGTTCCGGCGACGAAGGGGGAAAAGTCGCGTATTTTAGCGTACCTGCCCGTGGATGCAGTGAGCTTTTAGCCTTATAAATCTGATTTCCGGTCACGATCACCTCACCGTGTAGCAGAGGCGATCATGGGCTTGGAATTTTTAACGCAGGCCTGATTTCAAGTCGTACGCGCAGGTTAAATTAATTGTGTTAGTTGTATTTCCATGCAAGTAGCCGTCGAGGGTAATGCTTCCTTTGAAGTGGCCTTTTGTGAGGTCAAAATTGACGGTGAGTTTTGCCTGGGTCACTTCGTAGGGGCCACCACCGATCAAAGGGTATATGTCCAGGTAATGAATGCCTGGACTCCCCGGGAACTCATGCTCACCGTTCTGAATGTTTTTATCCAGTTGAAGGAATATCTCAGATATCGTACTCGGTGAATATAATTGCACCGCTCTAATGATAATGACGTCTTCGCTGGGGTGTACGTACGCTTCACTATAGTCAGGCACAAAGCTTGTTATAGCCTTGCCATTAAACGATCCGGTCATATGGGTGATTGATGTGATCTTTTTATGTTTGCGCGCAGTCATGATTAATTCCTTTACGTTGGATTAGTCCGTAAGGAAACTACCGAAGCTGGCGGTTGCCGAGAACTGTCATAATTGACAGTTTTTTAGAATTTTTAGTGATTACTTGTAGAGCGTAACGGAATAAACCTTTCTGCCTGGCTGTAAACTAGTGCGTTGTGTGTCTTTCACGAGTTGGTTGAGCAAATGCCGAGGCGGTAATCCCCCACTGCCCCAGCCAATAACTGACGATCAGCAAATACGGCGCCGCTTCAAACGAAACCACAAACCGGTTGATCCCAATCAGCGTGTCGGAAAACACGAACGATACTGCGCCCGCTGCCGCCAGGTACGCCGAGCGCTTGGGCACATCGCTGCCCAATCGCGCCAGTGCTCGCCACAACATGGCGCTGATCACCAGCGCGTAAACCACCACCGGCACCAGCAATGGGCCCAGGCCATGGGAAATCAAGATGCTCAGCAAGATCGCACCCACCGCCAGCGCCAACACCAGCGGCAAAATGGCCGGGCGGCGGCAGTCGCTCAAGTAGGCTTTCAGGTACGCCAGGTGCGCGAACAAAAATGCCCCCAGGCCGAAGATGAACAAGTCGCCGGGCCAGGCCAGCAGCACATCGCCCACCAGGGAAAAAATCAGCCCCAGGCTGATCCAGCGTCGATAGTCGGTGGGCGGCGCATCATGCAGCCAGCCCAGCAGCGCCAGTACCGGTAATGGCTTCACTAACAGGCAGAGCAGGGCTGCGTGGGTGCTCAGGCCGTAGATAAAGGTTACCGCCCCCATCAACGCAAGGATCATCCATGGCATATCAGTTCACCGTAATGGCGCAGTCGAAGGTCTCGGCCGGTTCTGCTTCCGGCTCCCAGGGTTGTTGTGAGGTGAGGCGCAAACGGCCCTGGCCGGCGTTGAAGGCCTGGAAGCGCCAGGTGGATTGACCGCCACTGCCGACCACGCCGGTGCCTTCGGTGTTGCTGTAGACCTCGGGGCTCAGGCTGCGCAGCACGCCGCCGGCGGAATCCTGGATGGCCCAGCGGTAACCGGTGGTGGGATTGCTGGGCAGGGTCAGGATCAGGTTTTGCCCGGTCTTGAGTTGCAGCGGGCAAGCGCTCTGTTTTTCCACGGTGACGTTTTGCTTCGGCGCACTGGCGCAGGCGGCGAGCAGGCAAAGGCTCAGGGGGAGAAGCAGGCGGGCAGCGGTCATGGGGGCTCCGTTGTTTGGCGACGAAGGGCGAGCATAACCGAAGATGAGACAAGGTGTGACAAGCGAGGAAGTTGTGTTGATAGGACGGGCGCCATCGCGGGCAAGCCCGCTCCCACATTTGACCGCGTTGTCATTAACAACACCGATCCCTGTGGGAGCCGGGCTTGCCCGCGATGGCGTCAGTCCAGGCACTACATAACTATCAGAACAACACCTTCGCCACATCCGCAAAGCGCTTGGCAAAGTGCACCGTCATCCCTTCCTTCAGGTACTCCGGCAGTTCCTCAAAACTTCCGCGGTTAGGCTCCGGCAAGATCAGCTCGTGAATCTTCTGGCGCCGCGCCGCAATCACCTTCTCGCGTACCCCGCCAATCGGCAGCACATGCCCGGTCAACGTCAGCTCACCGGTCATCGCCACGCCTTTTTTCGGCGGCTGGTTACGCGCCAGGGACAGCAGCGCACTGGCCATGGTCACGCCCGCGCTCGGGCCATCTTTGGGCGTGGCACCTTCCGGCACGTGCAGGTGTACGAAGGCTTCATCGAAGAACTTCGGGTCACCGCCAAACGACTTCAGGTTCGAGCTGATGTAGCTGTAGGCAATCTCGGCCGATTCCTTCATCACGTCACCCAGTTGCCCGGTGAGCTTGAAGCCACGGTTGAGGGTGTGAATGCGCGTCGCCTCGATCGGCAGGGTCGCGCCGCCCATGCTGGTCCAGGCCAGGCCGGTTATCACACCGGTGCCCGACAGCACTTGCTCGTTACGGAACACCGGCATGCCCAGGGAGGCTTCCAGGTCCTTGTTGCCGATCTTGATCACCGAGTCCGGCTCATCCAGCAGCTTGACCACCGCCTTGCGCACCAGTTTGCCCAACTGTTTTTCCAGCTGACGCACACCGGCTTCCCGGGCGTAGCCATCGATCAGCGCGCGCAGTGCACCATCGCTGATGGACAGGCTGTTTTTCGACACACCGGCTTTTTCCAGCTGCTTTGGCCACAGGTGACGCTTGGCAATCGCGACCTTTTCTTCGGTGATGTAGCCCGACAGGCGAATCACTTCCATCCGGTCCAGCAATGGGCCGGGGATCGAGTCCAGGGTGTTGGCGGTGCACACGAACAGCACTTTGGACAGGTCCAGGCGCAGGTCCAGGTAGTGGTCGAGGAATTCGACGTTCTGTTCCGGATCGAGGGTTTCGAGCAGGGCCGAGGCCGGGTCGCCCTGGTAGCTCTGGCCCATCTTGTCGATCTCGTCGAGCATGATCACCGGGTTCATCACTTCCACATCTTTGAGGGCTTGCACCAGCTTGCCCGGCATCGCGCCGATGTAGGTGCGGCGATGGCCCTTGATCTCGGCCTCGTCACGCATGCCGCCGACGCTGAAGCGGTAGAACGGCCGGCCCAGGGATTCGGCAATCGATTTGCCGACACTGGTCTTGCCCACACCCGGCGGCCCCACCAGCAACACGATGGAACCGGCGACTTCACCTTTGTAGGCACCCACCGCGAGGAATTCGAGGATGCGACTCTTGATGTCGTCCAGGCCAGCGTGGTGCTTGTCGAGCACTTTGCGGGCGTGCTTGAGGTCGAGTTTGTCCTCGCCATACACACCCCACGGCACCGAGGTGGCCCAGTCCAGGTAGTTGCGGGTGACCGCGTACTCCGGCGACCCGGTTTCCAGGATCGACAGCTTGTTCATTTCTTCGCTGATGCGTTTTTGCGCCTGGGTCGGCAGTACCTTGTCCACCAGGCGTTGTTCGAACTGCTCGACGTCGGCGCTGCGATCGTCCTTGGTCAGCCCCAGCTCTTGCTGGATGACCTTGAGTTGTTCCTTGAGGAAGAACTCGCGCTGGTGCTCACCGATCTTGCGGTTCACTTCGGCGGAGATTTCTTTTTGCAGGCGCGCGACTTCGACCTCCTTGCGCAGCATCGGCAAGACTTTCTCCATGCGCTTGAGCATGGGCACGCAGTCCAGCACTTGCTGCAGTTCATTGCCGGTGGCCGAGGTGAGGGCGGCGGCGAAGTCGGTCAGCGGCGACGGATCGTTGGGGCTGAAGCGGTTGAGGTAGTTCTTCAGCTCTTCGCTGTACAGCGGGTTGAGCGGCAGCAGTTCCTTGATCGCATTGATCAGCGCCATGCCGTAGGCCTTGACCTCATCGGTCGGCTGGGTCGGCTGGTGCGGGTATTCGACTTCCACCAGGTAAGGCGGGCGGTGGTGCTTGAGCCAGGTCTTGATCCGCACGCGGGTCAGGCCCTGGGCGACAAATTGCAGCTTGCCGTTTTCGCGGCTGGCGTGATGCACCTTCACCAGGGTGCCGTACAGCGGCAGGCTGGAGGTGTCGAAGTGGCGCGGATCTTCGGGCGGGGTTTCCATGAAGAACAGGGCCAGGGAGTGGTGGTCGGATTTGCTCACCAGCTCCAGGGTTTCGGCCCACGGCTCTTCATTGACGATCACCGGCAACACTTGCGCCGGGAAGAAAGGCCGATTGTGGATCGGGATGATGTAGACCTTGTCGGGCAGGTTTTGCCCTGGCAGGGCCAGGCCAGTGTTGGCGGAAGTGTGTTCAGCGTTTTCCGGGTCGGCGTAGTCGTTGAGGTCTATGTCCGGGAATTCTTGCTGGTCGCTCATGGGGCACCTGCATAAGGAAGTATGCAGGTTAGATGGGGCAGGTCGGCCGTGGTTTCAATGGGTGGGGTGAGATAGCAACATATTGCACAATATTTTCAAAAGCGCCGCTGAACAAATGTGGGAGCGGGCTTGCTCGCGAATGCGGCGCATCAGTCACAGATGCATTGACTGACAGAGCGCATTCGCGAGCAAGCCCGCTCCCACATTTTCGATTGCATTTCGTCAGCTGAGTTTGTGCAAGTAGGCCGGTAAAGGCTGTTCGGGTAGCACCGACAGCACCTTCAAACGCTGCAACATCCGCTGCCGGGCCCGTTGCAGGTGCTCGCGCAGGTTCAGCGCGGCGGCGTCGAAGGCGCCATGCAGCAACAGCTCCAGGATCAACCGGTGCTCGGCCAGCATCGCCGGATCGGCACCAATCCCCAGCAGGCGGTAGAAAATCCGGCTGATGATCATCGGGCTCTGACCCTGGCGAATCAGCGCGGCGATCTTGCGGTTTTGCAGGCCCGCCAGGCAGTGCTGGTGCAGGTCTTCCTCGATTTGCTCGATTTCCTCCAGGCTGCAGTGGGCGCTCTCTTGCGCATCAAGCACCCGCTGCAACATGGCTTGCAGCAGGTCGCGGTCGAGGTTCGGCGCGCTTTGGCGCAGGGCTTCCGGCTCCAGGCAGGCGCGCAGTTCGTAATCTTCGGTGACTTCCCGGGCGGTCAGTGGCCCGGCCAGCCATTGGGAATAGGGTTCCTTTTCCACCAAGCCACGGTCCCGCAGGCGCATCAGCGCTTCACGCACCACCGCGCGGCTGACGTTGTAGTGCTCGGCGGCGGCCTGTTCATCGAGGCGGTAATGCCCGAAGGCGATGCAGGTCGAGAGCGCTGCGCCGATTTCCTCGACGATCCGCTCCCCCAGTGGCCGGGTGTCCACCAGCTCATCTTCACCGTTGAGGCCCAGGTGCGCATGGCTCAGGGGCAGCCGCAGCGGCTCCATGTCCAGGCCGTCGGGGTTGATCAGGTAACCCCGGCCATCGAAGCGGCAGATCAACCCTTCGTCATGCAACAGGTTCAGGGCTTTGCGCACCGGCACCCGGCTGGTGCCGAACAGCTCGGCCAGCGGCGCTTCCAGCAACACCAGGCCATGGCGGGCGGTGCCGTGGGTGATGGCGTCGCGCAAAACCTGATGAATCATCGCGTAACGGGAAGCCGAGGCTGACACTGCTTTCATCGGGTTCTCTGGAGCTAACGGGTCGGTGGCCGGGGATTCTCTCATAGTTGCGCCTGTCACTCTGCGCCACGTCGGTGGCACTTTTTTGGGGCCTTAAGAGGGGGGTTGTTACCTTTCTGCACCAAAATGTACTTATTAATAAAAGATACATTATTTCATTGTGGGCGAGGATTAGAACTCAGCCGATATTTCTTTTGATGTCTGAAACCCATCTAGCCCGTGTATCTGCTCGAAGCTGTCGAATTCGCCCAAAAAGGTGTCCACAAGACTGGCACGAAAGCTGCCTTTGTAAAATGTACATTTTATTAATATGTACGTTTTAGAAGGTCATTCCCATGTCAGACGCCACTTCACTGGCCGAGGATTTTGCCAGCGGCCGCAGCGACCCGGTGCAGGCCCTCGAACAGGCACTTGCTCACGCGAGCCAAGTCCCCAGCGTATTCATCTCCCTGACTGCCGAGCGCGCCCGCCGTGAGGCGGAAGCGTCCGCTGCCCGTTGGCGTGCCGGCCAGCCGTTGAGCGTGTTCGACGGTGTGCCCCTGGCCTGGAAAGATCTGTTTGATGTGGCTGGCAGCATTACCACGGCGGGCGCGGCCTATCGCAGCCACGCGCCAGCCGCCTTGCTGGATGCGCCGAGCGTAGGCCTGTTGTGCCGCGCCGGCATGGTCAGCGTGGGCAAGACCAACCTCAGCGAGCTGGCGTATTCCGGCCTGGGCCTGAACCCGCATTTCGGCACGCCGCACAACCCGAGCAGCGTCGACCAACCGCGGATTCCCGGCGGCTCATCGTCCGGTTCAGCCGTCGCCGTGGCGGCCGGTATCGTACCGATCGCCATGGGCACCGACACTGCGGGCTCCATCCGTATTCCCGCTGCGCTGAATGGCGTGGTGGGGTACCGCAGCAGTTGCCGGCGCTACAGCCGCGACGGCGTTTTCCCGCTGGCTCACACCCTCGACAGCCTCGGCCCGCTGACTCGCAGCGTGCGCGATGCGTTGGCCATCGACGACCTGCTCAATGGTCGCGACCAGCGCCCGCCACGCCAGCCCCGTAGCCTCAACGGCCAGCGGTTCTGGGTCGAGCAAAGTGTGCTGGAAGACGCACGGGTTGAATCTGCGGTGCGCGACAACCTGCAACGTTGTGTGGACCGATTGAAGGCAGACGGCGCGCTGATTGACGTGCGCCCCTCGAAGACTTTCCAGGCCACCCTGGATCTGATCCAGCACCAAGGCTGGCTTGGCGCCTTCGAAGCCTTCGCGCTCCACGAAGCCCTGCTCGACAGTCCTGATGCCGAGCAACTCGACCCCCGGGTACGCCGTCGCCTTGAAGCGGCCCGCACACTACCGGCCAGCCAACTGCTGGCGCTGTACGACGCCCGTCGCCGCCTGCAACAACAGCTTGTCGACGAACTCGACGGCGCGATCCTCATCACCCCCACCGTGGCCCATGTGGCCCCGGCCCTGGCGCCGTTGGAGTCTGATTTTGAACTGTTCGTCAGCACCAACCTCGCCACCCTGCGCCTGACCATGCCCGGCAGCCTGCTGGACATGCCTGGCGTCAGCCTGCCCAGCGGCCGCGATGCCCTGGGCCTGCCCACCGGTCTGCTGCTCAGCGCCCCCAGCGGCGAAGACGCGCGCCTGCTTCGGGCCGCACTGTCAGTTGAAACCGCACTCACTTTTTAAGGAGACACATCATGGCTAAAGACATCCTCTGTGCATTTGGCGTCGACGTCGACGCGGTCGCCGGCTGGCTCGGTTCCTATGGCGGCGAAGACTCCCCGGACGACATTTCCCGTGGCCTGTTCGCCGGTGAAATCGGTGCGCCACGCCTGCTCAAATTGTTCGAGCGCTATGGCCTGCGTACCACCTGGTTTATCCCCGGCCACTCGATGGAAACTTTCCCCGAGCAAATGAAGGCGGTGGCCGACGCCGGCCACGAAATCGGTGTGCACGGCTACAGCCACGAAAACCCGATTGCGATGACCGCCGAGCAGGAAGAAATTGTCCTCGACAAGTCCATCGAGCTGATCACCCAGGTCACCGGCAAACGCCCCACCGGCTACGTCGCGCCGTGGTGGGAATTCAGCAAGGTCACCAACGAACTGCTGCTGAAAAAAGGCATCAAGTACGACCACAGTCTGATGCACAACGACTTCCATCCGTACTACGTGCGCAAGGGCGACAGCTGGACCAAGATCGACTACAGCCAGCACCCCGACACCTGGATGAAACCCCTGGTACGCGGCGAAGAAACCGACCTGGTGGAGATCCCGGCCAACTGGTACCTCGACGACCTGCCGCCGATGATGTTCATCAAGAAAGCCCCCAACAGCCACGGCTTCGTCAACCCGCGTCACCTGGAAGAAATGTGGCGCGACCAGTTCGACTGGGTCTACCGCGAGCACGAACACGCGGTGTTCACCATGACCATCCACCCCGACGTTTCCGGCCGCCCGCAAGTGCTGCTGATGCTTGAGCGGCTGATCGAACATATCCAGAGCCATGCCGGCGTGCGCTTCGTCACCTTCGACGAAATCGCCGATGACTTTATCCGCCGCCAACCGCGGACCTGAGACCCGTACCTAAACCCTGGCCAACCTCCCGAGGCGCGATTCATGTCTATCTACAACAAGCTTGATCTGACTGGCTGGAAACCCCGGCAACTGACGCCCAAGGAAGTGCGTTTCGCCACCTGGATCGCGTTTTTCGCCTGGGTGTTTGCGGTGTATGACTTCATTCTTTTCGGCACCTTGCTGCCGGAAATCGGGCGGCACTTTAATTGGGGTGAAGTGGAGCAAGCGGAGATAGCGACATGGGTGGCGGTAGGCACCGCCGTGGTTGCGCTGGCCATCGGTCCGATCGTTGACAAGCTGGGCCGGCGCAAAGGGATTATTTTCACCGTCGCCGGTTCGGCAATCTGCTCGGCACTGACCGCCATTGGCGGCGCGTGGGGCAAGTCGTCGCTGATCCTGATCCGTTCGCTGGGCGGCCTGGGGTATGCCGAGGAAACCGTTAATGCCACTTACCTGAGCGAGCTGTACGCCGCTTCCGATGACCCGAAACTGGCCAAGCGCCGTGGCTTTATCTACAGCCTGGTGCAAGGTGGCTGGCCGGTGGGCGCGTTGATCGCGGCAGGTTTGACCGCGCTGTTGCTGCCGGTGATCGGCTGGCAGGGCTGCTTTGTGTTTGCGGCGATCCCGGCGATTGTGATTGCGGTCATGGCGCGCAAGCTCAAGGAGAGCCCGCAGTTCCAGATTCACCAGCGCATCAGCGAGCTGCGCAAAAGCGGCTCGGTGAAAGAAGCGCAAAACGTCGCCGTGACCTACGGCGTGGACTATGACGAACACAGCAAGGCCGGCCTCAAGGCCGCCTTCCGTGGCCCGGCCCGCCGTGCAACCTTGGTGATTGGTGCGGCGTTGTTGCTCAACTGGGCCGCGATCCAGGTGTTCAGCGTGTTGGGTACGTCGGTGATCGTCAGCGTGCACCACATCTCGTTCGAGAACTCGCTGATCATCCTCGTGCTGTCGAACCTGGTGGGTTACTGCGGTTACCTCAGCCACGGCTGGATGGGCGACAAGATCGGCCGGCGCAACGTCATCGGCCTGGGCTGGATGCTCGGCGGGCTGTCGTTTGCCGGGATGCTGTTTGGCCCGAGCAACATGGCGATGGTGGTCGGGCTCTACAGCCTGGGCCTGTTCTTCCTGATCGGGCCGTACTCGGCGGCACTGTTTTTCATCAGCGAAAGTTTTCCCACCAGCATTCGGGCCACCGGCGGCGCGATCATCCATGCCATGGGGCCCATTGGTGCAGTGGTTGCCGGGTTTGGCGCGACCCAAGTGTTGTCGGCCGGCAGCGACTGGCAGACCGCTGCGCTGTGGTTCGGCGCGCTGCCGTGCTTCCTGTCCGGTGCGTTGATGTTTGCCGCGCGCCATGTGCGTCCGGAAACCGTCCAGTAAGGAGTCAGTTGATGAGTCGTAAAGTTGCATTGATTACCGGTGCCGCCAGCGGCATCGGCCAGGCCCTCGCGGTGGCGTATGCCCGCAGCGGCGTGGCGGTGGTGGGTGGGTATTACCCGGCCGATCCCCATGACCCGCATCACACGGTTGCGCTGGTGGAAGAGGCCGGCGGTGAATGCCTGATGTTGCCATTGGACGTGGGCGATACCGCGTCGGTGGATAACCTGGCGGCGCAGGCGGTCCAGCACTTCGGTCGCCTCGATTACGCGGTGGCCAACGCAGGATTGTTGCGCCGTGCGCCACTGCTGGAGATGACTGACGCGCTGTGGAACGAGATGCTCAACGTCGACCTGACCGGAGTGATGCGCACCTTCCGGGCGGCGACCCGGCACATGCATGAAGGCGGCGCGCTGGTGGCGATTTCGTCGATTGCCGGTGGTGTGTATGGCTGGCAGGAGCACGCGCACTATGCGGCGGCCAAGGCCGGTGTGCCGGGGTTGTGTCGGTCGCTGGCGGTGGAATTGGCGTCGTTGGGGATTCGTTGCAATGCGGTGATTCCGGGGTTGATCGAGACGCCGCAGTCGCTGGACGCGAAGAACTCCCTCGGGCCGGAAGGGCTGGCGAAAGCGGCGCGGGCGATTCCGCTGGGCCGGGTAGGGCGTGCGGATGAAGTCGCGTCTCTGGTGCGGTTTTTGACCAGTGAAGAATCGAGCTACCTGACCGGGCAGAGCATCGTGATTGATGGTGGCTTGACCGTGCGCTGGCCGGATTGATGCGGTTTCAAGTCTGATGCAATTCAAATGTGGGAGCTGGCTTGCCTGCGATGCATACAACTCGGTCCTTCAGATAAATCGAGGTGATGCCATCGCAGGCAAGCCAGCTCCCACAGGTAACACTCGACCCGTAGAGGAATAACAATGCCCCAACTCGCTAACCGCCGCGCCGTGATCACCGGTGCCGGCAGCGGCATCGGCGCCGCCATCGCCTACGCCGTCGAAGGTGCGCGCCTGCTACTGGCCGACCGCGACGCCGGCACCCTCGCCGAAACCGCCATCACTTGCCGTAACCTCGGCGCCGAGGTCCTCGAATGCGTGGCCGATGTCGGCACCGTCGACGGCGCCCAGGCCAGCGTCGATGCCTGTGTCACCCACTACGGTGGCATCGACATCCTGGTCAACAACGCCGGCATGCTGACCCAGGCCCGGTGCGTCGACCTCACCCTCGACATGTGGAACGACATGCTGCGGGTTGACCTCACCAGCGTGTTCGTCGCCAGCCAGCGCGCCTTGCCTCACATGATCGCCCAGCGCTGGGGCCGGATCATCAACGTCGCCTCGCAACTGGGGATCAAGGGCGGCGCCGAGTTGACGCACTATGCAGCGGCAAAGGCCGGCGTGATCGGCTTCACTAAATCCCTGGCCCTGGAAGTGGCCAAGGACAACGTACTGGTCAACGCCATTGCGCCCGGGCCGATTGAGACGCCGTTGGTAGGCGGCATCAGCGACACTTGGAAACGCGCCAAGGCCGCCGAGCTGCCGCTGGGCCGTTTCGGTCTGGCGGACGAAGTGGCGCCCACCGCTGTGTTATTGGCCAGCGAGCCCGGCGGCAATCTGTTCGTCGGCCAGACCCTGGGCCCGAACTCCGGCGATGTCATGCCATGAGCGGGCACTAAGCATGTGTGGACTTTGCGGCCTGCTGGGCGAAGACCTGCACTGGAGCGATCCCCTGGGGGATGAGTTGCCGCGCCGCCGCGAACGCCTGCGCCGCATCGCGGCGATCAACCAGGTGCTGGCGGTGTTCCGACTCAAGGTCGAAGACTTCCAGGGCGCGTCCTATCTGCTGCTGGGCGCCACCGGCAAACAGGAACTGGCCAGCGGCCTGGATCAACTGTGGCGGGCGGCAGAAACCATGCTCGGTCGGCCGTTGGACCCGTTGGACCCGCGACTGCTGGATCATCTGGAGCAACAGCCATGAGCATCGCCCTCAACGTCATCACCGGCTTCCTCGGCAGCGGCAAGACCACCTTGCTCAAGCGCCTGCTGCAAGGTGAAAGCCTCGGCGACACGGCGTTGCTGATCAATGAATTCGGCGACGTCGGCATTGACCATCTGCTGGTGGAAGAAGTGGCCCCGGACACGGTGCTGCTGCCCAGCGGCTGCGTCTGCTGTTCGATTCGCGGCGAGTTGAAAGACGCCTTGCTCGGCCTGTTGCAGCGTCGTGAGCGGGGCGAGATTCCGGCCTTCAAACGGGTGATCCTGGAAACCACCGGCCTGGCCGACCCGGCGCCGATTCTCGCCACCTTGAATAACGACGTGCAACTGCGCGGGCGCTTTCATATCGGGCTGGTGGTGACGCTGGTGGACGCCAGCCACGCCGCCTTGCAAGAGCGCCTGCACCCGGAATGGCTGGCGCAAGTGGCCGCCGCCGATCGCCTGCTGTTGAGCAAGACCGACCTCGTCGAAGACTGCGGCCCGTTGCGCACGCACTTGCAGGCACTGAACGCCGGTACGCCGATCCTCAATACCTGTGACATCGACAGCGGCGATCAACTGCTGCTGGGCGAAGGCCTGCGCAGCGCCGAACCCGCTGCCGAAGTCAGCCGCTGGAAACTCCATCAAACCACCGCCGCCAACCACGGCGCCGCACAAGTCTGCTGCCTGACCTTCGATCAGCCGCTGGATTGGGTCGGTTTCGGGGTCTGGTTATCGATGCTGTTAAGATGCCACGGCGAACGTATTCTTCGCGTCAAAGGACTGCTCAACGTGAACGCCAGTAACGCTCCCATCGTCATTCATGGCGTGCAGCATTGCCTGCATGCCCCGGTTCACCTGCCTGCCTGGCCGGGGACCGATCGGCAATCACGCCTGGTGTTTATCCTGCGCGGTCTCGACCCGGCGTTGCTGCGTCGTTCCTTCGAAGTGTTCTCCAGAAGGTTCGCCGCATGATCACGCTCCGCGTCCTCGGTACCTCGGTGACCTTGCTTGAATGCCTGCGTGTGCGAGCGGAAAAAGAGCTGGGTATTCGTCTGGTGTACCAAGTGCACGATGTGGAGCAGGCCCAGCGCATCGCGGTGATGCAGCCGGACAGCTACGACCTCTACGACCAGTGGTTTCACAACGTCGATTTCGTGTGGCCGGCCCGGGCGATCCAGCCGATCGACACCCGGCGCATCGCGCTATGGCATGAGATCAACGACCTGCCCAAGCGCGGACGTTTGTCCGCCAACGACCGCCTGGGCAGCGGCAGTGTGCCCAGCGAGCGCCTCTTCGTGCAGCACGATGGCAGCCTCGGCAGCACCGTGACCGAACGCATCAGCATGTTGCCCCTGACCCACAACGCCGACAGTTTCGCCTACCGCCCCGAGCGCTTGCCCGAAGGGTTCAACCGCGCCAATGAGAGCTGGGGCTGGCTGCTCGACCCGGCCTGGGGCGCACGCACTGCGCTGCAGAGTGACGCCGCCATCGGTGCCCTCGACGCGGCGCTGGCCGTGCAAGGCGCGGGGCTCGCGAGCTTCAAGGACATCGGCAACATGAGCATCGAAGAGATCGATGTGCTGGCGGATATCCTTGTACGCAAGCAGAAGGAAGGGCACTTCGCGGCGTTCTGGTCGGATGACGAAGAGGCGGCGCAATTGATGCTCAGCCCGAGCATCGACATCCAGAGTTTGTGGTCACCGACCCTGATGCGCCTGCACCGGGCCGGGGTCAAATACCGCTTGGCGGTACCCCGTGAAGGTTATCGCGCCTGGTTCGGCGGGTTGTCGTTGTCGCGCCATGCCAAGGGCCCGGTGCTGGATGCGGCCTATGCCTACCTCAACTGGTGGCTGTCCGGCTGGCCAGGTGCGGTGATGGCGCGCCAGGGGTACTACATCGGCAACCCGGCCCGCAGCCGTGATCACCTGAGCAGCGCCGAGTGGGATTACTGGTACGCCGGCCTGCCCGCGCGGGAAGAGCTGTTGGGCAGCGATGGCTTGCCGTTGATTGATGTGGGCGAAGTGCGCGACGGGGGCTCCTATGAGCAGCGCATGGGGCACATCGCGGTGTGGAACTCGGTGATGGACGAGCACAACTACCTGGTGCGGCGCTGGGGGGATTTCATGCGGGCGCGTGGCTGAGGCAGAGGCTTGTCGCCAATTTAATGACACCCAAGTTCCCGTATTTATTGGATGCACTTCTTCCTTTGCGCAGCTAGTCTGGATAGTTCGAATGTCCTTTTAAAAAGGACGTTTATTTGACGCCGGTTCAGCTGTCGCGAGGGACGCGTATGACGAAGGGACATTTCGGCTGGAGGGGACAGGCGCTGCCAGAGGGCAACAAAATGAGGTGGCGCCATACATTTCAAACCCGGATCGCCGGGGTGCTGGCGCTGCTGTTACTGGTGGTGGTGGCTGCGGTGTACTTCGCCGTGAAGACCGCGACCAATAGCGCCGTGGAAAACCAGGCCCAGGTGCAATTGGAAACCGGCAGCCAAGTGTTCGAGCGCTTGCTCGACCTGCGTGGCCGGCGTCTGCAATACGGTTTGAACTGGCTCACGGCAGACCTGCCCTTCCGCCAGTCTGTCGCCGAGGGCGAGCCCGCCGAGATTCTCGCTGCCCTGCGCCGGCATGGCACCGGCCTGACGTCCAGTGAAGTGTTTGTGCTGGGCCTCGACGGCAACGTGATGGTCAGCACGTTACAGGCGTTGACCCCCGGCCAGGCCTTTCCCTACAACGACGCCTTGCGCCAGGCCCGGCGCAGCGGCCTGCAAATGTTGATCGTGGCCCTGGATGGCCGGCCTTTTCTGCTGGTACAGCAGGAAGTCGTCGACCCCACACCGATTGCCCTTGTTGTCATGGGCTTGCCTATGGACGAAATCTTCGCCAGTGAATTGCGCTCCATGAGCAACCTGGAAGTGTCGTTCCTCAGTGTGCAGCACGGCCAGCCTGGCGAATTGTTCAGCACTCAGCCCGAGGCATTCCAGACATCAATTACCAGCGACTTGCAGGCTCCGTACATCAATCCTGAGGCGCAACTGAACCTGTTTCACGGCCAGCGTTATCTCAGCCAGGTGTTGCCTTTGGGCAACACCGCAGAGGGCGGTGAGGTGCGGGTGCTGCTGCAAAGTCCTCTGGACCACGCCCTTGAATCCTTCGCGCCGCTGGATCGGCAATTTCTCGCGATCGCCCTGGTGGTGCTGCTGGTGTCGTTGGCGGGCGCTTTGTTTTTGGCGCGGAGAGTTTCGCGTCCACTCAATGCGCTGGTGCAGGCGGCCGAGCGTATCGGTGCCGGCGACTACCGGACGCCGGTGCGGGTGCGCAGCCATGATGAGTTCGGCCTGTTGGCCGAGGCCTTCAACGCCATGCAAACCGGGATCGCGGTGCGCGAGCGGCAACTGGCCCACAACGCGCTGCACGACCCGCTTACCGGCCTGCCCAACCGGGCGCTGGCCATGGAACGCCTCGGCAGTGCCATCAGCGCCGGTCGGCCCGTGGTGTTGCTGTATCTGGGGATTGAGAACTACCGCGTGATTAACGAAGGCTACGGCCCGGAAGGCGTGGAAGAAATGCTCCGCGAAGCCAGCCGCTGCCTGCTGTCGAGCCTCTCGGCCAGTGACACCGCTGCGCGCATCACCGGCAGCGAGTTTTTGCTGTTGCTGGAAAACACCGAGATTGACCGCGTCGTGGCCCTGGCTGACCGCTTGTATGGGCTGCTGACCGAGCCCCAGCGCATTGGCGGTGATGAACTGCGCCATGAAGTGAGCATCGGCATCGCCGCGTACCCGGCCGACGGCCAGCAGGTTGAAGAGCTGATCAGCCGCGCCGCCATTGCCCGTCACGATGCGGCAGCGTTCCCGGGTTATTTACAGATTTACCAACAGGACCGCGACCTCGCTCACCAACGGCAGATCAGCCTGATCCGTGACCTGCGCCGGGCACCGGCGGAGGGCGAGTTGTACCTGTGTTATCAGCCCAAGCTCGACTTGCACCATGGGCATGTGAGCCAGGCCGAAGCGCTGTTGCGCTGGCAACATCCGACCCTCGGGCTGGTATCGCCCGCCGAGTTCATTCCCTTGGCCGAGCGCACCGGCAGCATGGGCAACCTTACCCACTGGGTGATCGAAGAAGCCATTCGTCAATTGGCCGAGTGGGAGGTGCGCGGGTTGCAGGTGCAGTTGTCGGTGAACATCTCGGTGGATGACCTGGCCGATGACAGCCTGGCCCTGCGGGTGACCGAGCTGTTGGCGCACTATGGCGTATCGGCCCGGCGATTGATCTTCGAAATCACCGAAAGCGCGATCATGCACAACCCGGTTCAGGCCCTCAGCGTGCTGGAGCAACTGCGCGGTTGTGGCATCAGCCTGTCGGTGGACGACTTCGGCACCGGCTATTCATCCCTGGCGCAACTGCAACGCCTGCCGGTGCAGGAGCTGAAGATCGATCAGTCATTCATACGCAATCTCGACAGTACCTCCGGCGACGGCGTGATCGTGCGCTCGACCATCGAAATGAGTCACAACCTGGGGCTCAAGGTGGTGGCTGAAGGCGTGGAGTTCGAGCCCAGCCTCAAGCTGCTCAAGCTCTGGAAGTGCGACACGGCCCAAGGCTATTTGATCAGCCGGCCCTTGAACGCCATGGCTTTCGAAATGTGGATGCGCCGCGAACGTGTGCCGGTGTGAAACGCACAAAAAAAGGCGGCTACCCATAAGGTAGCCGCCTTGTTATTACCACCGGTGTTACTTAATCCGGCAGTTTAAACGCCATCACATAGTCGCCCTGCTTGGTGCCCAGGGAACCATGACCGCCGGCCATGACCAGCACGTACTGCTTGCCGTCCTTGCCGGTGTAGGTCATCGGTGTGGTTTGCGCGCCTGCTGGCAGGCGGCCTTCCCACAGTTGCTTGCCGTTTTTCACGTCATAGGCACGCAGGTACTGGTCAAGGGTACCGCTGAGGAAGGACACGCCACCGGCAGTGGTGAAGGTCCCGCCCAGGCTTGGTACGCCCATGGTCAGTGGAATCGGGACCGGCGAGCTGTCACGCACGGTGCCGTTCTTGTGCATCCAGATGGTCTGGTGGTTGGTCAGGTCGACCGCGGCCACATAACCCCACGCCGGCGCCTGGCACGGCAGGCCCAGTGGCGACAGCATGGCTTCGAGGATCACGCCGTACGGCGCGCCTTTGTTCGGCTGCACGCCTTCGGTTTCGCTGACCCGTGGGCCTTGCTTGGCGATGTCGGCGGCCGGGATCAGTTTCGATTTGAACGCCATGTAGCTCGGGTTCACGAAGGCAATCTGGCGCACCGGGTCGACGGAAATGCCGCCCCAGTCGAACACGCCAAAGTTACCCGGGTAAACGATCGAGCCTTGCAGCGATGGCGGGGTGAACGGACCGTCGTAGCGCATGGATTTGAAGTCAATCCGGCACAGCATCTGGTCGAACGGCGTCACGCCCCACATGTCACGCTCCTTGAGGGGCGGTGGCATGAAGTTCAGGTCGGATTTCGGTTGGGTCGGTGCGGTGTGATCGCCGGCCACTGCGCCTTGCGGTACAGGGATTTCATTGATCGGCACCACGGGCTGACCGTTGGTGCGGTCCAGGGTGTAGATGCTGCCTTGCTTGGTCGACGCCATTACCGCTTTTTTCACGCCGTCAGCGGTCTTGATGTCGATCAGCGAAGGCTGGCCGCCCACGTCCATGTCCCACAGATCATGGTGAGTGAACTGGAAGGTCCATTTCACGTGGCCGCTATCGATGTCCAGGGCAGTCAGGCCGGCGCTGTACTTCTCGGAATCCGGAGTCCGGTCGCCGCCGTACTGGTCGGGCATCTGGTTACCCATCGGCAGGTAGAGCATGCCGAGTTTTTCGTCCACCGCGAACATCGACCACATGTTTGGCGAGTTGCGGGTGTAGGTCTTGCCCTCGGCCAACGGGGTAGTGTCGTCCGGGTTGCCGCTGTCCCAGTTCCACACCAGCTTGCCGGTGTGCACGTCGAACGCGCGGATCACGCCGCTAGGCTCGTCGGTGGAGACGTTGTCGGTCACGTGACCGCCGATCACTACCAGGTTCTTGGTAACAGCCGGTGGCGAGGTGGAGTAGTAACCGCCTGGGGCGAAGGTGCCGATGTTGGCACGCAGGTCGACCTGGCCCTTGTCACCGAAGTCTTCGCACATCTTGCCGGTGTCGGCGTTCAGGGCGATCAGACGGGTGTCGGCGGTAGGTACGAAGATGCGTTTCGGGCAGGCATTCGGCGCGGCGGCCGGGCTGGCGCTGCCAGTCGGGCTTTGCTCGGAGGCATACACGGCGTCATCGTGATACGACACGCCACGGCAGGTCATGTGCGCCCAACCTTTGAAGTTTGCAGCGCCTTCGGTGCTGATCTTCGGGTCGAAACGCCAGATTTCCTTGCCGGTGTCTGGATCCAGGGCAATGACCTGGCTGTGAGGCGTGCACACGTAGAGCATGCCGTTGACTTTCAGCGGGGTGTTTTCCGCGGTGGTTTCACCGGGATCGCCTGGGCCAGGGATGTCGCCAGTACGGAACGTCCAGGCTGGCACCAGCTTGTGGGCGTTTTCCGGAGTGATCTGCGCGAGTGGCGAGTAACGATCACCGAAGGCCGAGCGGCCATAGGAGTTCCAGTCACCATCGGCCTGAGCTGGCGCGGCGCTGGCCATGCCTGGCACCGCATCGCGGTCCAGTTGGCCTTTCTTGACCATGGCACCCGGGTCGGTGAATTGGCTGGCCAAGGCGGCGGCACCGGCCAGTACGACGGCGACGCTCAGGGCGCCAGTGCCTAGCGGCGAGGCTTGGCCACGCAGCAATGGACGGCGGAACCATGGGAGCAGCATGACGATGCCGAGGGCGAACAGCAGGGCCAGGCGCGGCACCAACTGCCACCAGTCCAGGCCGACTTCCCACAGCGCCCAGACGGTGCTGGCAAACAGCACCAGTGCGTACAAGCCCAGCGCCGCGCGGCGTGCTGCCAGCAGCAACAGACCGGTGACGGTGATGCCGAGACCGGCCAGCAGGTAATACAGCGACCCGCCGAGCATGCTCAGCTTGATCCCCCCGGCCAACAAGGCCAGGCCCATTATCAGCAGCAAGATCCCCAGTAGCCTGGGCAGCAGGCGACTTGGACTTGAAGCACCATCAGTGCTCATAGTGTGGTTCTCCGTTACGTTTTGAATTGGTTGCGCACAGTTCACTGTAGATGACGTTCCGGCGCAGGCATGGTTCAGGGCAAATTAGGTTTATTCAGAAATCAGAAGGAACTTTGCAGCTTGATCCCGCCAATCAGCGCGTCATCCACCTGGGCAACGGCCCCGGGGTGACGGATGTATTGCAGGTTCGGGCGTATCGTCAGCCAGTTGGTGACGTGCACGCCGTAATAGAGTTCGGCGCTGTATTCGGTGTGTTGCAGGGGCAGGTAGGCCGGGTCATCGAAGTCGAAGACGGCGCGGGCCTGGTTCGTCGCCTCGGCGTTTTTGCGATAGGCCGGGTTGACGTGCACCCGGGCGACGGCAAAGCCGATATCGTCCTTGGCGCGGGCATCGAACAGGCCCTTGTAGACCACACCCGCCTGCACGTAGTTATCCACAGCGTTGGTTTTCTTGTCGTGCATCGTGCCGTTGGCGAACACGCTCAAGCCTCGCGAATGGTCGCTGGCCAGGCTGGTGACTTGCTGCTGCACCCCCAGCCACACCCCGTGTTTACTGGAGGCGCTGCGATAGGCTTCGCCGCTGAGGGCTGCCGGCTGGTCGTTGCGGTCTTTATAGACGTCGCTGGCTTTGGCGCTGCTGTAGTAGTAACCGGCGCGGTATTCGCCGGGCAGACCGTTCAGGGTGGGCGTCCACACCAGTTCCACCGGGAGCAGGGTTCCTTGGGTGCCGCTGCCACTGAGCTTGAAGCCATTGCCGCGATCCAGGTTGGACGGATTCTGTTCATAGGCGCCGACCTGAGCGTACAACTCAGGCGTCAGGTGATACTTGATCCGCAACGCCCACTGGCTCACCGGCCAGTTGTACCAGATGCTGCCCACCCAGTTGCCGACCTGGGAGCCGCAGAACGCGAGGTTCTGGAAGTCGCAGGGGAAGCTGTTGAAATCTTCGCCTTCGCCAAAACGCCCGGCCTTGATGTCGAGTTTCTGGTCGAAGAACTTCTGCTGATACCACATCTGCGTCAGGCGCCAGGTCTGGCCACGGCCCCAGACTTCCTGGGACGAGGTGAACCCGCCCACACGCTGATCGTTAACGCGGTCGTTAGTGATGTTGTTGCCGCTGCGCTCGGTCACCGTCAACTGGAACTCCGCGTCATGCCAGCCGAGGATCTTCTGCAAATCCAGGTGCGTACCCAGGCCGAACTGATCGCTGTAGCGCGCGGTGCGGTCGTGGTCTGAGCCGCCGTGCAGGTTACTGCCCATCTCGCCGGTGTAGTCGAACTTGAAGTCGTAGCCTTGTTGAGACAGCGCTGTCCGAGTGCCGCCGAAATCGCCCAGCATCCACGGTGATTCAGCGTCAAAGGCAGGGCCGGCCTGGGCACAGTTGAACAGGCCGAACGGTAGCAGCGCAGCGCACAGGCGCAGGTTTGAGAAAGCAGGCATAGGCAAAATGGAGTCTTAATATTTATGGTTTTGAAACGCCAACAGCGGCCTGGCGCGTTCGCGCAAAGGCGTTGAACACGGGCGGTCGATGGTCTGATGGAATGATGAAACGTTTCACTTTGTTACTGACAAGGATAAAGCGCTGGCGAGGGGAGAGAAAGGGCTAAACGGAAGATGGATTCTTTCGGATTTGGTAATAGTGGGTTGGGTCGTCGGATTTGGTAGCAAACTGTTCATTGGTTTGCGTTTGAAGGCGTGGTTTTCTGCGTCACCAAAATGGATGGAGGGGCGACATGGACGGCGACGACATGGTGGGTGAGGCAGAGGCCGTAACGGCCCGGGAATTAGTCATTATTCTTGGCCAGTATCACAGTGCAATTGCGAGACTCGGCTCCGGCATCATCAGCCTGGCCGGCGTGCTCAGACGTAGTGAAGACGCCGATGTAAAACAGGCAGCAGATGAAGCATGGGCGAAGCTGAATGAGTTTATCGACTGCATGGAGGGTGTAGCTGATGGATTGAATGCTTTGACCCAGAAGAAGGAGGCCGGAAATGGCGAATGACCTCAAAGATAATGTGAGCTATCTTCGCCAGGAGTACCGTCAAGGTTCGTCATCAGGCTGCGACCGCAAAGGCGGCGCAGGCGGTGGGGGCAACGGAGGAGAAAACGATTTGGAAAAGCGTATTTCGCAAGTTGAGGCAAGGCTGGAGCGCGTCGAGACGAAGCTGGATGGCATGCAAGAGCACATGACTACCAAGTCCGATCTGATGCAGACCAAAATCGACCTGCTTGAAGCGACCTCTAGATTGGATCTTTCAATCGCCAATTTCAGAACGGATATGCAATCGTTGGAAACCCGGCTGTTGAAATGGTTTGTCGGAACGGCTGGAGCCTTGTCTGCCATCGCATTTGGCGTCGCCCGACTCGTTCACTGACGCTTTCCGTTCGAAGCCCGGCTCCCTGCCGGGCTTTCTGGCTTTTAAGCCAACTTCGCCAAACATCCCTCAAGAATATCCAGCCCTTCCTCCAGCACCGCCGCCTCAATCGTCAACGGCGCCAGCAGGCGGATGATGTGCCGTGATTTACCGCTGGGCATCAGCAGCAAACCCGCCTCGCGGGCCAGGGCCAGCAGTTGGGTCAGCTGTTGTGATGCCGGGCTGCCGTCGGCATTGGCCAGTTCGATACCACGCATGGCGCCCACGCCGGTCAAGCGGCCGAGGTACGGCGAGAGCTTTTTCGAATGCCATGATTCATAGCGGCTGACGATGGCTTCCTCCTGCTGCGTGCCCCAACTTTTCAGGTGTTCATCAGTCATTTCACCCAGGGTCGCCAACGCCGCCGCGCAAGCAATCGGGTTGCCGGAATAGGTGCCGCCCAGGCCGCCTTTGGGCAGGTTGTCGAGCAACGTTTTGCGACCGACTACTGCGCCGAGCGGCACACCGCCGGCGATGCTTTTGCCCAGCAGAATCAGGTCCGGCTCGATCCCCAGGCGTGAGAACGCGAAGCGCTGGCCGGTACGGCCGAAGCCGGACTGAATTTCATCGGCAATCAACAGGATATTTTTCTCGTCGCAAAAGCGGCGCAGGGCCTGGGCGAATTCCATGTCCAGGGTCAGGAACCCCCCTTCGCCCTGCACCGGCTCGATGATGAAACAGGCCACGTCGTCGACGTCGATTTCCACGCTGAACAGGCGGTCCATTGCCTTCAGCGCTTCGCCGCAGGTCACGCCGTTGTCGCGACTGGGGAAGGGCAGGTGGAACACCGGCCCCGGCAGTACGCCGACTTTTTGTTTGTACGGCGCGACCTTGCCATTGAGGTTCAAGGTGGCCAGGGTGCGTCCGTGAAACGCCCCGTCAAAGGCAATGACCGCGGTGCGACCCGTCGCGCCGCGGACGATTTTCAAGGCGTTTTCCGCCGCTTCCGCGCCACTGTTGGTGAGCATTCCACTGACCGGGTAGTCCACCGGAATGAACGCGGTGAGGCGGTCCATCAGTTCGATGTAGGGCGCGTGAGGCGCGGCGTTAAAGGCGTAGTGGGTGAGTTTGGTCGCCTGCTCGCGAATCGCCTCGACCACACGCGGATGGCAATGACCCAGGTTGAGCACGCCGATGCCGCCGACAAAGTCGATGTAGCGCTTGCCCGTGGTGTCCCAGACTTCGGCGTTCTTGCCGTGGCTGAGGCTGATGGGGTGGACGATGGAAATCGACTGGCTGATGGTTTCGCGGCTCATGGATCCGGGACTCAAGAATGGGATGCGTCCTTTTATCTAAGCCGTGAGCCGCCTTGTCCCGCAAACGAAATAAAGTCGCCGGGTCATTATTAAAAGTCGGGATGTGCTGTGAGGTACTCCACCATCCAGCTCAAAAAGGCCTTCACTTTCGGAATCTCCCCGGCATGTTCGGCATGGGCGATAAAGTGCGCGCCGGCGCTGGGCATCGTGTAATCCCAGGGGATCATCAGGCTGCCGTTCGCCAATTCCTCGGCCACCAGATACTGCGGCACCAACGCCACACCGTACCCCGATTGGGCTGCGCGAATGCACATGTAGAACGTGTCGAAGCGCGGCCCGTGGTAGCTGTTTTGCGAGTGCAGGCCTTGTTCCAGAAACCACTCGTGCCAGGCTTCCGGACGCGAGGTGCATTGCAGCAACGTGTGACGGGACGAGGCGTCGCTGCCAGCGGCAACAAACCCGGGGGCGCAGACCGGCACCACGGCTTCGCGAAACAGCTCGATGCAGGTCGCTCCCGGCCACGATCCCTGGCCGAAGAAAAACGCGATATCCGCCTTGGCCTGCAACACGTCGAACGGCTCCAGTTCGTTGCGCACGTCCAGGTGGATATTGGGATGGCGCGCGGCAAAATCCTTGAGCTTGGGCACCAGCCAGCGGTCACCGAAGGTCGGCTGTGTGGCAATGCGCAGCACTTCGGTTTCGCCACCGTAGGTCAGGATGTAGCGGCTGGAAATATCCACCTGGTTGAGGATCTTGCGTACTTCCTCCAGGTACAGCGAGCCTGCCGGCGACAGGTACAAACGCTGGCGCACCCGCTGGAACAGCGGGTGACAGAGCATCTCTTCCAGCTGCGCCACTTGCTTGCTCACCGCACTCTGGGTCAGGTGCAGCTCTTCGGCGGCGCGGGTGAAGCTCAAGTGGCGGGCGGCGGCTTCGAAGCACTGCAGGGCGGTCATCGAAGGGGTCAAGCGTTTTGAGATCACGGAATCGCAGATCCTTTCAAATAGCCGAGTTCATTCCAAATCGGAAGGAGCCTAAGCCTAAACGTCGTTTGTGGCCAAGGTGTAAAGCCGTTGATACTGACCGGCAACACTATAAACGGCGCGGGTTTGTGGCGCCGAATAATAAAGACCGACAGGGAGCGCCTTGCATGAAGCACATCAAATCCACGTTGGCGGCATTCACCGCCGCCGCAGTATTGGGCTTGGCCGGCAGCGCGCACGCGGGGGCGACCCTGGATGCGATCCAGAAAAAGGGGTTTATCCAGTGTGGGGTCAGCGATGGGTTGCCGGGTTTCGGCGTGCCGGACGCCAACGGCAAGATGACCGGCATTGATGTGGATGTGTGCCACGCCGTCGCCGCCGCGCTGTTTGGTGATGCGTCGAAAGTGAAGTTCAGCCAGTTGACCGCCAAGGAGCGCTTCACTGCGTTGCAGTCCGGCGAGATCGATCTGATTTCCCGCAACACCACTTGGACCAGTTCCCGTGATGCGGGCATGGGCATGGTGTTCACCGGCGTGACCTACTACGACGGCATCGGGTTCCTGGTGAACACCAAGCTCGGCGTGAAGAGCGCCAAGGACCTGGACGGCGCGACCATCTGCATCCAGGCCGGCACCACCACCGAGCTGAACGTCTCGGACTACTTCCGCTCCAACGGCTTGAAGTACACGCCGATCACCTTCGACACCGCCGACGAAAGCGCCAAGGGCCTCGAAGCCGGCCGTTGCGACGTGCTGACCACTGACCAGTCGGGCCTGTATGCCCAGCGAATCAAGATGGCTCACCCGGATGAGTTCGTGGTGTTGCCGGAAGTGATTTCCAAGGAACCGCTGGGCCCGTTGGTGCGCAAGGGCGATGACGAGTGGTTCAGCATCGTCAAGTGGACCCTGTTCGCCATGCTCAATGCCGAGGAAATGGGCATCACCTCGCAGAACGTCGAAGAGCAAGCCAAGTCCAGCAAGAACCCGGACGTTGCCCGCCTGCTGGGGGCCGACGGTGACTACGGCAAGGACCTGAAACTGCGCAAGGATTGGGTGGTGCAGATCGTCAAGCAAGTGGGCAATTATAGCGAAGTGTTCGAGCGCAACATCGGCCAGGGCAGTGTGCTGAAGATCAAGCGTGGCCTGAATGCGCTGTGGAGCAATGGCGGCATCCAGTACGCGCCGCCGGTTCGCTGAAGGTTTTACTCAGACACGGTGTCCTTGCCCGCCGCCTTGGAGCGATACAACGCCTGATCGGCCCTGGCCATCAGGCTTGTGGGTGATTCACCAATGCTTCGCTCCACCACGCCCAGGCTCAGCGTTACCTTGAAGTTGCCCACGGCGGGCAGCTTCTTGAGCGCACCGCGCATCTGCTCGGCCAATTTCCGCGCGGTTTCCAACGTGCTTTTGGGCACGATCACCATGAACTCATCACCGCCCCAGCGGGCCAGCAAGTCGCCGTGGCGCAAGCAGGCTTCCAGACGTTGCACCACATGCACCAGGGTTTCATCACCGACGGCATGGCCGTGTTGGTCGTTGATCGGCTTGAAGTCATCAATGTCCATGGCAATCAGCGACAGCGGCAGGCGAAAGCGTTGGGCGCGATCGCATTCTTCCAGCAAGACCCGCTCCAGCCGGTAACGATTGGCCACGCGGGTCAACGCGTCACGTTCGGCCAGGGAGCGATTCTCATCCAGTTGCAACTGCAGTTGTTGATTGACCCGCGACAGCTCGCGGGTGCGTTCGGCCACCAGGGCTTCCAGGGATTGATTGCGTCGTTCCAGCTGTTCGATGGACTGTTTGCGTGCCTGAATGCTGCGGTGGGCACCGACCATGCGCGCCACTGAACCGTCGTCGTTACGTGCGATCACGTAGCCACGGTCTTCGATCCACAGGTAGGAGCCGTCTTTCTTGCGGCAGCGGTATTCGGCTTGATAGTGAGTGGTGCGACGGTTGATGTAGTTATCGAACAGCACCATCACCTGAGGGTAGTCATCCGGATGAATCACGTTTTCCCAGGTGAATACGCTGTTTTCCAGGGAGTGATGGGCGTACCCGAGCATTTCGTACCAGCCGGGGTTGCGGTAGACGAAACCGGTGTTGGCGTTCCAGTCCCAGATCCCGTCGCTGACCAGCTCCATGATGGCGTGCAGCATGTCGGCGTTGAGGTCGGTAAAGTCGCTCCTTGAGGGTTCTTGGCCGGATGTATCGTCCATTGCGCGCTCCTTGCGTGGGCTGGCTCTCATGGCCAGTTACTGTTGACGCCGATACTCCGTGGCTGGCGGTACTGTACAACGGCGCTTTGGCGCTTAGAAAGGGGTGCTTTGGTCTAGCTGGGGTTGTGGCCTAGGGCCACTATTTATTGAGCGTCAGCCTTTGATTGGGCGCCACCATCCTCGTTTTGGGCGCCCCATTGGCATTGTGCTGATAGATCGCCTCAGGCTGCCCTTGCTGGTTAAAAAACACCTGGCCGATCCCGGCAGAGTTCCACAGCCGCTCGCCCGCCTCGGCGTGTTCCGGAATATGCGGCACAACCTGCATGGGCCTGCGTCGGGTCAGCCAGTTCAGCGGCGAGCGAGGCGAGTAGAGCCAGCGATTGAGGCGGTCGAACCATTCCAGCAACCGCGGTGGGAATTCATTCTTGATGCCGCTGCTGGTGATCTGCCAGATCTTCGGGCCCGCATTGCGGTGGCGGATCAGTACTTCGTAGACGAACGAGTAGTGCACGTCTCCGGACAGGATCACGTAGTTGCCCGGGGTGCGGGAATGGCGAAAGATGTTGAGGATCACCTGCGCTGCACCGCGATGGGCCATCCAGTTTTCCGCGTCCACCAGCAGCGGGTAGCCGCACCAACTGAAGGCCTTCTGCACGGTCTCGATCAGCTTGACGCCAAAGATGGGCGCGGGTGAAACGATGATCGCCGAAGGGTGATCCAGCAGTTCCTGTTGCAGTTCGCTTAAAGCTTCCCAGTCCAGCAGGCCCGACGGTTGCTTGAGGTTGAACTCACTGCGCCAGCGCCGGGTGCGAGTGTCGAGTACTACCAGCGCAGGCGTGGTGGGCAGCACGTAGTGCCATTGCTGGAACGTTAACAGTTCGTCTACCAGCTCATCCTGAGCGACCGCATCCAGGTAGTTGCCATGGGCTTGGGTGGTCAGGGCCAGGGTTTTGCCTAGCACTGTGTCAAACGCATCCGGGTTATTGCCCCAGCCCTGGCATAGCATGTAAGCCAGCAGCGCGTTGCCGATGATGCGCTTGGAGAACGGGTGGCCGTAGGCCGTTTCTTCCCATTGGGCGCTGAGGTTCCAGTCGTCGGTGATGTCGTGATCATCGAAGATCATCAGGCACGAAAGGTGGGCGAATACCCTGGCCACGCCACCCAGGCCGTCCCGAAACTTGTCGATCTGCACTTGCTCGTGGGCGTAGCGTACGTGCCCTTCGGCGCGCAGTTGAGGCGCTTGCGGGTTGATCAGGCCCCACGGCACGGGCGACCAGGCGAGCAAGTACATTGCCATGACTTCGGCGAAGGTCACCAGGTGGTTATCGGCGCTGCTGCTGGTAAAAATCGGCTTCTTCACGCCGCCAAAAAAACGCTCACGCAAGGTCTCGTTGCTCTCCAGGGCGGGCAACAGATCGGCTCGATGGTAGTAGCTGGCGGCATGCTCATAGAGTGCTGCGCTGTTGTCGACGACGGCACCGTCGAGGTGTTCGTCGAACAGGCCGAGGCGTGTGATCAGCGCATGAATGGCTCGCAGCATTGGCCCTGCGACATCGTCGGCATAGACCTGGTCGCCGCTCATCATCAACAGGGCCGGGCGTTCTTCGACAGTGGTCGACTCGGCCAACAGCCGGTCAACACATAGCAAACCTTCATCGGCGCGGTGGTGAGGCTTACGGCATGAGCCGTGTACCAATTGGTGGATATGGCTGTGCAGGACGAAGTTGGGGCCTGAGGCACCCGGGTAGAGCAGGTGGGGCGCCCACTCTGCGATGCCGGCCCCGTTTACCAGCAGGTCGTAGCCGATGCTCACGTCCTGAGGCAGTGCCTCGGCCAGTGGCACGTCGATCAGGTGGATAAAGGCCTGGCGCCCGACGGGCACGACCTGGCAGCGGCTGGCGTCCAGTTCGATATCCAGCGTCTCGCCCTGGGCGACTTGCAGTCTCAGGGTCAATGCCAGGGCACGACTTCCTACCAGCCACATCACGAGGCGCTGGGGCTCCAGGCGTCGTAGCAGCGGGCCAGCAAGTACGGCAGGAAGGTGGGCGGGTTGTAGCATGAAGGCCACGGCTCATTACAGGTTGGGGGCAAAGGGTAACGCAATGGATGTCAGTGTTTTGTCAAGGCATGAACCCAGTGAGAGGGCAGCGCTGCTGCCCTCCAGTTGGAGAGTCAGGGCAGGCGGCCGCCGCCGAGGTTGTCCAGGCCGCCGGAGTTTTTACGACCCCGGTCGTTGGACGAGGCGCCGTTGTAGTCAAGGGTATCCCTCGCTTCGGCGAACGGTTCAAGGCTTCGCTTGTTTCGTACCGGCGCAGGTTGTTCAGTGGGGACCGAGGGGGTGGGCAATTGTGCATAGGAGCTGTTCATAGCATCGATCATGGCGATGTTCCTTTTTAAAAGAGAGGCTGTCTGCATTGATAGCCAGCGCTATCAAGGAGAGCGAGAAATTACGCATCCCCTGGTTGCCTCGCTATAAACGTCTCGCGTCAAATTATGACGTTGTCAGGTCCACCTTCTTATGGGGTTCATGGGTCGTGACGGATGCTTCTCCCGACGTCATCAGCCAGCGCATTACATCGGCCAGTGCCACGCTGTGTTGGCGCTCGACCCATCGCACACCCTGCGGGCTGTACTGTTCAACATAGCGACTGAGGATCAGCCGATTCTGGTCGCCAGAGAGATGCAAGCGCGTTTCCCGGCAGAGCAGGGCGTTGGCGCCGCGTCTGCGGACCTGATGTTGCAGAATCAGGGAGCTTGAATCAGAAATCATCGCCCGCTCCCTTTGCGCAATCATCGGCCCGGGGCGACGTCGCCCCCTGCTTGCCCTCCAGCACAAAGGCCGCGCGGTGTTCGGCCACCACGTTACGCAAGGCGCTGTAGTAGTCCGGCAACTTTTGCAGGCTGTCGGTCAGCGGCAGCAACGACGCGCGCGTATCCACCGTACCGCCTACCAGGCTGATGGTGTCCAGGGTTTGTACGGTATCGCTGTCGCCCAGCGGCGCCACCAGGAAGTTCAAGACCTTGCCCGCCGCATCGCGGCTGTTGCCGGTGCCCAGCAAAGGCAGTTCCACGATCGGGCCGTTGCCAATCCCCCACACGCCAAAGGTCTGGCCGAAGTCGGCGGTGTGACGGGGAATGCCCAGCGGGTCCGACACATCAATCAACCCGACGATTCCCACGGTGGTGTTCACCGCAAAGCGTCCCAGCGTGTTGACCGAGCGCCGAGGGTTGCCTTGCAGCAGGTCGTTGATAAATACCTTGGGTTCGCTGAAGTTGCTGGCGAAGTTATGCACACCCTGCTGGAAAAAATCCGGCAGGTATCGGTAGCCGCGGGCTACAGGCGCCAGGGCATAGTCGTCCACCGCGCGGTTGAAGGCGAAGACGCCCCGGTTGACCGGCTCGGCGGGGTCATACACCGGGTAGGAAACCTGTGCGCAGCGTGTGGTACTCGCCAGGTTGGCCGGGCTTGCGCAGCCCGTCAGGTAAGACACGGTCAGCAACAGCACGGCCTGGCGAGCCAGGTGCTGGGGGTACGTCAGCGAACGCATAAGCACAGTCTCCGGAAAAAGGAGACCGATGCTGGCATTCGAGGCTTGCGCAAAGATGTCTGCTTTATTGCGCCGTTGACGCTTTATTGCACGATTGAAATATATGACGGGCCGCCTCGAATGGTTTTAGATGGCGCATCCACAAGACCAAGTGATGCCCACCGGTGAGCCATCTTTTAATCGTGGACGATGACCTTGAGGTCCTCGCCCTGCTGAAGAAATTTTTTCTGCAACATGGCTACACGGTCGAGACCGCCGCCAATGGCGCCGAGCTGTGGGCGGCCATGGAGCGTACGCCTGCCGACCTGATCATCCTCGACCTGATGCTGCCGGGGGATAACGGCCTGTTGCTGTGCCAGCGCCTGCGCCAGCAATACGCAACACCAGTGATCATGCTGACCGCCATGGGCGAACTGAGTGATCGCGTGGTGGGCCTGGAAATGGGCGCCGATGACTACCTGAGCAAACCTTTCGATGCCCGTGAATTACTTGCCCGGGTGCGCGCCGTACTGCGTCGGGCGGGTGAAAACCGACCGACGTTGGGCGACGTGTCGCGCCCGCTGATTCGTTTCGCCGGCTGGCAACTGGACCTGACGCGCCGTGAGTTGCGCTCGCCGGACCAGGTGATGATCCCGTTGTCGTCCGGGGAGTTCGACCTGCTGCTGGTGTTCGTCGAACACCCGCAGCGCGTGCTCACCCGCGAGCAATTGCTGAACCTGGCGCGGGGCCATAGCCATGACGCGTTCGACCGCAGCATCGACGTGCAGGTCAGCCGCCTGCGACGCAAGCTGGAGTTCGACACCAAGCGCCCGGCGATGATTCGTACCGTGCGTAACGGTGGTTACCAGTTCACCGTCGCGGTGACCCGCTCATGAGCCGCTTCAAACCCCGGGACACCGTGGCCCGCTGGATTGCCCTGACCATCCTGATTGCGATGCTCACGGCGCTGGCCTTCAACGCCTTGTTCGTGCAACTGGCCGGCGTTTGGGCCAGGCCGCCGTTGAGTGAAACGGGCCTGTTGGAAAAGGTCGCGGTGATCGTACGGATGATCGAAGCCGCGGAGCCTTCCCAGCGCCCACCACTGACACAGGCGGTGGGTGACGACAGTTTCAACGTGAGTTGGTCGGCCACCCGCGCAGGTATTGATGTGCCGATTCTGGAAGACCCGGTTTTTCATTCCGATCAGCTGTTTAAACAGCTACTCAAGGGGCCGGAACGGCGAATGGAGGTCTATGAGCCATCTGATTGGCCAGGCCCCGGCGGGCACTATGTGCTGATGGTGCAGCTGGTTGATCAATCGTGGCTGGTATTCAGCGCGCCGTCCCGCAGTTGGGGCCTGGCGGAGGGCCCGCGCAGCCTGGTGGTGCTGATGCTGGTGCTGATTTCCACCGCGTTGGTCACGCTGATTGCCACCCGGCGTCTGGCCCGGCCATTACAGCATTTCACCCAGGGCGTGCGCCGTTTCGGCGCCGACTTTCGTGCGCCGCCCGTTGAGCCGGTCGGCCCCCACGAAATTCGCCAGGCGATCCTCGCGTTCAACGGCATGCAGGCGCAGTTGCAGCACTTCATCCAGGACCGCACCCAGATGCTCGCCGCGATTTCCCATGACCTGCGGGCGCCGCTGACCCGCCTGCGCCTGCGGGGTGAATTTATCGAGGATGCCGACCAGCAGCACCGCCTGTTCCGGGATGTCGACGAGATGCAGGCGATGATCAACACCGCGCTGGAATTCTTTCGCGACGATGCGCGTCTGGAACAGGCCACCCAACTGGACCTCGCTGAGTTGCTGCAAACGCTGATTGACGATTACCGCGACCAGTCCATCGACATCACCTTCAATGGCCCGCCACGGCTGGTGTATTTCGGTCGCCCGCTGGGGCTCAAGCGAGTGATGACCAACCTGATGGACAATGCGATCCACTACGGGCGGGCGCCGGAAATCGAACTGCAACAGAGTCCGGGCGTGGTGACGATACGGGTACTGGACCGTGGCCCGGGCATCCCGCAGGAGCAGCATGAGCAGGTGTTCCTGCCGTTCTTTCGGCTGGAAGGCTCACGCAATAAAAGTACCGGCGGGGTCGGTTTGGGGCTCTCCACGGCACGGGCGATTGTCTTGGAACACGGTGGAACGCTGACGTTGGAGAATCGCCCGTGTGGCGGGTTGGCCGCCGTGGTGGTGTTGCCGGTTTAGGAAGGCTTAAACCCTCACGGCAAATTGCCTTTTCCCAGATCAGTCAGATTACCGCTATTCGACTGAAAACTTTGCTGGCTGGAGCTGCTACGCGAGGGCTCATCGTTTGGTTTGGGGGCCGGCTGAACAGGTTGGACGGGTTGAGTGGCTTGAGGCGAATGAGTGGGTTGATTGAAGGATTGGATATGGAAAGCGCTGCCAATGATTGGAAAGGACATAGATGTTGGCTCTCATTAGAAAGGACGTGAAGTGCGCATTCACCTCCCTTTGAGTGCGTCCTGATCAGTGGCCCTGGCCCGGTCCAGCGTTCCGGGCCTCTGGGTTTCCATTTGCTTCGCCGTCTCGATGAGGCGCAGTTTCAAGCCGGCTTGGGCACCGTAAACCGAAACTCACTGCCCCGCCCCAACTCACTTTCAGCCTCGATCCGCCCGCCGTGGGCCTGCACGATGCCTTGGGTGATGTACAGCCCGAGGCCGCTGCCGGTGGGATTGTTTTCGGTTTGAGTCCAGTAGCGATCAAACACATGAGGCAACTGATCAGGGGCGATCCCTTCGCCGGAGTCACGCACCGAAAACACAATCTCTTCGCCATTGCTCAACGCACTGATGCCGATATTGCCCTGGCGCGGGGTGAACTTGATGGCGTTGCCGATCAGGTTCGACAGCACCTGGAACAGCCGCTCCGGGTCGGCATTGATTTGCAGCCCGGGTTCGGCATTGAAGGACAGGTCGATGCCCTTTTCCATCGCCAGGGGCGCGAGCAGTGAATAGGCCTCTTCGAACATCTGGCTCACGTCCAGCGCCACCGGCTTGACGGTGTAGCGCCCGGCTTCGATCTTCGAGGTGTCGAGCAAATCTTCCAGCAGCACATTCATGCGCCCGGCGGCTTGTTGCATGGTGTCGATGGCCGAGGAAATCCGTCGCGAGGTGTGTGGGCCATCGGAACTGAAGGCCTTTTGCATCATGCCGCAGAGCATCGAGATCACCGTCATCGGGTTGCGCAGGTCGTGGGAAACCACCGCCACCAGCTCATCCCGAGCGCGCACGGCCTGTTGTTCACGCAGCACCTGGCGGGCCAGGTCATTTTCCAGGGCCGAGCGACGCAGGTCGTTCGCGGCGAAGCGGTCGCCGTGGCTCCATTTGGTGGAAATGCCGGCCATCTCCACCTTCCAGATTTCAAACGAAGTACGCGGGCGAAGGTGCAGGCCCGCGTCGGTGCTTTCCAGGTCCAGGGGTTTGTTCGGGTCGCCGCTCCAGTTGATGTTTTCCTTCACTTCGGGGCGAAACCACAACACACCGTTGTCCACCGGCTTGGGCAAGCTCATGGCCAGCACACCGCTGGCGACGTGCTGATATTCAGCTGCCGGTGGGTACACCGAGGACAGGTTATGGCTGGCAAACACCGGCTGCCCGGTTTCTTGCAGCCACTTGTGCAGGGCGCGGATTTGCGCAGGTTCCGGGCAGTTGCCGTAGCGGTGCAGTTGCTTGTCTTCGATGATCGCCACACCGCCAGCGAGGGTCAGGTCCATCAGCAGTTGCGGGCGCTGCGCCAGGCCGTCGAAGACGTTCGCGGGTGAGGCCTGCATGGCCTGGCTGAGCAAGGCCAGGGCTTCGACTTTTTCTTCGCGCTGGCGGCTGAGGTCCAGGGCTTCCATGGCACTGATCTGCAACGACAGCACTTGGCCAATGGTCTGGCACGCGGTGCGCAAGTCATTGGGCACCAGCAGCGGCTGGCGGTTGCCGCAACTGATCAGGCCCCAGAGTTTGTCGCCGGACATCAGGGAAATGCTCATGGACGACAGCACCCCCATGTTTTTCATGTACTGGCAGTGAATCGGCGACACGCTGCGCAGGGTAGCGAAGCTCAGGTCCAGTGGCTGGCCGGTGTCCGGGCGCAACCGGGGCACCAGTGGCACAGCCTCATAGTCGGCATTGGGGATGATCCGCAACCAGTTGGTGCGGTACAGCTCCCGAGCTTGTTCGGGGATGTCGGAGGCCGGGAAGAACAGGCCGTTGAAGAGCTCCATGGACGGGGCCGACGCTTCGGCGATCACCTGGCCGTGGCCTTCTTCTTCGAAGCGATAAATCAGCACGCGGTCGTAGCCGGTCATGGCCTGGATTTCGTTGACGCTGATTTCATACAAGGCTTGCAGGGTTTTCGCCGCCTGCAGGCGTTGCAGCATCTTGCCCAGGTTGCTGGTCCGGCCATTGAGCGCCCGCGGCTGGAAATCCTTGAGCCGTGGCTCGAACTCCAGCACCAGCACATCCTGATGGCGGTGCAGCAACCCTTCGAACTCCGAGCCGTTGAGGGTCATATGCAGCGGCGGGGCATCAAAAAAGCTGTTTTGCGTGACCATGGCCTGGACGGCTTCGGCATGTTCAATGCCGATCAATGTGTGCAGCGGCTGGCCCAGCAGGGATTCCGGTGAGTGGTTGAACAGTTCGGCTACGTTGGCGCTGACCTGCACGATATGCAGGTCCGGCTCGGACAGAGTCAGCAGTGCACCGTGGGGCTGGATGGCCCCCGGGAAGCGGATGGGTTCGTCTGCACAGTTGGCAAGCAGTTCTTCAAAATCTTCGGGTTTCATAGCAGTACCTCCTGGCTGTCGAGCCATTGCTCAAAGCAGCTGAATGTCGAGCGGGCCGCGTTCACGGCGCGCAGTTTGGCGTGCGCGTCGAGGGGCACATGGCTCAGGTAATTGAGAAAGTCTTTCCAGCGCCGGCCGGTTTCAGCGCCATACACATTGAGAAACGCGCCGCCATTGTCGGCATCCAGTCCCAGGCGCCCGGCCATTTCCCGGCGCAGGATCTGCCCACCCAGAGTGGCGCCTTCCACCACGTAAAGCGCGCCCAGGCAGGCGGCGGGTGTGTCCAGGGGTGGCAGCGATGAGCAGTGGGGGAGCACCGCGATGGCTTGGTCGTCCAGGCCCAGGGCGTGGAGATCCACCAACAAGGTTGGCGTCTTCAGACGCAGCACCTGATCAAATCCCGCAGGGATCAAACCGCTGTCGGTCAGCGTTGCTTCCAGAGGTTTGTAGAATCCGTAGTAGGCCTGGAGCAGGCGTCGGTAGCCGTCGTAATCCAGCTGCGGAGAGAAAAACGGCAAGCGCTTTTCCAGGGCGACGTGCAGTAACGCAGTACCCGAGCGCAGGGCTTCAAGTACAGGTGGCGCACCAACGTCATGGGCCTGTGAATGCATTCAGTAAACTCGAACTGGGGGCCTGCTGGCCATGTAGGGTTGCCTGATAACTGACCGCAGGAACTGCCGCGAAGTTCGGGTTAGCTGATATCGCGATGCTATCAACGCATGGGCGGGGCCTGTACCAGGGCCGACTGCACGCAATCGAGCAGGCGCTGGGTGGTCCATGGCTTGGGCAGGAACCGCACGGTGCTGCCCAATTGCGAAGCCATTGCGGTGTTGCCCGAAGTCAGTACCACGGGCAGCGTCGGCCAGCGATGGGCGACTACCTTGCTCAAATCGTAGCCATTGAGCAAGCCGGGCATCTGGATATCGCTGACAATCAAGTCTACCGGATCATTGGCCCGCTCCAGAAAAATCATTCCTTCGTCTGCGGAAGGGAATGAGGTCACCACCGCGCCGAAATCCTCCAGTACATCCACCATCAACGAGCGAATGATTTCGTCGTCTTCCAGCACCAATATCGATGGCTGAGCCATGATCCTTACTCCACCATCCGGGTTAAGTAAGGTGGAGTGGGGCGCCGTTGATTAGGTTCGATTGGATGTGTTTTATGCGATGGGTGGTCATTTGGTTGTCTTGGCGTTGCGTCAGGGTAGGGCGCTCCACTTGCGAAACCTGCTAGAAGCGTTCATCCAGCAGCGCCGGCAACGTCAGCTCCTTGACGAAACTGGCGCCGGACAGGCTCAAGACCATACGCACCACCTGCACCACGTCATGCACCGGAACCAATTGGCCCTCACCGCGCTGTTCGGCCTGGGTGCGTGAGGTGCTCAAGGAATCTTCGGTATTCAGATAGCCCAGGTTCAGGCAAGTGACGCCCAGGCGCTGCTGGCGATAGCCTTCACGCAGCGCATCGGCGATGCCGCGCAAGGCGAATTTCGAGGCGCCGAACGCCACTTCGGGCCGGCCGCTCTGAGGCAGTCCCGAGGTCGAGCCTGTGAGGATGATGCGCGGCTGGGAGCTCTTCAATAACACCGGCAGCAGCCGCTTGATCAACAACAGCGGTGCGGTGATGTTGCAACTGACGATGGCTTCCAATTGCGTGTCCTCGTCGGTGAGAAAGCTATAGGCCGGATCAAACGCCCGCTCCTCCCAGATGCCCAGGTTATAGATCAGTGTGTCCAGCCCGCCTGCCGCCACAGCCTGTTCGATGACGTGCGCCGCGTGGCCAGGCACGCCAAGGTCTGCTTCCACCCAGCGCACCTCGGCGCCAGTGCTGCACATCAAGGGATCAGGGCGACTGCGGGACACCCCGATCAGCGTATCCCCAACCCCGCCCAGCCCTTCCATCAAGGCCCTGCCCAATCCTTTGCTTGCACCGACCACCATGGTTTTCATCGCTTGTCTCCTGAACCGCTGTGCCGAGAGGAGCGGGCATGCAAGCAGAGTGGTGGGGTGATATCAATTGAGTGGCTGTTTCCAGATGTTAATCTCAGGTGTTTCAACGATCCCGGGTTGCCTCATGCTCACTGTTATCCGACTTGCCGCCGCGCCCGACGCAGTGTTTTTACCTGCAATAGAGCGCAGTGCGGCCCAGTCCTTTCGTGCGATCGAATCCTTGAGCTGGCTGGCCGATGCCGAGGTCATGAGTGTTGAACGTCATCTGCAGTTGATCGCGTTGGGTACGTGTTGGGTGGCGGTGGATGCTGCTGGCCAAATCCAGGGTTTTCTCAGTGCACAGATGTTTGATGACGACCTGCACATCCATGAACTGTCGGTGGCGCAGGTCATGCAGGGCCGTGGCGCAGGGCGGCAATTGCTTGAGGCCGTGATGAATGAGGCTCGCTCGCGCCGGTTGCGGGCAGTCACCTTGACCACATTTTGCGACGTGCCCTGGAACAGCCCGTTTTATCAGCGGCTGGGATTTGAGCAAGCACATTCGCTGGCGCCGGATCATCGTTTGGCAGAGGCTCTGCGTGAGGAGTATCGTCACGGTTTTGCGCCGGGCAGTCGCTGTGCCATGTCATGGCAGGTCCCCAGCTGAACCGGCACATCGGATGGAAAGTTACCTATGAAGTACGTCGTATTATTCAGCCTCGCCCTGATTGCCGGTCTCGTGAGCCTACCGGCAGCGGCGGCGGGAGATGCCGAAGCCGGTGGAAAGCTGTTCAGCAAAACCTGCGGCGGTTGCCATAGCGTCGGCGAAAATGCACGGGGCGGTTTCGGGCCGCAACTCAACGGCATCATTGGTCGACCGGCTGGCACCACCACTGACTATCAGTATTCAGATGCGATGAAAAATTCAGGCGTGGTCTGGACGCGGGACAAGCTGGCCGCCTATATCGAGGCGCCGAAAAAGGTGGTGAGCGGCACCCGGATGATTTTCTGGGGGATCAGCGATCAGGAGAAGATCGACAATTTGCTGGCGTACCTTGCGACATTTCAGGCGCAGTAAACACCGATCCCAAGACAAGGATTTCACCCCATGGTCGCACCGCGTATCCGGGCGCTTGCCCTTTGTATCTTTCACCGCAACGGTCGAATTCTGGTTCACGAATTCCAGGATGCGGTGAAACAGCAGACAGTCTTTCGCCCCATCGGTGGCGGCATCGAATTCGGTGAACACAGCGCCGAGGCCATCGTGCGAGAAGTCCAGGAGGAACTGGCGCAGCCGATTCACAGCCTGCGCCTGCTCGGCACGCTTGAAAGTATCTTCACCTACGACGGCAACCCCGGGCACGAGATCGTCCAGGTCTACGATGGCCAATTTGAGGACCAGAGCCTGTACGAGCAACCGTACCTCGACGGTGCCGAAAGCAATGGTTTTGCGTTCAAGGTGAGTTGGAAGGACAGTTCAAGCTTTACTGGGCAGTCGCCACTGGTGCCGGAAGGGCTTTACGCGCTGCTCAAAGGCGCCGCACTACTGGATTGACGGCACGCATCCCGATAATGCCTCGGGGCCTTTCCTGTTACTCGCTTGAAGGCATTGCTGAACGCGCTTTCAGACCCGTACCCCAACGACAGCGCTAACACGCCCACTGACAGATTCCCCTCGCGTAACGCTCGTTGCGCAAGGCGCATGCGCCACTCGGTCAGGTACGCCAGCGGTGGCACCCCGGCAACGCTCTTGAAGTATTGCGAAAAGGTAGTGCGCGACATTGCAGCCGCCGCAGCCAGTTCTTCCAGCGTCCAGGCACTCCCCGGCTCGCTGTGCATCAAGCGCAGCGCGGGGGCCAGGCGCTTGTCGCTGACCGTGCGCAGCCAGCCTTCGGGTAATACGCCCGAGGTCTCGACGTAGGCCCGCAGGATCTGGATAAACATCAACTGCGCCAGTTGCGCCGATGCCAGACTCGCCCCGAGCAAATTGGCTTGCCCCTCATGTGCCAACTGGCCGAGTAGCCATTGCACGATCGCCGCCTGCGGCGCCGTGGCCCGCACGTGGATCAGAGGAGGCAGTGCGTTGGCCAGCAGTCCGCCACTTTCCGGATCCAGTTGCACGTAGCCGCCGATTTGCACACAGCCCTGGCCGTCACCGATTTGCGGGAAGCGACCGGCGTCAGCGAATAATTGCCGCGCTTCCAAAGGCGTGACCGACACATCGCCCGCAAGCACAAACGCGCGTTGTGCACACAGCAGGAACACGTCGCCCGCCTCAATCAATACCGGCGCAGCCTCGCCATCCAGGCACAGCCAGCACTGCCCCTTCACCATCCCGAAAAACTTGATCTTGTCCGGCGCCGGAAAACGCAGGGCCCAGGCGCCGCCCGCGCTGAAGCCGCCGGTCATCACCGACTGAGCATTCACGAAGGTGAGAATCTCGGAAAACGGGTCGCTGTGCATATCCGTACTTTTACGCAGGTAAACGGGATGTTCGAGTATTCAGAGTACGGCTTTCCGGGCGTAGCGTGTTAACCACACGTCTAATGGAGGCTCTGTCATGCCCACAGCACAAAAACCGATCCATAGCGGCTATGGAGCGGCAACCACCGCTGCCGAAATAATCCGAGGCGTTGATCTCTCGGGCAAGGTGGCGATTGTCACGGGTGGCTACTCCGGCATTGGCTTGGTCACCGCCCGTACCCTGGCCGCCGCTGGCGCACACGTGATCGTCCCGGCGCGTGACTTGGTCAAGGCACGCGCCGCACTCAAACCTTATCCACAGCTGCAACTTGAACCCCTCGACCTGATGGACGCCCACTCCATCGAGCAGTTTGCCGAGCGCTTTCTGGCGACTGGCCGCCCGCTGCACCTACTGATCAACAACGCGGGCATCATGGCGCCGCCGCTGAGTCGTAACGCCCAGGGCTACGAGTCCCAGTTCGCCACCAACCATCTCGGGCATTTCTTGCTTACCCAGCGCCTGTGGCCGGCCTTGCAACGCGCCGAAGGCGCGCGGGTGGTGGCGCTGTCCTCACGGGGACACGTGCACGGTGCCGTCGACTTTGACGACTGGAACTTCGAGCGCCAAACCTACGATCCATGGAAGGCTTACGGTCAGTCCAAGACCGCCAATGCACTGTTCGCCGTGCATTTGGACACCCTCGGTGCGGCCAGCGGGGTGAGGGCGTTTGCGGTTCATCCTGGCGGAATCATTACCGACCTGGTGCGGCATATGAAGGCTGAAATCCTGCAGGCTTCGGGCTATGTAGACGAGCACGGGAAACCGGTGATCGACCCTGAGCGGAACATGAAAACCCCGGAGCAAGGCGCGGCCACCAGTGTGTGGTGTGCGGTGAGCGGGCAGTTGGCGGGAATGGGTGGGGTTTATTGTGAAAACTGTGATGTGGCGGTTGCGATGAGTACGGAATCGGAAGAACACCTGGGTGTCAGGCCGTGGGCAGTGGATGCGGGGTTGGCGCAGCGGTTGTGGACACTCAGCGAACAGCTTGTCGCAGGACGGTAGGCCGCGGTGTGGGGTCAGCGCGCTGACCCCATCGGCCCATCAAGAACCCTGCGGTGTCTCCCCGCGCGCCAAACGCGCATTGATGTCCTCGATCACCGCCGGCAGTTCGACGATGGTGTCGATCAGGTAATGCGGCCGAGAGCCCTCGAACATCTGTGTAATACGCGCGCGCTCCAGCGCCAGCTCAGCAGCGGGCAGTGCCTTGTATTGCTCATAGGTTAAACCCAGTGCATTGCCCGAACAGGTCAACGCCACCGTCCACATGCCTGCGCTGCGGCCTTCCAGAATCCCCGGCCAAGTGTCGTCGACCTTCACGCACGCGGCCACATCACTGATGCCCAAGGCAATCACGTTGGCCAACGCCTGCGCCGGATGCGGGCGCCCGTTGGGCACCTCGTCGGTCGCCACCACATGGTCGGCGACGTAGCCATTCTGCCGCGCCAGCTCGACCACCTTGGCCATCACTACCGCCGGGTACCCGGAGCAGGAGCCGATCTTCAAACCCTGTTCGCGCAGGTTTTTGATCGCCTCAAGAGCCCCGGGAATAACCGCCGAATGCAGCGCAATTTTCTCGATCTGCAACGGCATGAAGCGTTCATACAGTGCGGTGACATCCTCATCGGTTGGCAAGCGATCAAACACCGCCCGATAACGCTCGGCAATCTGCGGCTGGTTGCACAAGGTTCGGATGTGATCCCACTTGCCCATGCCCATCGGGCCGCGCGCTTCCTCCAGGGAAACGGCGACGCCGAACTCGCCGAACGCCTCGACAAAAATCTGCGTGGGGGCGAAGGAGCCGAAGTCGACGACGGTGCCGGCCCAATCCAGGACCACGGCTTGCAGCTTGGAAGGTTGTTGGTAGTGCATGGCAAGTCTCCATTTTCAGGTGTGAGCAGGCCGTCCCTCTGTCGAAGAAGAGGTAAGCGCCTGGTGAGGGTTTAAACGGGTAAGGCGATCAGGTCACCGGGATCGGGCTGGCCTCGAATAGCTCGGCGATCATGGGTCGGTTGCGTCGGATCCCCAGGCAACACAGGTGGTAGTCGATGAAAAACGGGTGGTCGACGAAGGTGATGGGGGTGGTGCCCGGGGTTTCGGCGTATTCCACCGCGGACACAAAACCGATGCCGATGCCTTTGGTGATTGCGTGCACGATGGCTTCGCGACTGTTCAACTGCATCACGCAGTTCACGGCGACGCCCTGGCGCTTGCAGCTTTCTTCCACCAGTTGCCGGGTGCGGGAGCTTTTCTCGCGCATCACCCACTTTTCGCGGCTGATCTGTTCCACGTGCACCTCTTTCTGTTGGGCCCATGGATGGTCATCGCGTACCACTGCAATGATCGGATAGCGCCGGTAAAGCTGGGTATCGAAGCGCTGGTCGAACTCCGAAAGGGCCAGGATCGCCACGTCGATATCGAAGTTGAAGAGTCGGTCCAGGGTTTCCTTTTCCGGGGAAAACGAGGTTTCCAGTTCGATGTCCGGGTGGCGCTGCATCAGCTCGTAGGTCAGGTTCATCGCGATCGGCGGCGACACCGCGCCCAGGCGCAGCAGCCCGGTCTTGCGCTGCTTGAAACTCTGCAACAGTTGCATGGCTTCATCCTCCTGGCCGAACAGCCCCTGGGTGATTCCATAGAGGGCGTGCCCGGCCGCACTCATCTCGATAAACCGCCCGCGACGGTGGAACAGCTCCACCGAGAACTGCTTCTCCAGCCCGTTGACCTGCTCGCTGACCGTCGGCTGGCCGACGCTCAGGTACTCGGCGGCGAGGGTGAAACTGCCGGTCTTCGCCACCGCATGAAACGAGCGCAGCCACTTGTGGTACTGGTACATAACGAGTCCTGTTCCTGAGGTCCGCCGGGCCGGCCATCAACGTCGGATAAACAACGCCACCGCCGCGCTGCACAGGCAGGCCGAGGTCACGACGATGAAGATCAGCGAGGTGTTGCCGGTACTGTCGAGCATACTGCCGATCAGCGGTTCCGCCAGGCCGGCGAACAGATAGGATGAGAAGTTCATCACGCCCGTGGCCGTACCCGCACGCTTGGCACCCACCAGGTCCGGGCACAACGCCCAGAAACTCGACGCCGGACCGTATACAAAGAACCCGCAGAGGAACAACGCCACCAGGCCGATTGCGCTGTGGGGCGGCAGGCTCCACATCCACAGGCTGGTGGCGGCGCCGAGGAACATGTAGAGCATGATCGCCAAGTAGCGTTTGGAGCCGAACAGCTTGTCCGAGACCCAGCCGTTGCTCAGGGCGCCGATGGCCATGCCCACCGGCAGGGCCACGGTGATCCACTTGGGGTCGATCATGCTGTCGCCGCTTTTCCAGTTGGCCCCGAGGAAGTGCACCGGCACCCAGACGATCAGGCCGTAGCGGGCGGCGTTCTGGAAACCCAGGGAGATCGCGGCGATGATCAGCCGCGGATTCTTCAGCACCGCCTTGTAGCGCTGCGCCGAGGATTCGACTTCGCCGTTGGCCACTTCATGATTCTTGTCTTCGGCATTCGCCACGCCGGTATCGGCCAGGGGCTCGAATCCCATGTCTTGAGGCCGCTCGCGGGCCACCAGGTAGAAAATGATGCCGCCCGCCAACATCAACAGCACCGGCAGGCGGAAGATCCAGCGCCATTCCAGTTGGAACACTTCCAGCACCACGATGGAGGTTACGTACGACAGCACAGAGGCGCATCCGGCGGCGAATACATAAAAGCCATACACCTTGCCGCGTTCGCCGGCGCTCCACCAATTGGAAATCAGCCGGCTGCCGGGCGCCCAACCGAGGGCCTGGAAGTAACCGTTGATGCCCCACGGCAGGATCAACCCGGCAAAGCCGCTGGCGAAACTGGTGACCCAGTTGGCCCCGCAGGACAGCACCGCGCCAAGGGTCATGATGCGGCGCCCGCCGAATTTGTCGGCGAGGTTGCCGTTGATGGCCTGGCCAATCGCGTAGGCCCAGAGCATCGCGGCCGAGGCCCAGCCGAGAGTTTCCTTGGTCAGGCCGAACTCGGCCTGGATCCCGGGGATGGCAAAACCAAAGGTCTGGCGGCCGGTGTAGAAAAACAGATAACAAAACATCGCTGCCAGCAGCATGCGCCACTGGGCAACGCGGAACGATGAAGTACGGACGGCAGGAACAGGCAGCACGTGTGCACGATTCATGATGTTTTCCTTATTGTTATTCGCCCCGGCGACCGCAGCCGCCGGGGGGCACTCTTGATAGGTGCAACAGGAAACGACCGAATTACGATGAGTCTAGGCCGCTTGCGCGCCGATGAAGTTCTTGCCGCGTGCGCCTTGCAGGGCAAAGCGGATCATCGCCTCGGCCTCGCTGGCATTCACGCCGTAGTCGGCAAACTCGGTCTTCACGTCCAGGCTATGGAGGAAGTCGCGCAACTGCGTCTGGGCCTGGTGCAGGTCGGTGCCGAATATGCGTTGCAGGGTGCGGTCACGCGCGGCGTCATGCCCCCATGCCAGGCCCAGCACCAGCGGCAAGGTGAAGGAGCAGGCGATGCCGTGGGGCAAGCCGTGGTGCAGGGTCATTTCGTAGGAGATGGAATGGGCGAGGGCGGTCTTGGTATTGGAAAAGGCCAGGCCGGCTTTCAATGCCGCCAGCGCCATCCGTGAGCGCAGCTCCTGGTTGCCGAGGTCGCGCCGCAAGCGGGGCAGGCATTCCAGGATGTCTTCGATGGCGGAGATGGCGAAGGTGTCCGAGATCGGATTGGCGTTGATATTCCAGATCGACTCCAGCGCATGGGACAAGGCATCCAGTCCGGTGGACACCGTGACTCCGGCCGGTACCGTCAACATCAACTGCGGGTCAATGATCGCGACTTTCGGCCAGGTACAGTCCAGGTGCAGCGAATACTTCTTGAGGCTCGCGGAATCCCAGATCGTCGCCCATGGTGTGACTTCACTGCCGGTGCCGGCGGTGGTCGGTGCGGCAATCAGTTGCTTGTGACGGGCCGGCACGAAAGGTTTTCCGGCGGCCAGTAACGCCAGCAACTCGTCGAAATCCCCCGATTCGGTGCCGACGATCAAGGCCTTGGCCGTATCAATGGCGCTGCCCCCGCCGACGGCGACCACCACCTGACAGTCACCGGCCTGCTGCCAGAAGCGCTCGTAGGTGTCGCGTAGTTGAGCCACGTCGGGGTTGGGCTGCACGTCTTCGATCACGTACACCAGGCGTTCACCCAGCAGGGCCTGGATGCGGTCTACCAAACCGAGCTCGCGGGCTTCGGGGAAGGTGACAAGGGCGACGCTCTGGCCTTCGGTGAGGGTGGCGAGTGCTTGCAGGCAGCCCCAGCCGAAGCGGGTGTCTACCGGGTTGTGGAAGCGGGCAGTCATGGCGGGTTCCTGGTTTTTGTTATTGGAAGTGCCGCCATAGTCGGGGAGGGTGAGGTGGACCTCAAATCGATAGATTGGGGGGATGGATTGGCTGGGCCGATATGAAAAAAAGGCTCAACGGAGACTGAAGTGCGGAGTTAACTTCCGTTGCCACTCTTTGGAGAAAGTTTATCCTTTACTACATCAGCTATGACATCGACTACTTTGTGGCCGATTTTGATCGCCTCTTCCGGCCACATGAGCGCTGCAGGTTTATTGGTTTCAGCGGGTTCATTCGATAATTTGACGAGTATGAAGATAGATCCCATTGGCATGACTGCCAATAGCCATAACACCATATGGTCTACATGCCGGTAAGGGTGGTTGTTAGCCCAATACAAGTAGTAAAGAAACGCTATAAATAACAGGCATGAAACAAAGGCTACTGAGCGAAACAACAGTTTTCGATGAAGGATTCTGGTTTCACCTTCCTTGAGCAGTTTTTCATTCCAGTCGGCTTGCGCCTTGTTTCTTTCAACAGGGTCGCCCGATGGCGGGACAAGGGAGCGCTTCATGGCCTCGTCAGGGTTGTCTTCTGACCCGCCCATATCTTCGCCTTTCTTTTGCGCATTGCTGGCGTTGCTTGGATTCATCGCGCCTCCTTGGCTGTTGTTTAGATTAGTAGTCTGAGAGGTAACCGAGGTTGATCAATCTATATCTCATCGCGGCCTCAGAAACCCCAAGCTCACGCGACATGGCCCCGACATCCCGGTTGTAGCGCGGGATGATCCAGTCGACCACTTCTTTTGGCATGAGCAGTTCGGCAGCGAATGCGTTGGCCTCCTGCTCTTTATAATGATCAGCATGAGTCGAGTAATTTGCGGAGTTATCCCGCATCGACCTACCATGGTTTAGCACCATATGACCCAACTCATGGGCAATCGTGAACCGTTGGCGCACCCACGCATCATCGGGGTTGAAGCGGATCGTGGGCCTTCCGTTTTCATAATCGAAACGTCCGCTCAGGTCGCTCCAGATCATGTCAGGGTCCGCAAAGACGTCGGCCCCCATACTTATCGCTAACGCTGAAGGGTCCACCGGGATCTGGCGATTCCAGTAGCGAGCCAGGATAGCCTGGGCTTGGCGAACTGGCATAAGCGACCTCCTCCTTACTGGTTGCCCCCTATGTCAGGGGGCGAGAATGATACAGAACACTGTGGGTAAATACAGGAATAGCGGGTGCGGGACCTCTATATAGGCATCGCGAAATCGAAAAGAAAATTGAGTGATGCTATGGCCCCGATGGGTTTCCAAGCAACGCTGGCTGCACACCACGACAAAGTAGTACCTCCTGCGGAACCCTGAAAGCGTGGCACTTTAGCCGGTGTATTGCAAAGAGTGTGGTTTACAGTGGCCTGGCTGCTGGTGGCTTCAACGAACGTTCCGGAACAACATCAACCGCGCACTCTCATGCAGCCCCCGAGTCAGTCCCTGCAGGCGCTGAAACTCTTCCGGGTATTCCTGGGCTACATCTTCCCTCGGTGTTTGCGACGCCAGGTCATGCAGGGTCGGCGAGCTGCCGTCGTGTTCCATTTGCAGCAGGAAGTCTTTAGTCACGCCACCGATCAGCGGGAACGTGCCCTCGCGCAATACCAGCGGCACCACGCGCTCGCCTTCCGGCGCAGGCTGTTGGATATCGCGCCCCATCGCGCCATTGCGGAACGGAATCCCCGCCATGCCGGCGACGGTCGGTAGCAGGTCCGCCAGGCCGACGGCTTCTTCGATCACCCGGGGTTGCAGGCCGGGGGCGTGGATCATCATCGGCACGTTGTTGCTTTCCAGGCCAAGCTGCTCGAACGCCGGCGCCATGTGTGGGATCTGGCTGATGCGGGTGTTGTGGTCGCCGAAGAACACGAAGATGGTGTTGTCGTAGTAACCGCCGGCCTTGGCGATTTCCATCAGGCGGCCGATGTTGAAGTCCAGCAGGCGTACGGCGTTGTATTGCTCGACGCTGCGACTGCCCGCGGCCTGGACTTGCTCCACGGTCAGGTCGTGCACCTTGAAGCCATCGTTGGTCTTGGGGATGGTGAATGGGCGGTGGTTGCCGGAGGTTTGCAGGTAGGCGAAGAACGGCTGGTCCTTGGGGATGGCGCGCAGCAGTTCGTCGCCTTCCTTGAACAGATCCAGGTCGGAAACGCCCCACACATCCACCCGTGGCGAGCGCCAGTGGCTTTCGTCATAGAGCTTCACGCCGTCGATGCTCTGGCGGATCAGCGCGTTGATATTCGCCCAGCCGGCATTGCCGCCGATCATGTAGAGCTTCTGATAATCCTCGAACGCGTTGATCAAGGTGTGTTGCCGGGTGATCAGCGGATTGCGGGTTGCCGTCTCCTGGCGGGTGACGTCGGGTACGCCGGTGATGCTCGCCCACACGGTTTTGGCGGTGCCGGTGACGGGCACGTAGAAGTGTTTGAAGAACCAGCTTTCCTTCGCCAGTTTGTCGAGGTTCGGCGTGGGGTTCAGCGGGTTACCGTAGGCGCCCACAGCGCTGGTGCCGAGGGATTCGAGCATCACGAAAATCACGTTCGGCGGGCGTTCGCCCTTGAGCCGATAAGGTTGCACGGCTTGTTCGCGGGCGAAGCTCAATTGCTCGGGATCGGGTTGGCTGACCCCCAGATAATTCGCAACTTCCGGGTAATACTCTCGCACCCGCGCCTCATCGAATTGAGACTGGCCGACCTTGAGGGTGTCGTACAGAAACAGCACCGGATTGAGGCCTACGGCAGCGATCTGGTTGTTGCCGGAAAAGAACGCATCGCTCCAGCGCAGGGGCACCGGGTTTTCGAGGTTGAGGTTGGCGACGCGGCCGAGCAGGGCCAGCAACACCGCGATCACGCCAACGGTGGCCACGGATGCAATGGTCAACTTGCCGATGGGTTTGCGTTCATCATCCAGGGTGATGCGTTCAAGACGAACCAGGGCATAGGTCCACAGGCCGACTGCGGTAAGCCAGCTAAAGGTTATCCACAGCACCGGGTAGGTTTCCCACACCATCTGCTGGGAAATCTGCGCGTCTTCCAGATAACGCAGCACCGTGGCATTGATGCGCACGCCGAGGTAGGCGTAGTGGCCGAAGTCGATGATGTACACCAGCCCGACGATGGTCAGCGCCAGCAGCAGATAACCCCGTGCCAACCAGCGCAGGGCGGGGACGGTCAGCAGGTTCCAGCGTGGCAGCCAGGCGAGCAGGGCCAGGGGCAGCAGGATCAGCACCGCCAGGCGCAGGTCGAAACGCAGGCCTATCCCGAAGGTTTCCAGCAGTGCAGGTTCCCTGAGGTCGACTCCGGAAAATCCCAATACAAACACCAGCCGCAGTGCGGCCAGCAACGCAAATACCAAACCGATCGCGCCCACGCCGTAGCGCAGGCGGCGCGAGTACAACCATCCCATCATTGACCTCTGTGCAGTTTTAAAAGAGGGCGCCAGGCAGCCATCGCCAGCATCCACAACCCGGCCACCAGGCAGTAGCCCGTCAGCAGTGGGTCGATCAGATAGTCCCAGTAGTTTTCCGAGGCCTTGAGCCGAAGCGCAAACGCCAGGGTGCCCGCCGCGAGCATCCACACCGCCAACGTATTACGCAGCCAGAGCATCAACAGCGCCGCCACGCCGATCAGCACAATCATCGGCCGAGGGTTGAAACCCCAGCGGTAGGGATCGAAATAGGTCAGGCCCATCGTCGCGGGGTACAGCACCAGGCTCAGGGCGCCAAACAGCAGCAACACCTGGACCTTCTGCGGGCGCTGGAGCGGTTGCACCACACCCAAACGGCACAGGCTGACCCATGCCAACAACACCAGGGTGCTGATGGCCAGGTCGTCGGTGAAGCTGCGCACATACGCCGCCAGCGGCAGCTCGTTGACCGGGATAAAACTCACCACCACCAACACCGGCAGCAACCACGGCCGCCAGGGCGTCGTTACGCGCAGCAGGCTCAGCAGTACAAAACCCAACAGCACAAAACTCAAATGCGCTTGCCATACAGAAACCATCACAGGCGCTCCGACAGCCAGGCTTCATTGAAGCTGACATGTTTGATAAAGGTGTTATTCCACGAGTACACCAGGTGGTACATGCCGTCCGGGCTGCGGCTGAAGTACGGGTACTCGTATTCGAAATCGCAGCCACGGGGCTTGCACACCCGGTAATCCAGGCTGCTGAGGAAACGTTGCTCCAGCGGCAGGCGCAGGGCACCGCTGGAGGCGCGGAAGCCTTCACCGATAATTTCCTTGTAGGCTTCGGGGGAGAATGGTTGGCCCAAGGGGTCGGGGGATTGGTCCAGTTCCACCACGGTGCGCCACTGGTTGAGCTTGGCATCAGTGCCGTACAGGCTCAGCTTGAAGCGACCGTCCTGCAGGTCGTTGAGGGCCACCAGCAAGCCGTCGCCTTCAGTGCTGACGGCTGCCAACGAGGAGTTGGGGTTGGACGGCTCCAGTGGGTAGGGCGCGCTCCAGGTTTGGCCCGCGTCTTCGGTGCGGCTGGCGAGGACCTTGTGATGGGTCTCGCCGGCGTAACGCAGCATGGCGATGGCGCGCTGGCCGTCCTGGGGCACGATGGTCGGTTGCAGCGAATTCTTCCCTCGGCTGATCCGGAATTTGTCGACCACCGCACCCTCGGGGCTCAAGTACAGGTACTCGGCGAATTTGCCCATGAACTCGTGGTACACCGGCAGGCCGATGGAACCGTCGGCGTGGAATACCGGCGCGGCGCGCACCAGCGTGCTGATGTTGAAAAACGGTGAAGTGACCAATTGCCGAGGTGCAGACCAGTGGGTGCCGAGATCGTCCGAGACCATCACGTTGATCGCACTGGTGGCCCAGCCGCCTACCGACACCGAGACGTAGAACATCCACAGGCGATTGTCCGGCGCCAGGGCGATCACCGGGTTGCCCAGCTTGCGGATGTAGCGGTGAGTGCCGTCGCGGGTGCTTTCCCGAGTGGCGAGTACTTGCTCCGGGCCCCATTCGGCGCTTTTGGCGTCAAAGCGCGCGGTGCGCACCTGCACATCGGCGGCACCTTCGCGGGAACCGGCAAACCACACGGCCATCAGGTCGCCGCCGGGCAGCGCAGTGACCGAGGAGGAATGCACAAAGTCATTGAGCTGCGAAGAGACAAAGCGGCTGCTGTATTGCGGGGCGGCCGCGGTTGGCGAGCTGTCCTTGGGGCCTTGGGCAAACGGTGCCAACACGTGGGGCGGATGGCTTTGCCAGGCGGCGAAAAATACCACCAGCAGACTGCAGATTATTAAAAGCGGGCGCATAGAGAACCTGTCGGGGAAAAGGATTACTGCGCACGGTCATCCGGCAGGCGCCTCCTGCGGCCGGTGAGCATGGATAAAGGCAGGTTGTCCCGCACCTGGATACTTTCAAACACCGCCGCCAGCACATGCACGCCCACCAGGCCGGCCAGCACATTGGCGGCGGTTTCGTGCAACAGTAGCGGCCAATCGGCGCCCCACAGGGCGTCGACTTCCTGCATCAAAAAGCCACTGACACCGAGGGTCAGCAGCGCCAGCAACATCAGGATCATCACCAGCGCGCCAATGGGCGAATGGCCCAGGCGATGCTGTGGTCGGCGGTTGAGCAGTGAACGTACGTGGCCCTTGAGCCGTTCCAGCGTTGGCCAGAAGTCCGACCAGCGCGCGCTGCGCGGTCCGAAAAATCCCCACACCAACCGCACCAGCAACCAGGCCATGGCGTAATAACCCAGCCATACATGCCAGTCGTCGCCTGCTTCGTTGAAGAAGTAATTGGCTACAAAGACGCCGGCGATGGAGAGGTGAAACACCCTCACCACCGGGTCCCAGAGGCGCAGGGAGGTTGCTGGCATCAGCCCTTGATCTCAGTCTTCACGGCCTTGCCGGTGACTGGATCGTGGTAGATCTCGACCTTGCGCTTGTCCTTGTCAAAGCCGTAGATCTCGTAGCAGTTGCCATCGGTGACCTTGAATTTGCTGATCTCGTAGCCCTGGGCTTTCAGTTGCTCCTGAAAAACCTTCTGGTCCTGCCATTGCGAGCGCTCGGCAGTGGTGCATTGCGGGCCGGCGATGGCCATGGGGCTGGCGATAATCAGCGACAGCAAGAGAATTTTACGCATGGAAACGCTCTCAGCAGATGTGGGAGATTTCACTGTGCAAAACCAACCTTAGCGAAAGCTTAGTTGGCAACGGCCCGTAACATCTTTCCCAAAATGGCCCCGACCGTTACGCGGCATCATGTGGCCGTTCCTACAGAGAATCAGCTATGCGCCTGCTCCTTGTCGAAGATGATCGTGCCCTTGGCCAAGGGATCCGCGTGGCCCTGGGCGCCGAAGGCTACACCCTGGACTGGCTGCAGGATGGCGTCAGCGCCTTGCACGCGCTGCGCACCGAAAGCTTCGACTTGCTGCTGCTCGACCTTGGCCTGCCACGCCTCGACGGCCTGACCCTCCTGCAAACCCTGCGCGCCGAGCAATACGACCTGCCGGTGCTGATCCTCACCGCCCGCGACGGCACCGCCGAACGCATTGCCGGCCTGGATGCCGGCGCTGACGACTACCTGGTCAAACCCTTCGACGTCGAAGAGTTCAAGGCCCGCGTCCGCGCCCTGTTGCGCCGCAGCCAGGGCCGGGCGCAGCCGTTGCTGGAACATGCGGGCGTCAGCCTGGACCCGGCGACCCAACAGGTCAGCTATCAAGGCGAGGACGTTGTGGTCACGCCGATGGAATACCAATTGCTCCATCAACTGATGGTGCGCCCCGGCAAAGTCGTCACCCGCGAGCGCCTGTCCCGCGCGCTGTACGGCTGGCAGGACCGCGTCGAAAGCAACACCCTCGAAGTCCTTATCCACAACCTGCGCAAAAAACTCTCCACCGAACTGATCCGCACCGTGCGCGGCGTTGGTTACGTGGTGGAACTCAAACCATGAACTCGGTCCGCGCGCGCATCCTCATCCCGGTGCTGGTGCTGATCCTGCTGGGTGATGGCCTGATCAGCTGGCTCGTCCTGCGGGACAGCCACCACGAAATCGAAGAAGTCTACGACGCCCAACTCGCCCAGAGTGCCCGCTTGCTGCAAGGCGTACTGCGCCAGCGCGACCCCGGCGATGCCGACTGGGAACGCCTCTACCAGGCCTTCGATCAAGCCATGAGCCGCGTCGGCGAAGACGGCGCGGCGCACCCCTACGAAACCCGCCTGACCTTCCAGGTATGGCGCACCGACGGCCAACTGCTGGTGCGCTCCACCGACGCCCCGATCCTTAACGCACCGCCCACCACCCTCGGGCCGCACGACCTGATGGAAAACGGCAACGACTGGTGCGCGTTCATGCTCGCCGACATGCAACAAGGCCTGCTGATCTGGGTGGGCGAACGCGATGACATTCGCCAGGACGTGATCCAGCGCATTATTCGCCACACCCTCTGGCCGATCCTAATTGGCGTACCGCTGCTGGCGGTGTTGATCTGGCTGACCATCGGCTGGGGCCTCAAACCCCTGCGCGCCATGGCCCAGGCAATTCGCGGGCGGGATAGCGAGACATTGCGACCGCTGCAACTTCAACCCTTGCCGGCGGACCTGGAACCCATGCAAACCGCGCTGAACCGCCTGCTGGTGCAGGTGGACGAGCTGCTGGAGCGCGAGCGACGGTTTATTGCGGATGCGGCCCATGAGTTGCGCACGCCGTTGGCGATATTGCGCATTCATGCGCAGAACGCCCAGAGCGCGGGTACCGAGGAGGAGCGGCGAGAGGCGTTGGACTTTCTGGTCAATGGCGTGGACCGGGCGACGCGCATTGGCAGCCAACTGCTGACCATGGCGCGGATTGAGCCACAGCTGAACAACACCGTTCGCCTGCGTATTTCGTTGACGGAGTTGGTACGCGAAGAGCTTGCGGAACTGACGCCCCTGGCGATGGAGAAGGGCGTTGAACTGGTGCTGGAAGGGGATGAGGAATGTTGGATTGAAACGGACCCGGTGGCGTTGGCGATTGCGCTGCAGAATCTGGTGACCAATGCACTGAATTTCTCGCCGGCGGGGAGTGAGGTGCGGGTGGTGGTACGGGGTTCAGATTCGGGAGTGGTGCAGTTGTGTGTGGAGGATGCAGGGCCGGGGATTGATGAAGGGGAGATTGAGCGGTTGTTTGAGCGGTTTTATAGTCGCGGGAATGCGAATGGGGCGGGGTTGGGGTTGGCGATTGTGCAGATGATCGTGGGGAAGATTGGAGGGCGGTTGGAGTTGTATAACCGGGAGGTGGGTGGGTTGTGTGCGCGGTTGAGTTTTACCGAGGGAGCGGTTTGAAACAGGGCATCCTTAGAAGCACAGCTGTTACGGCAAGACTATTTTGTCGTGCTGAATAAATGCGGATGCTCTGCCTGGAATGCTTTGAAAGTCTTGTACTTCCAGCGATCGCCGCCCGGATCTTCATCCGATGAACTGACCTCGCCGAAATACCAATGCTCTGACTCGAACTGTTCTCCTTCCGCATCTTCGTGGATGAAGTGAAAACCCACCTCGTGGAGCCCAGGTGGGAGGATCAAGCCCCATTCATTCGCAAGGCTTCTGCCCGTTATACGGGTTTGGCGAAAGTAGTCGTAGTCGAAGGGCAGGGTGGCGCCGAGATAGCGGCTTTTGTCGATGTAGACGCAGACTTCGCTGGAGAACATGTCGGGCACCAGAATGGCTGCTACGACCCAGCATTCGGGGGTGTGATCGGGTCGGGCCTGAATCAGGTGAGCGGCGGCGTTGATCAATTGTTGGGCATAGTGTGCCTGGATCGCCGGGGTGGTTTGCTTGCCTTCGACCAGGGTTTCAATGACGGGGATTTTGAAGTTTTCAAATCCTCGACTAATCGGGAAGTCTTCTAAAAACCAGCCTTCGAAACTGTCTGCCCATCGGCTGATTGCGCGCAGGCGCCTGGGGATGTTGCGGAGTTTTTTGTCTGAAAGTGCAAGACGACGCATAGGGTATGAATACTCTTGGTTTGCTTCTGTTTGTGAGGCCCGGGCTTATTTTTGATCAGCAGGACTTTCTATAATCGAGTGCGAGAAAGTAGTCACTTTCCGACGAAATAATTTTGTGGCTGAAGAGCGGCTGTATAGTTAATAGCCATTCTTCACGCAGCTGGAACATTCCGTTGTTAATGTCGTCTTCAACGGACAGTCCGAGCGAGTCGACAACGGTATAGTCCTCGCCCAAGTCTGCGGAGCGCTCTATTCCTAAACCAAGCTCTGTCGACTTATCGAACCATTCCAGTCTTAATTTCAGTCCCATATGCCCTCACAAAAATTTTTTGATATTTCGTTTTTTCTTAGGCTTTTTCAGCCGTTCACCAGTTATGTGGTTGAACGCCCCCAAGTGACTCCCATCGCTTGCTCTATACGCCTCTAGTTCGCCGTGCTGCGAGTCCCACTCGTAAATTATCCGTCCTTTGTCATCAATCCAGCGCTCTCTAAGCCCCGCCCCACCTTGCTTTGGGGTCTTGGGTTTTGCTTTGCTCAGGTTTAGGAAACCGGTGATTTCGTCTGTGCCGGGAGCGGAATGGTATTTGTGATCGCCCGCCTTAACGCTGACTACCACATAGAGTGGCCGAATCTCCGACTCCACCGGGAACACCAGAATAAAATCCCGATACTCCGGCGGATAAATCGGACTCACCAAAATCTGCTTGGCCGCCTCAGTCGGCGGATAAATCCACATCATTGGTGCTTGCGGTGCAGCCTCCAATGCCGGAATACCAAGGGTGTCGCCAGGATCAATGGCTGGCGTCCAAATCAGCTCTACACCCTCGCCGAGATCCGCCACGAACTGACTGTCACGACTCTGAAACTGCACCACATCGATCATCTGCCAGTCGGCATTGTTACCGGTGTAAAACCCATACCCCTTGAGCGTCCCGTCGGCTTGTTGCTCGATGTGCAAACGCATCCGCGAGCGAGCTTTTTGCAGGTGACGAAGCTGCTCTTCGCTATAAAGCGCACTGTCGCCAAGCTCCGACGGCCATGCCAGCGCCACCAGCCCTGCAAGCAAACCCCCAGCGGCGGTACCGACCGCCGCAGCCGCTGACTCCAATGCCGCTGTGCGCAGTACAAGCTGGCCAAGCCCCATGGGCAGGGCGCTACCGCTGATTTTTCGGAGGGATACACCGCCGTGGCTATCCACCTCCCGTCCGCCTAACAGCGTGAAGTGGCCGTAGTCCTTGATCAGCTCAAGCGGCACATAACCGGTGGGGTTGTTGTAGCTGATGATCCCGTCGGGCAGATGGCACGACTTGGCGAACACATGGCCTGGAATCTTCGTGGGTTCAGGCGTGGGCGCGGGAGGCGCCTCATACAAATCAATGAACGGTGAATACGGAATCTGCTTAGGCTGCGGCGTCAGAATTCGCCGTTTCAGCTGCTCTTCTTCGGTAATTGGATACGCGCGCTCTGTCATGACGACTCACTTCCTTGTGCAAGGAAGCGAGCCTATGAGAGCGGAGAAGAACCTGAAATTCTCGTTGTTCGATGGTATGCGTGGGAAAAGTCACTTTATCAATCGCTACATTGAGCCAAGCGCGCTTACTCTCCCTGATCGCGCTGTATCTCCGCGCCCAACTGCGAGGCTTTATTACGTAACTCCTCCAACCGGTCGTTCAACTCTTTGTATCCTGGCTTCCAGGAAAAGACGCCGTCTACGCTGCTTTGGCCAAGAATGAGGTCATTGAACGAGCCCATCCCACCGTATGCGGAGCGTAGATAGGTGATTCCGGAGTAATCGGATGCCTGCAACAAGGTTTTGGCCTTACGCATCCATCGGCTCCAGTGGTTGTCCCCGTCGCTTTCCAGCAGGATGGCAAGTTCCTCAAGAACATCAATTAGCTCTGCGGTTTTCGGACCCATAGTGGGAAATCCTTAAAAACGGAGGTTTCGTAACGGGTCAAAGCACATGCCTGGAAATCACCCTCGAGATCTCAACAATCGACGTCTTCCCCGTAAACTCAAACTTCACTTTCCCCACCGCCGAAAAGTAAATCTCCAGCTCCGAGTCCAGATCAAACGTCCCGGACGTTTCCACTGAATACGCGACGATATTTTTGTACGGCAGTGAAGTGAAGTCCTTCTTGCTGCCGGTAATGCCTTGCACGTTCACCGCGATGATGCGCTTGGTGGTGAACACCACCCCATCGCGCATGGCCTTGTAGGAGTCGATCACCTGTTCATCATCCAGCAGCAGGGACGAAACGCGTTCGGCGTATTCGTCGTTTTGTTTGAGTTTGAAGAAGCCTTTGTTGTTGAAGTCGATCATGTGCCTTTCCTTGGGTGAGCGGTGCGGTAAACGCACGCGCCGGTGTATGACGTTTTGCTCGCGGATCTGTATCTAACGGGCTCCTTTTTATCGCCCTACCATGACGCCCAACAATTCGCCGATCACTACAAAGTTTTACGTCATCAAGGAGCCACGCCATGCCCGAACTCTCCAGCCTGCTTGCCTACGGCCTGATCTCTCTCGGCATGGTGCTGACGCCCGGCCCGAACATGATTTACCTCATTTCGCGGTCGATCTGCCAGGGCCGAATGGCCGGGCTGATTTCCCTGGGCGGCGTTGCATTGGGGTTTGTCGTTTATATGTTCTGCGCGGCATTGGGCATCACGGCATTGGTGATGGCGGTTCCCTATGCTTACGACGCGCTGCGACTCGGCGGGGCGTTGTATCTGGTGTACCTGGCTTGGCAAGCGGTCAAACCGGGTGGCCGATCGCCGTTCCAGGTGCGGGACTTGCCCAAGGACAGCCCGCGCAAGCTGTTCATGATGGGCTTCGTCACCAACCTGTTGAATCCCAAAGTGGCGGTGATGTATCTGTCGTTATTGCCCCAATTCATCGACCCTGACGGGCATGCCAGTGTGCTGTCGCAGTCCTTGGTGCTCGGCTTTACGCAGATCATGATCAGTGTGAGCGTCAACGCGTTGATTGCCCTCATGGCGGGCTCGATCGCAGGTTTTTTCATCCGCAAGCCCGTCTGGCAAGCCGTGCAGCGTTGGTTGATGGGCTCGGTGCTGATGGGCCTGGCTGTGCGCATGGCGGTAGAAGGGCGGCGGTAACTCAGGCGTTACAGGATGGCTTTCAGATAATCCTTGAGTGCGTTGAGCGGGGCATTGAGTTCTTCGAGTGTCGTCGCTTGGCGCACATCCACCGCGAGCCGTTGCAGCTCGCGGCCCATCACGGTGTTTGCACCGCCCAGGGATTCGAGGGCCAGCGCCAGGCACTCGTCGATCTTTTGCAGGATGGCGTTGAGGTCGCCCTTGCGAACCAGCAAGCCAAACACTTCCCGCTCATAGCCGTCCATGACCGGGTCATCCCGCAGAATCGGGCTCGCGCCTTCGGTCTCGTGCACCAGCTTGAGCGCAAAAAGCGCAACAGCTTCCAGCGTCAGTTCCATGGTCAAGGTTCCTCTTCTCTCGCGTTCGCCCGCCCATCATCACTTTCCTGCAGGCGAAAAAAAAGACCTTGAATTTCAAGGTCTTTTTTTAAGATGGTGCCCCGAGGGAGACTCGAACTCCCACTCCTTTCGAAAACGGATTTTGAATCCGCCGCGTCTACCAATTCCGCCATCAGGGCTCAATGGCGGCGAAGTATAGAGATGAGATTACCGTTGGTCAATCACGTTTCATGGTCAATTTTCACTATTTCCGCTAGACTTCCCGGCCCTGCTAGACGAACCCCATCATGCGCGTTGCTGACTTTACTTTTGAGCTCCCTGATTCGCTGATCGCTCGCCACCCTTTGGCCGAGCGTCGCGCCAGTCGACTGCTGACCCTGGACGGGGTCAGCGGTGCCCTCGCACACCGTCAATTCACTGATTTGCTTGAGCATTTACGCCCGGGCGACTTGATGGTTTTCAACAATACCCGGGTGATTCCGGCACGGCTGTTTGGCCAGAAAGCGTCCGGTGGCAAGCTGGAAATTCTGGTGGAGCGGGTGCTGGACAGCCATCGCGTGCTGGCCCATGTGCGCTCCAGCAAGTCGCCGAAACCGGGTTCGAAGATCCTTATCGATGGCGGTGGCGAAGCAGAAATGCTGGCCCGTCACGATGCGTTGTTCGAGCTGGGTTTTGCCGAGGAAGTGTTGCCGCTGTTGGAGCGTGTCGGCCACATGCCGCTGCCTCCTTATATAGACCGCCCCGACGAAGACTCGGACCGCGAGCGTTATCAGACGGTGTACTCCCAGCGCCTGGGCGCCGTGGCTGCACCGACGGCGGGGCTGCATTTCGACCAGCCGCTGCTGGATGCGATCGCTGCCAAAGGCGTTGAAACTGCCTATGTGACCCTGCACGTGGGGGCCGGCACGTTTCAGCCGGTGCGTGTGGATAACATCGAAGACCACCATATGCACAGCGAGTGGCTGGAAGTCAGCCAGGAAGTCGTGGATGCGGTTGACGCGTGCAAGGCGCGCGGCGGGCGGGTGGTGGCGGTCGGTACGACCAGCGTGCGCTCGCTGGAAAGCGCGGCACGTGATGGCGTGCTCAAGCCGTTCAGTGGCGACACAGACATCTTTATCTACCCGGGCCGGCCGTTTCATGTGGTCGATGCCCTGGTGACCAATTTCCATTTGCCGGAATCCACACTGTTGATGCTGGTGTCGGCATTTGCCGGTTATCCCGAGACCATGGCTGCCTATCAAGCCGCCATCGATAACGGATACCGTTTTTTCAGCTACGGTGATGCGATGTTTATCACCCGTAATCCGGCGCCGCGCGGCCCAGAGGAACAATCATGAGTCGTATGTCGTTTGAATTGCTGGCCACGGATGGTAAAGCTCGCCGCGGCCGTTTGACTTTCCCTCGCGGTACCGTCGAGACCCCGGCCTTTATGCCGGTCGGTACCTACGGCACGGTAAAGGGCATGCTGCCACGTGACATCGTCGCCACCGGCGCCGAGATCATCCTCGGCAACACCTTCCACTTGTGGCTGCGCCCGGGCACGGAAGTGATCAAGAAGCATGGCGACTTGCATGACTTCATGAAGTGGCAAGGCCCGATCCTCACTGACTCGGGTGGCTTCCAGGTGTTCAGCCTGGGCGCGATGCGCAAGATCAAGGAGGAGGGCGTGACCTTCGCCTCCCCGGTGGACGGCGCCAAAGTGTTCATGGGTCCGGAAGAGTCGATGCAGGTCCAGCGAGACCTGGGCTCCGACATCGTGATGATTTTTGACGAATGTACGCCGTACCCGGCCGATGAAGACGTCGCGCGGATCTCCATGGAGCTGTCGCTGCGTTGGGCTCAGCGCTCGAAAAATGCCCATGGCGATAACACCGCTGCACTGTTCGGTATCGTGCAGGGCGGCATGCATGAAAGCTTGCGTAAGCGCTCGCTGGAAGGCCTGGACAAGATCGGTTTTGACGGCCTGGCCATTGGCGGCCTGTCGGTGGGCGAGCCCAAGCACGAGATGATCAAGGTGCTGGATTACCTGCCGGGCCTGATGCCGGCTGACAAACCTCGTTACCTTATGGGCGTTGGCAAACCGGAGGATCTCGTAGAGGGTGTGCGCCGCGGTGTGGACATGTTCGATTGCGTGATGCCAACCCGTAATGCCCGCAATGGGCATCTGTTCATCGATACAGGCGTGCTGAAGATCCGTAACGCGTTCCATCGCCATGATGAATCGCCGCTGGATCCTACCTGTGACTGCTACACCTGCCAGAACTTCTCGCGCGCTTATCTGCACCATCTGGACAAGTGTGGGGAAATGCTGGGTAGCATGTTGAATACCATCCACAATTTGCGTCACTACCAAGTCCTGATGGCTGGTTTGCGCGAGGCTATTCAACAGGGTACATTGGCCGCCTTCGTCGATGCCTTCTATGCCAAGCGCGGGCTGCCTGTGCCGCCCTTGGACTGAGTTTTCCGACCCTAAGATTCACTATTTGCAACTGGAGTGCTAAATGAGTTTTTTTATCTCTAATGCCATGGCTGATGCCGCTGCACCGGCCGCTGCCGGTCCTATGGGCGGTGGTTTTGAGTGGATTTTCCTGGTCGGCTTCCTGGTCATCTTCTACCTGATGATCTGGCGTCCGCAGGCCAAGCGCGCCAAAGAGCAGAAGAACCTGCTGGGCAGCTTGCAGAAAGGCGACGAAGTCGTGACCACTGGCGGCATCGCCGGCAAGATCACTAAAGTGTCCGACGCTTTCGTGGTTCTGGAAGTCTCCGACACTGTAGAAATGAAGTTCCAGAAGGGCGCCATCGCCGCCACGCTGCCAAAAGGCACGCTCAAAGCGATCTAAGTAACAACCTTTACCAATCGACGGGGCGCGCAAGGCGCCCCGCGTTATAAGCGGGCGGCGTGATGCTGAACAAATACCCTCTGTGGAAATACGTACTGATCCTGGCGGTGCTGGCGATCGGTTTTATTTATTCCGCTCCCAATCTCTATCCTGATGACCCGGCGATCCAGATCACGGGTGCCAGCACTGCGTTGCAGGTCAATCAGGCTGATCTGGACCGCACGAGCAAAGCGCTCACCGACGCGGGCATCCAGGTTAAAGCGGCAACCTTGGCAGCTGACGGCAAGGGCGGTTTGTTGCGCCTGACCAAGCAAGAAGACCAATTGCCGGCCAAAGACGTTGTGCGCAAGATCATGGGTGATGACTACGTCGTCGCACTAAACCTGGCACAGACCACACCAAAATGGCTGCGCGCGATTGGCGCGCACCCGATGAAGCTGGGTCTGGACTTGTCCGGTGGTGTGCACTTCCTGCTGGAAGTGGACATGGACAAGGCCCTCGACGCTCGCCTGAAAGTCTATGAAGGCGATGTGAAGAGCCTGCTGCGTAAAGAGCGCCTGCGTTATCGCAGCCTGCCGCAGCTCAACGGCGCCATCCAGCTGGGCTTTGCTGACGAAGCAACCCGCGAACAGGCCCGTGCACTGATTCGCAAGAACTTCAACGATTTCGACATTGTTCCGGCCGACCTCAATGGTCAGGCGGTACTGCGTCTGGCGATGACCCCGGCCAAGCTGGCGGAAATCCGTGAATACTCCATCAAGCAGAACTTGACCACGGTACGTAACCGCGTCAACGAGCTGGGTGTGGCCGAGCCTATCGTTCAGCGCCAGGGTGCCAACCGCATCGTGGTTGAACTGCCGGGCGTGCAGGACACTGCTGAAGCCAAGCGTATCCTGGGCAAGACAGCCAACCTGGAGTTCCGTCTGGCGGCTGAGCCGGGTGCTACCCGCGCGACTGCTGAAGAGTTCGAGTTCCGTGAAGGCAATCGTCCACCTGCACTGATCGAGCGTGGCTTGATCATCACCGGTGACCAAGTTACCGACGCCAAGGCCGGTTTCGGCGAACACGGCACGCCTGAAGTGAACATCCGCCTGGATGGCCACGGTGGCGAACTGATGAGCCGCGCAACCCGCAGCAACGTCGGTCGCAGCATGGCGGTGATCTTCATCGAGCAGCGTCCTGTCACCACCTACACCAAGCAAGTAGTCGACGGCGTAGAGAAAGACGTACCGGTACAGACCTTTAAAGAAGAGAAGAAGATCATCAGCCTGGCGACCATTCAGTCGCCGCTGGGTGCTCAATTCCGCATCACTGGCCTGAACGGCCAGGGTGAGTCGTCCGAACTGGCGCTGCTGCTGCGTGCCGGTGGCCTGGCGGCCCCGATGTACTTCGCTGAAGAACGTACCATCGGCCCGAGCCTGGGTGCTGACAACATCACCAAGGGTATCGACGCTGCACTGTGGGGCATGCTGTTCGTCTCCCTGTTCATCATCGCCATCTACCGCTTCTTCGGCGTCATCGCTACCGTCGCACTGGCGGGTAACATGGTGATGCTGCTGGCCCTGATGTCGCTGCTGGGTGCAACGCTGACCCTGCCAGGTATCGCCGGTATCGTACTCACCATGGGTATGGCGGTAGATGCCAACGTACTGATCTTCTCTCGGATTCGTGAAGAGATTGCTGCGGGCATGACCGTACAGCGGGCAATCAACGAAGGCTTCGGCCGGGCATTTACTGCAATTCTCGACTCCAACCTGACCACTCTGTTGGTCGGCGGGATTCTCTTTGCCATGGGCACCGGCCCGGTCAAAGGTTTTGCGGTGACCATGTCCCTCGGTATCTTTACCTCGATGTTCACGGCCATCATGGTGACCCGCGCAATGGTCAACCTGATCTTTGGCGGACGTGACTTCAAGAAGTTGTGGATTTAAGGGGCTGCCATGTTACGTACAATCAACTTCATGGGCGTTCGCAACGTTGCGTTCGGCTTCACCATGCTCCTTACCGTTCTGGCGTTGTTCAGCTGGTTCCATAAGGGCCTGAACTACGGTCTGGACTTCACCGGCGGTACGCTCATCGAGCTGACCTACGAGAAGCCGGCCGACGTTAGCCTGGTGCGCAACGAGCTGGTCAAGGCCGGCTATCACGAAGCCATCGTCCAGAGCTTTGGTGCAACCACTGACCTGCTGGTGCGTATGCCGGGGGAAGACCCGCAACTGGGTCACCAGGTAGCCGAGGCCTTGCAGAAGGTCGGCGGCGACAACCCGGCCTCGGTCAAGCGCGTCGAGTTCGTGGGCCCGCAAGTGGGTGAAGAGCTGCGCGACCAGGGCGGCCTCGGCATGCTGATGGCGCTGGTCGGCATCATGATCTACCTGGCTTTCCGCTTTCAGTGGAAGTTCGGTGTCGGCGCCATTGTGTCGCTGATCCACGACGTGATCGTGACCGTGGGCATCCTGGCCTACTTCCAGATCACCTTCGACCTGACTGTATTGGCGGCGGTGCTGGCGATCATTGGTTACTCCCTCAACGACACCATCGTGGTATTCGACCGGGTTCGTGAGAACTTCCGGGTGCTGCGCAAGGCGACGTTGATCGAGAACATCAACATCTCCACCACTCAGACCCTGCTGCGAACCATGGCAACCTCGATCTCCACCTTGCTGGCAATTGCCGCGCTGATGGTGTTCGGTGGCGATAACCTGTGGGGCTTCTCGCTGTCGCTGTTCATCGGCGTACTGGCGGGTACCTACTCGTCGATCTACATCGCCAACGTGGTACTGATCTGGCTGAACCTCAACAGCGAAGACCTGATCCCTCCTGCCAGCACCGGCAAGGAGGTCGACGACCGCCCTTGATGGGTGTTTGTTGATCTGCTGTTACAAATAAGGCGCGAGTATTGAACTCGCGCCTTTTTTTTTGCTCCAAGGCTGGGTATAGCGCGGATCGTTCGGTCCGTTTGTGATGGTCAGGAGGTTCACGTGAACAAGTCGTTACTGGTTGGTGCGGTATTGGGTGCTGTCGGTGTGACTGCCGGGGGTGCTGTTGCCACCTACAGCCTGGTAAAAAGCGGCCCTGAGTATGCGCAAGTGCTGGCGGTGCAGCCGGTGAAAACCCAGATTAAAACCCCGCGTGAAGTCTGCAAGGACGTTGCCGTAACCCGGCAGAAGCCTGTGCAGGATCAGCACCAGATCGTCGGTACGGTGGTTGGTGCGCTGGCGGGCGGCCTGTTGGGTAATCAGGTCGGCGGCGGCAATGGCAAGAAGCTGGCCACGGTGGCCGGTGCGGTTGGTGGCGGTTATGCCGGTAACAAGGTTCAGGAAGGCATGCAGAACCGCGATACCTACACCACTACGCAAACCCGTTGTAACACTGTTAACGACATCAGCGACAAGGTTGTCGGGTACGACGTGCGTTACACCCTGGACGGCAAGGAAGGCTCTGTGCGCATGGATCGTGATCCAGGCAATCAGATCCCGGTCGACAAGGAAGGGCGCCTGGTTATCGGTCAGAACCAGCCGCAGCAGTAATTCCAGATATAAAAAAAGCACCCCGAGGGGTGCTTTTTTGTGCTCGCTCGCTTAGCGCTTCAGCGAAGCCGGCAGGTGCGGCTGGATCGCCGTCAGTACTGCCTTGAAGCATTTGGTGTTGCCTGCAACCACGTGGCCCTTCTCCAGGAAGTCGTGACCGCCGGTGAAGTCGCTCACCAAACCGCCCGCTTCTTGAATCAGCAGAGCACCTGCAGCCATGTCCCACTCGGACAGGCCCGACTCCCAGAACGCATCAAAACGACCGGCAGCGACATAAGCCAGGTCCAGGCTGGCTGCACCGGCGCGACGGATGCCGGCGGTCTGGCCAACCAGGGCGCGGAACATGCCCAAGTAGTTTTCCAGGTTGTCCATCTGGTCATCACGGAACGGGAAGCCGGTACCCAGCAGGGCGCCGTCCAGGCTGGTGCGACCGCTGACACGCAGGCGACGACCGTTCAACTGGGCGCCACGGCCACGGCTGGCGGTGAATTCTTCCTGGCGAACCGGGTCCAGAACAACGGCGTGCTCCAGGCGGCCACGGTATTTGCAGGCAATGCTCACGGCAAAGTGCGGGATGCCGCGCAGGAAGTTGGTGGTGCCATCCAGTGGGTCGATGATCCACAGGTAGTCTTCGCCTTCGCCGCTACCTTTGTGCAAACCGGTTTCTTCACCGAGGATGCCGTGGGTAGGGTAGGCCTTGCGCAGCGCGTCGATGATTTTCTGCTCGGCGGCGCGATCCACCTCGGATACGTAATCCTTGGCGTCTTTTTCGTCGACCTTGATGGTATCCAGGCGCTCGATGGAGCGGAAGATCAATTCACTGGCGCTGCGGGCGGCGCGCAGCGCGATATTCAGCATGGGCTGCATGGATGTGTCACCTAAGGTTGTTAAAGAAAGCCGAGCATTCTAGCAGAAACTTTCTTCAGGTGAAGGACGACGTTACCTTTCATGGCATAACCTTAGGCTGTTCTGTAAGATTTGCTCCCCTTTCCCGTGTCCGAGAGCGCCTCCCTTGCTGCAAAACATCCGTGTCGTCCTCGTCAATACCAGTCATCCCGGCAATATCGGCGGCGTGGCGCGAGCCATGAAGAACATGGGGCTGACGCGCCTGGTGCTGGTGGAGCCGCGTGTGTTCCCGCACCACGAGGCCGATGCTCGCGCGTCCGGTGCCAATGACATCCTCGAAAAAGCCCAGGTCGTCGCCACGCTGGAAGATGCTCTGGTCGGCTGCAACCTGGTGCTCGGCACCAGCGCTCGCGACCGTCGCATCCCCTGGCCGCTGCTGGATCCTCGCGAATGCGGGACCAAAGTCGTGGAAGAGGCCGCCGGCGGCGCTGAAATCGCCTTGGTATTTGGCCGTGAAGACTCCGGCCTGACCAATGAAGAGCTGCAGCGATGTCATTATCACGTGCACATCCCATCAGACCCTGAGTTCAGTTCGCTGAACCTCGGGGCAGCGGTGCAGGTGTTGAGTTATGAAGTGCGCATGGCCTGGCTGGCCGCTGAAGGCCAGCCAAGCAAGGTAGAGAAGGACGAGGTTGCATCGACCAAGAGTGGCGAGTTGGCCACCATGGACGAGCTGGAGCGGTTCTATGAGCACCTGGAGCAAACCCTGGTGGCCATCGAATTCCTCGATCCGGAAAAGCCACGGCACTTGATGGCGCGCCTGCGTCGGTTGTACGGACGCAGCTCGGTCAGCCGGGCGGAAATGAATATATTGCGTGGCATCCTCACGGAAACCCAAAAAGCGGCCCGTGGCGAGCTTCTTAAGCGGAAGGATTAAAAATGTTCGAGCGTTTGCGAGAAGATATCCAGAGTGTTTTCCACCGTGACCCGGCGGCGCGCAACGCCTTTGAAGTGCTGACCTGCTACCCGGGCATGCACGCGATCTGGATCCATCGCCTGTCTGGTGCCTTGTGGAATATGGGGTGGAAATGGCTGGCGCGGCTGGTCTCCAACTTTGGTCGCTGGTTGACCGGGATCGAGATTCATCCGGGCGCCAAGGTCGGTCGCCGCTTCTTTATCGACCACGGCATGGGCATCGTTATTGGTGAAACTGCCGAGATTGGTGATGACGTAACCCTGTATCAGGGCGTGACCCTGGGCGGCACCACCTGGAACAAAGGCAAGCGTCACCCGACGCTGGAAGATGGCGTTGTAGTGGGGGCGGGCGCCAAAGTCCTCGGCCCGTTTACGGTCGGTGCGGGCGCCAAGGTCGGCTCCAACGCCGTGGTGACCAAGGCCGTACCGCCTGGTGCAACGGTTGTCGGCATTCCGGGGAGGATTATCGTCAAGCCGGAAGTCGGTGATGAGCAGGAAGCCAAGCGCAAGGCCATGGCCGAGAAAATCGGCTTCGATGCCTATGGTGTCAGCGAAGACATGCCCGACCCGGTGGCGCGAGCGATTGGCCAATTGCTCGACCACCTGCAAGCGGTGGATGGCAAGCTGGACGGTATGTGCGGTGCCCTGAAAGACCTTGGCAGCAACTACTGCGCCAAGGACTTGCCTGAGCTGCGCACCGAAGACTTTGCCGAGATCAAGGACGAAGGTGCCGCCACCAAGGCGGGCTGAAGTCTCGCAATCACTGCAAAACCCGTGTGGGAGCGGGCTTGCTCGCGAAAGCTGCGTGTCAGTCGCCGAATATATTGACTGATCCACCGCATTCGTGAGCAAGCCCGCTCCCACATTTTGACCTCCATTTGTCCAGCATTCCCGGCTTGGCCCTGTTCCCGCTGGTCCATCCCGCCCCACCCTGCTATTATTTGCGCGCCCTTTTTACGGGTATTCCTGACTAAAGTACTAGGTCTTATAGTTGACTTAAATACTCGGGAATCGCATACTTGCTCCCATTCTGAAACACCTTGGTACTTGTCCATGAGACTGACTACAAAAGGCCGATACGCGGTGACCGCCATGCTTGACCTGGCCTTGCACGCGCAAAATGGGCCGGTGTCCCTGGCCGATATCTCCGAGCGCCAAGGCATTTCCCTGTCCTACCTCGAGCAGTTGTTCGCCAAGTTGCGCCGCAGCAATCTGGTTTCCAGCGTTCGTGGTCCAGGCGGCGGCTATCAACTGTCCCGCGACATGCAGGGCATCCAGGTTGCCCAGGTGATCGACGCGGTGAATGAATCCGTCGATGCCACCAAATGCCAGGGCCTGGGTGATTGCCACGCAGGCGACACCTGCCTTACGCACCACTTGTGGTGTGACCTGAGCCTGCAGATCCATGAGTTTTTGAGTGGTATCAGCTTGGCTGATCTTGTGACTCGCCGTGAGGTGCAAGAAGTAGCCCAGCGTCAGGACCAGCGCCGTTGCAACACCAAGGCGCCGCGTCTGGACAAGATTGAAGCGTCCGCCGTCGAGTGACAGCCGAAGAGCTAACGGCACGCCAGCCAGCCTGATTTAGGAGAAAGTCCATGAAATTGCCGATTTACCTTGATTACTCAGCGACCACCCCGGTTGATCCGCGTGTCGCGCAAAAGATGAGCGAATGCCTGCTGGTTGACGGAAACTTCGGTAACCCGGCGTCCCGTTCCCACGTTTTCGGCTGGAAAGCCGAAGAAGCCGTGGAAAACGCTCGTCGCCAGGTCGCTGACTTGGTGAATGCCGACCCGCGTGAAATCGTTTGGACCTCCGGTGCCACCGAGTCCGATAACCTGGCAATCAAGGGTGCGGCGCATTTCTACGCGACCAAAGGCAAACACCTGATCACCACCAAGATTGAGCATAAGGCTGTCCTCGACACCATGCGCCAACTGGAGCGTGAAGGTTTCGAGATCACCTACCTCGAGCCAACCACCGACGGTATCGTGACCCCTGCGATGATCGAAGCGGCGATGCGTGAAGACACCATCCTGGTTTCCGTGATCCACGTGAACAACGAAATCGGCACCATCAACGACATCGCCGCCATCGGCGAGCTGACCCGCTCCAAGGGCGTGTTGCTGCACGTCGACGCTGCTCAGTCCACCGGCAAGGTCGATATCGACCTGTCGAAACTGAAAGTCGACCTGATGTCGTTCTCTGCCCACAAGACCTACGGCCCTAAAGGCATTGGCGCGCTGTACGTAAGCCGCAAGCCTCGCGTACGTATCGAAGCCACCATGCACGGCGGCGGTCACGAACGCGGCATGCGTTCCGGCACCCTGGCGACCCACCAGATCGTCGGCATCGGCGAAGCGTTCCGTGTGGCCAAGGAAGACATGGCTGCTGAAAACGTGCGCATCAAGGCCCTGAGCGATCGCTTCTACAAGCAGGTCGAGCACCTTGAAGAGCTGTACATCAACGGCAGCATGACCGCCCGCGTACCGCACAACCTGAATTTGAGCTTCAACTACGTCGAAGGCGAGTCGCTGATCATGGCGCTCAAGGACCTGGCGGTTTCGTCCGGTTCGGCCTGCACCTCGGCTTCTCTTGAGCCGTCCTACGTCCTGCGCGCCCTGGGCCGCAACGACGAACTGGCTCATAGCTCGATCCGCTTTACGTTCGGCCGTTTCACCACCGAAGAAGAAGTCGACTACGCCGCGCAGAAAGTCTGCGAGGCCGTCACCAAGCTGCGTACCTTGTCCCCGCTGTGGGACATGTACAAGGACGGTGTCGACATTTCCAAGATCGAGTGGGCGGCACACTAACTATAGAAGCCGCCACCCAAAAGGCTCTGTAAAGACGTGGCGGAAAACGCAGGCGTGTTTACAGGGTTCCAGAGCGGCCCTGATGAGTGAGGATTCAGTACCATGGCTTACAGCGAAAAGGTCATCGACCACTACGAAAACCCGCGCAACGTCGGCAAGATGAACGCGGAAGACCCTGATGTCGGCACCGGCATGGTCGGCGCTCCGGCGTGCGGCGACGTTATGCGCCTGCAGATCAAGGTCAACGAAGCCGGCGTTATCGAAGACGCCAAGTTCAAGACTTACGGTTGCGGTTCGGCCATCGCCTCCAGCTCCCTGGCGACCGAATGGATGAAAGGCAAGACCCTGGATGAGGCTGTGACTATCAGCAACACCCAACTAGCCGAAGAACTGGCCTTGCCGCCAGTGAAAATCCACTGCTCCGTACTCGCAGAAGACGCCATCAAGGCGGCTGTTCGCGACTACAAGCAGAAGAAAGGCTTGATCTAAGCATTTGGCGACGAGTAAGGAGTCACGATGGCTATCAGCATGACAGAAGCGGCGGCTAAACACGTGCGACGCTCCCTTGACGGGCGCGGCAAAGGTGAGGGGATTCGTCTGGGTGTTCGCACCACGGGCTGTTCCGGCCTTGCCTACGTGCTGGAGTTCGTCGACGAGGTGGTCGAGGAAGATCAAGTGTTCGAGAGTCACGGCGAAAAAGTGATCATCGACCCGAAAAGCCTGACCTACCTGGACGGCACCGAACTCGATTTCGTCAAGGAAGGGTTGAACGAAGGCTTCAAGTTCAACAACCCCAACGTACGCGGTGAATGTGGCTGCGGCGAAAGCTTCAACATCTGAGGCTGATTGTGGGTACTCCTTGTCATTTCGCTTTATTCGAGCTGCAGCCGAGTTTTCGACTGGACCTTGAACAGCTTGCCACGCGCTACCGTGAACTGGCGCGTGGGGTGCATCCGGACCGCTTTGCTGACGCTTCCGAGCGTGAGCAACGCTTGGCGCTGGAGCAATCAGCCAGCCTCAACGAAGCCTATCAGACGCTCAAGAACCCTCCCAAACGCGCGCGCTACCTGCTCGCCATGGGCGGTCGCGAGCTGCCGCTTGAAGTCACGGTCCAGGACCCTGATTTCCTGATGCAGCAGATGCAATGGCGCGAGGAGCTCGAAGAGCTGCAGGACGAGGCCGATCTGGCCGGAGTCGCGGTCTTCAAGCGCCGTCTGAAAGTGGCCCAGGATGAACTCAACGAAAGCTTCGCAGCCTGTTGGGATGACGCAGCGCAACGTGAGCAGGCCGAACGCCTGATGCGGCGCATGCAGTTCCTCGACAAGCTCACCTACGAAGTGCGCCAGTTAGAAGAGCGCCTCGACGATTAACCCAGTGCCGCCCAGGTTGCACGCCTGATATACAGATAAGTCCTGATTACCATGGCCCTACTGCAGATCGCCGAACCCGGTCAAAGTCCTCAACCGCACCAGCGTCGTCTGGCGGTCGGGATTGACTTGGGCACTACCAATTCGCTGGTCGCTGCATTGCGCAGCGGTCTTTCCGAGCCGCTGCCTGACGCGGATGGTCAGGTCATCCTGCCGTCTGCCGTGCGCTATCACGCTGACCGCACCGAAGTGGGCGAGTCGGCCAAGCTCGCGGCGTCTACCGATCCTTTGAATACCGTGCTGTCGGTCAAGCGCTTGATGGGTCGTGGTCTGTCCGACGTCAAGCAGCTGGGTGACCAACTGCCTTACCGCTTCGTTGGCGGTGAATCCCATATGCCGTTCATCGACACCATCCAGGGCCCGAAAAGCCCAGTGGAAGTGTCGGCCGATATCCTCAAGGTGCTGCGCCAGCGTGCAGAAACCACCTTGGGTGGCGAACTGGTGGGTGCGGTGATTACTGTTCCTGCATATTTCGATGACGCTCAGCGCCAGGCCACCAAGGATGCGGCGAAGCTCGCCGGCCTGAACGTGTTGCGCCTGCTCAACGAGCCGACTGCGGCCGCTGTGGCTTACGGCCTGGACCAGCACGCCGAAGGCCTGGTAGCTATTTACGACCTGGGCGGCGGTACCTTTGATATTTCGATCCTGCGCCTGACGGGCGGTGTCTTCGAAGTGCTGGCTACCGGTGGCGACACGGCCCTGGGCGGCGATGACTTCGATCATGCCATCGCGGGCTGGATCATCACCAGCGCCGGCTTGTCTGCCGACCTGGATCCGGGCGCGCAACGTAATCTGCTGCAAACCGCCTGCGCCGCCAAAGAAGCGCTGACTGATGCTGCGTCGGTGGAAGTTTCCTACGGTAGCTGGTCGGCTCAACTGACCCGCGAAGCGTTCGATTCCTTGATCGAGCCGATGGTCGCCCGCAGCCTGAAAGCCTGCCGCCGCGCCGTACGTGACTCCGGTGTCGAGTTGGAAGACGTGGCTGCCGTGGTCATGGTGGGCGGTTCGACCCGCGTGCCACGTGTTCGTGAGGCGGTAGCTGAAGCCTTCGGTCGCCAGCCGCTGACTGAAATCGACCCGGATCAAGTGGTGGCCATTGGTGCCGCGATCCAGGCCGACACCCTCGCCGGTAACAAGCGCGATGGTGGCGAACTGCTTCTGCTCGACGTGATTCCGTTGTCCCTGGGGCTGGAAACCATGGGCGGCCTGATGGAGAAGGTGATTCCACGCAACACCACCATCCCCGTTGCCCGCGCCCAGGACTTCACGACGTACAAAGATGGCCAGACGGCCATGATGATTCATGTGCTGCAAGGTGAGCGTGAACTGATCAGCGACTGCCGTTCCCTGGCGCGCTTCGAATTGCGCGGAATTCCGGCGATGGTGGCCGGTGCGGCGAAGATTCGCGTGACCTTCCAGGTCGACGCCGACGGCTTGCTCAGCGTTGCCGCTCGCGAACTGGCCTCCGGCGTTGAAGCCAGCATCCAGGTCAAGCCGTCCTACGGCCTGACCGACGGCGAAATCGCCAAGATGCTCAAGGATTCGTTCCAGTATGCCGGTGACGACAAGGTCGCTCGCGTGTTGCGAGAGCAGCAAGTCGACGCCCAGCGCCTGCTCGAAGCGGTGCAGGGCGCCCTTGAGGCTGACGGCGAGCGCCTGCTGGATGCCGAAGAGCGCATGGTTATCGACCTGCAGATGCAGGAGCTGGCTGAATTGATGAAAGGCACCGATGGTTACGCCATCGAGCAGCAGACCAAGCGTCTGTCGCAAGTGACGGATGCCTTTGCCGCCCGTCGTATGGACCAGTCGGTGAAAGCCGCCCTGGCGGGCCGCAACTTGAACGAACTTGAGGATTAACTGATGCCGCAGATCATTTTTCTGCCACACGCCGAGCATTGCCCGGACGGTATGGTCGTGGAGGCTGAGACCGGCAAGTCCATTCTCGAAGTCGCTCACGACAACCACATCGAGATCGAAAGCGCCTGCGGCGGCGTCAACGCCTGTACCACGTGCCATTGCATCATTCGCGAAGGTTTCAATAGCCTCGAAGAGGCTGATGAGCTGGAAGAGGACTATCTTGATAGGGCGTGGGGTCTGGAGCCGACATCACGCTTGAGCTGCCAGGCAAAAGTGGGAACAGAAGACCTCACTGTTGAAATTCCGAAATATTCGCTTAACCATGCCGCCGAAGCGCCGCACTGACTGGTAGAACTGTCATGAGTTACGGTTGGAATGATGTACAACGCATTGCTGAAGAACTGGCTGAATCCAAGCCCGATGTGAGCCCGCTCACTGTCAACTTCGTCGACCTGCAGCGATGGATCATGGAGCTTCCGGATTTCGACAATACCTCTGGCCGCTGCGGCGAGAAGGTATTGGAAGCGGTCCAGGCCCTCTGGATCGAAGAAATAGACTGATCATCCCCGCAGGTTAGGCAATACCCAAGAACCCGCGTATAATTCGCGGGTTTAATTTTTCGCAAATTACCGTTTCTGGAGTTACACCATGGCTGTTCAACGTACTTTCTCCATCATCAAGCCTGACGCTGTTGCAAAAAACGTCATCGGCGAGATCACCACTCGTTTCGAAAAAGCCGGCCTGAAGGTTGTAGCTTCGAAACTCAAGCAACTGTCCAAAGCTGAAGCTGAAGGCTTCTACGCTGAGCACAGCGCTCGTGGTTTCTTCGGCGACCTGGTTGCCTTCATGATCTCCGGCCCTGTTGTTGTTCAGGTTCTGGAAGGCGAAAACGCTATCGCACTGAACCGTGAGCTGATGGGCGCTACCAACCCTAAAGAAGCTGCTGCCGGCACCATCCGTGCTGACTTCGCTGAATCGATCGACGCCAACGCCGTTCACGGTTCGGACTCCGAAGCCGCTGCTGCCCGCGAAATCTCGTACTTTTTCGCTGCTACTGAAGTAACCGCTCGCTAAGCATTGGCTTAAAAGAGCGAAGGTGAATCCATGACTACATTGACTGCAAAAACCAACCTGCTGGGTCTGACTCAACAGGAAATGGAAAAATTCTTCGACTCAATCGGGGAGAAGCGTTTTCGTGCCGCTCAGGTAATGAAGTGGATTCACCATCTTGGCGTCGATGATTTCGACGCCATGACGAACGTCAGCAAGGCCCTGCGCGACAAGCTCAAGGCCATTGCCGAAGTTCGCGGCCCCGAAGTGGTCAGCGAGGACATCTCCACCGATGGCACCCGTAAGTGGGTGGTGCGCGTGGCGTCCGGCAGCTGCGTCGAGACCGTGTACATTCCCCAGGGCAAGCGCGGCACTCTGTGCGTTTCGTCCCAGGCAGGCTGTGCCCTGGACTGCAGTTTCTGCTCCACCGGCAAGCAAGGTTTCAACAGCAACCTCACCGCCGCCGAAGTCATCGGCCAGGTATGGATTGCCAATAAATCGTTCGGCAGCATCCCGGCGACCGCCGACCGTGCCATCACCAACGTGGTGATGATGGGCATGGGTGAGCCGCTGCTGAACTTCGACAACGTTGTTGCGGCCATGCATTTGATGATGGACGACCTGGGCTACGGCATTTCCAAGCGCCGTGTGACCCTGTCGACCTCCGGCGTGGTACCGATGATCGATGAGCTGGCCAAGCACATCGACGTCTCCCTGGCGTTGTCGCTGCACGCACCGAATGACGCATTGCGTAACCAATTGGTGCCGATCAACAAGAAGTATCCGCTTAAGATGCTGCTCGAATCTTGCCAGCGTTATATGGCGACCTTGGGTGAGAAACGTGTGTTGACCATTGAGTACACCATGCTCAAGGACATCAACGACAAGGTCGAGCATGCGGTCGAGATGATCGAGTTGCTCAAGAACGTACCGTGCAAGATCAACCTGATTCCGTTTAACCCGTTTCCCCATTCTGGCTACGAGCGGCCGAGCAACAACGCCATCCGCCGTTTCCAGGATCAACTGCACCATGCAGGCTTCAATGTCACCGTGCGCACCACCCGCGGCGAAGACATCGATGCGGCATGTGGCCAATTGGTAGGACAGGTGCTGGATCGCACCCGTCGCAGCGAACGTTATATCGCCGTGCGTGAACTGAGTGCCGCCGACGATATGCCGCAAAGCGCCGCGACTCGAACCTGAGAGAGGATCTCTATGCCCTTGCGCCTTGCGCTGCTTTTGCTTGTTGCCAGCCTTGCGGCTGGCTGTGTTTCATCGGGCCATGACAGCCCGTTGCAAACCGGCAAGGGCCGTGACGAGGCGCGTGCTGCCTATGTGCAGTTGGGCTTGGGGTACTTGCAGCAAGGGATGGCCGAACAGGCCAAGGTGCCGCTGAAGAAGGCCCTTGAACTAGATGGCAGCGACGCAGACGCCAATGCTGCGTTGGCCTTGGTGTTCCAGGCCCAGGCCGAGCCTGAATTGGCCGATCAATATTTCCAAAAGGCCCTGGCTATACGTCCTGGCGACCCAAGACTGCTGAATAATTACGGCAGTTTTTTGTTTGCGCAGAAACGTTATCAACAGGCGTCCGAATATTTCCAGCAGGCTGCGGCCGATACCCTCTATCCTGAGCGCTCGCGGGTTTTCGAGAATCTTGGGGTGACCTCAATGCTTCTCGGCCAGCGCGACACCGCCCGCCAGCAACTGGAAAAGGCCCTGCACCTGAACCAGCGCCAGCCTCGAGCCTTGCTCGAAATGGCTGAGTTGTCCTTCGAAGACAGGCATTATGTGCCGGCACGTGACTATTACGAGCGTTTTAGCCTGCTGAGCGGGCAAAATGCACGTAGTCTATTGCTCGGTGCGCGCCTGGCGACGGTTCATGAAGAACGCGACAAGGCCGCACGTTTTGGCCAGCAACTCGAACGACTCTATCCCGGTACGCCGGAATATCAGCAATACCTGTCGGAGCAATGATGAAAGCGGCGCACCCGGAAGTTGTAGCAGCTAATCGTGGAAACCCAGGCGAGACCTTGCGTCAGGCCCGCGAAAGCAATGGTTGGTCGCTGGCAGAAGTGGCCCTCAAGCTCAATTTGACCACGACTTCATTGGGCAACCTTGAAGCTGGCGCGTTCGACAAGCTGCCAGGGCATACCTTTGCCCGCGGCTATATCCGCGCCTATGCCAAGTTGCTTGGTATCGACCAGGCCGCATTGGTCCAGGAATTCGACCAGATCACCGGTACCGATTCCCAGGGCAGCAATGTCCATGGCCTGGGGCGCATTGAAGAGCCTGTGCGCGTTTCCCACACGATATTGCGAATTGTCAGCCTGTTGCTGCTGATCGCCGTGATCGGTGGTGGTTTTGTATGGTGGCAGGATCAGACCTCCCAGCGTGGCAAGGATCTGTCCACCAACGCCATGGAGCACGTCGAAGTCGAAAGCGCCGACGGCACCACCCAGATTCATCCGTTGGACGAGCCGGAAGACCAGGCCGTGGCCCAGGGCCAGGCGGCGCCTGAGGCAGAGCCGAGCGCCGAGCAGCCTGCTACTGAAGCGGTTACTGCACCTGCCACGACTCCTGTCGCTCCCGCTCCAGTGGTCGCCGCGACGCCAGTTGCTCCGGCTCATACGCCAGCCGCCCCGGCGCAGGCTCCGGCTCCAGCCGCTCCGGCCGCCCCGGCGATTTCCGCGCCAACCACCCCAGCGCTTATCGCCGGTGATGGCCGAGTACAAATTACCTACGTCGCTGACTGCTGGACGCAAGTCTCCGATGGCAACGGCAAAGTGCTGTTCAGTGGTCTGAAGCGTAAGGGAGATACACTTGACCAGGGCGGCAAGCCTCCTTTGACGCTGCGTCTGGGCTTTGCCCGTGGCGCGCAAGTGGCCTACAACGGCCAGCCTGTGGACGTGGCGCCGTTCACCAGTGGCGAGACTGCTCGCCTGAAGTTGGGACAATAAAGTCATGCACGGCGAATCTCCAATCAAACGTCGCGTATCGCGCAAGATCTGGGTCGGCTCGGTGCCGGTGGGCGGCGATGCCCCCATCGCAGTACAAAGCATGACCAACAGCGACACCAATGACGTGGCGGCCACTGTTGCCCAGATCAATCGCCTGGAAGCGGCGGGCGTCGACATCGTGCGAGTTTCCGTACCGGACATGGACGCTGCCGAAGCCTTTGGCCGCATCAAGCAACTGGTCAAGGTTCCGCTGGTCGCCGATATCCACTTCGACTACAAGATCGCGTTGCGCGTGGCCGAACTGGGCGTCGACTGCCTGCGGATCAACCCGGGCAACATCGGTCGTGAAGACCGGGTTCGCGCCGTGGTGGATGCCGCCCGTGATCGCGGGATTCCAATCCGCATCGGCGTCAACGCCGGTTCCCTGGAAAAAGACCTGCAAAAGAAATACGGCGAGCCGACTCCGGCAGCACTGGTGGAGTCCGCGTTGCGCCACGTTGAACACCTTGAGCGCCTGAATTTCCAGGACTTCAAGGTCAGCGTAAAGGCTTCCGATGTGTTCATGGCGGTAGAAGCGTACCGCCTGCTGGCCAAGGAAATCGTCCAGCCATTGCACCTGGGTATCACCGAAGCCGGCGGTTTACGTTCAGGCACAGTGAAATCTGCGGTGGGTCTCGGTATGCTGCTGGCCGACGGGATTGGCGATACTATTCGCATCTCCCTCGCGGCAGACCCGGTAGAGGAAGTGAAAGTCGGTTACGACATTCTCAAATCCCTGCATTTGCGTTCCCGTGGCATCAACTTCATTGCCTGCCCGAGCTGCTCGCGACAGAACTTCGACGTGGTGAAAACCATGAACGAACTGGAAGTACGCCTCGAAGACCTGCTGGTGCCGCTGGATGTTGCGGTGATTGGCTGTGTGGTCAACGGGCCGGGCGAGGCCAAAGAAGCCCATGTGGGCTTGACTGGTGGTACGCCAAACCTGATTTACATCGACGGCAAGCCGTCGCAGAAACTGACGAATGACAATCTGGTGGATGAGCTGGAACGGCTGATCCGCCAGAAAGCGGCCGAAAAGGTCGCGGCTGACGCAGCGCTGATCGCGCGCGGCTAAGAACGAATTTAAGGATTAGATGTGAGCAAGTCTCTGCAAGCCATTCGTGGCATGAACGACATCCTGCCTGAGCAGACGCCCCTGTGGCGCTACTTCGAGGGCACTGTCGCGCGCCTGCTGGATAACTACGGTTACAAGCAGATCCGCATGCCGATCGTCGAGTTCACCGAGCTGTTCAAGCGCTCCATCGGTGAAGTGACCGACATCGTCGAAAAAGAGATGTACACCTTCGAAGACCGCAACGGCGACTCCCTGACCCTGCGTCCGGAAGGCACTGCCGCATGCGTGCGTGCGGTGCTCGAGCATGGCCTCACCGGCGGCGGTCAGCCGCAGAAGCTCTGGTACATCGGCCCGATGTTCCGCCACGAGCGTCCGCAAAAAGGCCGTTACCGCCAGTTCCACCAGATCGGCCTGGAGGTGTTCAACCTCGACGGTCCGGACATCGACGCCGAGCTGATCGTGCTGACCTGGCGCCTGTGGGGCATGCTGGGCATCCGCGATGCGGTCAAGCTTGAACTCAACAGCCTGGGCACCAGCGAATCCCGGGGCCGCTACCGCGAAGCCCTGGTGGAATTCCTGTCGGGCCACCTGGACAAGCTGGACGAAGACAGCCAGCGTCGCCTGAAAACCAACCCGCTGCGGGTACTGGACACCAAGAACGCCGAGACCCAGGCCGTACTGGTGGACGCGCCGAAAATGGCCGACTACCTGGACGAAGAGTCCCGCATCCACTTCGAGGGCCTCAAGGCTCGCCTGGATGCAGCCGGTATTCCATACGTCATCAACCCGAAACTGGTGCGTGGCCTCGATTACTACAGCAAGACCGTGTTCGAGTGGGTCACTGACAAGCTCGGCGCCCAGGGCACCGTGTGTGCCGGTGGCCGTTACGACGGCCTGGTCGAGCAGATGGGCGGCAAGCCGACCACCGGTGTTGGTTTCGCCATGGGCATCGAGCGGCTGATCCTGCTGCTGGAAACCCTGGAGCAGGTCCCCGAAGAAATATCCCGTCAGGTGGACGTGTACTTCTGTGCCTTTGGCGAGGCGGCCGAACTGGCTGCCCTGGCCCTGAGCGAGAAGCTGCGCGACCAACTGCCGAACCTGCGCCTGCAAGTCAATGCCGGTGCTGGCAGCTTCAAAAGCCAGTTCAAGAAAGCCGACAAGAGCGGTGCGTTGTATGCACTGATCCTGGGTGATGATGAGTTGGCCCAGCAAGTGGTAAGTTTCAAACCCCTGCGTGGTCAGGGTGAACAACAAAGCATTGCCTTTGATGCGCTTACAGCGCACCTGGCCACCTGCATCGTGCAGGGTTGAAGCTGTCAAACAGCCGATTTAGCGATTAAGGAGTATTGGGGTGTCGAGTACTGATGATGACCAGCTGGCCGAGTTCAAAGACTGGTGGCAGCGCAACGGCAAGCCCCTGGTCACTGGCGGTTTGCTGGCTTTAGTAGTGGTGTTCGGCTGGCAAGCCTGGCACAAGTATCAGGCTAACCAGTCGCAAGGCGCCTCGATTATCTATCAGCAACTGCTGGAAACCACGCTGACGCCAAACGGCAAGCCTGACCTTGCTCAGGTTGCAGACCTGGCCGGCAAGCTGAAGAGCGAGTTCGGCGGTAGCACCTACGCGCAATACGGCAGCCTGTTCGTCGCAAAAGTTGCGGTCGACAACGGCAAGCTGGATGACGCAGCCTCCGAGCTGAAAGCCATCACCGACAAGCCGGCCAATCCGACACTGGGTGAAATCGCACGTCAGCGTCTGGCTCAGGTACTCGCGGCACAGAACAAGGCCGACGACGCACTGAAACTGCTCGACGGCGATGCTGACAAGGCATTCCTGGCCACTCGTGAAGAGCTCAAGGGCGACCTCCTGGTCCAATTGGGTCGTACCGACGAAGCCAATGCTGCGTACCAAAAAGCCAAGGCGGCGCTGTCTGATGAAGCGGCGGTCGGTGGCTTACAAATCAAGCTCGACGACTTGGCCAAAGGGGATGCGTGACGTGATCCGTTGGAAACATGCAGCATTGCTGGCTCTGGCCGTTTTGGCCGCGGGTTGCAGCAGCAACAGCAAAAAAGAACTGCCTCCGGCCGAGCTGACCAGCTTCAAGGAAGAAGTGGTCCTGCAAAAGCAGTGGAGCCGCTCCATTGGTGACGGTCAGGGCGATCTCTACAACCTGATGGTTCCGGCTATCGACGGCGACACCATCTTCGCTGCTGACTCCACCGGCGTTGTGGTCTCCATGGACCGCATGAACGGCGACGTCAAATGGAAGAAAGATCTCGACTTGCCTGTGTCCGGCGCCGTTGGCGTGGGTTCCGGCATGGTGCTGCTCGGCACGCTGAAAGGCGATGTGGTGGCGCTGGACGAGAGCACCGGTGAAGAGAAATGGCGCGCTCGCGTGACCAGTGAAGTGCTCTCGCCACCGGCTACCAACGGCGACATCGTTGTCGTGCAAACCCAGGATGACCGCGTGATCGGCCTCGACGCCGCCACCGGTAACCAGCGCTGGTTGTACGACAGCACGCCGGCGGTCCTGACCTTGCGCGGTACCAGCGGTCCGGTTGTGACCAGCAACCTCGCACTGGCAGGCCTGTCGACCGGTAAAGTGGTCGCCCTGGACACCCAGAACGGCGTGCCGGCCTGGGAAACCCGGGTTGCTATTCCTCAGGGTCGTTCGGAACTGGATCGCGTAGTGGACATCGACGGTGGCTTGCTTCTGTCGGGTGATACCCTCTACGTCGCCACTTACCAGGGCCGCGTCGCGGCGCTGGACGTGCAAAGCGGCCGGATCAACTGGCAGCGTGATGCTTCCAGCTACGCCGGTGTCGCCCAAGGGTTTGGCAGCGTCTACGTAAGCCTGGCGTCTGGCACCGTTGAAAGTGTCGACGAGCGTTCCACCACTGCATTGTGGAGCAACGACTCCCTGGCTCGCCGTCAGTTGTCGGCACCGGAAGTGTTCTCCAGCTACGTAGCGGTAGGCGACTTTGAAGGCTACCTGCACCTGCTGAGCCAGGTGGACGGTCGCTTCGTCGGTCGCGAACGTATCGACAGTGACGGCCTGCGTGCCCGTCCGCTGGTAGTGGGTAACATGCTTTACGTGTATGGCAACAGCGGCAAACTGGAAGCGCTGACCATCAAGTAATGGTTTGACTATGCTTGGGGTAACACCCAGGCGGCCCCGCTTCGGCGGGGCATGCGGCATTTGAATATGCTGCCCCGAGCACCAGCCGCTGCCTTGCAGCGGCTTTTGTATTTTCTGAAATAACGAAGTGGAGAGCCGCATGGTTCCCGTAATCGCCCTGGTGGGCCGACCGAACGTCGGCAAGTCCACCTTGTTCAACCGCCTGACCAGGACTCGCGACGCCATTGTCGGCGACTTGTCCGGTCTGACCCGTGATCGCCAATACGGTGAGGCAAAGTGGCAAGGGCGCTCCTACATTATTGTCGACACCGGTGGTATCTCCGGTGACGAGCATGGCATGGACGAAAAGATGGCCGAGCAGTCGCTGCTGGCCATTGAAGAAGCTGATGTCGTGTTGTTCCTGGTGGACGCCCGCGCGGGCTACACCGCTGCTGACCAGATGATTGGCGAGCACCTGCGCAAGCGCAACAAGCGTTCCTATGTGGTGGCCAACAAGATCGACAACATCGATCCTGAAATGGCCCGCGCCGAGTTCAGCCCGATGGGCCTGGGCGACGCAATCCCGATCGCCGGTGCCCACGGTCGCGGCATCACCCAGATGCTGGAAATCGCCCTGCGCGACTTCCCGCGTGATGACGTGGATGAAGTCGAAGGCGAAGAAGAAATCGTTGCCGAAGGCGAGGAAGCCAAGCGCATTCCTGGCCCAAGCGAAAAAGACGGTATCAAGATCGCGATCATCGGCCGTCCGAACGTCGGCAAGTCGACCCTGGTCAACCGTATGCTCGGTGAAGATCGGGTAATCGTCTACGACGAGCCCGGCACCACGCGCGACAGTATCTACATCCCGTTCGAGCGTAACGACGAGAAGTACACGCTGATCGACACCGCCGGTGTGCGCAAGCGCGGCAAGATCCACGAGGAAGTTGAAAAGTTCTCCGTGGTGAAAACCCTGCAGGCGATCAAAGACGCCAACGTGGTGATCTTCGTCATGGATGCCCGCGAAGGCGTGGTAGACCACGACCTGAACTTGCTGGGCTTTGCCCTGGAAGCCGGTCGTGCCCTGGTGATCGCGATCAACAAGTGGGACGGCATGACGCCAAGCGAGCGCGACTACGTCAAGGTCGAGCTGCAGCGTCGTCTGTTCTTCGTTGAGTTTGCCGATATCCACTTTATCTCGGCACTGCACGGTACCGGCGTGGGTAACCTCTACGCCTCGGTGCAGAACTCGTTCAAGTCCGCGGTTACCCGCTGGCCGACCAACCGCCTGACCCAGATTCTGGAAGATGCGGTCAGCGAGCACGCGCCGCCGATGGTCAACAACCGTCGGATCAAGCTGCGTTACGCTCACTTGGGTGGTGCCAACCCGCCGATTATCGTGATTCACGGTAACCAGCTGGAGAAGGTGCCGAAGTCCTACGTGCGTTACCTGGAAAACACCTATCGCCGTGTCTTGAAACTGGTCGGTACGCCGATCCGTATCGAGTTCAAGGGTGGCGAGAACCCGTACGAAGGTAACAAGAACAGCCTCACCGACCGCCAGGTCAACAAAAAGCGTCGGATGATGACGCACCACAAGAAAGCCGACAAAAAGCGCCGCGACAAGCGCTGATCCTGATCGGTTGAAAAAGGGCTCTTTAAGAGCCCTTTTTTGTGCCTGGCGGTTGACCCTTCGTGGCATGCAGCTTAAAACTTGGGGCTCACCGCAAGGGGCGCACCGATGATCACCAGTAAGCTGCCGAATGTCGGCACCACCATCTTCACCACCATGTCGCAACTCGCCGCCGAAACCGGTGCGCTCAACCTGTCCCAAGGCTTTCCCGACTTCAATGGGCCTCAGGGTTTGCTCGATGCGGTGGGCAAGCACATTGCCCTTGGCCATAACCAATACGCGCCCATGACCGGTCTGCCGGTACTGCGTCAGCAAGTAGCGGCCAAGATCGCCCGCAGCTATGGCGCCACGGTGAATGCCGACAGCGAAGTGACCATCACCCCTGGCGCGACTGAAGCGATCTTCTGCGCGATCCAGGCGGTGATCCGCAGCGGTGATGAGGTGATCGTGTTCGATCCGGCCTACGACAGCTATGAGCCCTCGGTTGAGCTGGCGGGTGGTCGCTGCATACATGTGCAGCTGGGCCTGAATGACTTCTCCCTCGACTTCGAACAGATCAAGGCGGCGCTATCCCCGCGCACCCGCATGATCATCCTCAACAGCCCGCACAACCCCACCGGTGCCCTGATCAGCCGCGCCGAGCTGGACCAGTTGGCCGAGTTGATCCGCGACCGCGATATCTACCTGGTCAGCGACGAGGTCTACGAGCACCTGGTCTTCGACGGCGTGCCCCACGTCAGCGTGCTGGCCCACGAGGAGCTGTACCAACGCGCCTTCGTGGTCAGCTCCTTCGGCAAGACCTACCACGTCACCGGCTGGAAAACCGGCTACGTGGTTGCGCCTCCGGCCCTCAGCGCCGAGCTGCGCAAGGTGCATCAATATGTCAACTTTTGCGGCGTGACCCCATTGCAGTACGCTTTGGCAGACTTCATGGCCGAACACCCGGAACACGTAGAGGAATTGCCGGCTTTCTATCAAGCCAAGCGCGACCTGTTCTGCGATCTGCTGGAACCATCGCGTTTCAGCTTTACCCGGGTGGCCGGAACTTACTTCCAACTGGTGGATTACTCACAGATTCGCCCGGACCTGGATGACGTCGCCATGTCGCTGTGGATGACCCGCGAACATGGCGTGGCGACTATCCCTGTCTCGGTGTTCTACCAGAACCCACCGCAAGGCCAGCGCCTGGTGCGACTGTGCTTTGCCAAACGCGAGGAGACGCTGCGTCAAGCAGCCGAGAAACTATGCGTGATCTGAGTGCACTGCCCAACCTGAACATTGCCCTGGTGCAAACCACCCTGGCCTGGCACGACCGCCAGGCCAACCTGGAGCATTTCGAACTGCTGCTGGACCAGGCCCAGGGCGCCGACCTGATCGTGTTGCCGGAGATGTTCACCACCGGTTTCTCGATGGAATCGGAAACCCTCGCCGAGCCTGAAAACGGCCCCACTCATCAATGGCTGCAGGCCCAGGCGAAGAAGTACAACGCGGTGATCACCGGCAGCGTGATCATCCAGACCGCCGACGGCAGCCACCGCAATCGCTTGCTGTGGGCGCGCCCGGATGGCGAGGTGCTGCACTACGACAAGCGTCACCTGTTCCGCATGGCCGGTGAGCACGACCACTACACCCCGGGCGAGCGTCAGGTGCAGTTTGAACTCAAGGGTTGGCGGATTCGTCCGTTGATTTGCTACGACCTGCGCTTCCCGGTGTGGAGCCGTGACGCCCAGGACACTGACTTGCTGCTGTACACCGCCAATTGGCCGGGCGCTCGGCGTCAGCACTGGAACCGCTTGTTGCCGGCACGGGCCATCGAAAACCTGTGCTATGTGGCGGCGGTAAATCGGGTGGGCACGGACGGGAAGGGTTTTGCCTACACCGGCGACAGCCAGGTCGTGGACTTCCAGGGCGAAAGCCTGCTGAGCGCAGGGGAGGCGGACGGGGTGTTCCAGGTGTGCCTGGATGCAGCGGAATTGGCGGAGTATCGCACACGCTTCCCGGCGAACCTGGATGCGGACAGCTTTGAGTTTGTCTAAAGGACCTCCATCGCCTGGGAGATCGCTATCGCGGGCAAGCCCGGCTCCCACATTTGATCTGAATCGTCTGGAGGAATGCATTCCCCTGTGGGAGCCGGGCTTGCCCGCGATGAGGCCCTGACAGTCACCACAAATTTCGAACTCCAATAAAAAGGCCCCTGGATTCTCATCCCGGGGCCTTTTGCATTTCAGCGGTCAGTGTTTACGCCGCTTTCGCTTCCAGCTGGCTCAACGAGCGGTTCAGCGCGCTGAACACTGCCTTGAAGCTCGCCGTGGTGATGTTCTCATCAATGCCCACGCCGTGCACCGGACGCTCACCGTTCACCCGCAGCTCGATGTAAGCAGCGGCTTTGGCATTGGTGCCGGCACCAATCGCGTGTTCGTTGTAGTCCATGATCTCCACACCAATCGGCAGGCCGGCCACCAGCGCTTCAAGGGCGCCGTTGCCTTTGCCGTGCCAGCGCAGGTTGGTTTCGCCCTGGCCCTTGCCGGAGACTTCAACTTCCACCGAGCTGTTGCCGTTCTCTTCCTGCAAGCGATGGCTGACCAGCGCGTAAGGAATGTTGGCTTGCAGGTATTCACGCTGCAACAAGCTGTAGATCTGCGAGGCGGTCATCTCCAGGCCCACGCGGTCGGTTTCGGCCTGTACCACCTGGCTGAACTCGATCTGCATGCGGCGCGGCAAGCTGATGCCGTATTCCTGCTCCAGCAGGTAAGCGATGCCGCCTTTGCCCGACTGGCTGTTGACACGAATCACTGCCTCGTAGCTGCGGCCAATGTCCGCCGGGTCGATCGGCAAGTACGGCACTTCCCACAGGGCGTCGTCTTTCTGCTGGGTGAAGCCCTTGCGGATGGCGTCCTGGTGGGAGCCGGAGAAGGCGGTGTGAACCAGGTCGCCGACGTACGGGTGACGCGGGTGAACCGGGATCTGGTTGCACTCTTCGACGACTTTGCGGATGCCGTCGATGTCGGAGAAGTCCAACTGAGGGTCGAGGCCCTGGGTGTACATGTTCAACGCCACGGTCACCAGGTCGACGTTACCGGTACGCTCGCCGTTGCCGAACAGGCAGCCTTCGACACGGTCGGCGCCGGCCATCAGGCCCAATTCGGTAGCGGCCACGCCGGTGCCACGGTCGTTGTGGGTGTGCAGGCTGATGATCACGCTGTCACGACGGTTGATATGGCGACCGAACCACTCGATCTGGTCGGCATAGATGTTCGGGGTGGCGCACTCGACGGTAGCCGGCAGGTTGAGGATCACCTTGTGCTCAGGCGTCGGGTTCCAGACCTCGATCACCGCGTCACAGACTTCCTTGGCGAACTCAAGCTCAGTAGCGCTGAACGTCTCTGGCGAGTACTCGAAGGTCCACTGGGTTTCCGGCTGCTGGGCGGCGTATTTGACGAACAGCTTGGCCGCGTTGACCGCGATGGCCTTGATGCCGTCCTTGTCCTGGTTGAACACGATGCGGCGGAACGACGGCGACGTGGCGTTGTACAAGTGAACGATGGCTTTCTTCGCCCCGCGCAGGGATTCGAAGGTGCGTGCGATCAAGTCTTCACGGCCCTGGGTCAGCACCTGGATAGTGGTGTCCTCGGGGATGTGATTGTCTTCGATCAGGGTACGCACGAAGTCGAAATCGGTTTGTGATGCGGCCGGGAAGGAGGCTTCGATTTCCTTCACGCCGACGGCGACCAGGGTCTTCCAGAAGCGCAGCTTTTTCACCGCGTCCATCGGTTCGATCAGCGACTGGTTGCCGTCGCGCAGGTCGGAACTGCACCAGATCGGCGCGGCGGTGATGGTCTTCGACGGCCAGGTGCGGTCCGGGATATCAATGGTCGGGAACGCGCGGTATTTCGAAGACGGGTCTTTGAGCATGCTCATCGGGAAATCCTTTGTTTAAGGGCCGAAAAAAGGCGGCCTGCCGTAAAACTGTTATTGGGGGAAAAGCGGAAGACGAGGCAGATCGATTCAGCCTGGCAGTCGTGCGCTGACGAGGCACAGGCTGCGGTGCTGGCGGAGCTGAATGAGGGTGTGAGAGGTTTTCATAGGTCCAACCCTAATCGTGGCCAGCGGAGATGGCAAGGGTTCTGGAAAAATTGATAGGATTTCTTCAGAAATCCAGTTTTAGGGATATTTATTGTTGTTTTTGTGAAAAATGGTTTTGTTTGTTGCGCCGCTTTACACGGCTTTGCAATTTAAAAGGGCGAGGTGTATCAGCATCGAGTGCTTGTGCGGTGGGACGCAATGGTGATGAATTCGCCCATGCGTCCCTGGATCGCCTCAAGTGACTTTCTGGAAAATCTGGTAGTCACCGGCCGTATGGTTATTCGCTACGCTGGCTCCGGCGTCTCGGCGGATTGAAGGGCCACTGATGGCAATGCTTTTGTCGGTTGTTGTTGCCGGGTAGACGCCTACTCCTATTCCGCCCGTGAGTTCGGCCACTCCTGGAACGTTGCGGGCCGTGTTCATATGAGACCTGCCGACCACGGCCAGCACCTTTTCGCCTGGCTGGCGGTTTTGCAGCATGCGCGTGGCGTAGTAGTTGAACTCCTGCAGGCGAGTAATGCCCCGATCGTTGTCTCCGACGTTTTTGTAGAAATCTGCCATATCCGAGCGTCGGGTCAGATAATGATGGTCGAGGGGTTTAATCTTTATGCCGTGTTCACGAGCAAGGTCATACAACTCGGAAAGTGTTGGCGATGCTCCCGCTGGTCGGCCATTGCCCATGCCCACATCGACGACTGCGCCCGCAGCGTTGTACTCGACATTTTCAAGGGCGAGGGTAGTGACGCCGGCTTCTTTGAGGGTCTGCATATTCTCTTTGATCAGTTGGAAGCTGGCGATTTCGGTGTGAAGCTCACCGAGTACGACCACGTCATTGGTTTTAAAACCTTCACGAAAGAGATCGGCGGGCGATGCGCCGGGCTCAAGCGCAAGACGAGGCGGACGTGGCGGCATTTGTCCGCCTGCGACCATGTTCTGATAGAAGCGCTGGGCATCCCGCCTGAACCAAAGCCTGGCGACGGGCAGACCTTTTTCAGTGAAATCGGCCTCGATCAGCCGCCCTTTGCTGCGGTTGACATACTCGGTTTCGGGTAATTGCTTTACTCCTCCCGGTAGTTCGTTGAGCCGCCATTCGCCTTCTCCTCCGGATTGCACGGAGGCCACGATTTTGCTGCTTTTGGGCGCCGTTGACGCGGCATTCGGGTCGACGATATTGACCCGTCCGCTGCGTGCGTGAAATGCCGAATCGATCTGGTACACCTTGTTCACCCCGGTGTTGTCGGTAAAGCGCACATACCAATGGTCGCCGACGTTGTAAGTGCCGTCCGGCCGCAGCGGGCGCCCCTGGATCAGCCTATCCGGCACGGCATAGCGGCTCAGGTCACGGCCTGTACTTGAGAGTGGTGCTGCTGGTGGAGTGCTCGTCGTGACGACGTGCGAGCGGCTCGAGCTTGGCGCCGGTGGCGGGATCACCAACGGCGGCGGTGCTGTGAGCATGGGGAGCTTTACCTCCGGTCGTAGTTGCGAGGTGCGAATCACCGGGATGCCCGTCGCCGACGTCGCAAAATCAGCATAGATCGCGCGCGCCAGCGCCGGATGCTTGATCAGTTTGGGCAGTACCCTTGCGTTGGCACGCAGCGCTGTTACCCCGGCCTTTCCTAGCCGGGCAGCTGTGGACACGCCTTTGCCCAATACCGGCAGCAGGTCGAGGAATATCGTAGCGACTTCAATGCCGAACTGGATCTTGTTTGCCGTCGATTGCGCCGCCACTTCAGCGCTGCTGACTGACTGGTGGTCGGCTTTATCGACCAGTAGCTGTACCTTTTGTTTGTACAACGCATCCTGAACGTTGCCGGTTATGGGTGTGAGGGTATTGGAGGCGCCCGTAAGCTTGAGAGTCTTGACGAATGCTTCGATGGTGGCGGCCGGATTGGTGCCCAGAGCGCTGGCTTGCTGTTTGAGCGCGTCCCTTGCCTTGGCGATGTCATCCTTATTGACTGGCGACTTCCGGTTCGCGGTGTAGAGCTTCCATTCGTTTTTATCCAGCAGGGTGTTGAGTGCGTTTTGGTCTGCCAGTTCGCGGAAGCTCAAACCGTCGGGCGCATCCGGTGTGTACAACACCCGCTCTGGGTCTGTGCCGTTGGCAATCACCATGACGCCCTGTACGGGCAAGCCCCTTTGGAGGAGGGTATGGGCGACGATGGACTGGCCGTCGACGGATGGGCGGTTGGCCGGGTCTGGGTGGTACACCACGGCCGCGACCCATTGCTCTGCGCGTTTGGTGTTTTTGTCTTCTTTCGCCTCAGTCTTATAGGCAGCAGGGTTGAACTCCGAGAGAAGCAACTCTTTATACATCTGGTTCGTCTGGCTGGTTTTCCAGGCCTTGCGTCTTTCCGCGGCGGGCCCCGACGTCGCGTCCGTCGCCAGTTCCTTCTTCAGCAGGCGGGTGTATTCGCCGCCTACATCGGCCGTATTGACCAATGCTTTGAGCTGATGGGTGTCCAGGACTACCCGATTGCCGTCAGTGCCCAGTATCGGGTTGCCCTGCCTGTCGACCAGCGGCAGTTTGAACGTGATCTGCGTAAATCCGGAAGGTTCGCCCGTGGGGAACCCGGTTGGGTTTTTCAGGGCAAGATCGGCCAGCGACAGGCGTGTGTGTGCGACTGATGGCTCTTGAGCGGGACCTGGCCGGCCCGTATGAATCCGGGTTCTGGTTTGCGCTTGGACCATCAACTGATCGGCATCCACCTCTGCCGTCGGGTATAGCTGTGTTATCACTGCGTTCATCCGGTCTCGGGCGAAGGTAGCCAGTGAGGGAATCGTCTCAAGCAGGGAATTCAGTGCGTTCGCGCTTTTTTCCTCGCCTTGTTCCAGATAGGCATAGAACGCTTCCTGACCCGGAGTCAGGTTTTTCATCCACTCGGGTTGCAGGCTCTCGGCCAGTTTCTGGTTGCGGGCCAGCACGGCATTGCTGCCGTCAAGCAAATAGGACCAGTCGGCAGCCTCATCAATGGCCTTGTGCAATGGGAGGGTGGATTGGGCGGGTGTTTTGGCCAGACTCGCGTTGATCTCGGCCTGCTGGCGCTTGAGCATCTCGGGTACTCCTGCGGCCAGCACGTCTCCTCGCAGCGGCTGGGCGCTGAGCATCAGGTCGTCCCCGGTGGGAGGATCAGGCCGGTTTTGCAGAGACAGTGGCAGGGTCTGCAACAGCAAATCCTTACTTGATCCGCCTTGATCCAGACGTTGCGCCACCGCCTCGCGTGCTTGGGCAGGTGTGGCGAACTCCTCGAATCCTTCGCCGGGTGTGTACAGCACGACTGGGCCATTGGCATCGTTGAGCGCCAGAGATCTGCCATTGGGCCAGGCCGGTGGGTTGGCAAAGGATCCATCCGTTTGAGTGATCAGAAAGCAGCCCGCGAGTAACGCACCGTGTTCGGTGCCGTCATCCAGGGTAAGCGGGTACACACCAGGGCGAGCGCCATTGGCAAAGACCTGCTCGCGTTCGGCCAAGGTGGGGTATTGCAGTGCCGTATCGATCAGTTTTTTGCTGGTCGGGCTCAGGGTGCTATCGCTTGCACGCAGCGCAGCCAGTGTCGACAGTTGTTGCTTGTGCAGGTGCAGCAATTCGTCCTGTGGCGCCTTTGGTACACGCGGGTCTGTGATTGATAGACGTGGTGTCGTCCAGAATTTCCGTACCGTCTCGGGGTATTGCTCGGTGATGCGCTGGGCGATGGTGCTTAACGAGTGCGTTGTGTTGATGTAAGTGGGCGGTTCACTGGTGCTGACTCGGGTGAATACGCCCGACAGTACGTTGGCGTCTTCGTCGGTATTGCTCGCCAGCCCTGCAATCTTTTTATCCAGCGCATCCAGGAGTGGTTGCTCAGAGAGTGTCTTGATACTGCCATCACTCTGTTGAATCCAGCGCTTGAAGGTCAACTCTGGTGGATTGAGTTGGGGCTGACCGGTAAACATTGTGGCCAGTTGCTGCAGCTGGAAACTCTTGAAGTTCGGTTGCTGGCTATGCAGCCGTTGCATGGCGGTCGTGAGGTTGTCGTGATCAGTGATGAAGGCTTGCTGAGCGCTGACTTTGAAATGTATTGCGAGCGCTGAGCGTCGGGCCGGCGGTATTCCGGGCGAGTTGGGCAACGGCAGGTCATTTGACGCTGAGTTCGAGTGAGACGCGGTGGGGGGCGGGATCGGCAGTGGAGGAGTGAAGGCGGATGTTGAGGTGGCGGTAAGTAAAACGGAGGGCTGGGGCGAGGGGGGCAGCGTGGGCGTTGTGACACGATCAAACATAAGGGAAACCTCACAGTATTTGAATGTCGTCGTTACGCTCCTTGTAAGTCGTCAGATGGGTGAGGGTTCACAGTGAGTTGGTTCCTGCGGGAAATGTAAGCAAAGAACGCCGCACCGGTGAGGGTGCAGCGCAGTGTTCAGGGCTGAAATGCGCCGATAAAGATCGCCGGGTCCACCCGTGCGTCGTTCAGGCTGATGTTCCAATGCATATGCGGCCCGGTCGCCCGGCCGGTGGAACCGACCTTGCCCACCACCGCACCACGGGCCAGTTGCTGGCCTACGCTCACGTCAATCTTCGACATATGGCAGAACATGCTGATGAAGCCCTGGCCATGGTCCACAAACACGGTGTTGCCGTTAAAGAAGTAGTTGCCGGTCAGAATCACCTTGCCCGCCGCCGGGGTCTTGATCGGCGTGCCGGCGCCTACGGCAAAGTCCAGGCCGGAATGCGGATTACGCTCCTCGCCATTGAAGAAGCGTCGCACGCCGAACTTGCTCGACAGCGGCCCGTTCACCGGTTTGTCCAGCAGCAGGTTGCTTGGCGTGTTCGGGCTGAAGCTGCGGTAGGCCTTGAGCTGGACCGCCAACTCGCCTTCGATGCGCTTGAGTTGCGCCGGGTCCGGGTTCACCTGGCTTTTGTTCTTCAGGGTGATGTGCTGCTCGGGGTACTTCTTGAACCCCACGACAAACGGCAGGTTCTGGCTGCCGCTGGTGATGCGTTGGGTACCGGGCTTGACCGTCAGCGGGATACCGACAATCGCCAGCCAGTTGTTCTGTTCCTTCACCACCAGCACCGGCCGGTTTAGGTAGGTGGCTTTGGGTGCAGTCGCCGAGGTACCGAGGTCGACCACCGCGACGCCACCGGGCACCGGCTTGTTCAGCAGCCGGGTGATGTAGCTGTCGGCATGGGCGTTAAAGGTCAGGCACAGCAGCATCAACAAACTTAAAAAGCGTGGCATCAATCAATCCAGTAACGAGAGGGTGACGGGCGTCAGGTGGTTGTCTTCCACCCGCACTTGCAATTGGCCTTCACCGAGGCGCGCGGTGAGACGCTGGCCGGTGTGGGTTTGCGCGGCATTGCGAATCGCCTGGCCGCGTTCGTCGAGCAGGATGCTGTAGCCGCGTCCGAGAGTAGCCAGCGGGCTGACCACGTGCAGCGTCTGCACCTGGCTTTGCAGTTGCAGGCGACGGGCCTTGAGGCCTTCGCGCATGGCGCGGGGCAGGCGTTCGGCGAGGCTGTCCAGGCGTTGGCGCAGCAGGGCCAGTTGACGGCCTGGATGTTGGCCTGCGAGGCGGGTTTCCAGGCGGATCAGCCGTTCACGACGGGTATTCAGGTTGCGCTCGAAGGCGCGGCGCAGGCGCATGTCCAGGTCGTCGAGGCGCTGGGCTTGCTGGCGCAGGCGTTCGCCCGGGTGACGCAGGCGACGGGCCATGCCTTCCAGGCGCAGGCGGTCGTGGGTCAGGCGGTTGCGCATCAGTATCACCAGGCGACGGTGCAGATTCTCTACCTGGCGAGTCAGGTGGCTGGAGTCCGGCGCCAACAGCTCGGCAGCGGCGGAAGGGGTAGGGGCGCGCACGTCGGCGACAAAGTCACTGATCGACACATCGGTCTCATGGCCAACGGCGCTGACGATGGGCGTCACGCAGGCGTCCACCGCACGCGCTACTGCTTCTTCGTTGAAGCACCAGAGGTCTTCCAACGAGCCGCCGCCACGGGCCAGGATCAACGCGTCGAAGCCCCGTGCATCGGCCAGCTTCAGTGCGCGGACGATTTGCGCGACCGCTTCACGGCCTTGCACGGCCGTCGGGATCAACGTCAGTTCCACGTTGGGTGCCCGGCGGCGGAACACGCTGATGATGTCGCGAATCACCGCGCCGGTGGGCGAGCTGATAATCCCGATGCGCCTTGGGTGGGCGGGCAGCGGCACCTTGCGCTCGGCACTGAACAGGCCTTCGGCGCTGAGTTTTTCCTTCAGCGCGTCGAAGGCCAGGCGCAAGGCGCCGTCACCGGCCGGCTCCACCGTGTCGAGAATCAGCTGATAGTCGCCACGGCCCTCAAACAGCGAGACCTTGCCCCGCACCTTCACCGCCAGGCCGTCTTTCAATGCCTGGCGCACCCGGGCGGCGTTCTGCCGGAACAGCGCACAACGCACTTGGGCGCCGCTGTCCTTGAGGGTGAAGTACACGTGGCCGGAGGCCGGGCGGGCGAGGTTGGAGATCTCGCCTTCGACCCAGATATTGGTGAACACGTCTTCCAGCAACACCCGCGCACGGCCGTTGAGCTGGCTGACAGTCAGGACTTCGCGGTCCAGGCCCAGACGGGCAAAGGGATCTTTAATCATGGGCGGCAGTTTATAGGCATTCGTGCAGGGTTTGACAGAACTGCTCCACCAGCGCGCTCGGCGTTTGCTGGCAGGCGAGGGCGACGGTGCTTTGGCAATCGGGATCGGCCAAGGGCAGAAAATGAATGTTGGCCGGCGCGATGTCCTGCATCGACGCCGGCAGCAGGGCGATCCCGAATCCGGCCTGGATCAGCTGCAACTGCGTGGTCTTGCGCGACATCACCCGGGCGGCCTTGGGGAAAAATCCTGCACGCATGCACAACTCGGCTGACAGGTAACTCAGCCCTCCGCGCTGGGGGTGAGGGATCGAGATAAACGCTTCGTTCTTCAATTGCGCCAAATCGATACCGGATGTGTGCCCGGCCAACCGGTGACTCGGCGGCACGGCCAGCAACAGTCGCTCGCTATATAAAGGCACGATGCGCACGCCTTCGCGCTGGCGCAGCACCGGCAAGCGCAACAGCCCGACCTCCAGCCGACCGTCGGCGATTTCTTCCAACTGGGCTTCGGAGGACAGTTTGGCGATGTCCATCGACACGCCGGGGCATTGCTCCAGCCAGGCACCGATGCCGCGCAGCAGGCGGCCACTCATCGGCACCGTGCTCGAATGGCTCATGCGCAGGGTACCGAGTTGGCCACTGCCCACTTGCGTCGCCATCTCACTGGCCTTGAGCAGTTCGCCCAGCAGGTTGCGTGCCCTTGGATAAAACGCCTCGCCTGCAGCCGTCAGCCGCGGCTGGCGCGCAGTGCGTTCAAACAGCGGCGTTTGCAGCAGGTTTTCCAGCTCCTTGATCTGCCGGCTCAGTGCCGATTGCGCCACAAACAGCCGCTCGGCCGCTGCGCTGAAGCTGCCGCTCTCGGCGATTTCGACGAAGTAACGCAATTGCCGGGTGGAAATCACAAGTCATGCCTTTTCGAGATGAGTGATGGGCTTTGAAGATATTAGTCGCAACGCTTGCCAATGGCTAAAGTGATGGCCATCTCTAATAAGGAATACCTCATGAGTCCGGTCGAGCTGTTGAGTCATTGGTCATTTGGCGGTGTGGACTGGCTGGTGATCGGCGTGGCGATTGCCCTGGCGTATATCGTGTTCGGCATTGCAGGCTTTGGTACCGCATTGGTGGCGGGGCCGATCCTGATTCTGTTCATGCCGCTGTCGAAGATCATCCCCTTGCTGGTGCTGCTGGATTTTGTCGCGGCCTTCGGCAACCTCCTGCAATCGCGCCGGGATGTAGTGAAACCGGAGTTGTTCAGGCTGCTGCCGTGCATGGCGATTGGCTGCACCCTTGGGGTGATTTTCCTGCTCAACCTGCACTCTGATTTATTGCTGCTGATGGGGCTGTTTATCAGCGCCTATGCGATCTACAGCCTGGCGGTGAAGGGCAGGCCCGCGCAGATGGCAGCCGGCTGGGCGATTCCCATGGGGGGTGTCGGCGGGCTGTTTGGCGCGTTGTTCGGCAGTGGCGGCTTTCTGTATGCGATCTACCTCAACAGCCGATTGCCCAAGGATGGCGCGCGGGCGACCCAGAGTGCGTTGATCAGTTGCAGCACGGTGGTGCGCCTGAGCCTGTTTCTGATCGCGGGCGTGTATGCCGAGCTACCCTTGTTGATGTTGGCGGTGTGCCTGTTGCCGGCCATGGCGCTCGGGCTGTGGGCCGGGCGGCGGCTGACCCTGCGTATGTCCCGCGAGGCGTTCGTGCGGTTGGTGACCTGGCTGGTGCTGGCCAGCGGCATTGCCTTGATTGCCCGTTACTTGAGTACTTGACCTGTGGGTGTCAGGGATTAAGCTGCCGGGCTCTGGGGCCCCCTCGCGGGCAAGCCCGGCTCCCACAGTTGATCGCATTCCAATGTGGGAGCCGGGCTTGCCCGCGATGAGGCCAGAAGCCACACCGCAGGACACCCAGGCACCATGAACTCCCAAAGTATCCTTGTCCCCAAGATCTCCACCTTGCCCGTCCACGAACCCCGCGCCCGGGCGATTGTGCGTTGGCTGGTGCGCAAGAACATCGTCAAGGAAGAACTCACCACCTGCGGGCGCACCGGCAACCGCATGGGCTACGCCCTGGCCGACGGTGCCCGCGCCGTGGTGCTGCACCCCGACGCGCTGCCGTTCAACGAGCCGATCAACGGCCTGGAAATTATCTACAAGCGCTGCATCTACACCCCGGCCAAGGGTTTTCTCGAAGAAGCCGGCTGCCCGGAATGCCTGAAGGAAGTCGGCGAAGCCCTGTTCGAAAGCCTGGAAGACTGGATGCCCGGCCACACCGATAACTTCACCTGCCCGTTGTGTGGGCATGAAGACGACATCAATGGCTTCCTGTTCCTGCAGGAATGCGGCTTTTCCAACCTGGGATTCATCTTCAATAACTGGGCGGAGGCGGGGTTCAAGCAGAGTTTTATCGACGAATTTGCCGACTGGCTGGACCAGAAGATGAGTTGGGTCAAGGTCGAGCTTTGACCCGATGTGATCGTTCCCACGCTCCCGCGTGGGAACGCTTCCCGTGACGCTCCGCGTCGCCCTGGCATGCAGCGCCTGCAGGACGCGGAGCGTCCAAAGCGGCATTCCCACGCAGAGCGTGGGAACGATCAGTGCTGCAAAAATCATCCATCTATCAGTATTACCAAGTTTGTCAGAGTTTTACATTGAACCCGAGGGGGTGTCTGACTATAATGGCGCGCTTCCATTTTCCCGCTCGGGAGCCCCCGCGATGCTGCGTATCAGCCAAGAAGCTCTGACATTCGACGACATTCTCCTAGTGCCCGGTTATTCCGAGGTGCTTCCTAACGAAGTCAGTCTCAAGACCCGCCTAACCCGTGGCATCGAGCTGAATATTCCTCTGGTTTCCGCTGCCATGGACACCGTCACTGAAGCCCGTTTGGCAATCGCCATGGCTCAGGAAGGCGGCATCGGCATCATCCACAAGAACATGACCATCGAGCAGCAAGCTGCCGAAGTTCGCAAGGTCAAGCGTTACGAAGCCGGTGTGGTCAAGGACCCGATCACTATCGAGGCCGATGCCACCGTTCGTGACCTGTTCGACCTGACCCGCCTGCACAACATCTCCGGCGTTCCGGTACTGCACGATGGCGACCTGGTCGGCATCGTCACTTCCCGTGACGTGCGTTTCGAGAACCGCCTTGAAGTCACCGTCCGCGAAGTGATGACGCCTAAAGAGCGCCTCGTTACTGTCAAGGAAGGCGCTGACAAGAACGATGTGCGCGAACTGCTGCACAAGCACCGCATCGAACGCGTACTGATCGTCGACGACAAATTCGCCCTCAAGGGCATGATGACCGTCAACGACATCGAAAAAGCCAAGGCTTACCCGCTGGCCAGCAAGGACGATCAAGGTCGTCTGCGCGTAGGCGCTGCGGTCGGTACCGGTAAAGACACCGGTGACCGTGTAGCGGCCCTGGTGGCTGCCGGTGTCGACGTGGTGGTGGTCGACACTGCCCACGGCCACTCCAAAGGCGTGATCGACCGCGTTCGCTGGGTCAAACAGAATTTCCCTGAAGTGCAAGTGATCGGCGGCAACATTGCCACCGGCGCTGCCGCCAAGGCCCTCGCCGAAGCCGGTGCTGATGCGGTCAAGGTCGGTATCGGCCCTGGCTCGATCTGCACCACCCGTATCGTGGCCGGTGTAGGCGTGCCGCAAATCAGCGCCATCGCCAACGTCGCCGCGGCCCTTGAAGGCACTGGCGTACCGTTGATCGCCGACGGCGGCATCCGTTTCTCCGGTGACCTGTCCAAGGCCATCGTAGCCGGTGCTTCCTGCGTGATGATGGGCTCGATGTTTGCCGGTACTGAAGAAGCGCCGGGCGAGATCGAACTGTTCCAGGGTCGTTCGTACAAGGCTTACCGTGGCATGGGTTCCCTGGGCGCCATGTCCCAGGCTCAAGGTTCTTCCGACCGTTACTTCCAGGACTCCTCCGCGGGCGCCGAGAAGCTGGTACCGGAAGGCATTGAAGGGCGTGTTCCGTACAAGGGCACCCTGAGCGCCATCATCCATCAACTGATGGGTGGCCTGCGTTCCTCGATGGGCTACACCGGCAGCGCCGACATCGAAGAAATGCGCACCAAGCCTGAGTTCGTGCGGATCACCGGTGCCGGCATGGCCGAGTCCCACGTCCACGACGTACAGATTACCAAGGAAGCGCCAAACTACCGCGTAGGTTGATGCTTCCAGCAAATAGTTAAGTAACCGGGGCTGTCTTATTCAGCCCCGAGTTGTTTCTGATTCATTAGACGAGACTGATCTCATGGCCCTCGACATTCACGCCCACCGCATCCTGATCCTCGACTTCGGTTCCCAGTACACCCAGCTGATCGCCCGCCGCGTGCGTGAAATCGGCGTGTACTGCGAACTGCATCCGTTCGACATGGACGACGAAGCGATTCGCGAATTCGCTCCAAAAGGCGTCATTCTCGCCGGCGGCCCCGAGTCCGTGCACGAAGCCAACAGCCCGCGTTGCCCGCAGGCGGTGTTTGACTTGGGCGTGCCGGTCTTCGGTATCTGCTACGGCATGCAGACCATGGCCGAGCAGCTGGGCGGCAAGGTTGAAGGTTCCGAACTGCGTGAATTCGGTTACGCCCGTGTCGACGTGGTCGGCAAGAGCCGCCTGCTGGACGGTATCGAAGACCACATCGACGCCGATGGCCTGTTCGGCCTCGACGTATGGATGAGCCACGGTGACAAGGTCACCAAGATGCCGGAAGACTTCCACATCTTGGCCAGCACCCCGAGCTGCCCGATCGCCGGCATGTTCAACGACGAGCGCGGCTACTACGGCGTGCAGTTCCACCCGGAAGTGACCCACACCAAGCAAGGCGGTCGCATCCTGTCGCGCTTCATCCTCGACATCTGCCAGTGCGAAGCCCTGTGGACCCCGTCGAAGATCGCTGAAGACGCCATCGCCAACGTACGTGCCCAGGTCGGCACCGACAACGTCCTGCTGGGCCTGTCCGGCGGTGTGGACTCCTCCGTGGTTGCGGCTCTGCTGCACAAGGCCATCGGCGACCAACTGACCTGCGTCTTCGTCGACAACGGCCTGCTGCGCCTGCATGAAGGCGAGCAAGTGATGGCCATGTTCGCCGAGAACATGGGCGTCAAGGTGATCCGCGCCAACGCTGAAGATCAGTTCCTGAACAACCTGGCCGGCGAGTCCGATCCGGAGAAGAAGCGCAAGATCATCGGCCGCACCTTCATCGACGTATTCGATGCCCAGTCCAACAAACTGGACAACATCAAGTACCTCGCCCAGGGCACCATCTACCCGGACGTGATCGAGTCGGCAGGCGCCAAGAGCGGCAAGGCCCACGTGATCAAGTCCCACCACAACGTGGGCGGCCTGCCTGAGGAAATGAACCTCAAGCTGGTAGAACCGCTGCGCGAACTGTTCAAGGACGAAGTCCGTCGTCTGGGCCTGGAGCTGGGCCTGCCGTACGACATGGTCTACCGCCACCCATTCCCGGGCCCGGGCCTGGGCGTGCGGATCCTCGGTGAAGTGAAGAAGGAATACGCCGACCTGCTGCGTCGCGCCGACCACATCTTCATCGAAGAACTGCGCAAGGCCGACTGGTACCACAAGGTCAGCCAGGCATTCGTGGTGTTCCAGCCGGTGAAATCGGTTGGCGTGGTCGGCGATGGCCGTCGTTACGCATGGGTTGTTGCCCTGCGTGCGGTGGAAACCATCGACTTCATGACCGCCCGTTGGGCACACCTGCCGTACGAACTGCTGGAGACTGTCAGCGGTCGTATCATCAATGAGATCGAAGGTATTTCGCGCGTTACGTATGACGTGTCGAGTAAGCCGCCGGCGACCATTGAGTGGGAATGATCCTGCGGTAGCAGGTGAGCGCTGAATAACAAAACCCCGGCCTGGTGCCGGGGTTTTGTTTTATCCGTCAGGCAACTGTTCGCCGAGGGTTTTTTCGCCGGGATGCAGCCAGGGCGTTTCCAATTGCAGGCGTACATCACTGGCGGCGTCTTGCTGCCGACGCCGCCCGCCCGTTCTCCGACAACTAGACCCGGTGGTCCGCCAGGACTTCCGGCGAGATGCCGTACGCGCTGAATGGCTGTGGGCGCACGGAGGAGGACGGCCCAGCGGTTGCCGCAGGAGGCGCGATCGAGACCGCCGGCTTGCTCTGGTTTTCCCCACCGCCCTTGAGGCCGGGGCTGTCGACGAGTTCCCATTCGTTGCGGGCGTTCAAGCGCACTGGCAGCGAGGTGTTGAAACCGTCGGGGTTGAGCGGGTCGACAATCGCCAGGTGACCTGGCCCGTTTATCGCGGTCTCAAAGCGCACATGGTAGGCCACGCCATTCATCAGGATGGCGTGGTTGGGCAGGCTGCCGGACGAGTGCAGGGTATAGGTCTGGAAAAACCGCCCAGGCTGGGTATTCACGCTCTCGCTTTCCAGCAACAGGTTGCTGGCATAGGACGCGGGTACCGGGCTGGATGGCAGTTCAGGAGAGAGTCGTGGGCCTGTCACCTCGACCATTCCTCGGGACTTGAGTGCCCGGCTCAGCTCTTCGAGGGTCTTGAAATGCTTGCCGCTGACCGACTTCCATTCCGGCCGGTCAACCAGATATCCCGCTTTATCATGCTGGATCAGCACACACTTGATAAATCCATCCCGGCTGCGAGCAACAAACATCGGGTAACCGGGTTCGACGTGGTGGATATACATGCCAGCCTCCGGCAGGTAGCGCGACAGCTGTTGGGCGACGCGCACGTCCAGGGGCGTGTCCATCTGCACGCGCAGGTCATTTTTGATTTCGACCGACGTCAGCCTTTTGTCAGTGGCTACATAGCCGGGATCCGGCTCGATTCCCCTGGGTTGGCCGGTTTCCACGTCCTCGATGCGAACACCGACAACGTCCTCCAACTCGCCGAGCCCCGGTACGCCTTGGTGCACGTTGGCGTGGCTGTTACCCACCAACGCTACCCACTTATGCGCGCCACGGGCCGCCTGGTCCGCATCGATCACAGTGCGTGCGAAGAAGTTCATCATCTGTTGCCGGTAGAAGGTTTCGACATCAGCGAGCCCCTTGCGATAGCTGGCCATGCAGTCGATGGCTTGCACGCGAATATGGTTGCGCTGCGCGCTCTTGACCACTTCGAGGAAGGTATAGCGCCCGGTGGGGTCGGTGCCAAAGCCGTTGTCCAGGCTGTTGAGATAGCGCTCAAGGCGCTCGGGCATTTTGCCGCTGCGGTTGAACAGCTCCAGGTCGGCCTGATGAAAATCCGTCTGCACATGCTCCAGGTATAAGGTCTTGACCTTCTGCTTGGCCAGCAGCGGCATATTCTCGATCAGCAAGCGCTTGCTGCCCACGCTGGAATGGTTCTCGCCGAATACGATACCGGGGCCTTCATTGAGCAGGCGCTGGATAAATTCCTTGATCGATGTGCCTGGCTTGAACGTGGGAATGGGCGCGCGGACAGTCGGCGGCCGGGCAGCAAAAAAATCCTTGGCGTCGTTGTAAAGCCGGCGGCGCAGGGCCTTGAAGTCGTCGTATTCATTCCCGGCAAAGTAGGTTTCGCTGAGGGCGTGGCGGTCCCCGTAGCCGTCTGCATGGTCTCGCAATGCCGGACGCTCGGTCACGGGCACGTCGTACGCAGTGGTCACTGGGTCAACCTGGGGCAAAGGGTCCGTCGCCCGGCCCCAGGGTTTGGGACCCATCCGCAACATGCCGCCCTTGAGACCGGGGGCTGGCAAGGGTTCCCAGCGTTTGTAGGCATTGAGCCGCACGGGAACGTTGCGCGAAAACGCGTAGGGGTTTTGCGCATCAATGATCAACCAGCCCTTGACCTCCTTGACGTAGCGCACCTGAAAATAGCCGGACGTAGTGCCCTGGCGCAGGTAGATGTAAGTCTTGCCGCTCAGGGTTTCGATAATGCCCTCCCTGGCCCCGGTGCCGGCACGCGTGCCTTCGGTGATGTCGGTGCGCAAGCTGTCCAGCAGGGTTTCTTGCTGGGCCGGGGCCACGACTCGGTCGGGGGCAATATCCGACAGCATTGGCGCGTCGGCCCTGGACAACGTGCCGGTCCCCAGTCGGGTTTCTGAACCCACTGTCTCTTCGGTCAGGGCGATGTCCGGCAAGTCGCCACCGCCCTTGAGAAACATGGCGTTGAACAGGGTGTCGATGCCCGCGAGGATCGCACCGGTCACGCCTGCCTTGCGTTCGGCCGGCGTGTTGCCTGTGATCGCCTGATCAATATTCAACCCGACATTCGCAATGCCCGCGCCCACCACGGCCAGCGCCACCGGCCAGCCGACCGCGGCCATCGGCCCGAACACCCGGCCGAAAGCATTGAGGTAGCCCATCCAGAGTTTTTTTCGCAGTTCGCCATTGGTGTGCATCATGAAGCCTGCATCGGCGAGCATGCGCGCGTGGGTGGTGTGCCGCAGGTGGGTGAAGGGGTCGTCGTTGACCCAGGCCTGCTGCACCTCGAGTAGCTGGTGGTTGTTGGTTTGCCAGGCACTGAACAGCAGGTCCAGCAGGTGGCTGAGGCCGACGTTTTCCCGGTGCGGTTCGTGGAACACGTGGGCCAACAGATCCGTCACCGGAAAAGCGGCCAGCAGCCATTCCTGGGTGGACGTGAGGGCGGCCGTGTCTTCCATAACATCGTGGTCCATCGCCTGGAAATGCGCCATGAAACGTTTGCGTGCGTCCGGTCGCTCGACCTGGGACATCACCCACCAATGCAGGTCGACCACGCTTTCCATCACATGAAAGCCCCAGAGCTCACCCGGCACGTAAACGATCTGGCGCTCGTAAGCGTCGACGATGCACAGGATATCGCTGGAGACGTAGCTGCCAATCTGCAAGCGCCGGATGCGCAGGGCTGGAGAAGGTTGGATTGAAGCATCGAGCATCGCCCGGGTCACCGGCCACTCGACGTTACTGGCTGCCGCTTTCACCACCGTCAGGAAGTGCGCATCCGACAGCCGCCCGGCTTCGCGGTCTTCGATGGCCTTCGCCAGGTACGTGCATTTGGCCAGACTGCGGAAGTGCTCGCTTTGGCTGCTCCAGAACGTGGCCACCGCTGTCTTGTAATGATCCAGGAAGTTGAAGGCCCAGAAGGCTTTCATCACCTGACTGCCCAGCAGCCGCACCTCGTTGCTCTGGTTGTAGGTGCCCACCTCCGGCCCGGCGGTGTAGAAGCCGCAATCGTTGTCGAGCACGTCGGCGTTGTCCTGGTCATGCACGGTGAAGCGGGTGATCACCAGTTGCGTCAGGGTCAGGGAATCGTGGGGATGTTCGAAGTGTTCCCAGCCGCTAAAGGTCTGGTCGTTGCTTTGGGACGAATGGAAACGGTGGAAGTAGATCTGCTCCGGATCAAGGTTGATCGCATGATCGGTGAGGATTTTGCGTGCGAACCGGGTGGCCATTTCGTAAAGGTCAGGGCAGGCCTCGACCATGGCCGGGACCAACGCCTTGAGTGCGACGGCCTCGGCGGCGTTGGGCTGCTTGGGTGCGTCTTGCATGGTAGCTTTCCTTGGGTGGAGTGATGTCGCCCGTACTATCCCAAGGGGCCCGGTTCAAGGCTGTCGGCCCTGCCTGTTGCTGCGCGTCGGACTCAACGCAGGGCAATGTCCGAGAAAGTTAAAAACGTGTCCGGGAACGCCACGATTTGATGTACTCGAACTGCCCGTGCCGAGACCGGCTAGAGGTATTTCATTTCCAGGGTGACGTCACCGTCCAGGGGCACTTCTTCGGTCAGGGTCAGCGTATTGGAGGGGGCGATGTAGGTATAAAACACAAGCTGCGCATCCAGCGTGGTGATTGCTACCGGAGTGTGACGCGGGTTTTCGGCGTGGGTGACGGAGGTCAACAAGCCATGGGTGACGGCGGTGCCGGTATTCCAGGTGGCCCCTTTGTTGCCGGATACAATGGGGCGCATTGGGCCGGACTCGCTGACCGGGTCGGCCAGGCTAAAGGCGAGGTAGCCAAGTTTTTCGCGGCCGTTGACCAGGCCGAGGCCATGGAGGCTAGGCACCAATGCGGAGCCTGCCTGATTATCGACGGTGTTCAGGGCCAGCAGTGTCGGTCCTTCGCACCTCACGCTTAATTGCCGGCGGTATTGGTCCAGGACTGTTATTTCTTCAATATTCAAGTCCTTGGCCGCCAGTTTGCCGTGATCAACCGCCCCGCCGTTGGCGAGTTGGAGCTGGCAGGCATTCGGAGTGATACGGCCTTTGACGGTCAGGTCTACGGTAGCGGCGGCAGAGGCCGTTGCACTGTTACCCAGCAATAACGCCGTGGTGAGTGAGGTGAATATCTTGTTCATTATCGGCTCGAAAATCGTTGCAGTGCGCAGGCGCGGACAATGTCGCGTCTGCCCCTTGGTTGGAGGGGCGCGACCTTAAAGATCCGTGTGTGCGAGGGAAATGCAACAATTGCGATAATGGCCAGGCCGCTTCAAGCGGCTCAGCGTCGCGCGATATCCGAAAAGTAAAACTTATCCAGCGTATGCCGCGACTCGGTGTACTCGAACTGCCGTCCATCCTGCAAAAACGTCTGGTTGCTCACCACGATCACATGGCTCTGACCTTCGAGGTCCAGGTGTGTCTGGTCGTCCTTCCCCCGCGGCAGCGCTTCGATGGTGCGCTGGGCATAGCTGATTTGCAGCTGCAGCGTCTGCTCGATAAACGCATAGATCGACTGCTCGGCAATCTCCCGGTCCAGCCCCGGAATCAGGTCGGCGACGAAGTGGTTGATGTCGAGGATCACCCGTTTGCCGTCGATCCGCCGCACCCGCTTGACCCGAGTAATCAGGCTGCCCGCTTCGGCTTCGATGTGTTGCATCAGCGGGCCTTCCAGGGGGAATTGGCTGAACTCCACCACTTCGGTGCTGACGTCATCGCCGAGGGCGGCATGGGTCTCGCGAAAGCTGACGATACCGCCGAGTTGGAACTCGATGGGGTTGGGCGACAGCACGAACGTGCCCTTGCCGTGGATCTTTTGCGCGAACCCGCGCTCCTGCAATTGCTCGATCGCCCGGCGCACCGTGCCACGGCTGGCCTGGTAGGCGTCCATCAGTTCGGTTTCGGAGGGCAGGCGCGTGCCGCGTTGCAGGCGTTCGGTGGTGATGCTGGCAAGCAGATCGGTATAGATCTGGTTGTATTTACTCATGGGGGAGGGCTCTGTGCCGCGTTGGCGTTCAAGGCAGGAACCTTAGTGGCAGCGATGGGGTTTGTCCATGCAACCCATTGTAGAACTCGGAAATATCTGACTCAAAAAACAGAAATTCAATCATTTTCAAACTCGTACATACGAGTTATTGCTTTAACTCGTACAGACGAGTACTTTTGGCCTCGGCGTGCTGCCTATGACCGCCCCAATAAAAAAAACCAAAGTGGATACCAAGCATGAGCCACGACTATCCGAATATTGCCCGCGAGATTCTCAAGAACCTCGGTGGCAGCGACAACCTTGAGCAAGCTGCCCACTGCGTGACCCGCCTGCGCCTGGCCCTCAAGGACCCGAGCCTGGCCAACAGCGGCGAGCTGAATCAGGTCGACCTGGTCAAGGGTTCGTTCTTCACCGGCGGCCTGTTCCAGATCGTGATCGGCCCCGGCGAAGTGGAAAAGGTCTACGCCGCCCTGCGTGAGCAAACCGGCCTCGCCGCGTCGACCATCGCTGACGTGAAACAGAAAAGCGCCGACAAAATAAACCCGATGCAGCGCCTGGTGCGGGTGTTCTCCGACGTGTTCATGCCGATTTTGCCGGCGCTGATCATTGCCGGTTTGCTCATGGGGGTGAACAACCTGATGGGCGCCAAGGGCATGTTCATCGCGGACAAGACCCTGCTCGACGCCTATCCGAACCTGGATGGCCTGTGGAGCCTGATCAACCTGATGGCCAACACCTCGTTCGTGTTCCTGCCGGCGTTGGTGGGCTGGTCGGCGGCCAAGCGCTTTGGTGGCAGTGAAATTCTCGGCATCGTCCTCGGCCTGATGCTGGTGCACCCCGATTTGCTCAACGCCTGGAACTACGGCAAGGCGGTCGCCGGTCTCGACGGCCAGAGCCTGCCGTACTTCGATATTTTCGGTTGGTTCAAGATCGAGAAGGTTGGTTACCAGGGCCAGATCCTGCCGATCCTGCTGGCCGCCTACGTGATGAGCGTGATTGAAAAATGGCTGCGGGCGCGGGTGCCGAATGCCATCCAATTGCTGGTGGTGCCGATCACCACCATCGTCGTCACTGGCGTGCTGGCGCTGGCGATCATCGGCCCGGTGACCCGTCACCTCGGCATCCTGATCACCGAAGGCGTGGTCACTCTGTTTGACCTGGCGCCCATGGTCGGCGGTGCCATTTTCGGCCTGCTGTACGCACCGCTGGTGATCACCGGCATGCACCACATGTTCCTCGCCGTGGACCTGCAACTGATCTCCACCCAGGGCGGCACCTTTATCTGGCCGATGATCGTCATGTCCAACCTGGCCCAGGGCAGCGCGGCGCTCGGCGTGTTCTACATGAGCCGCAATGCGCGGGACAAAAGCATGGCCTCCACCTCGGCGATTTCCGCTTACTTCGGCATCACGGAGCCGGCGATGTTCGGGGTCAACCTGCGCTTCAAGTTTCCGTTCTATGCCGCCCTGACCGGCTCGGCGCTGGGCAGTATTTTCCTGTCGCTGAACAAGGTCCAGGCCTCGGCCATTGGCGTGGGTGGCTTGCCCGGGTTCATCTCGATCATCCCGCAATACATCCCAAGTTTTGTCATCGGCATGGTCGTTGCGATTGTCGTGCCGTTTGTTTTGACCTGTGTGCTGAGCATGAAGATTGTTCGGCCTGGATACAGGGTCGCCTGACCTACCGCTATCGCAGGCAAGCCAGCTCCCACAGTTGATCGCATTTCAAATTGAAGGAACCCACCATGCAAAACTGGCAACACTCGGTGATCTACCAGATCTACCCAAAAAGCTTTCATAGCCACGCGGGTAACGCCACCGGTGACCTGCTGGGCATCGTGGACAAGCTTGATTACCTGAAGTGGCTGGGCGTTGACTGCCTGTGGATCACCCCGTTCCTGCGCTCGCCGCAACGCGACAACGGCTACGACATCAGTGACTACTACGCCATCGACCCAAGCTACGGGACCATGGCCGATTGCGACCTGCTGATCAGTGAAGCCGCCAAGCGCGGCATCACGCTGATGCTCGACATCGTGGTCAACCACACCTCCATCGAACACGAGTGGTTCCAGCAGGCCCGCAGCAGCCTAGACAACCCGTACCGCGACTTCTACATCTGGCGCGACCAGCCGAACAACTGGGAATCCAAGTTCGGCGGCTCGGCCTGGGAATACGAGGCGCAGACCGGCCAGTACTTCCTGCACCTGTTCGACCACACCCAGGCCGACCTGAATTGGGACAACCCCAAGGTGCGCGCCGAAGTGTTCAAGTTGATGCGCTTCTGGCGCGACAAGGGCGTGGGCGGTTTCCGCCTGGACGTGATCAACCTGATCTCCAAGCCGGCGGATTTCCCGGAAGACAACAGCGACGGTCGGCGCTTTTACACCGACGGCCCGAACGTGCACGAATACCTGAAGGAAATGCACCGCGAAGTGTTCGAGGGGCATGACCTGATCAACGTCGGCGAGATGTCGTCCACCAGCCTTGAGCACTGCATTCGTTATTCGAATCCACAGTCGAAAGAACTGTCGATGACCTTCAACTTTCACCACCTGAAAGTCGATTATCCGAACCTGCAAAAGTGGGTGGCGGCCGACTTCGACTTCCTGCAACTCAAGCAGATTCTTTCCGACTGGCAACTCGGCATGCAGGCCGGTGGTGGCTGGAATGCGCTGTTCTGGTGTAACCACGACCAGCCGCGGGTGGTCTCGCGTTTTGGTGACGACGGCGAGCACCGCGTGGTCTCGGCGAAGATGCTCGCCACCGCGCTGCACTTCCTCCAGGGCACGCCTTTTGTGTACCAGGGCGAAGAGTTGGGCATGACCAACCCGGGCTTCGACACCATCGACCAATACCGGGATGTCGAAACCCTGAACATCTACCGGCTCAAGCGCGAGGCGGGTGAATCCGAGGCGTCGAGCATGGCGGCGATCATGCAGAAGTCCCGCGACAACGGCCGCACGCCGATGCAATGGAATGCCGAGCAAAACGCCGGCTTCAGCCGCGGCGAACCGTGGATCGGCATCCCGGCCAACGCGGCGCAGATCAACGTGCAAAGCCAGCTGGATGACCCGCATTCGGTGCTGCATCACTACCGCGCGTTGATCGAACTGCGTCGGCACGAGCCGCTGATTCAGGAAGGCGTTTATCGCCAACTGCTGCCGCAGCACACCCAGGTCTGGGCGTACCTGCGCGAAGGCCACGGCGAGCGCCTGCTGGTGCTGAACAACTTCTACGGTACGCCCTGCCAGATCGAACTGCCCGATGGCCTGCTGACGGCGGCAAGTGAGCAACGCCTGCTGATCAGCAACTACGACGACTGCCCACAGCGTTCGAACCAGGTCTCGCTGCGCCCGTATGAATCGTTTGTGCTGCACCTCAAGGACTGAGACCCGCTTTACCCCCGGCGTGGGAGAGCCGGGGCGCTTAAAAAAACATAATAAAAATATCGGAGTGCTTCATGAAAACAACAATAAAGCTGGGCCTCGTTGCATCCTGCCTGACCTTGCCGATGGCAGCTCAGGCGTTGGAATTTGCCGGCTACTTGCGTAGCGGTGCAGGGACTTCAACCGGCAGTGGCAAGCAGCAGTGCTTCCAGTTGCCGGGTGCACAATCCAAATACCGTCTGGGCAACGAGTGCGAGCAGTACGCCGAACTCGAATTGCGCCAGGACCTGCTGACCCTCGACGACGGCTCGGTGTTCAGCGTCGATGCCATGTCCTCGCTGTACAACAAGTACGACCGGGCGCTGAAGTTTCAGGGTGAAGACAACGGCTCGGCACGCATGCCGCAGATGTATGCGCAGTGGTCGAACATCCCTAGCCTCAACGGCGGTTCGCTGTGGGCCGGCCGGCGCTACTACAAACGAAATGACATCCATATCTCCGACTTTTACTACTGGAACCAGAGCGCCACAGGCGGCGGTATCGAGGACGTGAAAATCGGCGACCTGAAGTACAGCTATGCACTGTCCCGCAAGGACAACCTGTACCAGAAGGAATACGCCACCCGTCATGACTTCAACGTGGCCGGCTTCAAGACCAACCCCGGCGGTGAGCTGGAACTGGGCTTGAGTTACATCGAAAAAGCCGGTGGTCGTGATACCAACAGTGGCTGGGCCATTACCGCCCAGCACGTGCAGAAACCCTTCCTCGGCGGGCGCAACAAGTTTGCCCTGCAGTACGGCGAAGGCCCCGGCACCGGCCTCGGTTACACCGGCGATACGTTCCTCGATAAAAGCAGCAAGAGCTACCGCGCGGTGGAGTTCTTCGACTGGCAAGTGACCCCGCGTTTTGGCGGGCAGATCGAGGCCGTTTACCAGAAGGATATTCGCCCGGGTAGCCAGGACCAGACCTGGATGTCGCTGGGTGTGCGCCCGGCCTATGCCATCTCCGAACAGTTCAAACTGGTCACCGAACTTGGCCATGATCAGGTCGAGGCCACCGGTGGTACGCGCAAGCTGAGCAAATTTACCTTCGCCCCGACCTGGTCCCCCAAAGGCCCGGACTTCTGGGCGCGGCCGGAAGTGCGCTTGTATTACACCTACGCGACCTGGAACGAAGCGGCCAAGCGTGCGGCCAATGAGCTGGCGGCAGGTTCGGCGTTGTCCGACACCGGCAGCTACGGCACGGCGTTGCATGGTTCCAATTTTGGTGTGCAAGTCGAATATTGGTGGAAATAAGTCGCCCCCATTCAATGATTTTTACAGAACAAAACAGCAGGTGAAGTCATGACCACAACTCAACCCCTGGAATTGCTGGCGCCGTTGTCCGGGGTGCTGCTCGCCCTGGACCAGGTGCCTGATCCGGTGTTCTCCAGTCGCCTGATTGGCGATGGTCTGTGCATCGATCCGACCTCGCAGACCCTCTGCGCGCCGCTGGCCGGGGTGATCAGCAATATCCAGGACAGTGGTCACGCGGTGAGTGTCACCGACGACAACGGCGTCCAGGTGCTGATGCATATCGGCCTGGACACCGTGAATCTTGCGGGCAAGGGTTTCACCCGATTGGTCGAGGAAGGCCAGCGGGTGGAAGCCGGGCAACCGCTGATTGAATTCGATGCCGACTACGTAGCGCTCAATGCCCGTAGTTTGCTGACCCTGATGCTGGTGGTCAGTGGTGAGCCCTTCAAGCTGCTGACGCCCGAGCAGGGTTTGGTCGATGTGGGGCAACCGCTGCTGCGAGTAACGCCGCAAGCTGTTGCCGACGAGGTAAAAGACGAGGAGGGTGACGCCCTGTTCTCCAAACCACTGACCTTGCCCAACGCCAACGGCCTGCATGCGCGCCCGGCGGCGGTGCTGGCGCAGGCCGCCAAAGGCTTCAAGGCGAGTATTTACCTGCACAAGCAAACCGAGAGCGCCAACGCCAAGTCGCTGGTGCGGATCATGGCGTTGCAGACGGTGCAGGGTGACACCGTGCAAGTCAGTGCGGCAGGTGAGGACGCCGAAGCGGCGATCCAGGCGCTGGTAACCTTGCTGGCCGAAGGTTGCGGGGAAGCCGTCACCGCTCATTCACCTGCTGCTGCACCCGTGGCGCCTGATTCATCGGCGACCATGCTGCGCGGTGTGTGTGCCTCGCCCGGTTCGGCGTTTGGCCAAGTGGTGCAGGTTAAAGAACCGGCATTGACCTTCGCCGAAGCCGGCAAAGGTGAGGCGCTGGAGCGCGCGGCCCTGACCCATGCCCTGAACAACGCCAATCAGGCGCTGCAAGCCTTGCAGGAAAAGGCCATCGGCACCGCCCAGTCCGAGATCTTCCGCGCCCATCAGGAGTTGCTGGACGATCCGGCCCTGCTGGAACAAACCCGCGATCTGCTGGACCAGGGCAAAAGCGCGGCCTTCGCCTGGAACAGCGCCACCGAAGCCACCGCCACGCTCTTCCAGGGCCTGGGCAATGCCTTGCTTGCCGAGCGGGCTGCCGACCTGGCAGACGTTGGCCAGCGGGTGCTGAAACTGATCCTCGGGGTTCAGGACCGCGCCTGGGATTTACCGGAGCAGGCGATCCTGATTGCCGAGCAACTGACGCCTTCGCAAACTGCCAGCCTCGACACCCGCAGGGTGTTGGGCTTCGTCACGGTGGGCGGTGGCGCTACCAGCCACGTCGCTATCCTTGCCCGCGCCCTTGGTTTGCCGGCCATCTGCGGCGTGCCGGCGCAGGTGCTGGAGTTGGTCAACGGTAAACAAGTGCTGCTGGATGCCGACAAAGGCGAGCTGCACCTGAACCCGGACCTGGCCGAGATCGAGCAGCTGCAAGTCACCCGCCAACAGCACGTGCTTCGCCGCCAGCGGGAAGTGGAACAGGCTTCATTGCCCGCCACCACTCGCGACGGTCATCACGTCGAAGTGACGGCCAACGTCGCGTCGTTGCAGGAGGTGGAGCAGGCGTTGTCCCTGGGGGGCGAAGGCGTCGGTTTGCTGCGTTCCGAGTTCCTGTATCTGGACCGCAACCGCGCGCCGAGCCCCGAAGAACAGGCGGGCACCTACAGCGCCATCGCCCGTGCGTTGGGCCCCGAACGCAATCTGGTCGTGCGCACCCTGGATGTCGGTGGCGACAAGCCGCTGGCCTATGTGCCAATGGACAGCGAGACCAACCCGTTCCTCGGCCTGCGCGGGATTCGCCTGTGCCTGGAGCGCCCGGAACTGCTGCGCGAACAATTCCGCGCGATTCTCGCCAGTGCCGGTTTCGCCCGTCTGCACATCATGTTGCCGATGGTCAGCCTGCTTTCGGAATTGCGCCTGGCGCGGAAGATTCTTGAAGAGGAAGCGTTGGTCCTGGGGCTGACGGAGTTGCCGAAGCTGGGAATCATGATCGAAGTGCCGTCGGCGGCGTTGATGGCCGATCTGTTTGCGCCGGAGGTGGATTTCTTCTCCATCGGCACCAACGACCTGACCCAATACACCCTGGCGATGGACCGCGATCACCCGCGGCTCGCCAGCCAGGCTGACAGCTTTCACCCCGCGGTGCTGCGCCTGATCGCCAGCACCGTCAAGGCGGCCCATGCCCATGGCAAGTGGGTCGGCGTGTGCGGGGCGTTGGCGTCTGAAGCGCTGGCGGTGCCGGTGCTGATCGGGTTGGGGGTGGATGAGTTGTCGGTCAGCGTGCCGCTGATCCCGACCATCAAGGCCACCGTGCGCGAGCTGGACCTGGCGGACTGCCAATCCATCGCTCGCCAGGTGCTCGGCCTGGAAGAAGCGGCGCAGGTACGTGACGCGTTGCGCCTTTACCACGCGGCTACCGTTGAAACCTCATTGGTTGTGGAGCACTGACATGTTCGAGAAATTTCAGCGGGCGTTCTGGAAGGCCCTGACGCCGGATCTGGTGCTTGAAACGCCACAGGCGGTTGTTGCGTCAGCGGGCGAAACAGCGCTGGCGCCGGCGGTGCTGAATGCGCTGGGCGGCGCGGAGAATCTCACGTCGCAGCAGCGGGTGGCACTGACCCGGGTGCGGGTGCAATTGAAGGATGCGGGGCGGTTGGATGCGAACGCGTTGAAGGTGGCAGGCGTGCCGGGCGTGATGGTGTTGGCGGGTGGGGTAGTGCACTTGCTTACCGGCCTGAACACCGCTCTATAAATCAACGGAGATCAAATGTGGGAGCGGGCTTGCTCGCGAATGCGGTGTGTCAGTTAATGCATTTGCCGGCTGACATACCGCATTCGCGAGCAAGCCCGCTCCCACATTGGTTTTGTGGTGTTTGGAGAATCGGGGGATTAGAGCTGCGGAGTTTCTTCAGTCGGTTTGGTCTTGTCCACACCCGGCACATGCAGGTTGCCTTCCACCACCTGATTGCCTTCCAGCTGCGGCTGCGTCACCCACGTCAAAATGTCGTAGTAACGCCGGATGTTCGCCACAAAGTGCACGGGCTCACCGCCACGCGCATACCCATACCGCGTCTTGCTGTACCACTGCTTCTGCGACAGGCGTGGCAGCATTTTCTTCACGTCCAGCCACTTGTTCGGGTTCAGGCCTTCCTTTTCGGCCAGCTTGCGCGCGTCATCCAAGTGACCGGTGCCGACGTTGTACGCCGCCAGGGCAAACCAGGTGCGGTCCGGCTCGGCAATCTTGTCGTCCAGTTCATCCTTGATCTTGGCCAGGTACTTGGCGCCGCCCATGATGCTCTGCTTGGCGTCCAGGCGGTTGGACACGCCCATGGCCTGCGCTGTGTTCTGGGTCAGCATCATCAGGCCGCGCACGCCGGTCTTGGAGGTCACCGCCGGCTGCCAGAGTGATTCCTGGTAGCCGATGGCCGCCAGCAGTCGCCAGTCGACCTTTTCTTCCTTGGCATAGGCGCGGAAGTGTTTCTCGTACTTGGGCAGGCGCTGCTGCAAATGCTGGGCGAAGGTGTAGGCGCCCATGTAGCCGAGTACATCCACGTGCCCGTAATAGCGATCTTTCAGACGCTGGAGGGTGCCGTTCTTTTCGACCTTGTCGAGGTAGCTGTTCACCTCGTTGAGCAGGCTGTTGTCTTCGCCGGAGGCGACCGCCCAGGCTTGATGGCTGGCATCACCGAGGTCAAAGGCCACCCGCACGTTGGGGAAGTACACCTGGTTCATCGCCACTTCGTTGGAGTCCACCAGGGTCAGGTCAATTTGCCCTTCGTCCACCATGCGCAACAGGTCGACCACCTCAACGGCATCGGATTCTTCGTATTCAATTCCGGGAAATTGCTTTTTCAACTGCGCCAGTTGTTCGGCGTGGGTGCTGCCCTTGAGCACCATGATCTTCTTGCCCACCAGGTCTGCTGCGGTGGTCGGGCGGGACTGGCCGTTGCGGTAGATGATCTGCGGGGTGACTTCCAGATACGGATGGGAGAAACGCACTTGCTGGCGGCGCGGCTCACTGCTGACCAGACCGGCGGCGGCCAGTACCGGGCCGTTGGGCTTGCCGATCTGTGAGAACAGGTCATCCAGGTTGTCAGCGGTCTCGATCTCCAGCTTTACCCCCAGCTCGTCGGCGAAACGCTTCACCAGTTCGTATTCGAATCCGGTTTCGCCGTTACGGTCCTGGAAATAAGTGGCCGGGCTGTTTCGGGTGACCACCCGCAATACGCCATCCTCCTTGATTCGCTCGAGCGTGTTGGGTTTATCCACACACGCGCTGAGCAGCAGGAAGAGTCCGGTGACGAAGAGCCATTTGGCGCATCGCGGGCGTAAAGCAGTAGGGGAGAACATCTGCGCAGTATACGCAAAGGACCCTCGGCGCCATATCTCGACAGCGGGGCACTTGTCTGCTAGCGCCCGTAAACCTTGGCTGCAGGCCGCAGAAACGGGGCTTGGCAGCCGATTGTGACGGTTAAAATAACTGCCCGGAATAGCCTGGATGGCCCTCTGATATCGTGCGATTTATGCCAACTGACGTCCGGCAGCGGCCATAGGTGCCGTTTCGGGTGCCGTTGGCGACGGTTTACGCTAGAATGCACGGCCTCAAAGCACACCCCCTTCCCGAGGCTGTCCCGAAGATGTTGATCCTGCGCGGCGCTCCTGCCCTTTCTGCCTTTCGCCACAGCAAACTCCTTGAGCAACTGAGCCAGAAGGTACCTTCTGTCAGTGGCTTGTATGCTGAATTTGCTCACTTCGCCGACGTTACCGGCGTTTTGACCGCCGACGAACAGCAAGTGCTGGCGCGCCTTCTGAAGTACGGTCCCAGCGTTCCAGTTCAAGAGCCTGCGGGCCGCTTGTTCCTGGTTTTGCCACGGTTCGGCACCATCTCGCCCTGGTCGAGCAAGGCCAGCGACATCGCCCGCAACTGCGGCCTGGAAAAAATCCAGCGCCTGGAACGCGGGATCGCCTTCTATGTAGCCGGCCAGTTCAGCGAGGCCGAGGCCGAGCTGATCGCCAGCAGCCTGCACGACCGCATGACCCAGATCATCGTGGGCCAGCTGGAACAGGCCGCCGGTCTGTTCAGCCACGCCGAGCCCAAGCCGCTGACCGCGATTGACGTGCTCGGTGGTGGTCGCGCCGCCCTGGAAACCGCCAACACCGAATTGGGCCTGGCCCTGGCCGAAGACGAAATTGACTACCTGGTCAACGCGTTCATCGGCCTGAAGCGCAATCCCCACGACATCGAACTGATGATGTTCGCCCAGGCGAACTCCGAGCACTGCCGTCACAAGATCTTCAACGCCAGTTGGGACATCGACGGCCAGAGCCAGGAAAAAAGCCTGTTCGGCATGATCAAGAACACCTACGTGATGCACAGCGAAGGCGTTCTGTCGGCGTATAAGGACAACGCCTCGGTCATCGTCGGCTCCGTCGCCGGCCGTTTCTTCCCGGACCCTGAGACCCGCCAGTACGGCGCGGTGCAGGAGCCGGTGCACATCCTGATGAAAGTCGAGACCCACAACCACCCGACCGCGATTGCCCCGTTCCCGGGTGCAGCCACCGGTTCCGGCGGCGAGATTCGCGACGAAGGTGCAACCGGTCGTGGTGCCAAGCCAAAGGCTGGCCTCACCGGCTTCACCGTGTCCAACCTGCAGATCCCGGGCTTCGAGCAGCCGTGGGAAGTGCCGTACGGCAAGCCTGAGCGCATCGTCACTGCGCTGGACATCATGATCGAAGGCCCGCTGGGCGGCGCTGCGTTCAACAACGAATTCGGGCGTCCGGCCCTGACCGGCTACTTCCGTACTTTCGAACAGTCCATCACCACTCCGCGTGGCGATGAAGTGCGCGGTTACCACAAGCCGATCATGTTGGCCGGCGGCATGGGCAACATCCGCGCCGAGCACGTACAGAAAGGCGAGATTCTGGTCGGCTCCAAGCTGATCGTCCTCGGTGGCCCGGCGATGCTGATCGGCCTGGGCGGCGGCGCCGCTTCCTCCATGGCTACCGGCACCAGCTCGGCCGACCTGGACTTCGCTTCCGTTCAGCGTGAAAACCCTGAGATGGAGCGCCGTTGCCAGGAAGTCATCGACCGTTGCTGGCAGTTGGGTGACAAGAACCCCATCAGCTTCATCCACGACGTCGGCGCGGGTGGTTTGTCCAACGCCTTCCCGGAACTGGTCAACGATGGCGACCGTGGCGGCCGTTTCGAACTGCGCAACATTCCAAACGACGAGCCGGGCATGGCCCCGCACGAAATCTGGAGCAACGAATCCCAGGAGCGTTACGTCCTGGCCGTCGGCCCTGCCGACTTCGAACGCTTCCAGGCGATCTGCGAGCGCGAGCGCTGCCCGTTTGCCGTGGTCGGCGAAGCCACTGCCGAGCCGCAACTGACGGTCACCGACAGCCACTTCGGCAACAGCCCGGTGGACATGCCGCTGGAAGTGCTGCTGGGCAAAGCCCCGCGCATGCACCGTTCGGCCGTGCGTGAAAACGAACTGGGCGACGATTTTGATCCGTCGACCCTGGCCATCGCCGACTGCGTGGAGCGCGTCCTGCACCACCCGGCCGTTGCCAGCAAAAGCTTCCTGATCACCATCGGCGACCGCACCATTACCGGTCTGGTTGCCCGTGATCAGATGGTCGGCCCGTGGCAGGTTCCAGTGGCTGACGTTGCCGTTACCGCCACCAGCTTCGACGTGTACACCGGTGAAGCGATGGCCATGGGCGAGCGCACTCCGCTGGCGCTGCTGGACGCTCCGGCGTCGGGCCGCATGGCCATCGGCGAAACCCTGACCAACATCGCAGCGTCGCGAATCGCCAAGATCTCCGACATCAAACTGTCGGCCAACTGGATGTCCGCTGCCGGTCACCCGGGTGAAGATGCGCGTCTGTACGACACCGTGAAAGCGGTCGGCATGGAGCTGTGCCCTGAGCTGGGCATTACCATTCCGGTGGGCAAGGACTCCATGTCCATGGCCACCCGCTGGAACGATGAAGGCGTGGACAAGAGCGTCACCTCGCCGCTGTCGCTGATCGTCACCGGCTTTGCGCCGGTCACCGACATCCGCCAGACCCTGACCCCGCAACTGCGCATGGACAAGGGCACCACCGACCTGATCCTGATCGACCTCGGTCATGGCCAGAACCGCATGGGGGCCTCGATCCTCGCCCAGGTGCACGGCAAGCTCGGCAAACAGGCCCCGGACGTCGACGACGCCGAAGACCTGAAAGCCTTCTTTGCCGTGATCCAGGGCTTGAACGCCGACGGTCACCTGCTGGCTTACCACGACCGTTCCGACGGTGGTTTGCTGACCAGCGCCGTGGAGATGGCCTTCGCCGGTCACTGCGGCCTGAACCTGAACCTCGATGGCCTGGCAGAAACTTCCGCCGATATCGCGGCAATCCTGTTCAACGAAGAACTGGGCGCCGTGATCCAGGTTCGCCAGGACGCAACGCCAGACGTACTCGCACAGTTCAGCGCTGCTGGCCTGGGTGACTGCGTGGCCGTGGTTGGCCAGCCGATCAACAACGGTGAAATCAACATCGTCTTCAACGGCGAAACCGTGTTTGAAGGCCAGCGCCGCTTGCTGCAACGCCAGTGGGCCGAGACCAGCTACCAGATCCAGCGCCTGCGTGACAACGCCGACTGCGCCGAGCAGGAATTCGACGTCATCCTGGAAGAAGACAACCCGGGCCTGAGCACCAAGCTCAGCTTCGACGTCAACCACGACATCGCCGCGCCTTACATCAAGAAAGGCATCCGCCCACAAGTTGCCGTACTGCGTGAGCAGGGCGTCAACGGCCAGGTGGAAATGGCGGCGGCGTTCGACCGTGCCGGCTTCAATGCGATCGACGTGCACATGAGCGACATCCTCGCCGGTCGCGTTGACCTCAACGAGTTCAAAGGCCTCGTGGCCTGCGGCGGTTTCTCCTACGGCGACGTACTGGGTGCCGGTGAAGGCTGGGCCAAATCGGCCCTGTTCAACAGCCGTGCCCGCGACGCGTTCCAGGGTTTCTTCGAGCGTAACGACAGCTTCACCCTGGGTGTGTGCAACGGTTGCCAGATGATGTCCAACCTCAGCGAACTGATCCCGGGCAGCGAGTTCTGGCCGCACTTCGTGCGTAACCGTTCCGAGCAGTTCGAAGCCCGGGTTGCGATGGTTCAGGTGCAGGAATCCAACTCGATCTTCCTGCAGGGCATGGCCGGTTCGCGCATGCCAATCGCCATCGCCCACGGTGAAGGCCATGCCGAGTTCGCCAGCGAAGAAGCACTGCTGGAAGCCGACCTGTCCGGTACCGTGGCCCTGCGTTTCGTCGACAACCACGGCAAGGTCACCGAAGGCTACCCGGCCAACCCGAACGGCTCGCCGCGCGGGATTACTGGCCTCACCAGCCGCGACGGTCGCGTCACCATCATGATGCCGCACCCGGAGCGTGTGTTCCGCGCCGTGCAGAACTCGTGGCGCCCGGAAGAGTGGAACGAAGACGGCGCGTGGATGCGCATGTTCCGTAACGCTCGCGTCTGGGTGAACTAAGACGGTGTACAAGCTCAGCTTCTTTGTGCCCGACAGCCATGTGGAGACGGTGAAAACCGCCGTCTTCGCAGCCGGCGGCGGGCGTATCGGCCACTACGACAGCTGCGCCTGGCAGGTACTGGGCCAGGGCCAATTCCGCGCGATGGACGGCAGCCAGCCGTTTATCGGGCAGGTAGGGCAGGTTGAAGTGGTTGAAGAATGGAAGGTTGAGCTGGTGGTGGCGGATGAATTGATCGTGGCTGTCGTGGCTGCGTTGAAACTGAGCCATCCGTATGAGACACCGGCGTATGAGGTATGGCAGTTGGCGGATTTTTGATCCGTCGGCTGCAAAACAAGAAACCCGCTGGGCCAGTTTGGTCAGCGGGTTTTTTGTTGCCTGTCAGGGCCTCATCGCTGCCAATTCAGTGACCGGGACTGCAAGCTCGTAAACATCACTAGGAGCGTATTCTTCTCGGAGTTTTACGATGGTCAACGAAAACACTTCATCTTCCATAGCCTCGCTTCAAGCTGCAGCCCGTCAGGCGACGAGTCAACCTGCCGATCAGTTATTCACCCTTGTACCTAATCTGGATAGCGAAACCCTGCTGGCCAACGCCTCTCAGGATCTTGCCTCAGTGCAGGCGCTGAAGGTTCATCTGGCGTTTGAAGTCGACGGTTCTCACCGTGATGTGGCGCTGGGGATTTGTCGGATGCTGGAGGGGATTCAAATGATGGTGGATCGGATACTGGACTTGTATGAGGTGCCTGAGCCTGAGTAATTCGGCGCCTGTGAGGGCCATTCGCGAGCAAGCCCGCTCCCACATTTGACCGCGTTGCCATGACGGGCACCGATCAAAATGTGGGAGCGGGCTTGCTCGCGAAGAGGCCCTGATGCTCAGTAAAGATTCAGGCTTTTACCCCAACCTCACGGCCACTGACCAACCGCTCCAACGCCTCACCCAACCCCGAAGCCTTGTCACCAATCAGCAAGTGCCAAACCCCACTCTCAAGCTGGCTAACCCCCTGGCAACCCAGCGCAGTCAGTTGGGATTCCGACAACACCGAACCATCCTCCAGCTCCACCCGCAGCCGCGTCATTGCCACCGCATCCAGTTGCAAGACATTGGCCCGACCGCCCAGCGCACTCAGCCATTTCTCGGCCTCATGCACATTCACCGGTGTGCTCTTCTCAACAGGCGCTACCACCACCGCAGGCGCCGCAACATACGAAGGCATCGCCAAGCGAATCTCATCGGCAATGCTGTCTGCCATCGGCCCGACCACTACCTGCAAACTTCCGCCATTGCCCGGCCGAACCACCGCCATGGCACCCAGTGCTTTCAGCTCGGCATCTACCGCCTTGTTGCGATCCACCATGTCCAGCCGCAGACGCGTCGTGCAAGCACCTACACTCAGCAGATTCTCCGCACCACCCAGCGCTCGAATGTAAGCTCCGGCCCGCTGGTTATCGGTCATGGCCTCGGCCTGCGCGACCTGAATATCCTCACGCCCCGGCGTCTTCAAATTGAAGCGACGGATGCAGTAATTGAACACGCTGTAGTAGATCACCGCATACGCCAGCCCAACCGGGAACACCAGCCAGCCGTTGGTGGATTTACCCCAACCCAGCACCATGTCGATAAACCCGCCGGAGAAGGTAAAGCCCAGGTGAATGTTGAGCATGTTGGTGACCGCCATCGACAAGCCGGTCAGTAGCGCATGGATCAGATACAGGAATGGCGCGAGGAACATGAAGGCGAATTCGATCGGCTCGGTGACCCCGGTCAGGAACGAGGTCAACGCCATCGACAGGAAAATCCCGCCCATGATCTTGCGCCGCTCCGGCAGGGCATTGCGGTACATCGCCAGGCACGCCGCCGGCAGGCCGAACAGCATCACCGGGAACATGCCGGTCATGAACTGGCCGCCTTTCGGGTCGCCGGCAAAGTAGCGGGTCAGGTCGCCGGTCACTACCGCGCCGGTCACCGGATCCGTGAAGCTGCCGAACACAAACCAGGCCATGTTGTTGAGGATATGGTGCAAGCCGGTGACGATCAGCAGGCGGTTGAACACGCCAAACACGAACGCGCCAAAGCTGCCGCTTTCCATCAGCAGTACGCCGAAGCTGTTGATGCCGTGCTGGATCGGTGGCCAGATCAAACCAAAGATCACCCCCAGCGCCACCGCCGAGAACCCGGTGACGATCGGTACAAACCGTCGCCCACCAAAGAACGCCAGGTACTCCGGCAGTTTGATGTCCTTGAAGCGGTTATACAGCGCACCGGCCATCAAGCCGCTGGCGATCCCCGCAAGCATGCCCATGTTGATGCTGGCGTCCATCACCTTGAGGGTGGAGACCATCACCAGGTACCCAATGGCACCCGCCAGGCCCGCCGTGCCGTTGTTGTCGCGGGCAAAACCCACGGCAATCCCGATGGCGAAGATCAGCGCCAGGTTGGCGAAGATCGCCTGCCCGGCGTCGTGCATCACCGCGATGTTCAGCAAGTCGGTGTCGCCCAGTCGCAGCAGGAGGCCGGCGATCGGCAAAATCGCGATCGGCAGCATCAGCGCACGGCCCAGGCGTTGCAGCCCTTCGATAAAATGTTGATACACGGCGTGTCTCCCTATTTTTGTTGTTTTCAGCTCAGCGGCCAGTGGTGTTGACAGGCTTGGCGAACGGCTTTGGCGCTGCTCAGGTTAAGCAGGCTTTGGCTCAGTTGCCGGCATTGGGCGGCGTCCAGGTGACGGACACGGTCCTTGATTTCTCCGATTTGCGGCGGGCTGACGGACAGCTCGCTGATGCCCAGACCGATCAGCACCGGCGTGGCCAGCGGGTCGGACGCCAACGCCCCGCACACACCGACCCAGCGCCCATGCTTGGCCGCACCGATGCACGTCTGGGCGATCAGCCGCAGCAGCGCCGGGTGCATGGCATCGACCCGGGCGGCGAGGCCGGCGTGGTCGCGGTCCATGGCGAGGGTGTACTGGGACAGGTCATTGGTGCCGATGGACAGAAAGTCCGCGTGCTCGGCCAGTTGCTCAGCCATCAGCGCGGCGGCGGGGACTTCGATCATCACGCCCAGCTCCGGGCGCTGGGTCAGTTCCAGCTCGGCGCACAGTTCATCGAGGCGCTGGCGGATGTGCAGCAGTTCGTCGACTTCGCTGACCATCGGCAGCAGGATCCGGCAGCGTTCCAGTGGCGAGACTTGCAGCAGCGCACGCAGTTGCTGGTCCAGCACTTCCGGACGCACTTGCGCCATGCGAATGCCCCGCAGGCCCAGCACCGGGTTGGTCTCGAACGGCAGCGGCAGGTAGTCGAGTTGCTTGTCGCCGCCGACGTCGATGGTGCGGATGATCACGGACTTGTCACCCAAGGCATCCAGCACGGCCTGGTAGGCCTGGCGCTGCTCTTGCTCGTCAGGCGCAGTGCGGCGATCAACAAAGAGGAATTCGGTACGCAGCAGGCCGACGCCATCGGCGCCATTCTCGAAGGCTAACTGGGCTTCGGCGCTGGAGGCGACATTCGCGGCCACTTCAATTCGCACGCCATCCTGAGTGCTGGCAGTGCCTTGAGCCTCCGCGTGCTGTTGTTGGCGCCGCAGTTTCTGTGCATCGCGCAACTGATGAACCTGAGCGTGGCGTGCATCATCCGGTGTCAGTTCCAGTCGACCGTTGGCGGCGTCCAGCACCACCCGTTGACCCTGTGGCACCTCCAGCACTTGCTCGCCCAACGCGACCACACACGGCAGGCCTTTGCCCCGTGCCAGAATCGCCACATGAGAAGTCGCGCCGCCTTCGGCCATGCAGATGCCGGCGGCGTTTTGCTTGCTCAGTTGCAGCAGGTCCGACGGGGTCAATTCATGGGCCGAGACGATCGCGCCGGCCGGCAACTCGAAGTGCCAGGCCTCGCCCAGCAGCGCCCGCAGCACGCGTTGTTGCAAGTCCCGCAGGTCGTTGGCGCGTTCGGCGAACAGTGGTTTGCCAAGGGCGAGCAGCACTGCGCATTGGGCCTGGATTGCATCGCGCCAGGCGTGAGTGGCGGCACTGCCATGTTCGATGGCGGTGGTGGCGGCTTCCAGCAGCGTCGGGTCTTCCAGCAATGCCAGGTGGGCGGCGAAGATCTCTTCTTCTTCCACATCCTTGCGCTGGCGGGCCTGGTCCAGGGTGTGGCGGATTTCGCTGCGCACCTGTTCCAGGGCACTGTCCAGGTGCTGCAATTGTTCATCCGGCACGTTGTTGCCCGGGTCCGCCGGCAGCTCGATTCCGTTCAGGCGGAACAGCGGGCCGCAGACCAAACCCGGTGCTGCGCAGACGCCCTGCAGCACCCCGGCTTCGGTATTTTCGCGTCGCGGGGCTGCGGCCACTGGGGCGTGATGTTCTTCGCTGACGGCCACCGACAGCGCGGCGATCAGTGCTTGCAGCGCCGCTTCACAATCCTTGCCGCGACAAGTGACCTGTACCTCGTCCTGCTCACCAATCCCCAGTCCCATCAAGCCGATCAAGCTGTCGCACGAGGCCGACTTGCCGGCGAAATGCAGCTGCGACTGGCTGCTGAATGCCTGTGCGGTCTTGCGGATCAAGGCGGCAGGGCGCGCGTGCAACCCGCCACGATGGGTGATGCGAATAGTCGCGCTGGCTTCGGCGACAGACTCATCAATCACTTTCGCCGCACCGGCCAACCGCGCAACCACATGCAGCAGCGGCTCGCCGACCTTCACTGTTTTCAAGGTGATCGGCCGTAGCTCAAACAACTCGCTGTTGGTCAGGATGATCAGGCTGACCAGGCTTTTGCACTGCCGCGCAATCAGATCCAGATCAAACTGCACCAGTGCCTGGCCCTTGCTGACTCGCGCCCCTTGCTTGACCAGCAGCGCAAAGCCTTCGCCATTCAATTCCACTGTGTCGATGCCCACGTGCATCAGCAGTTCGGCACCGTTATCGGCGCGAATGGTCAGCGCGTGCCCGGTGCGGGCGACGTGGATGATCACGCCGTCGCACGGCGCGTGCAGGCAATCGTTGAGCGGGTCGATGGCAATGCCGTCGCCCATGGCGCCACTGGCGAACACTTCGTCGGGAACGTTGCCCAGGGTCAGCACCGGCCCACTGAGGGGAGCGCTGAGGGTAAGGTCTTTATTATTGTGGGACATGGGCACGGTACTCATCAGGAAATCGCTGCAATCAACTCAGTGGGTACGGGTCACTTTGCTCAAGTGACGCGGTTGGTCCGGGTCCATGCCCCGGGCCTCTGCCAAACCGGCAGCCATCACGTAGAAACTCTGGATCGCCAGGATCGGGTCCAGGGCCGGGTGTTCGGCGCGGCTCAGGGTCAGGTCGCGTTCGGCGATGTCATCGGGAGCGGCCAGCAACACGCGGGCACCGCGCTGGCGCATGTCGGCGGCCAGGCTCAGCAGGCCGGCTTGTTCGGCGCCACGGGGGGCGAAGACCAGCAGCGGGTAGTTGTCATCGATCAGGGCCATCGGGCCATGGCGCACTTCGGCGCTGCTGAAGGCTTCGGCCTGGATCGCCGAGGTTTCCTTGAGCTTGAGCGCGGCTTCCTGGGCAATGGCAAAACCGGCGCCACGGCCGATCACCATCAGTTGCTGGCAGCCGCGCAGGGCTTCGATGGCCACGCTCCAGTCTTGCTTGGCGGCTTCACGCAAGCCTTCGGGCAATGCCTTACAGGCTTGAAGTAACTCGTCTTCCTGATTCCAGTGGCCGATCAATTGGGCGCTGGCGCTCAGGGTGGCGATAAAGCTTTTGGTGGCGGCGACGCTGCGTTCCGGTCCGGCGCACAGCGGTACGTGGAATTCGCAGGCGGCTTCCAGCGGTGAGTCTTCGGCGTTGACCATCGAGATGCTCAAGGCGCCGCGCTTGCGCAGCAGGCGCAGGCTGTTGACCAGGTCCGGGCTTTGCCCCGACTGGGAGAAACCGAACGCCACTTGCCCGCTGACTTTGAGCGGCGATTGCAGCATGGTCACCACCGACATCGGCAACGACGCCACCGGAATCCCCAGGTGTTGCATGGTCAGGTAGGCGAAGTAACTGGCGGCGTGGTCCGAGCTGCCGCGAGCAATGGTCATTGCCACTTGCGGCGGCTGGCGACGCAGGCGGCCGGCGACTTCCTCCAGCAATGGGTCCAGGCGTTGCAGTTGAGCCTCGACGGCCTCGCAGGAGGCCAGGGCCTCTTCAAGCATTTTTGAAGTCAATGGTTTCTCCTTCGACCACTACGTCGGTGAGGTGCAGGGAGCGGTCCAGGCGCACGCAGTCGGCAAAGCTGCCGGGCTGCAGGCGACCGCGTTCTTCGAGGCCCAGGTAGTCCGCAGGAAATTGCGACAGGCGTTGTGAGGCTTCGCTGATCGGCAGGCCGATCTTCACCAGGTTGCGCAGTGCCTGGTCCATGGTCAGGGTGCTGCCGGCCAGCGTTCCATCGGCCAGGCGTACGCCGCCCAGGCACTTGGTCACGGTGTGGCTGCCCAGCTTGTATTCACCGTCGGGCATGCCGGCGGCGGCGGTGGAATCGGTGACGCAGTACAGGCACGGGATCGAACGCAGGGCCACGCGCATGGCGCCGGGGTGCACGTGCAGCAGGTCGGGAATCAGCTCAGCGTATTTGGCGTGGGCCAGGGCCGCGCCGACGATGCCGGGCTCACGGTGATGCAGCGGGCTCATGGCGTTATACAAATGGGTAAAGCTGGTGGCGCCGGCGGCGAGGGCGGCGACGCCTTCTTCGTAGCTGCCCAGGGTGTGTCCGATCTGCATGCGCACGCCGCGTTCGCTGAGGGCGCGGATCAGTCCGTCATGGCCGGCGATTTCCGGAGCAATGGTGATCACCCGGATCGGCGCCAGGCGCAGGTATTCTTCGACTTCGGCCATCAAGGCGGTGTGGGCGAAGTTCGGTTGTGCGCCGAGTTTTCCCGGATTGATGTAGGGGCCTTCCAGGTGCACGCCGAGCACACGGGCGGTGCCGGTTGGGCGGTTTTCGCAATAGGTGCCGATCTCGCCGAGCACACGGGTGATTTCGTCCACCGGCGCGGTCATGGTGGTGGCCAGCAGCGAGGTGGTGCCAAACCGCACGTGGGTGCGAGTGATGGTGTGGAAGGCGTCGGTGCCTTCCATGATGTCTTTGCCGCCACCGCCGTGCACATGCAGGTCGATAAAGCCTGGCAGCAAATACGGCAGGTCGTTGTCTGCCGGGTCGCACGGGCTGCCTTCAACGGCAGTGACCTTGCCGTGCTGGTGCACCAGGCGGCCGCGAATCCAGCCGTTGGGCGTAAGAATGTTGTCTTCGGACATGGGCAGTTCTCTAAATTCGCAGTTCAGCGGAATAGTCGTGGCGGCGCAGTTCTGCGACGAAGTCGTAGTAGTCGTTGCGGCAATAGGTGTCGGTGATTTCAATCGGGGTGTTGTCGGCGGTGTAGCCCACCCGGGTCATCAGCAGCATGGCGGTGCCGGGGGCGATGCCAACCAGGGCTGCGAACTCGTCCGAGGCGTTGATCGCCTGGATGTGTTGCAGGGCGCGCACGATGGGCTTGCCGATGCTTTCCAGGTATTCGTACAGCGAGTTGCCGATGGCCTGCGGGTGGGGGAGGACGGAGGCGGGCATGGCGGTCATTTCAATCGCCATCACTGTGTCGTCGGCCTTACGCAAACGCTTGAGGCGCGCGACCTTGTCACTCGGCGACAGGCCCAGGCGGATCAGCTCTTCATGGGTCGGCGGGGTGATGTCGCGCTCGAGCCACTGGGACGTCGGCACAAAGCCCTTGAGACGGAGCATTTCGCTGAAGCCCGAGAGGCGCGACAACGGCTGTTCAAGGCGCGGAGTGATGAAGGTTCCGGAGCCTTGGCTGCGACGGATCAGGCCTTGTTCGAAGAGTACTTCCAGCGCCTTGCGGGCGGTCACTCGGGAAATGCTCAGTTGCTCGCTGAGGGCGCGTTCCGACGGCAATGCCTGCTCGGATTTCCATTGGCCGGCATGAATCGCGGCTTCAAGGTTACGGGCCAGTTGCAGGTACAGCGGCGTCGATTGTTTATCGTCGGGGCGCAGGGCCAGGATGGGGTTCATCGTGTCGGTTTCCGATGCGGTTATTGGAGTGTTGTCGCCCGGTAGTGATCGCAAGCTAATACCACTTAAATACCATGTCAATGCAGCGAAAACGGTGCAGGCGAGCGTTTACGGGCGCCTTAATAGTGCGCCAGTTCAAGTGGTATTAGAGAGGTCTTTCTGTCGGGCAGAAGCGCGCAGCTTGCCGGGGTGAACTGGTATTCACCGGCAAGCGCTGCGCGGGGCAGGAATTTTTTTTGAATTATTTTACGAGCGGCGGAAAAATTACGGACGAATCTCGATCATCGTGCCGTCCTTGACCAGGTTCCAGACTTCGCGCATGTCGACATTGCGCATGCCGATGCAGCCGTCGGTCCAGTCCAGGGTGTGGAACAGCTCTTCGGGGTAGTCCTCGGCGTCGGGGGTGCCGTGGATCATGATCATGCTGCCGGGCTTGACCCCTTCGCGGCGGGCGCGGGCGGAGTCGCTGATGTTGGGGTAGGAAATGTGCATGGCCAGGTTGAAGCGGTCGCTGGTCTTGCGCCAGTCGATCCAGTAGAAGCCTTCCGGGGTTCGGCGGTCGCCTTCCATCAGCTTGGTGCCCTTGGGGTTCTTGCCCAGGGAAATGCGGTAGGTCCTGAGGGGCTTGCCGTCGTTGATCAGTTGCAACTGATGGGCGGACTTGAGCACCAGGATTTTTTCGACGGGTTTGCCCCCCAGGATCACTTGGGTGGAGGCTGGCGACAGCGTGGCAAACGACAGGCAGATCAGAGCAAGCAACCAACGCATTAAAACGGTATCCCCTGAAAAGACTACGTGCCACCTGGATTGTTATTTGGCCAACTGGGTCAGCGGCGGCACCGACTCGCTGCGCACCGGATACGACTGTTGCCGGCGGTCAGCAAAAAAGCATTCTAAGGTACGCCCGACCGTGCGGAAAGCCAGCTCGGACCAAGGGATGTCGGCTTCATCGAATAAGCGCACTTCCAGGCTTTCGGGGCCTGCGGCAAAGTCCAGGTCGATCAGTTCGGCACGGTAGAAGATGTGCACCTGGCTGATGTGCGGCACGTCGATCAGGGTATAGATGCTCAGGTTGCGCACCCGGGCGCAGGCTTCTTCCATGGTTTCGCGCATGGCGGCCTGTTCGACGGTCTCGCCGTTCTCCATAAAACCTGCAGGCAGGGTCCAGAAACCCAGGCGCGGCTCGATGGCGCGGCGGCACAGCAGCACCTGGGCGCCCCACACCGGCACGGTGCCGGCGACGATATTGGGGTTCTGGTAGTGAATGGTCTGACAGTGATCGCAGACATAACGCAGGCGTGCGTCGCCTTCGGGAATGCGCTGGGTGACCGGTTTACCGCACTGGCTGCAGAAGTTCATGCTGGGGTTCCTGGAGAGTGCGCCTATCTTGGCGTGACCGGGTATGGCCTGCAAGTTGTCGTTTAGCGACATGGCCAGGGTTTTGGGGTTGGGCGTGCGCACGGTTTGGTGCATGATGCAAGGTAGCCAACAGACCGAGATGACTCATGCTGGACGAGCTACTTCGCCGGGTAAGCAATCATACGCCCCACACGCTGGAGACCGACGGTCGGTTCCCGGAAGCGGCGGTACTGGTGCCGATCACCCGCAGTGACGAACCCGAGCTGATCCTGACCTTGCGCGCCAGCGGGCTGTCGACCCATGGCGGCGAAGTGGCGTTCCCTGGCGGGCGCCGCGACCCGGAAGACCCGGACCTGATATTCACCGCGCTGCGAGAAGCCGAAGAAGAAATCGGCCTGCCGCCGGGCCTGGTGGAAGTCATCGGCCCATTGAGCCCGCTGATTTCCCTGCACGGTATCCGTGTCACGCCTTATGTAGGCGTTATCCCTGATTACGTTGAATACCTGGCCAATGACGCCGAGATCGCCGCTGTGTTCAGCGTGCCCCTGGAGTTTTTTCGCCAGGATCCCCGCGAACACACCCACCGTATCGATTACCAGGGCCGCAGTTGGTACGTGCCCAGTTACCGGTTTGGCGAATACAAGATCTGGGGCCTGACGGCGATCATGATCGTCGAGCTGATCAATTTGCTCTATGACGATGCCGACATCAGCCTGCATCGGCCGCCGAAAAGCTTCATCAATACCTAAGAGCCAGATGGCCATCGTTTCTGCCGTGAGGATCCACCTATGAAATACCGCCTGGGCGACGCCCGAGTCGAAACCCATCCCAACAGTTGGGTGGCCCCCAATGCCACGCTGGTGGGCAAGGTCAAGCTGGAAGAGGGCGCCAACGTCTGGTTCAACGCGGTGTTGCGCGGCGACAACGAACTGATCCTGATCGGCAAGAACAGCAACGTGCAGGACGGCAGCGTGATGCACACCGACATGGGTTACCCGCTGACCCTCGGCACCGGCGTGACCATCGGCCATAACGCCATGTTGCATGGCTGCACCGTCGACGATTACAGCCTGATCGGCATCAACGCGGTGATTCTTAACGGGGCGAAGATAGGCAAACACTGCATCATCGGCGCCAATTCGCTGATTGGCGAAGGCAAGGAGATTCCCGATGGTTCGCTGGTGGTGGGCTCGCCGGGCAAAGTGGTGCGGGAGCTGACCGACGTGCAGAAGAAAATGCTCGAGGCCAGCGCTGCGCACTATGTGCATAACGCCCAGCGTTATGCCCGTGATCTGGTTGAGCAGGAAGAATGACCGTATCTGAACGGCCGGTAGCGTCGCCTTGCGTGAGCATTTGCGCGCTGGATGACGATGATATCTGCACGGGATGCCAGCGCACGGTGGAAGAGATTACCCGCTGGAGTCGCATGGACAACGCCGAGCGCCGGGTGGTGCTGGGGTTGTGCCATGAGCGGGCGAAGGCGAGTGGGCTCATGTGGATGATTCCGGGGAAGTCCGGCGCCTGATAGACCGTTTTCGCGAGCAAGCCCGCTCCCACATTTGATTGCGTTTATCTTGGAGGAATGCGTTCAAAATGTGGGAGCGGGCTTGCTCGCGAAAGGGCCTGCCCAGACGACATATTTCCAAATGTGAAGTACCCTGTGCCCCTTGTTCACAGGTCCCTAGCCCCATGTTCTTCCTGATCGCCTACATCAGCAGCGTCGTGCTGATCAACTTTGCCTTTTCCACCGCTCCGCACCTGGATGTCATCTGGTCTGCCTGGGGCGGCTTGGTATTTGTCCTGCGGGACATGGTGCAAACCCGCTTCGGCCATGGCGCGATCATTGCCATGCTGGCGGCGCTGGTGCTGTCCTATATCACCTCCGATCCGTCCATCGCCCTGGCCAGTGCCACGGCGTTCGCGGTGTCCGAATGCATTGACTGGCTGGTGTTCAGCATCACCAAGCGCCCGCTCCACGACCGCCTGTGGATCAGTTCGGCGCTCAGCATTCCCCTCGATACCTTCATCTTTTTCGGCCTGATCGGCGCGCTCACGCCTGCCGTGGCCGGCACTGCCCTGGTCTCGAAGTTCGCCGGCGTCACCGTGGTGTGGCTGGCCATGGCCTGGCGTTTGCGCCGGCAGCGCGTCGCCAACTGAAGCCAATCCTTACAGTTCATGTAAAATGCCGGCCTTTCTCCACATGATCCGCTCCCCTGAGGACCTGAGATGACCCGAATCGGAACTCCATTGTCGCCAACCGCGACCCGCGTAATGCTGTGTGGCTGCGGTGAGCTGGGCAAGGAAGTGGTAATCGAACTGCAACGCCTGGGCGTTGAAGTGATTGCCGTGGATCGCTACGCCAACGCACCGGCCATGCAGGTTGCCCATCGTAGTCATGTGATCAACATGCTCGATGGCGCCGCCCTGCGTGCCGTGATCGAAGCCGAAAAGCCGCACTTCATCGTGCCGGAAATCGAAGCGATCGCCACCGCGACCCTGGTTGAGCTGGAAGCCGAAGGCTTCAACGTGATCCCGACCGCCCGCGCGACCTTGCTGACCATGAACCGCGAGGGCATCCGTCGCCTGGCCGCTGAAGAGCTGGACCTGCCGACCTCGCCGTACCACTTCGCTGACACCTTCGAGGACTACAGCAAGGCCGTCACCGACCTGGGCTTCCCGTGCGTGGTCAAGCCGGTGATGAGTTCGTCGGGCAAAGGCCAGAGCCTGTTGCGCAGTGCCGATGACGTGCAGAAAGCCTGGGACTACGCCCAGGAAGGCGGGCGTGCCGGCAAGGGCCGCGTGATCATCGAAGGCTTTATCGACTTCGACTACGAAATCACCCTGCTTACCGTGCGCCACATTGGCGGCACCACCTTCTGCGCGCCTGTCGGTCACCGTCAGGAGAAGGGCGACTACCAGGAATCCTGGCAGCCACAGGCCATGAGCCCGATTGCGCTGGCGGAATCCGAGCGCGTTGCCAAGGCGGTAACCGAAGCATTGGGTGGTCGTGGTCTGTTTGGCGTCGAGCTGTTTATCAAAGGCGATCAGGTTTGGTTCAGCGAAGTGTCGCCGCGCCCCCATGACACTGGCCTGGTAACCCTGATTTCCCAGGACTTGTCGCAGTTCGCCCTGCATGCGCGGGCAATTCTCGGCCTGCCGATTCCGTTGATCCGTCAATTCGGGCCTTCGGCTTCGGCGGTGATTCTGGTGGAAGGCAAGTCGACCCAGACGGCGTTTGCCAACCTGGGGGCTGCGTTGAGCGAGCCGGATACGGCGTTGCGTTTGTTCGGCAAGCCGGAAGTGAACGGTCAGCGTCGTATGGGCGTGGCGTTGGCGCGGGATGAGTCGATTGAGGCTGCCCGGGCTAAAGCGACCCGTGCTTCGAAAGCGGTTGTTGTAGAGCTGTAATCGAGTCGCGCCCATCGCGGGCAAGCCCGGCTCCCACAGGGAAATGCATTCCAAATGTGGGAGCCGGGCTTGCCCGCGATGGCGGTTTATCAGCTAACGCGATTCAAATCGTTATTGCGCGTCTCTTTCAGGCACAGCACAGCAATCAAGCTGATCACCGCTGCCGCCGACACATACCCGCCGACATAACTCAAACCGCCCATCGCCACCAGTTTGGTCGCGAAGAACGGTGCCGCCGATGCGCCCACGATCCCGCCCAGGTTATACGCCGCCGAAGCACCGGTATAACGCACGCGGGTCGGGAACAGTTCCGGCAGCATCGCGCCCATCGGGGCGAACGTCACGCCCATCAAAAACAGCTCCAGCGCCAGGAACAATGCCACGGCCCAGGTTGAACCGTGGGTGAGCAACGGTTCCATGGTGAAGCCGGAGAGGATGGTCAGAATCGCCCCCACAATCAGCACCGGCTTACGCCCGTAACGGTCGCTTGCCCACGCCGCCAGCGGCGTCGCCGCGCCCATGAACAGCACGGCGAAGCACAGCAGCCCGAGGAAGGTTTCACGGCTATAGCCCAGCGTGGACACGCCGTAGCTCAGGGAAAACGCCGTGGTGATATAGAACAGCGCATAACACACCACCATCGACGCCGCGCCCAGCAGTACCGGCAGCCAATGCTGACTGAACAGTTCCACCAGCGGCACTTTCACCGGAGCTTCCTTGGCTACGGCGTTCGCGAACACCGGCGTTTCGTGCAGTTTGAGCCGCGCATACAGACCCACCATCACCAGCGCTGCGCTGAGGATGAACGGAATGCGCCAGCCCCAGCTGCGGAATTGCTCGTCGCTCAGGCTCATGGCCAGGATCAGGAACAGCCCGTTGGCTGCCAAGAACCCTATCGATGGCCCCAGTTGCGGGAACATGCCGAACCAGGCGCGTTTGCCCTTCGGTGCGTTCTCGGTCGCCAGCAACGCCGCGCCGCCCCATTCGCCGCCAAGCCCGAGGCCTTGGCCAAAGCGCAGCACGCAGAGCAGGATCGGCGCCCAGGCTCCGATGCTGTCATAACCGGGCAGCAAACCAATCAGCGTGGTGCACACGCCCATCAGCAGCAGGGACGCCACCAACGTCGATTTACGGCCAATCCGGTCACCAAAGTGGCCAAACAGCGCCGAACCCAGTGGCCGCGCGATAAACGCGATACCGAAGGTCAGGAACGAGGCAAGCATCTGCGCCGTGCCGGAGGTTTGCGGGAAGAACACCGGGCCGATCACCAGGGCAGCGGCAGTCGCATAGATATAGAAGTCGTAGAACTCGATGGCGGTGCCGATGATGCTCGCGGTGGCGACCCGGGCCGTCGAATTGGTCGGGGCGGCGGTCGCCGTCTCGTTATAGGTGGTGCTCATTGAGGTATCCCTGACGGTCATTGCGCGTTTGGACGCGGATTATTATTGGTCGAACACCCATGGATCAGGGTTGTGCGCGGGGCGGCTCGGGATGGGAGCAAACACCGGTCAGACACGGTAAAACGATGCCTGGACGCGCTCAGTGCGGGTAGCACGCGGTCGGGCGGGGCTTGGGTAAGCCGCCCGATTATAGGAAGGGGTTTGCGGATCCAACAAGGGGCTTAAGCGGCGACCGGCACTGTGCTGGTGTGCCAGATCAGCACCTTGGCGACGCGGTTGTCCTCGGTCTCGAGGATTTCCAGGCGATAGCGGCCGATTTTCAGGCACACGGCGCAATCCGGGATGGTCTCCAGTGCTTCGGTGACCAGGCCGTTGAGGGTCTTGGGGCCGTCGCTGGGCAGGTGCCAGCCGAGGGTTTTGTTCAGGTCGCGAATCGAGGCGGCGCCGTCGATCACGTAGCGGCCATCCAGTTGGGGCTGGATGTGCGGGTTGTCGAGATGCTGCTCGTTTTCGAACTCACCGACGATTTCTTCAAGAATGTCTTCCAGGGTCACGATGCCCAGCACTTCGCCATATTCATCCACCACCATGCCCAGGCGGCGCTGCTGCTTGTGGAAGTTCAGCAATTGCAGTTGCAGCGGTGTGCTTTCCGGGACGAAGTAGGGCTCGTGACAGGCCTCCAGCAGCGCTTCCTTGGTCAGGCTGGCGTCCGGTAGCAGGTGGCGGATCTGCCGGGTGTTGAGCACCGCTTCGACCTGGTTGATGTCGCTGTGGAACACCGGCAGCCGGGTACGCGTGGAAACCCGCAGTTGCTCGATGATTTCCTCTACCGAGTCATCCAGGTTGATGCCGTCCACTTCGCTGCGGGGCACCAGGATGTCATTCACGGTGATGTTGTCCAGGGCATGAATGCCTGGCATGCCCGGTGCGCGGGTGTTGGGGATTTCGGCTTCCGGCTCGTCGTCCTGATCCGGCTGCGGCTCGTCGCTCTTCTTGACCACGCCAGGTTTGCGGGCAAATGGGCGCAGCAGCAACAGGCTGACGCCATTGAGCAGCCAAGCCAGCGGATAAAGGATTTTCAACGGAACGCTCAGCAACGTATTGCCGAAACCGAGGATGGTTTGCGGGTGGCGAGTGGCCAGGGCGCGGGGCAGATAGTCGGCCAGCACCAGCAGGACCGCACTGGAGATCACCCAGCCGAGCCATGGGCCGTTTTCCGCCCACGCGTAGATCGCCAGCAGGGTGCAGAGAATCACCACCACGGCGCGGCACAAGGTGTTGCAGAGGATCAGGCTATTGCGCGGGAAATTCAGGCGGGCGGCGGCTTTGTCACCCTGGCGGGTGCCAGGTCGCAGGGCCAGCAAATGTTGCTGGGCGGCTTCGATGGCGGTAAACAGCGCCGACCATAAAACCAGCAAGGCTACTACCGCAAGCATCGGCCCTAAGGGCAAGTTGTCCATGTCGGCTGCCCGTCAGATATGCAGGATGTATTCGCGAACCAGCTTGCTGCCGAAATAGGCCAGCATCAGCAGGCAGAAACCGGCCAGGGTCCAGCGGATCGCCTTGTGCCCGCGCCAGCCGAGGCGGTTGCGGCCCCACAGCAGCACGCTGAACACCACCCAGGCCAGGCACGCCAGCAGGGTCTTGTGCACCAGATGCTGGGCGAACAGGTTCTCGACGAACAGCCAGCCGGAGATCAGCGACAGCGACAGCAGCGTCCAGCCGGCCCAGAGGAAGCCGAACAGCAGGCTTTCCATGGTTTGCAACGGTGGGAAGTTCTTGATCAGCCCGGACGGGTGCTTGTGCTTGAGCTGGTGGTCTTGCAGCAGTAGCAACAAGGCCTGGAACACCGCGATGGTGAACATGCCGTAGGCGAGGATCGACAGCAGGATGTGGGCGAGGATGCCCGGCTCTTCATCAATGACCTGCACGGTGCCGGTCGGCGTGAATTGCGCCAGCAGCACCGTCAGCACCCCGAGCGGGAACAGCAGCACCAGCAGGTTCTCCACCGGGATCCTGTAGCAGGCCATCAGGGTCAGTGCGATCACTGCGGCGGCAATCAGGCTGGCGGCGCTGAAAAAATCCAGGCCCAGGCCGACCGGCGTCATCAAGTGTGTGAACAGGCTGGCCGCGTGGGCGAGCAGGGCAAGGACGCCAAGGCCTACCAACAGGCGTTTGTCGGCCTTGGCGCCTTGGGCCAGACGAGTGCCCTGATAAAGGGTCGCAGCGGCATACAAGATGGCGGCGGCGAGGCTGGGTAGCAAACTGGGTGACAAAGGGAGCATAAATCCTGTTAAGCAGGCCCGAAAGGCGCTGAGTTTGGCATACACCTGCGTAACACGAAAGACTCTCAGGCCAGACAGCGGGTGTGCATGGCGGCAGTCTTCGCTATAATCCGCGACCTGCCCACGCCGCAGGCTCGCCGAGCGCTGTTTTTAATAGCGATTTACCACAGCCTGGGCCGCCATTACCTCGGTCTAACAATGCATTTCGATGAATAGGGCCTGAAAGGATCGCGCATGTTTGAAAATCTGACTGACCGTCTCTCGCAGACGCTGCGCCATGTCACCGGCAAGGCCAAGCTGACCGAGGACAATATTAAAGACACCCTGCGTGAAGTGCGCATGGCGTTGCTGGAAGCCGACGTCGCCTTGCCGGTGGTGAAGGACTTCGTCAACTCGGTCAAAGAGCGCGCGGTCGGCACTGAAGTGTCCCGCAGCCTGACCCCGGGCCAGGCCTTTGTGAAGATCGTCCAGGCCGAACTCGAAAGCCTGATGGGCGCGGCCAACGAAGATTTGAACCTCAGCGCCGTGCCGCCAGCCGTTGTGCTGATGGCTGGCCTGCAAGGTGCGGGTAAAACCACCACCGCCGGCAAACTGGCGCGCTTCCTTAAAGAGCGCAAGAAGAAGTCGGTGATGGTGGTGTCTGCGGACGTTTACCGTCCGGCCGCGATCAAACAGCTGGAAATGCTCGCGGGCGAAGTGGGTGTGACCTTCTTCCCGTCCGACCTGAGCCAGAAGCCGGTCGATATCGCCCAGGCGGCTATTAAAGAAGCCAAGCTGAAATTCATCGACGTGGTCATCGTCGATACCGCCGGTCGCCTGCACATCGATGAAGAGATGATGGGCGAGATCAAGGCGCTGCATGCCGCGATCAACCCGGTAGAGACTCTGTTCGTGGTCGACGCCATGACCGGCCAGGATGCGGCCAACACCGCCAAGGCCTTTGGTGATGCGCTGCCGCTGACCGGTGTGATCCTGACCAAGGTCGACGGCGACGCTCGAGGCGGTGCCGCCTTGTCGGTGCGTGCGATTACCGGCAAGCCGATCAAGTTCATTGGTATGGGCGAGAAGAGCGAAGCGCTCGAGCCGTTCCACCCTGAGCGGATCGCCTCGCGTATCCTCGGCATGGGCGACGTGCTCAGCCTGATCGAGCAAGCGGAAGCGACCCTCGACAAGGACAAGGCCGACAAACTTGCTAAAAAGCTGAAGAAGGGCAAGGGCTTCGACCTCGAAGACTTCCGCGACCAGCTGCAACAGATGAAAAACATGGGCGGCCTCGGCGGCCTGATGGACAAGCTGCCGAACATCGGCGGCGTGAACCTGGCGCAAATGGGCAATGCCCAGGGCGCGGCAGAGAAGCAATTCAAGCAGATGGAAGCCATCATCAATTCCATGACCCCGGCCGAGCGCCGCGACCCTGAGCTGATCAGCGGTTCGCGCAAACGTCGGATCGCCATGGGTTCCGGCACCCAGGTGCAGGACATCGGTCGCTTGATCAAGCAGCACAAGCAGATGCAGAAGATGATGAAGAAATTCTCCGCAAAAGGCGGAATGGCCAAGATGATGCGCGGCATGGGCGGTATGTTGCCCGGCGGCGGCATGCCGAAAATGTAAAGAATTCGAGCAGAAGTTCGCTTCTGCTCCGACCCACACGGATGTGGGATCTCCAGCAAACCCGCCATTGGCGGGAGCTGACTTGCCGTTTTAACCGACGGCTCTATAGCAGATCTGAATGGCACGCTGATAGGCGCCAGAAAAAGACATTTGCAAAAGTCCGGATATTCCTTAGAATATGCGGCCTTTCGGGCACCTATGCCCGCTGTGCATTTAGATTTGCAGCACCGACTACAGGAACGATGTTCACATGCTAACAATCCGTCTTGCCCTTGGCGGCTCCAAAAAGCGCCCGTTTTACCACTTGACCGTAACTGACAGCCGCAACCCACGTGACGGCTCTCACAAGGAACAAGTTGGCTTCTTCAACCCGATCGCTCGTGGTCAAGAAGTCCGTCTGTCCGTGAACCAAGAGCGCGTAGCCTACTGGCTGAGCGTTGGTGCACAACCTTCTGAGCGCGTTGCTCAGTTGTTGAAGGATGCATCTAAGGCTGCGGCCTGAGCAATATGAACGCGACGCCAGCGGTTGCTGATGATTTGATCGTTATCGGCAAGATTTATTCTGTTCATGGCGTTCGCGGCGAAGTGAAGGTGTATTCCTTTACTGATCCGACTGAAAACCTGTTGCAGTACAAGACCTGGACGCTCAAGCGCGAAGGTAGTGTGAAACAGGTAGAGCTGGTCAGTGGACGCGGGAACGACAAGTTCCTGGTCGCAAAGCTCAAGGGTCTTGATGATCGTGAAGAAGCTCGTCTTCTGGCCGGTTATGAGATCTGCGTGCCGCGCAACCTGTTCCCTGAATTGACCGACGGCGAGTACTACTGGTACCAGCTGGAAGGTCTGAAGGTTATTGATCAACTCGGGCAATTGCTCGGGAAAATCGATCATCTTCTGGAAACCGGCGCCAATGATGTAATGGTGGTCAAGCCTTGCGCTGGCAGCCTGGATGATCGTGAACGCCTGTTGCCCTATACAGAGCAATGCGTGTTGGCCGTCGACCTGGCAGCGGGCGAGATGAAGGTGGAATGGGACGCGGACTTCTAACGTGGCTAACCTGCGCGTTGAAGTGATCAGTTTGTTTCCCGAGATGTTTTCCGCCATCAGCGAGTACGGCATCACCAGTCGGGCGGTGAAACAGGGGCTCTTGCAGCTCACCTGTTGGAACCCGCGAGACTACACGACAGATCGACATCACACTGTGGACGACCGCCCATTTGGCGGTGGCCCGGGCATGGTGATGAAGATCAAGCCCCTGGAAGACGCGTTGGTTCAGGCCAAGGCAGCCGCCGGGGAGAAGGCGAAGGTAATTTACCTGTCCCCTCAAGGCCGTCAGCTGAATCAGTCGGCGGTACGCGAGTTGGCGAATCTGGAAGCATTAATCCTGATTGCCGGTCGCTATGAAGGCATTGACGAGCGGTTTATTGAAGCTCATGTCGATGAAGAGTGGTCGATTGGGGACTATGTCCTGTCTGGCGGCGAGCTGCCGGCGATGGTCCTGATAGATGCGGTTACACGACTGCTGCCTGGAGCTTTAGGGCATGCGGACTCCGCGGAGGAAGATTCCTTCACGGATGGTTTGCTGGATTGCCCGCACTACACCCGACCGGAGGTGTATGCGGATCAGCGTGTTCCCGACGTATTGCTAAGTGGCAATCACGCACACATCCGGCGTTGGCGTTTACAGCAGTCCCTCGGGCGGACCTATGAACGACGCGCCGATCTTCTGGAAAGCCGCTCGCTTTCTGGAGAAGAGAAGAAGCTGCTCGAGGAATACATCCTCGGGCGGGACGATAGTTAACAACGTATCGATGGTAGGTCCGACGACTTACCTTAGGAGCACAGCATGACTAACAAAATCATCCTTGCACTCGAAGCAGAGCAGATGACCAAAGAGATCCCTACCTTTGCCCCGGGCGACACCATTGTCGTTCAGGTGAAAGTGAAGGAAGGCGACCGTTCGCGTCTGCAAGCGTTCGAAGGCGTGGTAATTGCCAAGCGTAACCGTGGTGTGAACAGTGCTTTCACTGTTCGTAAAATCTCCAACGGTGTTGGCGTAGAGCGTACTTTCCAGACCTACAGCCCGCAAATCGACAGCATGGCCGTTAAACGTCGCGGTGACGTACGTAAAGCCAAGCTGTACTACCTGCGTGACCTGTCCGGTAAAGCAGCTCGCATCAAGGAAAAACTGGCTTAAGTCCAGCTTCCCGATGCAGAAAAAAGCAGCCTACGGGCTGCTTTTTTGTTGCCTGAAATTTGTCTTTTTCCCCGGTATCTATTCATGACTACCCGCCTCGAAGAAATTCAGCGTCGTACTGACCTTTCCGTTACCCATGTGACCAAAGCCGTTTTCCCACCGACTACCAACCACCACAACACCCTGTTCGGCGGTACCGCACTGGCATGGATGGACGAAGTGTCGTTCATTACGGCTACGCGTTTCTGCCGCTTGCCGCTTGTGACGGTCTCCACCGACCGTATCGATTTCAATCACGCGATACCGGCGGGCTCCATCGTTGAACTGATCGGTCGCGTGATCAAGGTGGGTAACACCAGCCTCAAGGTCCAGGTGGAAGTATTTGTCGAAAGCATGAGCGCTGACGGACGAGAAAAGGCCATCCAGGGTGTGTTCAGTTTGTCGCGATTGATACTGACAAACGACCGGTGCCCGTGCTGCCAGGGTTTGCCGACTGATCCTGAGTCGAGTCGCTTTTGTGGCGAGGGAGCTTGCTCCCGTTGGGCTGCGCAGCGCCCCTGAAACCTGCAATAGAAGTCTCTCTGTTGGGCCTCATGGTCAGTCAGGGCCGCTTCGCGCCCCAGCGGGAGCAAGCTCCCTCGCCACAGATTATTTGCCCGCCTTCATTGATGTGTAGATGCCTGTGCTGCGATAGGATCTACCCGACACCGCCACTTTCCCAGCCTGAGCCCTCATGCCCGCCATTGACCATCCCCAGATAGACCGCTTCCTCGATGCCCTATGGCTGGAAAAAGGCCTGTCAGACAACACCCGCCAGGCTTACCGCAGTGACCTGGCGTTGTTCAATGGCTGGCTGCAGGAGAAAAACCTCGAACTGCTCAACGCCGGTCGCGAGCTGATCCTTGACCATTTGTCCTGGCGTCTGGAGCAAAACTACAAACCTCGTTCTACCGCGCGTTTTCTGTCCGGTGTACGTGGCTTTTATCGCTACCTGTTGCGGGAAAAGCTGATCGCTGTCGACCCAACCCTGCAAATCGACATGCCACAGTTGGGCCGGCCATTGCCCAAATCCCTGTCGGAAGCCGACGTCGAAGCCCTGCTCGCAGCCCCAGACCTGAGCGAGGCCATCGGCCAGCGCGACCGCGCCATGCTGGAAGTGCTCTATGCCTGCGGCCTGCGCGTCACCGAGCTGATCAGCCTGACCCTGGAACAGGTCAATCTGCGCCAGGGCGTATTGCGGGTGATGGGCAAGGGCAGCAAGGAGCGCCTGGTGCCCATGGGCGAAGAGGCGATTGTGTGGGTCGAACGCTACATGCGCGACGCCCGCAGCGAGTTGCTCAACGGTCGGCCCAGCGACGTGCTGTTCCCCAGCCAGCGTGGCGAACAGATGACCCGCCAGACCTTCTGGCATCGCATCAAGCACCAGGCCAAGGTCGCAGGGATCGGCAAGTCGCTGTCGCCCCACACCCTGCGTCACGCCTTCGCCACGCATCTGCTCAACCACGGCGCGGATTTGCGCGTGGTTCAAATGCTCTTGGGCCACAGCGACTTATCCACCACCCAGATCTACACCCACGTGGCCCGGGCGCGTTTGCAGGAGATGCACGCCAAGCACCATCCCCGTGGATGAAAAACCCTTCGGAAAAAGCCCAATTTCCCCGCGACTGGCTGCCCTGCGGCCCAACTGTGGTAGGCTTTGCCGGTTCGCAAAGGGGACGGCCCAAACCCGTGTTTGAAGATCGGTGTTCCTGCTCCCGTCCCTGCATCTGCCTTCAGGAGTTCCCATGCGCTTGACCCAGATTTTCGCCATCGCAGCCATTGCGTTGGTCTCCACCTTTGCCGTCGCCGATGACGCCGCAGAAAAGACTATCCGCAAGAGTCTGGAGGCCCTCCAACTCGATACCCCGATTGAAAGCATCAGTGCCAGCCCGATGGCCGGCCTGTATGAAGTCAAGCTCAAGGGCAGCCGCGTGCTGTACGCCAGCGCCGATGGCCAGTACATCGTCCAGGGCTACCTGTTCCAGTTGAAAGACGGCAAGCCGGTGAACCTCACCGAGAAAGCCGAACGCCTGGGCGTGTCCAAGCTGATCAACGGCATTCCGGTGGCTGAAACCGTGGTTTACCCGGCCATTGGCGAAACCAAGACTCACATCACCGTCTTTACCGACACCACCTGCCCGTATTGCCACAAGCTGCACGCCGAAGTGCCTGAGCTGAACAAGCTCGGCGTTGAAGTGCGCTACGTGGCGTTCCCGCGCCAAGGCCTGGGTTCGCCGGGTGACGAGCAGTTGCAAGCCGTCTGGTGTTCGGCCGACAAGAAAGCCGCCATGGACAAGATGGTCGATGGCAAGGAAATCAAGGCCGCCAAGTGCGCCAACCCGGTTTCCAAGCAGTTCGCCCTCGGCCAGTCGATTGGTGTGAGCGGCACGCCGGCCATCGTTTTGGCTGACGGTCAGGTGATTCCGGGCTACCAGCCGGCGCCGCAAGTTGCCAAACTGGCACTCAACGCAAAGTAAGCAAAATCGTCGAGCCTTGACGATCATGACTCGCCGACAGTTCGGCGGGTCATTAATAGAGAGCCGCAGTTGTGCGGCTGTTTTCACGGCCGACCTTGAGTCGGCCGTTTCATGGGGAGTTCTTCAGTGAAACCGGTCAAAGTAGGCATCTGTGGGTTAGGGACCGTCGGTGGCGGCACCTTCAACGTACTTCAGCGTAACGCTGAGGAAATTTCCCGCCGTGCAGGGCGTGGGATTGAAGTGGCACAAATTGCCACGCGTACGCCAAAGCCTCAGTTCCAAACGACCGGTATTGCGATTACCAACGATGTCTTCGAAGTCGCCACCAACCCTGAAATCGATATCGTCATCGAACTGGTGGGCGGTTACACCGTGGCCCGCGAGCTGGTGCTCAAGGCGATCGAGAACGGCAAGCACGTGGTCACCGCCAACAAGGCGCTGATCGCCGTACACGGCAACGAGATCTTCGCCAAGGCCCGCGAGAAGGGCGTGATCGTAGCGTTCGAAGCTGCGGTTGCCGGTGGTATCCCGGTGATCAAGGCGATCCGTGAAGGCCTGTCCGCCAACCGCATCAATTGGGTAGCCGGCATCATCAACGGCACCGGTAACTTCATCCTCACCGAAATGCGCGAGAAGGGCCGTACCTTCGAAGACGTGCTGGCCGAAGCCCAGGCCCTGGGTTACGCCGAAGCCGATCCGACCTTCGACGTCGAAGGCATCGACGCTGCCCACAAGCTGACGATCCTGGCGTCCATCGCCTTTGGTATCCCGCTGCAGTTCGACAAGGCCTACACCGAAGGCATCACCAAGCTGACCACCGCCGACGTGAACTACGCCGAAGCCCTGGGCTACCGCATCAAGCACCTCGGTGTGGCGCGCAGCACCCCGGCCGGTATCGAGCTGCGTGTGCACCCGACGCTGATCCCGGCCGACCGCCTGATCGCCAACGTCAATGGCGTGATGAACGCCGTGATGGTCAACGGTGATGCTGCCGGTTCGACCCTGTTCTACGGCGCCGGCGCCGGCATGGAGCCCACGGCTTCGTCGGTGATCGCCGATCTGGTGGACGTGGTTCGCGCCATGACCAGCGACCCGGAAAACCGCGTACCGCACCTGGCTTTCCAGCCGGACTCGCTGTCGGCCCACCCGATCCTGCCGATCGAAGCCTGCGAAAGTGCCTACTACCTGCGCATCCAGGCCAAGGATCATCCGGGCGTGCTCGCTCAGGTCGCCAGCATCCTGTCGGAGCGCGGCATCAACATTGAATCGATCATGCAGAAGGAAGTCGAAGAACAAGACGGCCTGGTGCCCATGATCCTGCTGACCCACCGTGTGCTGGAACAGCACATCAACGATGCCATCGCCGCGCTTGAAGCGTTGCAGGGTGTGGTTGGGCCGGTGGTGCGGATTCGCGTCGAACACCTGAACTAATCGTTTTGCGGCAAGGGCCCCACGCGTTCGGCGGCCCTTGTTCAAGCATGCTCTAGAGGAGCCAGTCATGCGTTATATCAGCACCCGCGGCCAGGCACCGGCCCTGAATTTCGAAGACGTTTTGCTGGCCGGTCTGGCCACTGACGGCGGCCTGTATGTGCCGGAAAACCTGCCACGCTTCACCCAGGAAGAAATCGCGTCCTGGGCCGGCCTGCCGTACCACGAGCTGGCGTTCCGGGTCATGCGCCCGTTCGTCACCGGCAGCATCCCGGATGCGGATTTCAAGAAGATCCTGGAAGAAACCTACGGCGTGTTTTCCCACAGCGCCATCGCCCCGTTGCGCCAACTGAACGGCAACGAATGGGTCCTGGAACTGTTCCACGGCCCGACCCTGGCGTTCAAGGATTTCGCCCTGCAACTGCTGGGTCGCCTGTTGGACTACGTGTTGGAAAAACGCGGCGAGCGCGTGGTGATCATCGGCGCCACTTCCGGTGATACCGGCTCGGCGGCGATCGAAGGTTGCAAGCACTGCGAAAACGTCGACATCTTCATCCTGCACCCGCACAACCGCGTGTCGGAAGTGCAGCGTCGGCAGATGACCACGATCTTCGGTGAGAACATCCACAACATCGCCATCGAAGGCAACTTCGATGACTGCCAGGAAATGGTCAAGGCCAGCTTCGCCGACCAGAGCTTCCTCAAGGGCACGCGCCTGGTGGCGGTAAACTCGATCAACTGGGCGCGGATCATGGCCCAGATCGTCTACTACTTCCATGCGTCCCTGCAGTTGGGCGGCCCGGCGCGTTCGGTGTCGTTCTCGGTGCCAACCGGCAACTTCGGCGACATCTTCGCCGGTTACCTGGCGCGCAACATGGGCCTGCCGATCAACCAGTTGATCGTCGCCACCAACCGCAACGACATCCTGCACCGCTTCATGAGTGGCAACCAGTACGTCAAGGAAACGCTGCACGCCACGCTGTCGCCGTCGATGGACATCATGGTGTCATCGAACTTCGAACGCTTGCTGTTCGACATGCACGGTCGCAACGGCGCTGCCCTGGCTGGCCTGATGGACAGCTTCAAGCAAGGTGGCGGTTTCAGCGTCGAGCAAGAGCGCTGGACCGAAACCCGCAAGCTGTTCGACTCCCTGGCCGTGGATGATGCAGAAACCTGCGAGACCATTGCCGAAGTCTACGCCCAGACCGGCGAGCTGCTGGACCCGCACACCGCCATTGGCGTCAAGGCCGCGCGCGAATGCCGTCGCAGCCTGGACATCCCGATGGTAATTCTCGGCACTGCGCACCCGGTCAAATTCCCGGAAGCGGTGGAGAAGGCGGGTGTTGGCAAGGCACTGGAATTGCCGCCGCACCTCACCGACCTGTTTGAGCGTGAAGAGCGTTGCACGGTATTGGCCAATGACCTGAAAGCGGTGCAGGCGTTTGTCAGCCAGCATGGCAATCGCGGCAAGCCACTCTGATCCAACGGCTTTACGTGGTAGCTCAAGCCCGTCTTCGTGACGGGCTTTTTCATTCTGGCGAGCCATACTTGCGCGGCGACCAACAAGAATAATCAAGGAAACCCAACCGGTGTATTTATCGACCCGCGCGTGTGTGTGGCTGGCAGGTGTGCTGTTGCTTGTGCAGGGTTCGGCAAGCCTTGCGGCTGTCAGCCTGCCGTTCAAGCTGGTACCGGCGTTCATTGCCCTGGAGCCCATGCCCCTGACGGCCAGCGAGCAGCAATGGCTGGCGGCGCATCGACCGTTGAAGGTGGGCATCTCGATTGATGACTATCAGCCAATTGATATCACCCGCGACCGCAATCGCTACCAGGGCATCAGCGCTGATTACCTGAGCCTGATCGGCGCGCGCCTGAATGCACCGATGCAAGTACTGGGGTTCGCCGAGCGGGCGCAGGCGGTGGAAGCCTTGCGTAACGGCACCATCGATATTCTCACCAGTGCCAACGGTTATGAGCGCGACGTATCGGGGCTGCGCTTTACCGAAGACTACATGCCGGATCGTTCGGTGGTGGTTGTGCGCCGGGATGACACCACCCAGAACGAAGACCTCAATGACAAGAAGCTGGTGTTGCTGGACGGCTACGCCAACGTCAAGAACGTCCATCTCGCATATCCCGGCAGCCACATCATGCTGGCACCGAATCTCTACAGCGGCCTGGAAGCGCTGAAGCAAGGTGATGCCGATGCGTTTATCGGCAACGAAGTGATCGTGCGCGCCTACAAGTCTTTGCGGCCCTACCTGGGCTTGCAGATCAAGGTGGAAAGCCGGCTGGCACCCATCGGTTTCGCCTTTGCCACACGGGAGGCCGACCCGCTGCTGGGGACGATGATGGATCAGGCGCTGGCGAGCATCGATGACTCCGTGCGGCGAGAGATCCTCGCGCGCTGGACCACCGGCCTGGGCGTCGGCATTGCCGCCGAGCGCATCGCCTTGTCGGCCCAGGAGCGGGCCTGGGTGCTCCAGCATCCCCATGTGGTGGTGGCATCCCAACAACTCTCGCCCTATGTATTCAAGGACAAGGACGGCCAATGGGTAGGGCTGAATGTGGACCTGCTCAACCGCATTTCACGCATGACCGGTTTGCAGTTCGTCATGGAGGAAGTGTCTTCCACGGCGCAAACCCTGGCGTTGCTGGAAACGGGCAGGGCGGATATGAACACCACGTTGGCCGAAAATCAGGAGCGCAAGGCATTCCTGAATTTCAGCCATGGTTTTGGGGGTTCCGGCTGGGTGTTTATCCAACGTGCGGACGCACCGCCAGTGGCCAGTTTGAGCGAGCTGTCAGGCAAGGTCCTGGCGCTGCCGGCACGCCATGTCCTGGAGGGGTACATTCGTCGCGAGCACCCCGGGATCAAGCTGCACCCGGTGGATAACTATGCCCAGGCCCGTGAGCTGGTAACGCAGGGCCGCGCGGCGGCGACCATCCAGAGTGAAGTGGAAGTTCAGAGTTACCCGGCCGATGAGCTGCGCATTGGTCGCAGTGTCGAGGGCAAGTGGTCGGCCAACAGCCTGTCGGTGCGCAAGGACCAACCGGAACTGTTGAGCATTATGAACAAGGCACTGGAAGCGCTGCCGGTCGCGGAGTTGAGTGCTTTGCGCTTGCGTTGGCTGGGTACCGTGCCGGTCCCGGTGCCGGCCTGGCAGCGCGTGCCGCCATGGGCCTATTGGACGGTCGCCATGGCGTTGCTATTTGTGCTGGTGTCCCTGGCCTGGAACAGCCGCCTCAAGCGCCAGATTCGCCAGCGCCTGCAGGCCGAGCAACGGCTCAACGACCAGTTGGCATTTAAACGCGCGTTGCTGGATGGCATGCCCAACCCGGTGTTTGTCCGTGATCTGGAAGGACGCCTGGTGACCTGCAACACCAGCTATGAACAACAGTTGAACACCCGGCGTGAGCACATCCAGGGCCTGACGCTGATGGAAAGCGGATTGATGCCTGACGCAACGGCCGCGCGCCTGCACGCCGGCCATATGGAACAGTTGGCGACCCAGCAGTCGCTGTTCGTCGATCGGCAACTGGAGTTCAACGGCGGGGCGTTTCATGTCTATCAGTGGACGGTGCCGTTCTTTGACGCCAAGGGCCAATTGCAAGGGTTGCTCGGTGGCTGGATCGACATCAACGAGCGCAAGGTCCTGGAGCACCAACTGATGGATGCGCGCCAGGCTGCTGATGAAGCGAACTACGCCAAAAGCGCCTTTCTCTCGACCCTGAGCCACGAGATTCGCACGCCGATGACCGCCATCATCGGTCTGCTTGAGTTGGAGCAAGAGCGTGCCCTGGCCGAAGGCAATCCGGTGTCTGAAGCGCTGCGGGTAGCCCATCGCTCGGCACGTGAGTTGATTGCCCTGATGGGTGACAGCCTGGACCTGGCGAAGATTGAAGCCGGTCATCTGCAACTGGCGCCGCAGACCACTGACTTGAAAGCATTCTTTGAGGGCATACAGCGGCTGTTTGAAGCCATGGCGCAGAAAAAAGGCCTGCACTTGACCCTCGCCTTCGATCCTGCGGCGCAAGGGCACTACTGGTTCGACCCGCTGCGCCTGCGCCAGGTGATCCATAACCTGTTGGGCAATGCGATTAAATTCACCCAGCACGGCGAGGTTCGGGTCAGTGTCGCGCGCAAGCTCGACCAGGCGGGAGCTGAATACTTGCACATCTGCGTGGAGGACAGCGGCCTGGGTATCAGCATCGAGCAGCAGGCGCGGGTGTTCAAACCGTTTATCCAGGTCAGTGCAATGACGGCTGCCGAGCACGGTGGCACGGGGCTGGGCTTGAGCATCTGCCAGCAACTGGTGGAGTTGATGGGCGGCAGCATCACCTTGAGCAGTGTTGTGGGACAGGGCACGGTGGTGTGCATCGAGCTGTACCTGGACCGGGTCAGCAGCGATGACGTGCCAGCGGCACCTGCGGTGTTGTTGCCCGTCGCCGGCCGCAGCCTGTCGGTGCTGGTGGTGGATGACCTGCCGGCCAACCGTCTGGTACTGGTTCAGCAGTTACAGTTCCTTGGCCATCAGGTGGTGGCCGTCGACTCCGCCGAGGCTGCCTTGCAGCATTGGCGCAACGAGGTGTTTGATCTGTTGGTCACCGACTGCAACATGCCGGGCATGTCCGGCTACGCCTTGAGCGAGGCCATCCGCCGGCTTGAAGCCCAGGAGCAACGGCCACGCCTGGCGCTGGTGGGGTGCACGGCAAATGCCCAGGATGACGAACAGCAGCGCTGCCGGGAGGCGGGAATGGATGAACTGCTGGTCAAGCCCGTGACCCTTGAACACTGGACACGCGTGCTCGCCCGGGTGGCGCCTGCGCGCTCTTTCAGTATCGAAACCTTGCGCACCATGACCCAGGCCGACGGGCCGGTTTTGCTGCGGATGTTGGAGGAACTGGCGAGGAGCCTTGAGCAGGAACATAACTTGATGGTCGCCGCTATGACGGACCACGACCAGGCCCGGCTGGCCGCTTCGCTGCACCGCCTGAAGGGCATTTGCTGCCTGGTGGATGCGTTGCCGCTGGCCAAGGCCTGTGTGGCGCTGGAAGGCTGTCTTCGGGAACAGCGCAACGCTGAGGTTGAAATGCATTGGTTAGCGCTGCGCCAGGCATTGGTCGAATTCCAGCGCGAGCTTGATACCTATCTGGATCGGTCCGAATAAGACATGTCCTATGGGGAATGCGCGGGGTTTTTACTAGTCTGTGCGCCCTCGCTTGTCCCCGGTAAAGTTTTCATGCGTTCCCTCAAAGTCCTGATCCTCGAAGATAACCCGTTCCAACTGATGGCCCTGCATCAGATGCTCAATGCCAACGGCGTATTCAATGTACGCACTGCCGAAACGGTTGACGCCGCTCGGCAGTCACTGGAGAGCAAGGGCGCGGTGGACATTGCGATTTGCGATCTGTACCTGGAGCAGGGCGATGGCCTGGAGCTGATCCGCGAACTGGCTGAACGTCGCCAGGCTCAGGTGTTGATCTTGTTGAGCAACGCCGAGCCCGAGGTGTTGGAGGGCGTGGCGAACATGGCGCGGCAGTTGGGGCTCATCGTGCTCGGCTGCTTGCCCAAGCCCGCATCGGCAAAGTTGATCGGGCAAGTCCTGACGGCGTGCCAGGAACGCCTGCGGCCCGGGCCGGCGGCGATGTCCTGGGAGCAGGTGCGCCAGTTGCTGGGTTTGAGCGAAATCGAGGTGTTGCCACCTTCAGCCGATCTGAGCCAGGCGGTTATCGCACGCTGTGGCACGGTCTGGTATCAGCCCATCGTCAGCCAGGCCGGTGCGTTGCAAGGTGTTGAAGCGCTGGCGCGCTGGCAGCTTCCTGAAGGCGGGCTGTTGTTGCCTGATGAGTTTCTACCGGTGCTGGAGTTTGCCGGAATGGAAGAGGCGTTTACCTGGCACGTGTTGGAGCAAGCGTTGGGCCTGGCGGCACACGTCATGCGCGAGACCGGCCAGGCGCTGCCGGTGGCGGTGAATATCCCAGGGCGAATGCTGGAGCGCGCGCACTTTCCCCAAGTGCTGCAAGGCTTGCTGCAACTTCACGGCGTGCCCGCTCACGGCCTGACCCTCGAACTGGTGGAAACCTCGCGCTTGAACACCGACAGCGCCCACGTCACCGGCTTGCTGCGTTTGCGGATGATGGGGTGCAAGCTGTCCATTGGTGATTTCGGCGTGGGTGGCACCAGCCTGCAACGCTTGCTGGAATTGCCCTTCAGCGAATTGAAGATCCCGCCGGCGTTTGCCAGCGGCATGGCCAAGGACGATCGCAAGGCCGCAGTGGTTGCCGGCGCCATGAGTATGGCGGGGCGACTGGGTGTAGGGGTGGTGGTGACCGGGGTTGAAAGTGCCGCCGATTATCACGCGGTGAGTGAGTTGGGGGCTGCGTGGTTGCAAGGCTGTTTTATCGCCCGGCCCATGGATGCCGAGGCACTGAAACAGTGGATCGCGTTTCAGGCTAGGCCAGCCCGTGTTCCTGCACATAGATAAATAACGCCGCGTCGTTGCTCAGGCCCAGCTTGCGCATGGCGCTGACTTTTTGCGCGCTGACGGTCTGCTTGCTGCGATGAAGATTCGCGGCGATCTCGCCTACCGTCAAGCCTCCGGCCAACAGGCGAATGACTTCCAGTTCACGGGGTGACAGTTGATCCTGGGAGTGCACGCGATCGACACCTGCCAGGTTCAGTGACTGGCTGATGGTCTGGGCCACGTAACGTTGCTGCCGGCGTACCTGGCGAATCGCTTCAGGCAATTCGTCCGCGAGACTGGCCTTGCTCAGCAGGCCCATGACGCCCAACTCCAGGATGGCGTGGAACAGGCCTGCGTTGTTCAGCATGGTCACCACCACAATGGGCAGGGCCGGGTGATGCCGGCGCAGTTGTTCAATCAGGCGCAAGCCATCGGCCTGGGGCTCGGCGGGCATCATGAAGTCGGTGACCAGTACGTCACAGGGGCAATGTTGCAGTAGCTCGGCAAGTGCCTGGGGTGAATTGGCTTCACCGACGATGGTCAGCCGTTCGTCACGTTCCAGGACCGCCCGCAGACCGATGAGGAAAATCGGATGGTCGTCGGCGAGTACGATGCGCAATGGCTTATCAGACGCTTCTTTCAATACAGGCTCCCGGGGTAATTTGGGGATTCTAGCCTGTTAATGGGAGGGATGGCCGGAGTGGCGTTTTAACGATCGGCAAAACAACGCCGCTTTCCCTTCCTTGGGTTAGCGGCGGTTGCGTTTCAGGCAGCCCTGGTCGTAGGGCGCGTTTACGCGAGTAGCTTTTGCGCGATTGCCATGACGGTCCCGACAGCCGTGAAGAAGCCTATGGCGATACCCACGGGGTACCAGAAATTCTCACGGGTTATCTTGTGGGATTCTGCGTTGAGCTTGCGTTGTTCGGCATAAATTCGTGATATGTCAGCGTGAATTTTCTCTAGTACAGCCTGCTCTTTGTTGTGTTCCAGCATGGTCGTCATCCTTCGAAATGGGGGCTTTTGATAGGCCTGTGTGGCAGCGTGACCCGTACTCACCGAGTATAGGATTCACCCTCGGCATCAGCGCCAAAACGGCAACTCATTGAGTAAGCAGTTATGTGCTGCCGTTTTTTGGTTGTCATGTTGCAAGCGCATGCTGGACACGTCATCCCCGGCAACCCTTGAAAGACGAAAAAGCGAACTTTCCTACGACACAAATAGTCACTTAGGATAGATGCAGCTCCCGTTTACACGATTGTTCCCGAACTATTGAGTGGTGATCGAGATGGAAAGTATCAGCCTATTGCTCGGTGAAGCACTGAGCCCTTATCAGGTCACGCTGACCACCTCGGGTGTGCAGGGCGAATGCCTGGTAACCGTAAAGAATCCGGCCGGTGCCATTGTGGTCGAACGTGAAGTCGACCAGGCGCAATTGACCGACAAGCGTGCATTGGTGGATGTGGTGGACTGCTTGCACCGCGACCTGATGATCGCCGAAGGACGCCTGGAACCCTCGGTCATGGCGGCCCTGCGCAATGCGGCCCTGACTCGGCCGAATGCCTGTGCATGAAGATTTATTTTTGTTGGGAACCTTCCTACGGTAAGGCGAGTCAGATTTTGTAACAGCGAGATCAAGCATTGTGCTCCGGTGCTTGTGGCTCGTTGTTACTGGTCTTTTTAGGCCCTTATTAACCCCGAGTTGTCTCCCCACTGCTCGGGGTTTCTTTTTGCCCGCGATTTGTCAGGGCCTCGGGGCCTCCTGGAAAAACGTCGGGTTGTCTTGCAGGTATCGATCACGCATGACCGGGTCGAGCCAAGAGGCGTAGGACTGCCGCAGTTGCTCCTGCGGGATTTCGCGCAGTACCTGATTGATCCGCCCGATAGCCTCGCGTCCTGCTGCGGTATCCGTGCAGCCGATATGGGTCAGTTGATAGGGCGGGGTGCCCTTGATGGGATAAAAGATCAGGTCCTGGGGATCGATGCCCTGTTGCAGGGCCTGATAGCGAACTTCTGTCCAGTAACCCAACACCGCCTCCAGCCGCCCCTTTCGCTGCATTTGCAGCAGGCTGCCGAGGGCGTCATTGCCGTAGTGCGGGGCCAGTTTGTGAACACTGGCGTGCTTGAGCGCTTCATCGATAAGGGCGCCATAACTGCGTTCGGCGATGATGCCAAGGCGCGCATCCCGGGCATTCAAAAACGCTTCCAGGTCAAACATTCCATCCACCACAAACGGCGCCAGCGCTGCCCGCTGACTTTGGCGGATGGTCACCCCATTGCTCACCGTCGCAAAGGCTTGGGCGGAAAATACAACGGTTTTGGCGCGTTCTGCTGTCCGCAGCAGGGACGGGTCGCACGTCAGCGTGTCTGGGTCGCGGAGCATTTGCATACCGCGGGCGCGGTTCACGTGGAGGATCCTGTGTCGATACTCCGGCATATGCTCGGCGAGTATCGGCAGCAGTTGGTCGAGGGCACCCTGGCCCTTTTGCGGGCCGTCGAAAATTGTCACGGGCGGCAGGTCACGCAGCAGCCAGATCAAGGTGCCTTGGGCCTGGCTTGATAGCGGCCACGCCCCGAGCAGTGAACCCAGCAGGCACAGGCGAATGATGAAGCGCCGGGCCATCAGATCGCGCCATTCTCACGCAGGCGGGTAATGGCGGCCGCGTCGTAGCCCAATTCATTGAGCACCACGGCGTTGTGCTCACCCAGTTGTGGTCCGACCCACTCACAACTACCCGGCGTGTCTGAAAGTTTGGGCACGATACCGGGCATCTTGAAGTCCTTGCCGCCTGGAAGCTGGGCCTTGAGGAACATTTCGCGGGCGAGAAACTGCGGGTCTCCCAGCATGTCCTCAGCGCTGTAGATACGACTGGCGGGCACTTCGGCCTTGTTCAGTTGCTCCACCACTTGCTCCAGCGGCAGCGAGTTGACCCAGCGATCAATCACCCCATACAACTCATCGCGCCGACTGTCGCGGCCATCGTTGCTGGCCAGGGCCGGGTCATTGGCCAGGTCGTCCCGACCAATGGCCGACATGAACCGCTTGAAGATCGCATCGCCATTGGCGCCGATCTGCACATGCTTGCCATCCTGGCTGGTGTGGATCGAGGACGGCGTGATGCCCGGCATGATGTTGCCGGTGCGCTCGCGGATAAAGCCAAATACGTCGAACTCCGGGATCATGCTTTCCATCATCGCGAAGATCGCTTCATACAGCGCCACATCCACCACCTGGCCGAGCCCGCCGTTCACTTCACGATGACGCAGGGCCATCAGCGCGCCGATCACGGCCCACAACGCCGCGATTGAGTCACCGATGGAAATCCCGGTGCGCACCGGCGGGCGGTCCTCGAAACCGGTGATGTAACGCAGACCCCCCATGGATTCGCCCACCGCACCAAACCCTGGCTGGTCCTTCATCGGTCCGGTCTGGCCAAAGCCCGAAAGGCGCACCATCACCAGTTTCGGGTTCAGGGCGTGCAAGGTTTCCCAGCTCAGACCGAGCTTTTCCAGCACGCCAGGGCGAAAGTTCTCAATCAGGATGTCGGCATCCGCCAACAGCTGCTTGAGGATCGCCAGGCCGTCAGGGTGTTTCAGGTTCAGGGTCAGGGATTTCTTGTTACGCGCCTGCACAAACCACCACAGCGAGGTGCCTTCATACAGCTTGCGCCACTTGCGCAGCGGGTCGCCGCCATCCGGGGATTCGACCTTGATCACCTCGGCGCCGAACTCGGCACAGATACGGGATGCAAACGGGCCGGCGATCAAGGTGCCAAGTTCGATGACTTTCAGGCCGGCAAGTGGTTTGGCGGTAAACGACATGAGGAACCTTTCGGGCAGGGCAGGGATGTGAGCCTTTTAACATAGGCGAGTCGCGCAGTGATAAGGATGATGCAGCGCAGGATTCGTTGAATCAGCTCGCCATCGGTTAGACTTGCCGCCTTTCCCTGTCTCTAGAAGTCCGTTCATGGCCCAGCCGTCCACGACCTACAAGTTTGAACTCAACCTCACCGACCTTGATCGTTCGGTGTACGAGAGCGTCAAGCAGACCATCGCCCGCCACCCTTCGGAAACCGAAGAGCGCATGACCGTGCGTTTGCTGGCCTACGCACTTTTCTACAACGAACAGTTGTCTTTTGGTCGTGGCCTGTCAGATGTAGACGAACCAGCGCTGTGGGAAAAAAGCCTGGATGACCGCGTCCTGCACTGGATCGAAGTTGGCCAGCCGGACGCGGACCGCTTGACCTGGTGTTCCCGCCGTACCGAACGCACCACCTTGCTGGCCTATGGCAGCTTGCGCGTCTGGGAAGGCAAAGTGGTGCCGGTGGCGAAGAACCTGAAAAACGTGAGCATCGCCGCCGTACCCCAGGAAATCCTGGAAGTCCTGGCCAAGGACATGCCCCGGGTGATCAAGTGGGACGTGATGATCAGCGAAGGCACGATCTTCGTGACTGACGACCGTGGCCAGCACGAAGTCCAGCTGGAATGGCTGGCTGGCGAGCGCGGCTGAAACGTCGATACCTGATTGGATGCTGGTCGAGTGTGGGAGCTGTCGAGCGTTAGCGAGGCTGCGATGCAGGCGCTGAGGTCTGACAGGTACACCGAGGTGATCCTGTTGCAGCCTCGCTGGGGCTCGACAGCTCCTACAAGGGATCACCGCTAATTTTCAACATTAAAGAGAAGCTTCCGTCACCCCATGCGTATCGATCCTCGCCCGTTGCCCGCCGTCCTGCCATTCCTCGGTGAATTGCCACCGTTGTTGACCCGTCTCTACGCCGCACGCGGGGTGCAATCGGAAGCCGAGCTGGATAAAAGCCTGGCCCGGCTGATTCCGTATCAGCAGCTCAAGGGCATCGATGCCGCCGTGGACCTGCTGGTGACGGCTCTGGAACAGCGCCAGCGGATACTGATCGTGGGTGACTTCGACGCCGATGGCGCCACCGCCAGCACCGTGGGCACCCTGGGCCTGCGTTTGTTGGGTGCCGCCCACGTCGACTACCTGGTGCCCAACCGTTTCGAATACGGCTACGGCCTGACCCCGGAAATCGTCGCCGTGGCCTTGCAACGCGAGCCACAGCTGCTGATCACCGTGGACAACGGCATCTCCAGCGTCGAAGGCGTGGCGGCGGCGAAAGCGGCGGGGCTCAAGGTACTGGTTACCGACCACCACTTGCCCGGCGATGAACTGCCGGCGGCGGATGCGATCGTCAACCCGAACCAGCCGGGCTGTGAATTTCCCAGCAAGGCGTTGGCCGGTGTAGGCGTGATCTTCTACGTGCTGATGGCCCTGCGCGCGCGTTTGCGCAGCCTTGGCTGGTACGAGAACAAGCCGCAGCCGAACATCGGTGAACTGCTGGACCTGGTGGCCCTGGGCAGCGTGGCCGACGTGGTCCCGCTGGACGCCAACAACCGCATCCTGGTCTATCAAGGCCTGGAGCGTATTCGTGCCGGTCGCGCTCGCCCGGGGATCAAGGCGATCCTCGAAGTGGCCAAGCGCGATCACGCCCGCATCACCTCCACCGACCTCGGGTTTATCCTCGGCCCGCGCCTGAACGCCGCCGGTCGCCTGGATGACATGAGCCTGGGCATCGAATGCCTGCTCACCTCGGATTTCGCCGCCGCCCGGGAAATGGCCGCGCAGCTGGACGGCATGAACCAGGACCGCAAATCCATCGAGCAAGGCATGCAGCGTGAGGCCCTGGCCCAGCTCAAGGACTTGCCGGTGGAGTCGATGCCGTATGGCTTGTGCCTGTTCGACCCGGAATGGCACCAGGGCGTGATCGGTATCCTCGCCTCGCGGATGAAAGAGCGCTACTTCCGCCCGACCATCGCCTTTGCCGATGCCGGGGATGGCCTGCTCAAGGGCTCCGGGCGTTCCGTGCCCGGCTTTCACATCCGTGACGCGCTGGCCGTGGTGGCCAGCCAGCACCCAACGCTGATCGCCAAGTACGGCGGCCACGCCATGGCGGCGGGGCTGACATTGCCCGAGGCCAACTTCCCACTGTTCGCCGAAGCCTTTGACGCCGAAGTGCGCCGCCAACTGCGTGAAGAAGACCTGACGGGCCGATTGCTGTCCGACGGCACCCTGGCGGTTGAAGAGTTTCACCTGGAACTGGCCCGCGCCCTGCGCAATGCCGGGCCGTGGGGCCAGCATTTCCCCGAGCCGTTGTTTCACGGGGTGTTCCAGTTGGTGGAGCAGCGTGTCGTTGGCGAGCGGCACCTGAAAGTGGTGCTCAAGAGCGAATGCGGTTCGGTGAAGCTCGATGGCATCGCCTTCGGCATCGACCGCGAGATCTGGCCCAACCCGACCATTCGCTGGGTGGAACTGGCCTACAAGCTCGACGTGAACGAGTTCCGTGGCCAGGAAACCGTGCAACTGATGATCGCGCATATCGAGCCACGCTGAACCCTGTGCAATCCTCTGTTGTCGACTAGTCTCTAAGCACTGTGTGATCGGTCTTGTGACCTTGTCTTATTTCAGCCCGCCGGGGACGGGTTTTTCGTCGACCTTTCAAACAGAACCCTGGAGCCTGCCCACTGCATAAAAGAGGTGCCCCATGAGTCTGCTGCTTGAACCCTATACCCTGCGCCAACTGACCTTGCTCAACCGCATCGCTGTTTCGCCGATGTGCCAGTATTCCAGTGTCGATGGCCTGGCCAATGACTGGCACCTGGTGCACCTCGGCAGCCGTGCCGTCGGTGGCGCCGGGCTGATCTTTACCGAAGCCACCGCCGTGACTGCCGATGGCCGCATCACCGCCCAGGACCTGGGCCTGTGGAACGACGAACAGATCGAACCCCTGCAACGCATCACGCGCTTCATCAACGCCCAAGGCGCGGTGGCGGGCATTCAACTGGCCCACGCCGGGCGCAAGGCCAGCACGCACCGGCCATGGATCGGCAAGCACGGCAGCGTCAAGCTGGAAGACGGCGGTTGGGTGCCGGTGGGGCCTTCGCCGATTGCCTTCGATCCGCAGCACACTTCACCCAAGCAACTGGACGAAGGGCAGATCCAGCAAGTGGTCGCTGACTTCGTCGCTGCCGCCAAGCGTGCGTTGACTGCCGGTTTCAAAGTGGCGGAAATCCACGCAGCCCACGGCTACCTGCTGCATCAGTTTCTTTCGCCCCTGAGCAATCAACGTCAGGACCAGTACGGCGGCTCGTTCGAAAACCGCATTCGCCTGGTGCTGCAAGTGACCACGGCGGTGCGTGAAGCCTGGCCTCAAGAGTTGCCGCTGTTTGTGCGGGTCTCGGCCACCGACTGGGTCGAAGACGGCTGGAACCCGGATGAAACCGTCGAACTGGCGCGCCGCCTGAAAGACCTGGGCGTCGACCTGATCGACGTCTCCTCCGGCGGCACCGCGGCCAATGCGGAAATTCCTACAGGCCCCGGTTACCAGACCCGCTTCGCCGAGCGCGTGCGCAAAGAGTCGGGAATTGCCACCGGCACTGTGGGCATGATTACCGAGCCGGCCCAGGCCGAGCACATCCTGCGTACTTGCCAGGCCGATATCATCTTCCTCGCCCGTGAGCTGCTGCGTGACCCGTACTGGCCGTTGCATGCCGACGACGACCTCGGTGGGCGCAAGGCGACCTGGCCGGCGCAGTATCAGCGGGCCACCCATCGCCACCAGCCGATTCATGAGTCCGATTTGCGGGATTGATCTGCACAGCAATCGTGGTAAACATGAAAGCCCGCCGTTGGACCGGCGGGTTTTTTATTGGCTTCAATACCGGAGAAACTCATGTTGCACCTGATCTGCGGCAAAATCGCATCCGGCAAATCGACCTTGACCCAGCAGTTGTCGCAGGCTCCCCAGACGGTATTGATCAGCGAGGATGAGTGGCTGTCACGCCTTTATCCCGGACAGATCCAGGCCCTGGGCGACTACGTGCGCTGCACCGGCCACCTGCGCGATGCGTTGACGGCCCATGTCATCTCGCTGCTCAAGGCTGGCGTCTCGGTGGTGCTGGATTTCCCGGCCAATACCCAGGCCAGCCGTCGCTGGATGCGGTCTTTGTTCGAGGGCGCGGGCGCCGATCACCAATTGCATTACCTGGACGTGCCGGACGAGGTCTGCAAGGCACGTCTGCGTGCACGTAATGCTGCTGGTACCCACGCGTTTGAAACCAGTGATGCCCAGTTCGATTTGATCACCGGCTATTTCGAAGCGCCAACGCCTGGGGAAGCCTTCAACCTTGTTCACCATCACCCCTCGGACGCACAGCATGTTGATCAAGCGTGACCTGGCCGAAAAAGATCTGCCGTTGCTGGCACTGATTGACCGCACCGAACGGGTCGATGAGTGCTATCGCGTGGAACACGGTGAGTTGCGGCTATACCCCGAGCACCACGACATGCAAGGCTGGCCTGAGGGCGAAGCCGAGCAGGATGCCGTGGCCCTGCACGCGTGCCTGAAGCGCGGCGGCTGGCTGCATGGGGTGTTCGACGGCCAAACGTTGCTGGCCGCCGTGGTGGTGGACAACCGGGTTATCCACAACCAGGGCCTGCACATGCGCCAGCTCAAGTTTTTGCATGTGAGCCATGGTGCCCGTGGTCTGGGCCTGGGTGGCCAGCTGTTTGCCCTGGCCTGTGAGCACGCCCGCACGGCGGGGGCCGAGGCGCTCTATGTATCGGCCACCGAGTCGCGTAACACGGTGGAGTTCTATCTCCGGCACGGCTGCCACCTGCTCAAGCAGCCGGATCCCGAGCTGTATCAACAGGAACCGGACGACATCCACCTCTACCGGCCACTTGTGGGATAAAGCTGTAGGTGACTGCCCTATAAGCATTTTTTTAAGTGATTACTCTAAAAAAATCACACGGCCGGCAAGATAGTTTCTACGCTTACAGTAAGTCTGGTTTCTGGCCCAGGAAGTCGGCTTGATGAGCCTCGCGGGTCGAACTGCGGGATGAGGTTATGGGCAACCAGGAGCAGTTGACTGATACGAGGAGACAGTCCATGGCCAAGTCTTATGGTGTTGCGGGTGTTGTGTCGTCCTTTCTGGCCCGACGCATGGCGTTGCGTGGCCGGCGGTTGAGTTCGGACGAGGCGGAATTGCTGGAACAGTACCGCGCCCTGACCGAGAGTGATCAGGTGGCGATGCGGTACTTGATCGGGGCGATGAAGAGTATTTCGCGGTTCTGAAAGCGCCGAAGGGATGTTCCCACGCGAGCGTGGGAACGTTCGGTATCAGGTGTACTTGCGCTTGTCTGGCGCGGGTGGGAAGTACTGGTACAGCCAGGTTTCGCTCAAGGTGCGGTCCTGGGTGCGGATGAACAGCCGCAGTTCAACCGGCTCGACACTGTCGCTGGTGGGGTACCAATCAAACAGGATTCGATAACCCTTGATTGCATCCAGCACCAACACGCTGAAGTCTTTGACCTCACCATGGGAGCACGTCACCACCGGTTCGATCCCGGTGCCTTCAGGCAGACGATCCAGCCCGCCGCCGTTGAAGTCCACCGCAAAGCGCCGCGCCCAGACTTCAGGGTAATGCTCCCCCGGTGCCCAACCTTCGGTAAAACCGCCCATGCCCGAACGGGTGGCGTTGACCTGCGCCAGTGGCGTGCTGACCGGCGGCAGGGCGCTCCAGTACAGCTTGTAGCCGTAGTTCAGGGATTCGCCGGCTGCCACGGGTTTCTTCGGGGTCCAGAAGGCCACGATGTTGTCCAGGGTCTCGCCGGTTGTAGGAATTTCCAGCAGGTCGATAGAGCCTTCGCCCCACGCAGTTGTAGGTTCTACCCACAGGCTTGGACGCTTGCTGTACCAGTCCACGGTGTCCTGGTAGCTGGCGAACTCATGGTCGGTCTGCACCAGGCCGAAGCCTTTCGGGTCTTTGTCGGCAAACGCGTTGAATTGCAGGGTGGCCGGGTTGTTCAGCGGGCGGCAGATCCACTCGCCATTGCCGCGCCACATGGCCAGGCGATCCGAATCGTGGATCTGTGGGTGGATGGTGTCGCACATCCGCCGCTCAACCGTGCCGCAGCTGAACATGCTGGTCATCGGCGCGATGCCCAGTTGCTCGATGGCGGTGCGTGCGTTGATGTGGGCGTCGATGCCCATCACCACCTGGTTGGCCTGGCAGTCGATATCGAAGCGGTAGGCACCGGTGGCGCTTGGTGAATCCAGCAGGGCGTAGACCACGAAGCGGGTGCTGTCCTTGTCCGGGGTTTCGAACCAGAACTTGGTGAAGTCGGGGAATTCCTCGCGCTTCTTCGCGTAGGTATCGATGGCCAGGCCGCGTGCGGAAAGGCCGTACTGGCCGGTGGAATCCACCGCGCGGAAGTAGCTGGCGCCGAGGAAGGACAGCACGTCATGGCGGTCCAGTTCCGGGGCCTTGAACAGCTTGAAGCCGGAGAAACCCAGGTCGCCGGTCAGCTGCTTGGTGTCTACCGTGGTTTTTTCATAGTTGAACAGCGAAGGGCGGAAGTGCACCTCGCGGGCCTGGCGGGTTTTCGGGTCGACGCTGTACATGCGCACCGGCGTCTTGAAACCCATGCCGACGTGGAAGAACTGCACGTCCAGCTGGCCGTTCAATTCTTTCCACAGCGAATGCTTGCCGTCGTAGCCGATGGCATTGAAGTTCTGTGGGGTCATGGTCGCCAGGGTCGGCGGCAATACCTGCTTGGTGTCCTGATAGCGATTGCCGGCCAACTGCTTGGCCTGGATCTTCAGCGCCTCGAAATCAAAGGCCTGGGCCTCGCCATCAGCGGCGCGATTGCCCGCCCAGGCTTGGGCGGCCAGCAGGCCACTGGCCGATAGACCGGTGTAAGCCGCAATGGCCATGGACGCTTTGAGCAAATTCCTGCGGTGCATAAATACAACCTGTCGTGAACAATCCCGCGCCGTTCCTGGCACGTGCTGGATCAAGGAAAACGGTTCGGACATGCCTTCGGCCAAACGCAACGGACATTAAACAGATGCCAAATAGCTTAAGCGGTTCGGTGCGGAAGGAAAAATGATTGATGGCGGGTTGATGGCGTTGCATGTGAAACAAGACGTTTCTGTGGGAGCCGTGTGGTGAGGGAGCTTGCTCCCGTTGGGTCGCGAAGCGACCCCGGCTCAGGCGATCGAAATCTTTCAGGAATATCTCGATCGCCTGGTTTGGGGCTGCTGCGCAGCCCAGCGGGAGCAAGCTCCCTCTCCACAACAACCTCTTTCTTCAGGAAAACCGGGATTAGCCCACTTCTCCAACCGCCCGATACGCCTCATCAATCGCCGCATGGGCATACGCACTCCACGCCGCATCCGAGTTGGCGATGCTCACATGCCCCAGCGGTTTACGCGCCAGGTCCTTCAGTTTTTCGCTTTGATCGGCATCGTCAAACAAGCTGTTGGAGAAGGTCGCATAGCCGTGTGACCAACGGTTGACAGTGATCGCCAGAATGTCGGTCTGGTGGTTGAAACCGCCCGGGCCGAGCATGCGCTGCAGCTGGTCCCGCAGTTGCGCTTCCAGTTGTTCAAAGGTCTGCCCATACAACTTGCCCCGGCCGGCGCGGGCCTGGTCGCGGCCGTTCATGCCGCTATTGGGGCTGGTGGGCACGTAGACCATGTGCAAACCAATCGGCTGCGTCGGGTCGCGTGGGTGCTCGTAGCCGCCCATGCTCACCGGGTAGTCGAGCTTGATCCGGCTGTAAGGCTGGGTCGCCGCATAAATCTCATGCACCCCCAGCTTCTGGAACGACGTCCAGTTGCGCACCACCACTTTGGTGTAGACCAGCGGGTACTTCACGTTCTGGCTCAGGGCCTGGGCTTGTTCCGCCGGCAGGTCCCGCAGCAGGTACGGGATCATCATGTTGTAGCAGGCCAGGATGCAGCGTTTGCCGCGGACCTGTGCGAGTTGGCCGCCACGGCTGTAGCCGATATGCACGCCGTCGCCGACGTTACGCACACTGACCGCCGTGCTGTTGAGGCGCACCCGTACCGGCGTCTTGGGCTGATCGAGCTTGGCGTAGTCAAACGGCGCCAGCACGATGTCATCCATGGTGTGCCCGGGCGCCACGGCCGGAATCAGGCTGCGCACCAGCAACCGAGCGAGGGACGCGTTGCCGTCGGGGAAGTGGTAGATGTAAGGCTCTTCCATTTCTGCCGCGGCTTCTTCGCTGATAGGCGCGAGGTTCATGCCGCCAAAGCCCGGGAAACCCACGCTGTAGGCATCCGCCGACGCAACGGCATCAATACTCAAGGCCATGAAGTCGTTGGTGCGGCTCTGGAAGTACTTCACCGCGCCTTCCGATAAGCCCACGTCCTTGAGCAGGAAATCGCGGTAGCTGGTGGCCGCCAGATACTCGGCTTTTTCTTCGGCGGACTTGCCCGGCAGGTAATCCTTGGGCGCGACGTGCAGGGCGATCAATACCTGGCGGTCCGCTTCCGGTAGCGGGAAATCATTGATGAAGTCGCTGATGGAGCGGGCGTGCAATTGGTCCGGGGCGATGTCGTCGGCCACCATTGGCGTCGGGTCGCCGGTGACCAGTTTGTCTTCGCCAAAGTTTTCCTTGTCGAAGAACACCCCGCGGGATAAACCCAGCCCCGGGTAGAACTGGCGGTCAAAGGCCGTCTCGAAGCGCTTGATGTTCACCCCGAGTTTCTTCAACAGCCCGTTTACTTCCTTGCTGTAAAGATGATTGGGCGATTGGAACGCTTCGCTGCCGCCGTAGCCGATGATCAGCCGGCCACCGGCCTGGAACTCATTGCGCTTGGCATGCCCGCCGAAGTCGTCGTGGTTCTCCAGGATCAGGATCTTCGCCTTCGGGTGCTTCTCACGGTAGAACCATGCTGCTGACAAACCGCTCAAGCCACCGCCGACCACCACCAGGTCGTAGTCTTCGGTGATCGGCAATTTATTGGTGTCGAAGGCCTTCTTTTCCCAGCCCATCTGGTGGGCAATTTCGAATGAGCCGGCATGACTGCCACGCAAGCCGGTGAGGGCGGGCGGGTAGTAGCGACCATCGGGAGCGGCCTGGAGGATTTGCAGCGGGGTCATACCGGCGGCAATCGTGATGGCGACGCCGTTGAGGAAGTCGCGGCGGGTGATGTCCATGGGAACCTACGAATTATTTATTGTTATTAGGAGACCCCCTGTGGGAGCGGGCCGTTGTGGCGAGGGAGCTCGCTTCGACAGGGGGAAAGGGTCAGTGCTTGAACATCACATGGCGAACGGTGGTGTAGTCCTCCAGGCCGTACATGGACATGTCTTTACCGTAGCCGGACAGTTTCTGACCGCCATGAGGCATTTCGCTGACCAGCATGAAGTGGGTGTTGACCCAGGTGCAGCCGTACTGCAAGCGCGCAGCCAGGCGGTGGGCGCGGCCGACATCGGCGGTCCAGACCGACGACGCCAGGCCGTAGTCCGAATCATTGGCCCAGGCCAATACCTGGGCCTCGTCGTTGAACTTGGTCACCGACACCACCGGCCCGAACACTTCGCGGCGCACGATCTCGTCGTCCTGCTGCGCGTCGGCCAGCACGGTGGGCTCAAAGAAGAACCCGTTGCCTTCCACCGCCTTGCCACCGGTGATCAGGCGGATATGGGATTGCGCCACGGCACGCTCCACAAACCCGGCCACCCGGTCGCGATGCTGCGCGGTGATCAGCGGGCCCAGTTCGGTGTCCGGATCATCCTGCAAACCGTATTTGATACTGGCCACTGCCGCGCCGAGCTTCTCGACAAACGCATCGTAGATATCGGCCTGTGCATAAATCCGACACGCAGCGGTGCAATCCTGGCCGGCGTTGTAGAAACCGAAGGTACGGATGCCTTCCACGGCCGCGTCGATATCGGCGTCGTTGAAGATGATCACCGGCGCCTTGCCGCCCAGCTCCATGTGCATGCGTTTGACGCTGTCGGCGGTGCTGGAAATGATATTGGCGCCGGTGGCAATCGAACCGGTCAGCGACACCATGCGCACTTTCGGATGATTCACCAGCGGGCTGCCAACGGTTGGCCCACGGCCAAACACCAGGTTGAGTACACCGGCCGGAAAAATGTCAGCGGCCAGTTGCACCAGGCGCAGCGCGGTCAGCGGGGTTTGTTCCGACGGCTTGAGCACCACGGTATTACCAGCGGCCAACGCCGGGGCGATTTTCCAGGCGACCATCATCAGCGGGTAGTTCCACGGCGCGATGGAGGCAATGACGCCCACCGGGTCGCGGCGGATCATCGAGGTGTGGCCCGGCAGGTATTCGCCGCCGGCCGAACCGCTCATGCAACGGCTGGCACCGGCGAAGAAGCGGAACACATCGGCCACCGCCGGGATCTCGTCATTCAGCGCAGCGCTGTAGGGTTTTCCGCAGTTGTCGGACTCCAGCTTGGCCAGCTCTTCGCCATGGGCTTCGATAGCGTCGGCGAGTTTCAACAGCAGCAGCGAGCGATCCTTCGGTGGCGTTTGCGACCAGCCTTCAAAGGCGCTGTCGGCGGCGCGCACGGCGGCGTCGACCTGGGCTTCGCTGGCTTCCTTGATCTCCACCAGCACCCGGCCCAACGCCGGGTTGAATACCGGCTGCGCCGGGCCTTCACCTTCGACCAGATGGCCGTTGATCAGCAGTTTGGTTTGCATGGTTCAGTCCTCTTAAAGCTGCATCGTTTCCCCTGCCGAAACCGGTTCAAGTGTGGGAGCGGGCTTGCTCGCGAATGCGGTCTTTCAGTTGATACATCACGTGACTGATACACCGCTTTCGCGAGCAAGCCCGCTCCCACATTTGAATCTCATTCCGTCAGTGGCAATGTGTTGTCAGTTATTTACCGCCACTACCGGCCACGCTTTCGCCGCCGCGGGTCAGGTAATAGGCACCGAGAATCGGGAACATCGTCACGATCATCACCAGCATCGCCACCACGTTGGTCACCGGCACATCCCGTGGTCGGCTCAACTGGTTGAGCAGCCACAGCGGCAAGGTGCGTTCGTGGCCGGCGGTGAAGGTGGTGACGATGATTTCGTCGAACGACAGCGCAAACGCCAGCATGCCGCCGGCCAGCAACGCCGAGCCGAGGTTGGGCATGATGATGTAGCGGAAGGTCTGCCAGCCGTCGGCACCGAGGTCCATCGAGGCTTCGATCAGGCTGTGGGAAGTGCGGCGCAAACGGGCGATCACGTTGTTGTAGACGATCACCACGCAGAAGGTCGCGTGGCCGACGATGATGGTGAACATCCCCGGTTCAATCCCCAGGGTCTTGAAGGTCGCCAGCAACGCGATACCGGTGATGATCCCTGGCAGCGCAATCGGCAGGATCAGCATCAGCGAGATGCCTTGCTTGCCGAAGAACTCCCGGCGATACAACGCCGCCGAGGCCAGGGTGCCGAGCACCATCGCAATCAGCGTGGCGATGGCCGCGATTTGCAGCGACAGCTTGATCGCTTCCAATACGTCCGGCCGCGAGAAGGCCACGCTGAACCACTTCAGGGTGAAGCCATGGGGCGGAAAGCTGAACGCGGCTTCTTCGGTGTTGAAGGCGTAGAGGAAGATGATCAGGATCGGGAAATGCAGGAAAACCAACCCACCCCAGGCCGCGATTTTTAGACTCCACGAAGCTTTTTCAGAGTGCATCGAAGGCCCCCAGACGTTTGACGATGGACAGGTAAACCGCGATCAGCACGATCGGCACCAAGGTGAATGCAGCGGCCATGGGCATGTTGCCGATAGCGCCTTGTTGGGCGTACACCATGCCGCCGACGAAGTAACCCGGCGGGCCCACCAGCTGCGGCACGATGAAGTCCCCCAGGGTCAGCGAGAACGTAAAGATCGAACCCGCCGCAATCCCCGGCACCGACAGCGGCAAAATAACTTGCATGAAGGTCTGGCGCGGCTTGGCGCCAAGGTCGGCCGAGGCTTGCAGCAACGACGGCGGCAGGCGTTCAAGCGAGGCCTGGATCGGCAAAATCATGAACGGCAGCCAGATGTACACAAACACCATGAACCGCCCCAGGTGCGAAGTGCTCAAGGTGCTGCCGCCCACGCCGGGAATGCCCATGATGAATTGCAGCGCCGGCTCCAGGCCCAGGTGCTGCACGAACCACTGCGCCACGCCACCCTTGGCCAGCAGCAAGGTCCAGGCGTAGGCCTTGACGATGTAGCTGGCCCACATCGGCATCATCACCGCGATGTAGAAAAACGCCTTGGTCTTGCCGGTGGTGTAGCGCGCCATGTAATAGGCGATGGGGAACGCGACGATGGCACTGGCGATGGACACCACGATCGCCATGCTCAAGGTGCGCACGATGATGTCGAAGTTCGACGGCTGGAACAGCGCGGCGAAGTTGGCCAGGGTCAGGTCCGGCGTGACCGCCATGGTGAAGTCATCGAAAGTGTAGAAGCCTTGCCACAGCAAGGTCAGCAGCGAACCCAGATAGATCGCACCGAACCAGATCAACGGCGGCACCAGCAGCAACGACAGGTACAGGTTGGGCTTCTTGTACAGCAGGTTGGAAAACCTGCGCATCGGGGGGTGGGACACGGCCAGGCTCATGTCACACCTCGCCTGCGATATCGGTCAACGGGGTCATGGCTTCCCGCGCCCAGCGCGCGGTGATGGACTGGCCGACCTGATGCCCGGCGGTGGTGTCCAGCCATTGATTGTTGGCCTGGCTGATGTTCAGGGCCTGGCCGTTTTCCAGTTTCAGTTCATAGCGGGTGGCGCTGCCCTGGTACTGGATGTCATGCAGCAGGCCGCTGACTTCCACCTCGCCGCTGCCCAGCGGGCCTTCGGCAAAACGCACGTGTTCCGGGCGGATCGAGAACGGCTGCGGGTTACCGCTCAAGCGTTGCGCCAGCTCGCCACGAATCACGTTGGAGGTGCCGACGAACTCTGCGACGAAGGTGGTGGCGGGCTTCATGTACAGGTTGCGCGGGGTGTCGACCTGTTCGATGCGGCCCTTGTTGAACACTGCCACGCGGTCGGACATCGACAGCGCCTCAGTCTGGTCGTGGGTGACGAAAATAAAGGTGATGCCGAGTTGGCGTTGCAACTTCTTCAACTCGCTTTGCATCTGCTCGCGCAGCTTCAGGTCGAGAGCGCCGAGGGGCTCATCCAGCAGCAATACGCGCGGACGATTGACCAGTGCGCGGGCCAATGCCACCCGTTGACGCTGGCCACCGGAGAGTTGCACCGGCTTGCGGTCGCCGTAGCCGCCGAGGGCGACCATGCCGAGGGCTTCTTCGGCGCGGTTGAGGCGTTCGGTCTTGCCCACGCCTTTGACCTTGAGGCCGTAGGCTACGTTGTCCCGCACGTTCATGTGGGGGAACAGCGCGTAATCCTGGAACACGGTGTTCACGTCGCGCTGGTAGGGCGGCAAACCGGCAGCTTCTTCGCCATGAATACGGATGGAGCCGGCACTCGGTTGCTCGAACCCGGCGATCAGGCGCAGGCACGTGGTTTTGCCCGAGCCTGAAGGGCCGAGCATGGAAAAGAACTCGCCGTCCTGGATATCGATGGAAACCCGGTCAACGGCTTTCACTTCGCCGAACTGACGGGAAACGTGGGTGAATTGGACTGCAAGCGTCATGGTGCGGTGCTCCAAAAAGGCGCGTCTTGTAAAAATTAAATCGGAGGTAGAGGTGATCGTTCCCACGCTCTGCGTGGGAACGCCTCCTGTGACGCTCTGCGTCACGACGTTAAAAGCGGACGCGGAGCGTCCAGACTGCGTTCCCACGCGGAGCGTGGGAACGATCAACTAGGGCGGGCTAGCGGCCGCCCATGATCGCGATGTAATCCTGGGTCCAGCGGCTGTACGGCACGAACTTGCCGCCTTCAGCCTGCGGGGTTTTCCAGAAGGCGATCTTCTCGAACTGGTCGAAACCGTTGGTCTTGCAACCCTCGGCACCCAGCAGTTCGCTTTCCTTGCACGCGGCGGGCACCGCCGGCAACGAACCGAACCACGAGGCCACGTCACCCTGGACCTTCGGCTGCAGCGACCAGTCCATCCACTTGTAGGCGCAGTTCGGGTGCTTGGCTTCGGCGTGCAACATGGTGGTGTCCGCCCAGCCGGTAGCGCCTTCCTTCGGAATGGTCGAGGCAATCGGCTGTTTCTCGTTGACCAGGCCGTTGACCTGATACGGCCATGCGCTGGAGGCCACCACGCCTTCGTTCTTGAAGTCACTCATTTGCACGGTGGTGTCATGCCAGTAGCGGTGGATCAACGGTTGCTGGGCGCGCAACAGGTCGAGCACGGCCTTGTACTGGGTTTCGGTCAGCTCGTACGGGCTCTGGATGCCCAGTTCCGGCTTGGTGGCCTTGAGGTACAGCGCCGCATCGGCGATGTAGATCGGGCCGTCATAGGCCTGCACACGGCCTTTGTTTGGCTTGCCGTCCGGCAGGTTCTGCGCCTCAAACACCACATTCCAGCTGGTGGGCGCGGTCTTGAACACGTTGGTGTTGTACATCAACACGTTCGGGCCCCACTGGTACGGCGTGCCGTACGTTTGCTGGCCGACCACGTACCACGGCGCATCTTTCAGGCGCGGGTCGATGTTCTTCCAGTTGGGAATCAGCGAGGTGTTGATCGGCTGTACGCGCTTGCCGACGATCAGCCGCAGCGAGGCATCGCCGGATGCGGTGACCAGGTCGTAGCCGCCCTTGGCCATCAAGCTCACCATCTCGTCAGAGGTGGCGGCGGTCTTGACGTTGACCTTGCAGCCGGTCTCTTTCTCGAAACCGGTGACCCAGTCGTAGTTCTTGTCGCTTTCGCCACGTTCGATATAGCCGGGCCAGGCGACGATATCCAACTGGCCTTCGCCGGCGCCGACCGCCTTGAGCGGTTCGGCGGCCTGGATACTGACACTGGCCAGCAGCGCGGTGGTCAGGGCACTGAGCAGTGCGGTCTTGTGCGCAGACATGGGGGTTCCCTCTTCTTTAATTATGGTCGGGGCAGTTTTTGCAGCAGGTGGTGCGTGAGCGTAGTTGTTGTTTTAAAGATGCTGGCCGTGGCGCGCCATGATGTGCCGCACCACGCTGTAGTCCTGTAGCGAATCACTGGACAGATCTTTCCCATACCCCGAACGCTTCAAGCCGCCGTGGGGCATTTCGCTGACCAGCATGAAATGACTGTTGATCCAGGTGCAGCCGTATTGCAGGCGCGATGCCACCTGCATGGCCTTGTCCAGGTTCTGGGTCCAGACGGAGGAAGCCAGGCCGTATTCCGAGTCGTTGGCCCAGTCCACGGCCTGCTCCAGTTCGTCGAAGCGGGTCACGGTGACCACCGGCCCGAACACTTCGCGCTGCACGATTTCATCATTCTGTTTACAACCGGCCAGCAAGGTTGGCTGGTAGAAGAACCCCGCGCCGGAATGCACGGCGGCGCCGGTAATGCGTTCGATATGCGGCTGGCCGAGGGCGCGTTCGACAAAGCTGGCCACACGGTCGCGCTGGCGCGTGCTGATCAGTGGGCCGAGTTCGTTATCGGCATCGCGCTTGCCGGCGAACCGCAAGCTGCTGACGGCGGCGCCGAGGTCGGCCACCAACTTGTCGTGAATGCCCGCCTGGGCGTAGATGCGGCACGCGGCGGTGCAGTCCTGGCCGGCGTTGTAATACCCGTAGGCGCGCACGCCTTCGACCACGGCTTGCAGGTCGGCGTCGTTGCACACGATCACCGGAGCCTTGCCGCCCAGTTCCAGGTGGGTGCGCTTGAGGGTCTTGGAGGCGGCCTGGAGGATTTTTTGCCCGGTGACGATATCGCCGGTCAACGACACCATGCGCACCTTCGGGTGGCTGACCAAATGGCTGCCGACCCCTTCGCCGCCGCCGCACAGAATGTTGATCACCCCGCGCGGCAACAGCTGGCTCAGTACGGGCGCCAGGGCCAGGATCGACAGCGGCGTATGTTCCGAGGGCTTGAACACCAGGGTATTGCCGGCGGCCAGGGCCGGAGCGATTTTCCAGGCGGCCATCATCAGCGGGTAATTCCAGGGCGCGATCGAGGCGACCACGCCAATCGGATCACGGCGCACCATGCTGGTGTAGCCCGGCAGGTATTCACCGCTGAGCTGCCCAGTCTGGCAACGCACGGCACCGGCGAAGAAGCGGAACACATCGACAGTGGCGCTCAAATCGTCCTGGCGTGCCAGGTGCAACGGCTTGCCGCAGTTCAGGGATTCCAGGCGGGCGAGGTAGTCGGCCTGTTTTTCGATGGCATCGGCGATGCCCAGGAGAATGTTCGAGCGTTGCTGGGGCGTGGTTCGCGACCAACCGGCAAAGGCGCGGTGGGCGGCGAGAATCGCGGCTTCAACCTGTTCGGTGCTGGCCTCGGCGATATGGGTGAGGATTTCACCGGTGGCCGGGTTGATGATCGGCTCGACAAAACCTTCGCCTGCGACCAGTTCGCCGTCGATCAGCAACGCAGTGAGCAGCGGTGTGGGCGCGCCAGACATTTTTCGCGATCTCTTTTCTTGTGTGGTCATGGCTGTTCTCTTACGAGGCGCCTGACCTTCTCTTATGGGATGAGCAGAGACTAGAGGTCAGGCGCGAGGTCAACAAATACTAAATACTGAAAGCAGCATTCGATTAAATAGATGGCTTGCGCGGGTGGGGCTGTTCGCGGGCTACCGTCAGGAACGGGTCCACCAACGCCGGGCGCGCCGTGCCCCGGCGCCAGGCCAGGCCCACATCGAGGGTTTGGCTGAGGTCGGCAATCGGCCGGGCTTCGATGATGTCGCCCTCCAGGGACCAGGGGCGGTAGGTCATGTCTGGCTGGATCGACACGCCGAGGCCGGCGGCTACCAGGCTTCGCACGGCTTCCGTCGAGGCGGTGCGCAAGGTGACGCGGGGTTGCAATCCGGCGCCGGTCCACATTCGTTGGGCGTTGTGGCCCATTTCATCGACGTTCAGTTGAATCAGCGGCTCGCGGGCAACGTCGGCGAGGTTGATGCTGTCGTGTTCCAGCAGCGGGTGCTGGGCGGGCAGCCATAAACGGTGGGGCGAGTGGGTGAGCACTTCGGTTTGCAGGGCGTGGCGGTCTTCGAGGTTGGAGAGGATCAGCACGCCGACGTCGATTTCACCGCTGACCAGCAGGTGTTCGATGTAGGGGCGTTCGTCCTCCATCACGCGGATTTCGACATTGGGATAGGCGCGCTGGAAGCGTGTGAGCAAATCCGCCAGGTAATAACCGGCGACCAGGCTGGTCACACCGATGATCAATTGCCCGGCCACCTGGTCGGTGCTCTGTTGCAGGCTGCGCTTGGCGTTGTCGACGGTGGCGAGGATCAAGTGCGCCTGGCGCAGGAACTGGTGGCCCTGGTGGGTCAGGGTCATGCCCTTCGCGTGGCGGTTGAACAGGTTGACGCCGATTTCCTGTTCCAGTTGCTGGATCGCCAGGGTCAGGGTGGACTGGGATATGAAGGCGGTCTGGGCGGCGGCGGAGATCGAGCCGGTCTCGGCCACGGCGATGAAGTGACGGATCTGACGCAAGGTCATCATGCTGGAATTACCAGTGGGGTGTTTTTATAGATTTGTTCGAGTGTATATCGTTTTAATTGAGGGGTAAGCGCGTTACATCTGGAAGCACTCTAGATCGGGGGTTTTTGGCACTTAGTTTTACGCTGGGGGCCTATTGGTCCTGTGAACCCTAGTTTCTGGAGGCTGTGAATGAATACCCGTGGATTGCTCGATCAACTGCTCAAATCCGGGCAGGACATGTTGCAGAACAAGGCTGGCGGGCAGCGCAAGTCAGATGACAAAGGTGCCCTTGGCGGCCTGCTGGGCGGCGGCGGGTTGGGAAGCTTGCTCGGCGGTGCCGGTGGTGGGGCCCTTGCGGCCGGTGCCATGGGGTTGTTGCTGGGTAACAAGAAAGCCCGCAAGTTTGGCGGTAAGGCGCTGACCTACGGTGGGTTGGCGGCGCTTGGGGTGATTGCCTACAAGGCGTATGGCAACTGGCAGGCGCAGCAGGCCAATGCGCCTCAGGGGGAGCCGCAGACCATTGATCGCCTGCCGCCGGCGCAAGTTGAGCAACATAGCCAGGGGATTTTGAAGGCCCTGGTGGCTGCGGCCAAGGCTGACGGGCATGTGGATGAGCGGGAGCGGGCGTTGATCGAAGGGGAGTTTTTGAAGCTGGACAATGATCGTGAGTTGCAGCAGTGGTTGCATGCTGAACTGAACAAGCCGCTGGATCCGGCGGATGTGGCTCGGGCTGCCAGCACTCCGGAGTTGGCTGCCGAGATGTATATCGCCAGTGTGATGTTGGTGGATGAGGAGAACTTCATGGAGAAGTCGTATCTCGATGAGTTGGCGCGGCAGCTTAAGCTGGAGCCTGGGTTGAAGGCTGAACTGGAGAAGCAGGTGCGGCAGGCTGTGGTGGTTTGATTGTGTACATATCCGTTGTTTAGGTAACGGCGGCTTATGGTTCCGCTCTTACAGCGGCTCACTTTGGAAAAGCCGGAATGCCGGCCCAGCCCAAAGTAAGCAAAGGGCTCTGCCCCGCCTGTCGGCGCCTCGCTGTGGCTCGGCGTTCCCTCACTCCGGCATTGCTCCGCGGGCCGCCGCTACGGGCCATCCATGGCCCGGCGCGGCTAAACCGGCGTCCTGCCGGTTTACCCGCTCCGCAATACCTGCGTTCGGCCTCGGGCTTATTGGGGCAGTCAGATCAAAATCAAAAGCAAGAGCACAGCGGCCTCCCGGCCGGCTTGAGTGTTAAAAGCCAGATCAAAAGCCAGAGCGAAAGCCAAATCTGAAGAGGCAGCTCTGCTTTTCTGTGGGAGCTGGCTTGCCTGCGATGCAGACAACTCGGTTTTTCAGATGCACCGAGGCGATGCCATCGCAGGCAAGCCAGCTCCCACATTTGACCGTGCCCGCTTTAGATTTTGATTTAGCTTTTGCTCTTCAACACTCAAGCCGGCCGGGAGGCCGCTGTGCTCTTGATGTTGATCTTGATTTTGATCTTAGGCGCCCCGTTAAACCACGCTGGCCGAACGCAGGCTTTGGAGCGTGGGTAACCTGGCAGGACGCCAGGTTAGCCGTCCTGGGCCAAGGATGGCCCATGACGGCGGCCCACGGTCCAAAGCCGGAGTGAGGGCACACCGAGCCTAGGCGAGGTGCCGAGTGGTGGGGCAAGAGCGTTTTGCTTACTTTTGCGCTCTTCAAAAGTGAGCCGCTGTAAGAGCGGAACCGTCAGCAGCCGTTACCGCAGCAACGGATATGCCCCCCCAAGAAAACTTTCCCCCCTGCGCGTGACCCAGATCCCACAACCCGTTGATTAATGATGGCACCCGCTCAGCTATACTCCCCTCCATTTGAATGGCCCTCGAGGAATTACTGTGAAGAACTGGACCTTGCGCCAACGGATATTGGCGAGCTTTGCGGTCATCATCGCGATCATGCTGCTGATGGTAGTGGTCTCGTATTCACGCCTGTTGAAGATCGAGGCTGGCGAAGAGTCAGTCCGCGACGACGCAGTCCCAGGGGTCTACCTCAGCTCGATGATCCGCAGCGCCTGGGTCGACAGCTACCTCGACACCCTCGATATCATTGGCCTGCGCAAAGACAAGACACTCACCGACGCCGACAAGGCCGACTACCAGTCCTTCGAAGCCCGCATCCTCACGCAAATGGCCAATTACAAGGCAACCATCAACGGCGGCGACGATCAGGCCGAGTTTGATAAATTCGAAGCCCTGCACCAGGCCTATAACAAGGCATTGGCCACCGTAACGGACAACCTGCAACGCAATGACGTCGCCACCGCCCGCAAAGTGTTCGACGAAGAGCTGACCCCGACCTGGACCGCAGGCCGCAAGAAGCTCAACGACATCATTACCGAAAACAAAAACGTCGCCGACCGCGCCACCAACGCCATCGACGACGCCGTGTCCGCCGCGAAAATCAGCATGGGCGTCTCACTGATCCTCGCGATCCTCGCCGCCGGCCTCTGTGGCCTGCTGCTGATGCGCGCGATCATGGCGCCGATGAAACGCATCGTCGATATCCTCGAAGTCATGCGCACCGGCGACCTGAGCAAACGCCTGAACCTGGAACGCAAGGACGAATTCGGCGCGGTGGAAACCGGCTTCAACGACATGATGACCGAACTCACCGCCCTGGTATCCCAGGCCCAGCGCTCCTCGGTACAGGTCACCACCTCGGTCACCGAGATTGCCGCCACTTCCAAGCAACAACAGGCCACCGCCACGGAAACCGCTGCAACCACTACGGAAATCGGCGCTACTTCCCGGGAGATCGCTGCCACTTCCAAGGATTTGGTCCGCACCATGACCGAAGTCTCCACCGCTGCCGACCAGGCCTCGGTAGCCGCCGGTTCCGGCCAGCAAGGCCTGGCACGCATGGAAGAAACCATGCACTCGGTAATGGGCGCTGCCGACCTGGTGAACGCCAAGCTGGCGATCCTCAATGAGAAGGCCGGCAACATCAACCAGGTGGTGGTCACCATCGTCAAGGTCGCCGACCAGACCAACCTGCTGTCCCTCAACGCCGCCATCGAGGCCGAGAAGGCCGGTGAATACGGTCGCGGTTTTGCCGTAGTAGCCACCGAAGTACGGCGCCTGGCCGACCAGACTGCCGTGGCCACTTACGACATCGAGCAGATGGTGCGCGAGATCCAGTCGGCGGTGTCGGCCGGGGTGATGGGCATGGACAAGTTCTCCGAAGAAGTGCGCCGTGGCATGTTCGAAGTGCAGCAAGTGGGCGAGCAGCTGTCGCAGATCATCCACCAGGTGCAGGCCTTGGCGCCGCGGGTGTTGATGGTCAATGAAGGCATGCAGGCCCAGGCCACCGGCGCCGAGCAGATCAACCATGCCCTGGTGCAGTTGGGCGATGCCAGCAGCCAGACCGTAGAGTCCCTGCGCCAGGCCAGCTTTGCCATCGACGAGCTGAGCCAGGTCGCGGTCGGCCTGCGCAGCGGCGTGTCGCGTTTCAAAGTCTGATGAGCGACCTCGCGGCTAAACGCGGTGCCGTTGCGGCAGTGAAGAAAGCACTGTTCCTGGTGTTTCACATCGGCAATGAACGCTATGCCCTCAAGGCCACGGAAGTGGCCGAGGTACTGCCGCGCCTGCCGCTCAAGCCCATTGCCCATGCGCCTGTGTGGGTCGCCGGGATCTTTGCCCATCGTGGGGCGATGGTGCCGGTGATCGACCTCAGTGCCTTGACCTTCGGCACGCCGGCCCAGGCGCGCACCAGCACGCGCCTGGTACTGGTCAATTATCAGCCGGATGCAGCCATTCCGGCGCGCTGGCTGGGGCTGATCCTCGAACAGGCCACCGACACCCTGCGTTGTGATCCGGCGGAGTTCCAGCCTTACGGCCTCGACAACCGCGAGGCTCCGTACCTGGGCCCGGTGCGCGAAGACGAGCATGGCTTGATGCAGTGGATTGGCGTGGCCGACCTGTTGACGGCTGATGTGCAGGCGCTGCTGTTTGCCGCCGGCGAGGAGGATTGATGAGCAGTGATCAACGCTTCTTCGACTTCCTGAAAGAACGCATCGGCCTCGATGTTGCCTCGGTGGGCGAAGCGATCATCGAGCGTGCCGTACGCCAACGCAGCCTGTCACTGAATGCGCAGACCGCAGATCAATATTGGCAACAGTTGCTGGCCTCCACCGACGAACAGCAAGCGCTGATCGAAGCGGTGATCGTCCCCGAGACCTGGTTTTTCCGTTACCCCGAGTCCTTCGCCACCCTGGGTCGGCTGGCGGTCGCACGTCTGGCCGAAATCAAGCACATGCGGGCCCTGCGGATCCTCAGCCTGCCGTGTTCCACCGGCGAAGAACCCTACTCGATTGCCATGGCCTTGCTTGACGTCGGTCTGGCGCCTCATCAGTTCAAGGTGCAGGGCATGGACGTCAGCCCGCTGTCGGTGGAGCGTGCCCGTCGCGGGGTGTACGGCAAGAACTCGTTTCGTGGGCAGGACATCGAGTTCCGCGATCGCCACTTTACCGAGCAAACCGACGGCTACCGAATTGCCGACCGAGTACGCGAGCAAGTGCGCCTGCAAGTGGGCAACCTGCTGGACCCGACGTTGCTGGCCAATGAGCCCAACTACGATTTCGTGTTCTGCCGCAACCTGCTGATCTACTTCGACCAGCCAACCCAGAAGCAGGTGTTTGAAGTGCTCAAGGGACTGACCCACGTCGACGGCGTGCTGTTTATCGGGCCTGCCGAAGGCAGCCTGCTGGGGCGCCTGGGCATGCGCTCGATTGGTGTGCCGCAGTCGTTTGCCTTCAGTCGCCACGCTGAACCTGCGCCTGAGCCGGTATTTGTGCCGCTGCCCGCGCCGATCCCTCAGCGCAGTGCCGCGCCAATCCCGACCAAGCCCCGGCCGTTCAGCACCCTCAGTGCTCAAGTGGTACCGATCAAGCCGCCGCCCCCACACTCGGACGCAGCCGATCTGCTCAGCCAGATTGCGACCCTGGCCAATGAAGGCAAAAGCCTGGAGGCCCGTGCCGCCTGCGAGCGTTATTTGCAGAGCCATCCACCGGCGGCCCAGGTGTTTTATTGGCTGGGCCTGCTCAGCGATGTGGCCGGCAGTGCCCTGGAAGCCCAGGGTTATTACCGAAAAGCCTTGTACCTGGAACCCCAGCACTCGCAGGCCTTGATGCACCTGGCCGCGTTGCTCGAATCCCAGGGTGATGTCGCCGGCGCCCGCCGTTTGCAGGCCCGTGCCGCCCGCAGCGAGCGTAAACAATGACCCTGGATACCGCGCTGAACCTGGCCCTGGCCGACACCCAAGCCATTGATGACTGCTGGAACCGCATCGGCATCCACGGCGACAAGTCTTGCCCGTTGCTGGCCGAGCACATTCACTGCCGCAACTGCTCGGTGTATTCCGCCGCCGCCACGCGCCTGCTCGATCGCTACGCCTTGCAGCAGGACGATCATCGTCACGTAGCGGCGCCGGAAGTCGAAGGCGATGTGGTCACCCGTTCGCTATTGGTGTTCCGCCTCGGTGAAGAATGGCTGGGCATCGCCACCCGCTGTCTGGTGGAAGTGGCGCCGCTGCAGCCGATCCATTCCTTGCCCCATCAGCGTTCACGCGCTTTGTTGGGCGTGGCCAACGTGCGTGGCGCGCTCGTAGCATGCCTGTCCCTGGTGGAGTTGTTGGGGCTGGACGGCACCAGCAGCGGCCCAAGTGGCGGGCGAATCATGCCGCGCATGCTGATCATCGCGGCGCAGGACGGCCCGGTGGTGGTGCCGGTGGACGAAGTGGACGGCATCCATGCCATTGATGAGCGCACCTTGAACGCGGCGTCTGCCTCGGGCACCCAGGCCAGCGCCCGCTATACCCAAGGCGTATTGCAGTGGAAGGGCCGCAGCCTGCGCTGGCTGGACGAGGCGCAATTGTTGTCTGCCGTGACCCGGAGCCTCACATGACCCCCGACCAAATGCGCGATGCCTCGCTGCTGGAGCTGTTCAGCCTGGAAGCCGACGCCCAGACCCAGGTGCTCAGCGCTGGCCTGCTGGCTCTGGAGCGCAACCCGACCCAGGCCGACCAGCTCGAAGCCTGCATGCGCGCCGCCCATTCTCTGAAGGGCGCGGCGAGGATTGTAGGGGTGGACGCCGGTGTCAGCGTCGCCCACGTGATGGAAGATTGCCTGGTCAGCGCCCAGGAAAGCCGGCTGTACCTGCTGCCGGAGCACATCGACGCGTTGCTGCAAGGCACGGATTTGCTGATGCGCATTGCCACGCCGGGCAACACCGTGGGCCCGGCGGACATCGAGGCCTACGTGGCGCTGATGGAGCGGTTGCTCGACCCGTCGCAAAAAGTCGCGCCGCCCGCTGCGCCGCCACCCACACCCGCACCAGAACCTGAACTGTCGATGGAAGCGCTGCTGACCCTGCCGCCGGAGCCCGAACCCGCGCCGCCCGTCAGTGCCGAGCTGCCACGTCAGAACAAGCGCATGACCGAAGGCGGCGAGCGGGTGCTGCGGGTCACCGCCGAACGCTTGAACAGCCTGTTGGACCTGTCCAGCAAATCCCTGGTGGAAACCCAGCGGCTCAAGCCATATCTCGCCAGTTTGCAACGCCTCAAGCGCATCCAGAACAACAGTGCCCGGGCCCTGGATAACCTCGACGGCCATCTCAAGACCGTCGAGCTGAGCCTGGAAGCCCAGGAAGCCCTGGCCGACACCCGCCGCCTGTTGAGCGAAGCCCAGGCGTTGCTCGCGGAAAAAACCGCCGAAATCGATGAGTTCGGCTGGCAGGCCGGGCAGCGCGCCCAAGTCTTGTACGACACCGCGCTGGCGTGCCGCATGCGGCCGTTTGCCGACGTGCTGGCCGGGCAGGTGCGCATGGTCCGGGACCTCGGCCGCAGCCTCGGCAAACAGGTACGCCTGGAAATCGAAGGCGAGAAGACCCAGGTCGACCGCGACGTACTGGAAAAGCTTGAAGCGCCGCTGACTCACTTATTACGCAATGCCGTCGACCACGGAATCGAAATGCCCGAGCAACGCTTGTTGGCCGGCAAACCTGCCGAAGGCTTGATCCGCCTGCGAGCGTCCCACCAAGCCGGCCTGCTGGTGCTGGAGTTGAGCGACGATGGCAACGGTGTCGACCTGGAACGCCTGCGCGGCACCATCGTCGACCGAAATTTGTCGCCAGTGGAAACCGCCCTGCGCCTGAGCGAAGAGGAATTGCTGACGTTCCTGTTCCTGCCGGGTTTCAGCCTGCGGGACAAAGTCACCGAGGTCTCCGGGCGCGGGGTCGGCCTGGATGCGGTGCAGCATATGGTTCGCCAGTTGCGTGGTGCGGTGGTGCTGGAGCAGACGGCGGGGCAGGGCAGTCGCTTTCATCTGGAAGTGCCGTTGACCCTGTCGGTGGTGCGCAGCCTGGTGGTGGAGGTCGGCGAAGAGGCCTACGCCTTCCCGCTGGCCCACATCGAACGCATGTGTGACCTGGCGCCCGACGACATCGTGCAATTGGAAGGCCGCCAGCATTTCTGGCACGAAGGCCGGCATGTCGGCCTGGTCGCTGCCAGCCAGTTGTTGCAGCGTCCACCGGGACAGGGCAATCAGGAAACCCTCAAGGTCGTGGTGATCCGAGAGCGCGATGCGGTCTACGGGATTGCCGTGGAGCGTTTTATCGGCGAGCGCACGCTGGTGGTGTTGCCCCTGGATGCCCGGCTGGGCAAGGTCCAGGACATCTCGGCCGGGGCCTTGCTGGATGATGGCTCGGTGGTGCTGATCGTCGACGTTGAAGACATGCTGCGCTCGGTGGACAAGCTGCTTAATACCGGTCGTCTGGAGCGCATCGCCCGACGTGCCCAGCAAACCCAGGAAGCAGCGCGCAAGCGTATTCTGGTGGTGGACGACTCACTGACCGTGCGTGAGCTGCAACGCAAATTGTTACTTAATCGCGGTTACGAAGTAGCCGTGGCGGTCGATGGCATGGATGGCTGGAACGCGCTGCGCTCCGAAGACTTCGACCTGTTGATCACTGACATTGATATGCCTCGCATGGATGGTATTGAATTGGTCACACTCTTGCGCCGTGATACTCGCCTGCAATCCCTGCCGGTGATGGTTGTTTCCTACAAAGATCGGGAAGAAGACCGCCGCCGTGGACTGGACGCCGGCGCCGACTATTATCTAGCCAAGGCCAGCTTCCATGACGATGCGCTGTTGGACGCGGTGGTAGAGCTGATTGGAGGAGCCCGGGCATGAAGATTGCGATCGTCAATGACATGCCCATGGCTGTGGAGGCGTTGCGCCGGGCGCTGAGCCTTGAGCCGGCCCATCAAGTGGTGTGGGTCGCCAACAATGGCCTGGAGGCAGTGCAGCGCTGCGCGGAACTGACTCCCGACCTGATTCTGATGGACCTGATCATGCCGGTGATGGATGGCGTGGAAGCCACTCGCCAGATCATGGCCGAGACGCCCTGCGCGATCCTGATTGTCACCGTCGACCGCCAGGCCAACGTCAGCCGCGTGTTTGAAGCGATGGGGCATGGCGCCCTGGACGTGGTCGACACCCCCGCACTGGGGGTGGGTAATCCGAAGGACGCCGCGGCGCCGTTGCTGCGCAAGATCCTCAACATCGGCTGGCTGATCGGCCAGCGTGGCAGCCGCGTGCGGGCCGAACCTGCGCCCCAGCGAACCATGGGCAAGCGCCAGAGCCTGGTGGCCATTGGTTCGTCCGCCGGTGGCCCGGCTGCCCTGGAATCCCTGCTCAAGGGCTTGCCCCGGGACTTCTCGCCGGCCATTGTGCTGGTGCAGCATGTGGACCAGGTGTTCGCCGCCGGCATGGCCGAATGGCTGAGCAGCGCCTCGGGCTTGCCGGTACGCCTGGCCCGGGAAGGCGAGCCGCCCCAAAGTGGCGTCGTGTTGCTGGCGGGCACCAACCATCATATTCGTCTGCTGAAGAACGGCACGCTGGCCTACACCGCCGAACCTGTGAACGAGATTTACCGGCCGTCCATCGACGTGTTTTTCGAGAGCGTCGCCAGCCACTGGAATGGCGATGCCGTCGGCGTGTTGCTGACGGGGATGGGGCGTGATGGCGCCCAGGGACTTAAACTGATGCGTCAGCAAGGCTACCTGACCATCGCGCAGGACCAGCAAAGCTGTGCTGTTTACGGCATGCCCAAAGCGGCAGCGGCGATCGACGCGGCTGTTGAAATTCGCCCATTGGACAGAATTGCGCCACGATTGCTGGAAGTATTCGCAAAATGACCGATATCACACGCTGTCCTGGCCTGCAGGTAGTAATTCAGGTGACCGTAAATGAATGATTTACAGCTCGACGACTTCAAGACTGACGAAAACGCCGCCATGGTGTTGCTCGTCGACGACCAGGCCATGATCGGCGAAGCCGTACGCCGGGGCCTGGCCCATGAAGACAACATCGACTTCCATTTCTGCGCCGACCCGCACCAGGCCATTGCCCAGGCGATCCGTATCAAACCGACGGTGATCCTGCAGGACCTGGTGATGCCGGGGCTCGACGGCCTGACCCTGGTGCGTGAATACCGTAATCACCCGGCGACGCAGAACATCCCGATCATCGTGCTTTCCACCAAGGAAGACCCGCTGATCAAGAGCGCGGCGTTTGCCGCCGGGGCCAACGATTACCTGGTCAAGCTGCCGGATAACATCGAGCTGGTGGCGCGCATCCGTTACCACTCGCGCTCCTACATGACCCTGTTACAGCGGGACGCAGCCTACCGGGCGCTGCGGGTCAGCCAACAACAGTTGCTGGACACCAACCTGGTGCTGCAACGGCTGATGAACTCCGACGGCCTGACCGGGCTGTCCAATCGCCGGCACTTCGACGAATACCTGGAGCTGGAGTGGCGCCGTGCCATGCGTGACCAGACCCAACTGTCGCTGCTGATGATCGACGTAGACTTCTTCAAGACCTACAACGACAGCTTCGGCCACCTGGAGGGCGATGAGGCCTTGCGCAAAGTGGCTGCGACCATTCGTGATGCCAGCAGCCGTCCTTCGGATTTACCGGCGCGTTACGGCGGTGAAGAGTTTGCCCTGGTGCTGCCGAACACCTCGCCGGGCGGTGCGCGGCTGGTGGCCGAGAAACTGCGCCAGGCGGTGGCGGGCCTGAAAATCCCGCACATTGCCCCGGCGGAAGGCGCGAGCCTGACCATCAGTATTGGTTTGGCCACCATGACCCCGTTGCAGGGCACCGATTGCCGGCAGTTGATCTCGGCGGCGGACAAAGGCTTGTACCTGGCCAAGCACAATGGGCGTAATCAGGTGGGGATCGAGTAGGGAATACGGTCTGTGGGATATCGCAGACCTAATGTGGGAGCGGGCTTGCTCGCGGATGCGGTGTGTCAGTCAATGCATCTGGCGACTGAACCACCGTATTCGCGAGCAAGCCCGCTCCCATATTTGATCTTCATCGCTGTCTGGATGGTGCATATCCCCGCCTTTTCGGCCAAGCGGGCTGCCGTTCCCGCCCGTTTGTCGTTATACTCGTCGGCTTTCAAAAGTTCGCCAACGAGTGCTGCCCGCCATGGAAATCAACCCGATCCTTAACACCATCAAGGACCTGTCCGAGCGCTCCGAAACTATTCGGGGGTATCTTTGACTACGATCAAAAGCATGAGCGTCTGACCGAAGTCAATCGCGAGCTTGAAGATCCGGCTGTCTGGAACAAACCTGAATACGCCCAGGAACTGGGCCGCGAGCGCGCTGCGCTGGCGCAGATCGTTGAAACCCTCGACGAACTGAACACCGGCCTGGCCGATTGCCGCGACCTGCTGGACATGGCCGTCGAAGAAAACGACGAAGGCGCAGCGGGCGATGTCGTCGCCGAGCTGGCCCGTCTCGAGGAAAACCTCGCCAAGCTCGAATTCCGCCGCATGTTCAGCCATGAAATGGACCCGAACAACGCCTACCTGGACATCCAGGCCGGTTCCGGCGGCACCGAGGCCCAGGACTGGGCCAACATCCTGTTGCGCATGTACCTGCGCTGGGCTGACAAACGCGGTTTCGATGCCACCATCATGGAGCTGTCGGCCGGTGAAGTGGCCGGTATCAAGGGTGCGACCGTGCACATCAAGGGTGAATACGCCTTTGGCTGGCTGCGGACCGAGATCGGTGTTCACCGCCTGGTGCGCAAGAGCCCGTTCGACTCCGGCAACCGTCGCCATACCTCGTTCTCCGCCGTTTTCGTCTCCCCAGAGATCGACGACAAGGTGGAAATCGAGATCAACCCGGCAGACCTGCGCATCGACACCTACCGTTCCTCCGGTGCCGGTGGCCAGCACGTAAACACCACCGACTCGGCCGTACGTATTACCCACGTACCGACCAACACCGTGGTCAGCTGCCAGAACGAACGTTCCCAGCACGCGAACAAGGACACCGCCATGAAAATGCTGCGGGCCAAGTTGTACGAGCAGGAAATGCAGAAACGTAACGCCGCGTCCCAGGCGCTGGAAGACACCAAGTCGGATATCGGCTGGGGTCACCAGATCCGTTCGTATGTGCTCGATGCTTCGCGGATCAAGGATCTGCGGACCAACATCGAACGCAGCGACTGCGACAAGGTGCTCGACGGCGATATCGACGAATACCTGGAAGCCAGCCTGAAATCTGGCCTGTAAAGACTCTGTAGGAGCCGGCTTGCCGGCGATCCCCGGCCGCAGGCCGGGGGCAACGAACCTGTGATGGAATTTCAAAAGACATGAGCGACCAACAACTCGACCCGCAAGCCCTGCAACAGGAAGAAAACTCCCTGATCGCCCTGCGCAAGGAAAAGCTTGCTGCCGAGCGCGCCAAGGGCAATGCCTTCCCCAACGACTTCCGCCGCGAAAACTACTGCGATGCCTTGCAGAAACAGTACGCGGACAAGACCAAGGAAGAGCTGGCAGAGGCTGCGATCCCGGTCAAGGTGGCAGGTCGCATCATGCTCAACCGTGGCTCGTTCATGGTGATCCAGGACATGACCGGTCGCATTCAGGTCTACGTCAACCGTAAAACCCTGTCTGAAGAAACCCTGGCCTCGGTGAAAACCTGGGACATGGGCGACATCATTGCCGCCGAAGGCACCCTGGCCCGTTCCGGCAAGGGCGACCTGTACGTTGAAATGACCAACGTGCGCCTGTTGACCAAGTCGCTGCGCCCGCTGCCGGACAAGCACCACGGCCTGACCGACACCGAGCAGCGCTACCGCCAGCGCTACGTTGACCTGATCGTCAACGAAGAAGTGCGCCAGACGTTCCGCGTACGCTCGCAAGTGATCGCCCACATCCGCAGCTTCCTGATGAAGCGTGACTTCCTGGAAGTGGAAACGCCGATGCTGCAAACCATCCCCGGTGGTGCCGCAGCCAAGCCTTTCGAAACCCACCACAATGCGCTGGACCTGGAAATGTTCCTGCGTATCGCGCCGGAGCTGTACCTCAAGCGCCTGGTGGTTGGCGGCTTCGAGAAGGTGTTCGAGATCAACCGCAACTTCCGTAACGAAGGCGTTTCGACCCGTCACAACCCTGAATTCACCATGTTGGAGTTCTACCAGGCCTACGCCGACTATGAAGACAACATGGACCTGACCGAAGAACTGTTCCGCGAACTGGCGCAGTTGGTCCTGGGTTCCACCGATGTGCCGTACGGCGACAAAGTGTTCCACTTCGGCGAGCCGTTCGTGCGCCTGTCGGTGTTCGATTCGATCCTCAAGTACAACCCTGAGCTGACCGCTGACGACCTGACCGACATCGACAAGGCCCGCGCCATCGCCAAGAAAGCCGGCGCCAAGGTGCTGGGCTTCGAAGGCCTGGGCAAATTGCAGGTGATGATTTTCGAAGAGCTGGTTGAGCACAAGCTGGAACAGCCGCACTTCATTACCCAGTACCCGTTCGAAGTGTCGCCACTGGCCCGACGCAACGATGACAACCCGAACGTCACCGACCGTTTCGAGCTGTTCATCGGCGGCCGTGAAATCGCCAACGCCTACTCCGAGCTGAACGACGCGGAAGACCAAGCCGAGCGCTTCATGGCCCAGGTGGCAGACAAGGACGCGGGCGACGACGAGGCGATGCACTACGATGCCGACTTCGTTCGTGCCCTGGAATACGGCATGCCGCCTACCGCCGGTGAAGGGATCGGCATCGACCGGTTGGTGATGTTGTTGACCAACTCGCCGTCGATCCGTGACGTGATCTTGTTCCCGCACATGCGGCCACAAGCGTAACCGTAGCGAAATCCGAAGCCGCCTTTTATAAGGCGGCTTTTTTATGTGGCGTATTTAAGCGTCAAGCTAACAGCGCCAGATGATCGTCCCCACGCTCTGCGGGGGAACGCAGCCCGTGACGCTCCGCGTCACCCTGAAAGGAAGATCCGTCGTGAACCGCGTAATGGCTCAAAAGGGTGCTGCCGGCATCGCCGCTGCCGTGGCTGAAAGTGTTCAGTACCAGGGCCGCAAGGCCAGTCGCCGGGGCAGTGAGCAACGCCGGCAGGACATTCTCGATGCGGCGATGCGCATCGTGGTACGTGAAGGCGTGCGCGCCGTGCGTCATCGTGCGGTGGCGGCAGAGGCGGGGGTGCCATTGTCGGCCACCACCTATTACTTCAAGGACATCGATGACCTGCTCACCGACACCTTCGCCCAATACGTGGAGCGCAGTGCGGCGTTCATGGGCAAGTTGTGGGTGCGTAACGAAGGGCTGCTGCGGGAGATGGTCGCCTATGGCGACGGCAGCCCGCAGTCTCGTTCGCAACTGGCCGATGACATCGCACGCCTGACCGCCGATTACGTACAGCGCCAATTGCTCAACCGTCGCGAGCACCTGATGGCCGAGCAGGCGTTTCGCCAGGAGGCGCTGCTGAACCCGCGCCTGGCCGAGCTGGTACGTTCTCACCAACAAATCCTGCTGCAGGGCACTTGCCAGTTTTTCCAGGTATTGGGTTCGCGGGAACCGCAACAAGATGCCAAAGTGTTGACGGCGATTATCGGTCGGATGGAATATCAGGGCCTGCTGGGCGGTGCAGAGCCTCTGACCAGCGAAGAAATGCTTGAGATCCTCAAGCGTTACATGCATTTGGTGTTGGCTTCGGTCTGACACTGGGGAGTGTCCAATGAAAGCCTGGCGTGTCGTTGTGATCGCCTTGTCGTTCCTGTTGCTCAGCGGTTGCCTGGTGACTTTCAAGGACCCGTTGCCGGCCAGCGAGGCGGCGCCTGATGGTCTGCTTGGCAGATGGGCCAGCAAAAATGCCTGGGGCGAGCCGCTCAACTTGCAAATCAGCCGTGTGGGCGAACATCGCTACAAAGCCGTGAGCTACCCTAAAGCCAAGCCGGGCCAGCGGGATGAATACCTGTTCACGGTTTCCCGCCATGGCAGCCGCTGGTATTTGTCGGCGCCGTTGCCGACCAGGTTTGGCGGGCATTTCATCCTGGCAGGCTTCGAGCTCAACGATGAACACGAATTGGTGGTCTACAACCTCGACCTGGACCAGATCCACCAGGCTGTCGGCCAGAAAGTCCTTGGCGGCAGCACTGTCGAAACCGTCGAAGGCGACGGCGTATTGATCAACAGCCCCATGGCCCAGGTGTTTGCCTACCTGGATGACCCGGCCAATGCTGACGTGTTCGTCGAAGCCGTGCGCTACCAGCGCGCGAGCAAATAACGTTTAAAGAGGAAGTACCGGGTGGACGATTACCAGCAGACGATACGCACCTTGTCTGATCGCATTGTGCTGGCGCAAACACCGATTCGCGTCCTCGACGCCGTGAAGTGGGACGAGAATATTCGCCAGGGATTCCTCAAGGCCAAGGGCAAGGAAATGCCGGCGGTGGACCGCGATTACTACCTGAATCGACCGCTGTCGTTCGATTCCAGCGCGGTGAAGCTGGAGTTCCAGAACATCGAGCGTGACATCACCCGCCAACTGGGTCAGTTCAACCCGGTCGGGCAGATCATGCGGCGCATGTGCAAGGAATACCGCATGGTGGTGCGGATGCTCGAAGCCCGCGGCACCGAGGATTTCGGCCTGATCTCCCAGGAGCTGTACGGCGCCGCCTCCGATGCGTTCCACGCCGGTGACCCGACCCTGGCTGATCTGGGCCTGATGATGTCGGACTACCTGAACAATATTGATGGCCGTGGCGACCTCAAGGACGAAGCCAAGACCCTGACCGCCAAGGACGCCGTCAACCTGCTGCAAAGCCGCCTGAACAAGGTGTTCGGCGAGGCCGAGGAAACCATTCGGGTGTTCGAGTCCGACGGCATCGTGGCGGACGCAGCGGCAGGCGCCGACTACATCAAGATCCGCGCCGACGCGATGTTCAACGACCGCGACGTGCGTGCCCTGGAGGTCCATGAAGGTCTGGTGCATGTAGGCACCACCCTCAATGGCCAGAACCAGCCGATCTGCACCTTCCTGTCCAAGGGCCCACCCTCGTCGACGGTGACCCAGGAAGGCCTGGCGATCCTGATGGAAATCATCACCTTCGCCTCCTACCCCAGCCGCCTGCGCAAGCTGACCAACCGCACCCGCGCCATTCATATGGTGGAGCAGGGTGCCGATTTCCTGCAGGTGTTCGAATTCTTCCGCGAGCAGGGCTTTGAGATGGCGGAAAGCTACGGCAACGCCAGCCGGGTTTTCCGTGGGTCGACGCCTACGGGTCTGCCGTTTACCAAGGATTTGTCCTACTTGAAGGGCTTTATCATGGTTTACAACTACATTCAGCTGGCCGTGCGCAAAGGCAAACTTGAGCAAGTGCCGCTGCTGTTCTGCGGCAAGACCACCCTGGAAGACATGCGCACCCTGCGCCAACTGGTGGATGAAGGCCTGGTGGTACCCCCCAAATACCTGCCGGATCAGTTCCGCGACATGAATGCGTTGGCGGCGTGGATGTGTTTCTCCAACTTCCTCAACCATTTGAGCCTGGACCGGATCGAGGCGGATTACTCCAATATCCTTTAAGGGATTTCCCTGAAGGAACCGGGTCAAAATGTGGGAGCTGGCTTGCCTGCGATGGCGATGGTGAATCCAACACCGTTATCGCAGGCAAGCCAGCTCCCACAGTTGATCTCCATTAGCCATGGGACGCTATTCCAACCCACTCACGAGGCTTCAACGGATGAGAATCCTCGGCATTCTTTGCCTGCTATTGACCCTGAACGGCTGCAGCTCCCTGCTGTTTTACCCGGAGCGCGGCTTGCCGTTCACCCCGGAAAAGGCCCACCTGCAATACCGGGACGTCACGCTGACCACCGCCGATGGCCTCAAGCTGCACGCCTGGTGGCTGCCGGCCAAGGCCGGTGTGCCGCTCAAGGGCACGGTGCTGCACCTGCACGGCAACGGCGGCAACCTCGCCTGGCACCTCGGTGGCAGTTGGTGGCTGCCGGAGCAGGGCTATCAAGTGCTGTTGGTGGACTATCGCGGTTACGGCCTGTCCGAAGGTGAACCCTCGCTGCCGGCGGTCTACCAGGACATCGATGCGGCCTTCAAGTGGATCGACAACGCCCCCGAGACCCAGGGTCAACCACTGATCGTGCTGGGCCAAAGCCTGGGCGGTGCGCTGGTGGTGCACTATCTGGCAGAGCATCCCGAACGTCAGCCACAACTCAAGGCGCTGGTGCTGGACGGTGTGCCGGCCAGTTATCGTGACGTAGGACAATTCGCCCTCAGCACCTCCTGGCTAACATGGCCGTTCCAGGTACCGTTGTCGTGGCTGGTGCCGGACGCCGACAGTGCAATCAATGCCATGCCCCGCCTGACCGGGGTGCCGAAGTTGTTGTTCCACAGCCTCGATGATCCGATCGTGCCGCTGTCCAACGGCATCCGCCTGTATCAAGCTGCGCCGCCACCGAGGGTGCTGCAATTGACCCGGGGTGGTCACGTGCAGACCTTTGCCGACAAGACCTGGCAAACCGTGATGCTGCGCTACCTCGACGACCCGCAGCACTTCAACGGGCTGCGCCGCCTGGGGGAAATCCCCAATTACCCGACGGCCCCGAATTCCAACGCAGAGAGCCCGCAATGAGCGAAGAACGCAACATGATCCCCCTGATCCTCACTGGCATCGGCACCATCATCGGCACCGTCGGCTGCCTGTGGTACTACGGCTATTTGCACTTCGCCAAGCCCGAGGACGCGTTGCTGCTCAGCGACTTCACCATGCTCAAGACCGTGCCGGGCGAGGACTACAAAATCTCCCTGACCCCGGCTGCCCAAGTGGCGCAGTGCGTCGATGGCGTGCTGGTGCTATTTGATACTGAACAGAAAGGCCTGACCGGCGTACTGGTCAACAGCAAGAAACAGGCGGTGCGCTGCATGGGCCAGGAAACGCCGCAACTGGAGCAGTAAGGCCGGTCGCCGGAGCGTCGCTGGAACTATTCTGGATTGATTACCACAGATTTCGGACCGATCAGCGTCGCTGATTCGGTTACCTAATGTGGAGTTATCTATATGCAAGTTAATGATTCATCTTCTGCGCAAAGCTTTGGCAATTTTGGCAGCAAGGGTATCGAAGATTCCGGATCTCCCAAGGCTGAAGCTGGCCAAAGCGCCGGTGTCTCCAAGGGGATAGGGGGGGACGATCTTTTGGAGGTACTCAAGAAGTTGCTGATGCAAGCTGAGCAACAAAGCAGTCAAAGCCAGGGTGGTGAAGGCCAAGGCCAACAGGCTGGCAACGCCGGACAGATTCAGTTTGGTTGAGTGTGTGCAGGTGGTGAGAATATCGGTCTGATCCGCCTGTGCCCATAAGCAAAGAACCCCGCCAATTGGCGGGGTTCTTTATGGAGCATCAATCGATCAGTTGGCCATCGAAGAACGTGGCTTGACCGGCTGGTTGTCGTTGGAGATGGTCACTTCAACGCGACGGTTCATGGCGCGGCCCGAAACGCTGCTGTTATCGGCAACCGGGTATTCCTTGCCATAGCCCTGGGTCACGATGCGTGAGATGTCCACACCCTGGTTAGCCAGTGCGCGCTGTACAGAAGCGGCGCGGCGCTCGGACAGGCTCTGGTTGTACGAGTCGGAACCGGTGCTGTCGGTGTAGCCTTCGACAATCACTTTACGGTCCGGGTTGTCGCGCAGGAACTGCGCCAGCTTGGTGATGTTTACCAGGCCGCTGGACTTCAGGTCGGACTTGTTGGTGGCGAACAGCACGTCACCAAAGGTCACCAGCGTACCGCGATCAGTCTGCTTGGCGTTCAAGCTGTCTTGCAGTTGCTTGATCTGCGCGTCACGGGCTTGCAGCAGGGCACGGGCACGTTCGTCGCCAGCGTTTTTCAGCTTGGCTTCGGACTCACGCAGGACGATGGTGTCCTTGGCCACTTCAACACGCTGGTTGGTCAGGTAGGCCAGCTGGTCGACCTTCTTCTGGTCTTCCTTGTCGCGGTAGGCCTTGTCGGCCTTGTCCAGCCAGTCGCTGGCGTCTTTTGTTTCCAGCGCCGCTACTTTGGTGGCTTGCGGGTTGGCTTGCAGGGCCGAGAAGTTGGTCCGAGCGTTTTCCAGGTTCTGGTTCGGCGGGGTGGAGCAAGCCGCCAGAGCAACGCTCATCGCCAGCAGGGCAGGGATCATCAATTGTTTACGCATAGTCGTGTCGTCCTTTCAATTCGGTTTCGGGTGCAATGCAATCAGAAGCAGCGGCTTATTGTTGCGGCTGGATCACAGCCGGGCGCATGCCTTCCTGACGCAGCTCCTGAACAGCTTTCTGGGAATCCTTCACAGCCTGTTCGGCCTTGGCAGCCTGGGCTTTACGCTCTGCTACGCGAGCGTCCCACTCGGATTGCTCGGCCAGGCGACGGGCCTCGTCATAGTTCTTGTCGTGCATGGCGATTTCAGCTTGCTTCAGTTTGTCCTGGGCAGACTTCATCTCCACAGCTGCGAACTCGGTACCGCCGGCGCTGACAGCGCTGTTCACCGCAGATTGGGTGACAGCGTACTGCTCGGTCGGCGGGTTGCCGGCGCAGCCAGCCAGTACGAAGCTGGTGCCGATTGCCAGCGCGGCCAATTTAAGCCCGCGCAGGTGGTTAAACGAGGTTTTGGCAGTGCTGGTCTTCATCGTCTTCAACTCCATTAGGTAACTCCTGAAAAACATCAAATCCATCTCCGGCTTGCAGTGTCTGCGGGGCCCGGCGGTAAGCTCAGGACGCCTATTCAAACGGCTGTTCCAAGTGATGGCTTACTGGCTGTGACCGGAGGCTTTTTTGAATAGTTCAGCGAAGATGGCGATTTGCCTAAAAAAATATTTGACTGATTGGTCAGCGTTTAAAAGTTGGAACTTTTGCACTGCGCAGCGGTATCCAGAGCCTCTAGGAGGCCCTGAATACAGGGGGAAGCGATTTTTGTAGCGGAGGTTGACTAGTGTTTCTGCTTGTCGGACTGAGCTGACAGATCGTGCAGATAACGCCGTGACAGCGTGAGAAACCGTGGGGTTGGGCCGACGTCTTCGTACAGCGGATCGCCTTCCTCATCGGTGGCAATCACCTGCTTGCCCTTGATGTAGGGAAAGCTCGCTTCCAGCTCTTCGAGCGCTGCGCCGATCAACTCGCCGAGCAGTTCTTCGGTATGGCGCTTGGGGTACATCTCGGATATCGCCGCCAGTCTGGCAGCGGCTTCCACGTCCAGATGGATGGCGTATTCGGTTTTGGTCAGGCGACCCTTGGCGTTTTCTTCCCAATGCTGGGCCAATTCTCGGATTTTCATGGCAACCTCAATGGAGCCCACGGTACGCGGGCGATGATGAGTGACCAGCCGGCCAGCGCGGATAACGCTGCGGCTTACTGTTGAGACTAGCTGCAACTCACAAGGTTTAAAGTTCCTTGTAAGACGTCGCCGTGGGCGGCACTCTTGAAGATCAAAGCGTCCCGGATTTTCTGCTGGAGATTGGCTGATGAGCGATATCGATGCACGTTTGCGTGAGGATGTTCACCTGCTGGGTGAGCTGTTGGGCAACACGATTCGAGAGCAGTACGGCGATGAATTCCTCGACAAGATCGAGCAGATCCGTAAAGGCGCCAAGGCCGACCGCCGTGGCGCGGCCGCGGAGCAGGTGGCCGGCGAAGAACTGAGCGCCAGCCTCAATCAACTGAAAGAAGATGAACTGCTGCCGGTGGCGCGGGCCTTCAACCAGTTTCTCAACCTGGCCAACATCGCCGAGCAGTACCAGTTGATCCACCGCCGTGATGAATCAACGCCTGCACCCTTTGAGTCGCGGGTGCTGCCGGAACTGCTGGCGCGCCTGCAGAGCGAAGGGCACAGCAGCGAATCCCTGGCGCGCCAGTTGGGTCGGTTGGAAATCGAACTGGTGCTCACTGCTCACCCCACCGAAGTCGCCCGCCGCACCCTGATCCAGAAATACGACGCCATCGCCGCACAACTGGCCCTGCAGGATCACCGCGACCTCACCACCGCCGAGCGCGAGCAAATCCGCAATCGCCTGCAACGCCTGATCGCCGAAGCCTGGCACACCGAAGAAATCCGCCGCACCCGGCCCACGCCTGTAGACGAAGCCAAGTGGGGCTTTGCGGTGATCGAGCATTCGCTGTGGTACGCCATCCCGAATTATCTGCGCAAGGCCGATCACGCCTTGCATGCCGCGACTGGCCTGCGCCTGCCCCTGGAAGCCGCGCCGATTCGCTTCGCTTCCTGGATGGGCGGCGACCGCGACGGCAACCCCAACGTCACCGCCCCGGTCACCCGCGAAGTGTTGCTGCTCGCGCGCTGGATGGCCGCTGACCTGTACTTGCGCGATATCGATCACCTGGCCTCCGAGCTGTCGATGCAACAAGCCAGCCCGGCGTTGCAGGCCAAGGTGGGTGACAGCGTTGAACCTTATCGGGCGTTGCTCAAGCAATTGCGTGAGCGTCTGCGCGCCACACGCCAATGGGCCCACACCTCGTTGACGACCACCACGCCGGCGCCTGCCGACGTGCTGCAAAACAACCGCGAGCTGCTCGAGCCGCTGGAGCTGTGCTACGAGTCGTTGCACACCTGCGGCATGGGTGTGATTGCCGACGGCCCGCTGCTGGATTGCCTGCGTCGGGCTGTGACGTTTGGCTTGTTCCTGGTGCGCCTCGACGTACGTCAGGATTCCACCCGTCACTGCGCGGCCATGACCGAAATCACTGATTACTTGGGCCTCGGCCGTTACGAGGATTGGGACGAAGAGGCGCGCATCAGTTTCCTGATGAAGGAACTGGCCAACCGTCGCCCCCTGTTGCCGGGTTACTTCAAGCCGTCGGCAGACACCGCCGAAGTGCTGAACACCTGCAAGGAAATCGCCGCCGCACCTGCTGCGTCCCTGGGTTCCTACGTCATCTCCATGGCCGGCGCCGCGTCGGATGTATTGGCCGTGCAACTGCTGCTCAAGGAGTCCGGCGTACAGCGGCCGATGCGGGTGGTGCCGTTGTTCGAGACCCTGGCTGACCTGGACAACGCAGGCCCGGTGATCGAGAAACTGCTGCTGTTGCCGGGTTATCGCGCCCGTCTGCAAGGCCCGCAGGAAGTGATGATCGGCTACTCGGATTCGGCCAAGGACGCGGGCACTACCGCCGCCGCCTGGGCGCAATACCGGGCCCAGGAACAGTTGGTGGAAATCTGCCGCGAACAACAAGTCGAACTGCTGCTGTTCCACGGTCGCGGCGGCACCGTGGGCCGTGGCGGCGGCCCGGCTCACGCGGCGATCCTGTCGCAGCCGCCGGGCTCGGTAGCGGGGCGTTTCCGCACCACCGAACAAGGCGAGATGATCCGCTTCAAGTTCGGTCTGCCGGACATTGCCGAGCAAAACCTCAACCTGTACCTGGCAGCGGTGCTGGAGGCGACCTTGCTGCCACCGCCCCCACCGGAACCGGCGTGGCGCCACTTGATGGACGAATTGGCCGCCGACGGTGTCAGCGCTTACCGCGCCGTGGTGCGGGAAAATCCGCAATTTGTCGAGTATTTCCGCCAGTCCACGCCGGAGCAGGAGTTGGGCCGCTTGCCGTTGGGCAGTCGCCCGGCCAAGCGCCGGGCCGGTGGTATCGAAAGCCTGCGGGCGATCCCGTGGATCTTCGGCTGGACCCAGACACGCCTGATGCTGCCGGCCTGGCTCGGCTGGGAAGCGGCGTTGAGCAAGGCCCTGGAGCGGGGCGAAGGCGAGTTGCTGGGGCAGATGCGCGAGCAGTGGCCGTTCTTCCGTACGCGCATCGATATGCTGGAAATGGTGTTGGCCAAGGCCGACGCCGACATCGCCCGCCTGTATGACGAGCGTCTGGTGCAGCCCGATCTGCTGCCATTGGGTGCGCACTTACGCGACCTATTGTCGCAGGCGTGCAGCGTGGTGCTTGGCCTGACTGGCCAGTCTCAACTGTTGGCCCACAGCCCCGATACCCTGGAGTTCATCCGCTTGCGCAACACCTACCTGGACCCGTTGCACCTGCTGCAGGCCGAATTACTGGCCCGATCACGGCAACAGGAAGCGGCGCAGGACAGCCCTCTGGAACAGGCGCTGCTGGTGTCTGTGGCCGGTATTGCCGCTGGTTTGCGCAACACCGGCTGACATTTATGGCGTGTTCTCAATAGCTTGCAGATACATCGCGCCGGTCGCCGTCAAAAAGGCGACCGGCGTTTTGCTGTCAGGGTTGTACCTGCCTATAAAGCCAGCGCGGCGCGGGTTTCTCCTACTTTCGGCGGCTTGTGTGGTTTGGGCCTGCTGTGTATCTTGATCAGCCTTTGGCCGTTTGTGCGGCCTGGACCCAAAATTTCCGAGATTGGCCCCATGCGGCGAATCCGAGCGTCATCTTTATAAAAAATTGAGGAGCACATCGATGCGCGTCATTCTGCTGGGAGCTCCCGGGGCCGGTAAAGGTACTCAGGCAAAGTTCATCACTGAAAAATTCGGCATTCCACAAATCTCCACCGGCGACATGCTGCGCGCGGCCGTCAAGGCCGGCACCGAGCTGGGCCTGATCGCCAAGAGCGTGATGGACAGCGGCGGCCTGGTCTCCGATGACTTGATCATCAACCTGGTCAAGGAACGCATCAGCCAGGACGACTGCAAGAACGGTTTCCTGTTCGACGGTTTCCCGCGCACCATTCCCCAGGCTGAAGCCCTGGTGAAGGCCGGCGTCGAACTGGACAACGTGGTGGAAATCGCCGTTGAAGACGAAGAGATCGTGCAGCGTATTGCCGGTCGTCGTGTTCACGAAGCCTCGGGCCGCGTCTACCACATCGTCTACAACCCGCCGAAAGTGGCGGGCAAGGATGATGTCACCGGCGAAGACCTGGTGCAGCGTAAAGACGATACCGAAGAAACCGTGCGCCATCGCCTGTCGGTCTACCATTCCCAGACCAAGCCACTGGTGGACTTCTACCAGAAACTCTCGGCCGCCCAGGGCAAGCCGAAGTACAGCCACATCGAAGGTGTGGGTTCGGTTGAAGCCATCACTGGCAAAGTACTGCAAGCGCTGAGCTGATCGTTCACCCGCTTGATTGACAACGGCCCGCTTGCGGGCCGTTGTTGTTTATACTGACGCACTTTTTTTTCAACGTGGATGCATACACCGATGAGCACCTTGCTGGCCCTGGACACCGCGACTGAAGCTTGCTCCGTTGCCCTGCTGCACGATGGCAAGGTCACAAGCCACTACGAGGTGATCCCGCGCCTGCACGCGCAGAAGCTGTTGCCGATGATCAAGCAATTGCTGCTGGACGCAGGCACCACCTTGTCGGCGGTGGACGCCATCGCATTCGGGCGTGGCCCGGGCGCGTTTACCGGTGTGCGCATCGCTATCGGTGTGGTCCAGGGCCTGGCGTTTGCGCTGGAGCGTCCAGTGTTGCCGGTGTCCAACCTGGCGGTGCTGGCGCAGCGGGCGTTTCGCGAACACGGCGCCAGCCAGGTCGCGGCGGCCATCGATGCGCGCATGGACGAAGTGTATTGGGGTTGCTACCGCGAAACCGCTGGCGAGATGCGCCTGGTGGGGGCTGAAGCCGTGCTGCCGCCTGAAACGGCGGCCTTGCCGGCTGATGCCAGCGGCGACTGGTTCGGGGCCGGCACCGGCTGGGGCTATGGCGAGCGCATTGGCGTAACGCTTGCCGGCCAGGATGCCGCAATGTTGCCCCATGCCGAAGACCTGCTGGCCTTGGCACGCTTTGCCTGGGAGCGGGGCGAGGCGATTCCCGCCGACCAGGCAGCGCCTGTGTACCTGCGGGATAAAGTGGCGCAGACCAAGGCTGAACGCGGCATTATTTGACGTCAAAAATGCGGGCAAATTCAGGCAAAAATAGCCAATCGTCAGAATTTTCCCGCGCTTTTAAACCTTTTACCAATTATGTGTTCTAGTTATCACCAGAGCATTTGCGCGCCATGGAAAGCGCCACTAAAATGCCATCACCGATACCGAGTTCGCATGTATGCGCATAGACGGCTTTTCATCACAGTCCTACCCCCTCAAGCGTAAGCCTCGCAAGGCGAACGTGACGGTAGACGACTCCGTCGAAGACTCGCCCGACTTTGTTGAAATCCAGTCCGACACCTCCGCTGTTTCAACGCGTTCCCAAGCGTCCAGCAGTGCACGCACCAGCGGTGTTCCTGCCCGCCAGCAAGATATGGTCTTCCCGCGCTCCATGAGCAAAAACGTCGCCAATGCCCTGGCCAGCTACCTGACCACCGCCGGCTTTGTCGAATGGGATATGGAAGTGCTGGGCCTCGATATCCATATCTGATGCGGCTGCCTTACTTTCTCGGTTGTCCGTCCTGGAGTGAAAACGCCTGGCGCGACTACCTGTATCCCGCCGACGCCCGTTCCAGCGATTACCTCGCCCTGTACTCCCACGTCTTCAACGCCGTTGAGGGCAACACCACGTTCTATGCCCGCCCCTCCGTCGCTACCGTGCAGCGCTGGGCTGAAATCATGCCCGAGCATTTTCGCTTCACGGCCAAGTTTCCGGGTGACATCAGCCACAGCGGCAACCTGATTGAGCAGTTGCCGGCGGCGGAAAGTTTCCTTGGCTTGATGAGCCCGTTGGGGGAGCGCATTTCGCCGTTGTGGCTGCAAATGCCGGCCAGTTTTACCCCGCAGCGCCTGGGCGAACTGGCGGGTTTCATTGACGGCGTGGAGCGACCGTTGGCAGTGGAAGTGCGCCACTCGGAGTTCTTTGCCAAAGGCGACGCCGAGCGCAGTCTCAACCGCTTGCTGCGCGACCGCGGTGTCGAGCGCATCTGCCTGGATCCGCGTGCGCTGTTCAGTTGCACGTCTACCTCCGCGGCCGTGCTGCATGCCCAATCGAAAAAGCCCAAGGTGCCGCCTCGTCCGGCGGCGCTGACGCAGTTTCCGCAAGTGCGCTTTATTGGCCATCCGGAGCTGGAAGCCAATGACCCGTTCCTGGTGCCCTGGGTTGAAAAGGTCGCCGGCTGGATCGAAGAGGGTCGCACGCCCTATGTTTTTCTCCACACCTCTGACAATCGCCTGGCGGCCCAACTGGCCCTGCGCTTTCACGAAAAGCTGATGGTGCGTTTGCCCGGCTTGCCGGCCTTGCCGCAGATTCATCGAGAACCCGAAGCGGAGCAACTGGGGTTACTCTAAGGCTCCTTTCCCCGACAGGAGTCAGTCATGGATGCCCAAACCCTTCGCGCCGAAACCTTCAAGGCCCTGCATGAGCGTGACCGTGCCTTCGTGATGCCCAATCCGTGGGATGCCGGCTCCGCAAAAATGCTCGCCAGCCTGGGTTTCGAAGCCCTGGCCACCACCAGTGCCGGCTTCGCCTTCAGCCTCGGCCGCCCGGATGCCGAAGGTGCGCTGTCGCTGGAAGACACCTTGGGCAACGCCGGGATGATCGTCCAGGCCACCTCGCTGCCCGTCGCCGCCGACCTGGAAAACGGCTTCAGCGATACGCCCCAAGGTTGTGCCGAGACCATCCTGCGCGCCGCAGCGACTGGCATTGTCGGTGGCTCCATCGAAGACGCCACCGGGATTGCCGTCGACCCGATCTATCCCTTTGACCTGTCCGTCGAGCGCGTCGAAGCCGCGGTCGCCGCTGCCCGCAGCTTGCCATTTCCTTTCACCCTGACCGCCCGCGCGGAAAACCTCCTGCATGGCCGGCTGGATTTGCCCGACACCATCCGCCGCCTCCAGGCTTACGCCGAAGCCGGTGCCGACGTGCTGTATGCACCGGCCCTGCGCAGTGCCGAGGAAGTGTTGGCCGTGGTGAAGGCGGTCGCGCCAAAGCCTGTGAATATCTTGATGTCAGGCGCCCTGAAACTCAGCGTGGCGCAGTTGAGCGAGATGGGCGTCAAACGCATCAGCGTCGGCTCGGCGATGGCCCTGGCGGCGTATGGAGAGTTCTTCAGGGCGGCCCAGGAGATTCATGAACTGGGTACGTTTAACTTTACCGAACGCTCGATGCCGTTCAGCCAGGCCAATCAACTGTTCAAGGCTTGAGGCATCGTGCGTTCCTTCAAGGTACTGGGGGTGTTGCTCGTGTTGGCGGGTGGTCTGCTGGTCGGCGTGTGGCGGGGCTGGGTGCCGCTGCCCGATGACTGGAACCCGTGGGCGCCGCTGGACGTGCGCGCAAGCCCGAACCTGCTGACCCGATTCAAACTGGGGCGCCTTCAGGATGATCCTGCGCTGTGTGACCAGGTGCTGAAAACCTCTGGGTTGCGGGTCACCCATCAGGCCGACAGCCCTGTCGATGCCGCTTGCCCGCTGCGTAATACCTTGCGGGTTCAAGGCGCTGATGTCGGCTTGAGCAGCAGCTTTCTCGCCAGTTGCCCGCTGGCCGTGGCATTCGCCCTGTTCGAGCGCCACAGCTTGCAGCCGGCGGCCCAGGCGGTATTTGGCCAGGCCGTGACGCGGGTCGATCATCTCGGCAGCTTTGCCTGTCGCAATATCTACAACCGTGCCGATGGGCGACTCAGCCAGCACGCATCGGCCAACGCCCTGGACATCGCCGGGTTTCGCCTGGCGGACGGGCGCACCATCAGCGTGCTCAAGGATTGGCCGGGTGACGGCGAAAGTGCGCGTTTCCTGCGGCAGGTACGCGACGGCGCCTGCAAGGATTTCAATGTGGTGTTGAGCCCGGATTACAACGCCGCCCACCGAAACCACTTTCATCTCGACATGGGGCGTTGGTGGGTGTGTCGCTGAGCGTCAGGCGGCCAGGCGCAGGTTGTGGATAATCAGCGGGCGAGCCCAGCGGCTGTCGAAGTCCAGGGCTTTTTGTTGCTCAACCAGCTCTTCTGCCGGGAACGGCGGCGGCGGTGGTGGCAGCAGGTCCAGTTCGAATTCGGCAATCGGCAGGTGCAATGGGCGTGGCTGAGGCGCCGGGCCAGGCTCGGGCAGCGGTTGGCCGGCGGTCAGCACAATAGGGCGCACCCAACCGCTTTCGAAGTTTTGCTGCTTTTGCTGGGCGACCAGTTCTTCCGCCGGATACGGTGGCGAGGCCGGTGGCAGCAACTCCAATTCGAATTCGGCGATGGGCAGGAACAGCGGCTCGGGTGGGGCGATCTCGGTGTCTTTCACGTCACATGCGCGCTGGGTGACGATCTGCGACAACAGGTCACTGCCTTCACTGGGTTCAACCGATGGATCTACCGGGATTGCCACGGACTTGGCGAGCGCGCCGGGCGTGTCGCCGAGCTGTTCGGCCAACGCCTGGGCGAAGAAGTCCTGCCACACATGACTGACCCCGGCCAGCGCTTGGGTATTGCGCAGGCCGAAGTGGTTGTGGGTCGGCAGTACACCGGTAAATAGCGAAGGAATGTCTGACATTTCTCTCGATCGTCGCTCAGCTCTGGCAAAATGCCTGATCCTTTTTTCTATCGGCCGCTTTTCGCCGATCCTTAATATTTTTGAGCGTAGTCACCGATGAGCGAACAACCAGCGGCCAGCCGCATTCGGGTCGAGGCCTTGGCCGAAGGTTTTCAGGCCCGCGCCCAGCACTGGGCCGAGCAGCTTGGGTTGCCTTTGCAGCTGGATGAGGCGGACTTTGCCTTGCAGGTGGGGGAGCAGGGCCTGCAGTTACAACAGCTGGGACCTGATGCGCCTGGGCCGGTGCGGGTGGATTTTGTGGAGGGTGGTGCGGCGCACCGGCGTTTGTACGGTGGTGGCAGCGGGCAGATGATTGCCAAGGCGGTGGGCGTAGCTCAGGGCGTGCGGCCGCGGGTGTTGGATGCTACGGCGGGGTTGGGCAAGGATGCTTTCGTACTGGCCAGTTTGGGGTGCGAGATGAGCCTGATCGAGCGGCAGCCGTTGATTGGGGCATTGCTGGAAGATGGTCTGGCGCGCGGGGCCGAGGATTTTGAGGTGGCGCCGATTGTGGCGCGGATGAAGTTGCTCAAGGGCAACTCCATCGAGGTGATGCGCAATTGGGAGGGGGAGCCGCCTCAGGTGATTTATCTGGATCCGATGTTTCCTCATCGGGAGAAGACTGCGTTGGTGAAGAAGGAGATGCGGTTGTTTCGGCCCTTGGTGGGGGATGATCCGGATGCTCCGGCGTTGTTGGCGGCGGCGTTGGCTTTGGCCAGTCATCGTGTGGTGGTTAAGCGGCCGCGTAAGGCGCCTTGCATTGAGGGGGTGAAGCCGAGTCATGCGTTGGATGGGAAGTCCAGTCGGTATGATATTTATCCGAAGAAGGCGCTGAAGTCATGAGGGTTGAGTACATATCCGTTATTTAGGTAACGGCCACTTATGGTTCCGCTCTTACAGCGGGTCACTTTTGGCAAACGCCCGGAATGCCGGCCCAGCCAAAAGTAACCAAAAGGTCTTTGCCCCACCACTCGGTGCCTCGCTTAGGCTCGGCATGCCCGCACTCCGGCACGGCTCCGCGGGCCGCCGCGACGGGCCATCCATGGCCCGGCGCGGCTAAATCGGCATCCCTGCCGATTTACCCGCTCCACCGTGCCTACTTGCGGCCATCGTGGTTGACGGGGCCCGCAGATCAAGATCAAAAGCAGATCAAAAGCACGCAGCCTCGCTGGCGCTCGACAGCTGCTACGGGCGGGGTGGCTCTGCTTTTCTGTGGGAGCTGGCTTGCCTGCGATGCAGACACCTCGGTGTATCAGGTACACCCAGTTGATGCTCTCGCAGGCAAGCCAGCTCCCACACTTGACCGTGCCGGCTTTGGCTTTTGATTTTGCTCTTCAACACTCAAGCCGGCCGGGAGGCCGCTGTGCTCTTGCTTTTGATTTTGATCTTAGGCGCCCCGTTAAACCACGCTGGCCGAACGCAGGCTTTGGAGCGTGGGTAACCTGGCAGGACGCCAGGTTAGCCGTCCTGGGCCAGGGATGGCCCATGACGGCGGCCCACGGTCCAAAGCCGGAGTGCGGGCACACCGAGCATTAGCGAGGTGCCGAGTGGTGGGGCAAGAGCGTTTTGCTTACTTTTGCGCTTTTCAAAAGTGAGCCGCTGTAAGAGCGGAACCCTAAGTGGCCGTTACCTAAATAACGGATATGTACTCAGTTCAAAAAGCCCGATAAGCCCGCATAAACAACCCCACAACCTCCTGCACATGCTCCTCGGCTGCCTCAGCGCTCAGTTGCCCCCCGCATCCATACAGCAAACAAAAATTCGCCGTCCCCTTGAGCAAGCAAAAAAAATGCTCCGCCGCGGTGAACGGCTTAGCAATACGCAATGCGCCACTCTGGTCGATCTTACAGAGCAGCCGCTCCATCCCCTGCAACATACGCATCGGCCCGGCTTCGAAAAAGATCTGCGACAACTTCGGATCCTGACTCCCGGAAGTCATCATCAACCGATGCAGGTTCACCGACTCCTCGCTGTTGATCAGCACATGAAACCCGCGCGCGATATTAAGCAGCACCTTCTCCACCGGCATACCTTCGGGCAGCTCGAAATACATCACCGGTAACTGCTCTTCGCACTTGGCGACCACCGCCGCCGAGAACAGCGTCTCCTTGTCGGTGAAATGGCTGTACACCGTCAGCTTCGACACCCCGGCCTCCACCGCCACCGCATCCATGCTGGTACTGGCATACCCATTACTCAAAAACAGGATCTTCGCCGCATCGAGGATCGCCTGGCGTTTTGCCATGTCCTTGGGACGCCCGGGGCTATTGGTGTTTACAGGATTGTCGGACATTTTCACTTTATTACTGGACTGGTGAGTTTGGTATTAATAACATACTGGCCAGTATAATTATTACTAGCACTATTAGCGAAAGGTCCTTCAGCATGCGCAGCTATTTCCTGCCACTCGCGTTGCCTGCCAGCTTGTTATTCCTGTTGGCTGCCTGTGGCCATGAAGAAGCCGCGCAAACCACCGTCCGCCCGGCCATGGTGGTTCAGCCAGAGCCTTCGGCGCAGGCTTCCGACAGCTATCCCGGTGAGGTGCGTGCCCGTTATGAACCCGACCTGGCCTTTCGCATTGGCGGCAAAGTCAGCCGACGACTGGTGGAAGAGGGCGAGCGCGTCAAGGCCAACCAACCTCTGGCAGAACTCGATCCCCAGGACGTACGCCTGCAACTCGAAGCTACCCGCGCCCAGGTCGCCGCCGCTGAGGCGAACCTGAGCCTGGTGCGCGCCGAGCGTGATCGCTACAAGACCCTGATGGACCGTCAGATGGTCAGCCGTTCCCAGTACGACAATTCCGAAAACCTCTACCGTTCCGGTGAAGCTCGCCTCAAGCAGATCAAGGCCGAATTCGACGTGGCCAATAACCAGGCCGGTTACGCCGTGCTGCGGGCGCCGCAAGATGGCGTGGTCGCCAAGCGTGCGGTGGAAGTCGGCCAGGTGGTGTCTGCCGGCCAGACCGTATTCACCCTCGCCACCGACGGCGAGCGGGAAGTGCTGATCAGCCTGCCGGAGCAAAGCTTCGGGCGCTTCAAGATTGGCCAGCCGGTGTCCGTGGAGTTATGGAGCCAGCCCGACCAGCGCTTCAACGGCCGCATCCGCGAACTGTCGCCCGCCGCCGATCCAAAGTCGCGAACCTTCGCTGCCCGTGTCGCGTTTACCGGCGGCAAGGTGCCTGCGGAACTGGGGCAGAGCGCTCGCGTATTCATACAGGCCGACGGCGTGATTCCTTTGGCGGTGCCACTGTCTGCCCTCAGCGCGGAGAACGGGGCGTCCTACGTCTGGGTGGTACAACCCGACAACACCCTCAAGCGCACACCGGTGCGCATCGGTGCCTTTGGCGAGAAGACCGTGCCGGTGCTGGAAGGCCTGAACCCTACCGACTGGGTGATCGCTGCCGGTGTGCATGTACTCCATGAGGGCCAGCAAGTGCGCCCGGTGGATCGCTCCAACCGAGTGGTAAGTCTGGCGGCCAAGGAGTAGTCCCCGATGGGTTTCAATCTTTCCGAATGGGCGTTGCGTAATCGCCAGATCGTACTGTTCCTGATGATCCTGCTGGCAGTGGTCGGCACCTTGTCCTACACCAAACTGGGACAAAGCGAAGACCCGCCGTTTACCTTCAAGGCCATGGTAATCAAGACCAATTGGCCGGGGGCGACCGCCCAGGAAGTGTCACGCCAGGTCACCGAGCGTATTGAAAAGAAACTGATGGAGACCGGCGACTACGAGCGCATCGTTTCCTTCTCGCGCCCCGGCGAATCCCAGGTCACCTTCATGGCCCGGGACTCGATGCATTCCGCGCAGATCCCGGACCTCTGGTACCAGGTGCGCAAGAAGATCAGCGATATTCGCCAGACCTTGCCGCCGGATATCCAGGGCCCGTTTTTCAACGATGAATTCGGCACCACTTTCGGCAATATCTACGCCCTGACCGGCGACGGCTTCGACTATGCCGTGCTCAAGGACTACGCGGACCGTATCCAGATTCAGTTGCAACGGGTGCCGGATGTCGGCAAGGTCGAACTGCTGGGTTTGCAGGACGAGAAGATCTGGATCGAGCTGTCCAACCTCAAGCTCGCCACCCTCGGCTTGCCGCTGGCTGCCGTTCAACAGGCGCTGCAAGAGCAGAACGCAGTGTCGACCGCCGGCTTCTTTGAAACCCCGAGCGAGCGTGTGCAGCTAAGGGTTTCCGGCAACTTCAAGACCGTTAAAGAGATTCGCGACTTCCCGATCCGCGTCGGTGATCGCACGTTCCGCATCGGCGACGTGGCCGAGATTTATCGCGGCTTCAACGATCCACCGGCACCGCGCATGCGTTACATGGGCGCCGATGCCATCGGCCTGGCCGTGGCCATGCGCGACGGTGGCGACATCCTGGTGCTGGGCAAGGCCCTGGAAAACGAATTCGCACGCCTGCAGAAGAACCTTCCTGCCGGCATGGAACTGCGCAAGGTGTCGGACCAGCCGGCAGCGGTAAAAACCAGTGTCGGCGAATTCGTCCAGGTACTGGCGGAGGCCCTGGCGATTGTACTGTTGGTGAGCTTCTTCTCCCTGGGGGTGCGCACCGGCATGGTGGTCGCCCTGGCGATTCCGCTGGTGTTGGCCATGACCTTCGCCACCATGTATTACCTTGGCATCGGCCTGCACAAAATCTCTCTCGGCGCATTGGTGCTAGCACTGGGCTTGCTGGTGGACGACGCGATCATCGCCGTGGAAATGATGGCGATCAAAATGGAACAGGGGTACGACCGGCTCAAGGCTGCGAGTTTCGCCTGGACCAGCACCGCCTTCCCGATGCTGACGGGCACGCTGATTACAGCGGCGGGTTTCCTGCCGATTGCCACGGCGCAATCGAGCACCGGTGAATACACCCGCTCGATCTTCCAGGTGGTGACCATCGCACTGCTGGCCTCGTGGGTCGCCGCGGTGGTGTTCGTGCCGTACCTGGGGGAAAAACTCCTGCCGGACCTGGCGAAGATTCATGCGGCCAAGCATGGCACCGACGGACCGGATCCCTACGGCACGCCGTTCTATCAGCGCGTAAGGCGCCTGGTGGAATGGTGCGTGCGTCGGCGCAAGACGGTGATCGTCTTGACCTTGCTGTTGTTTATCGGTTCGGTGGCGCTGTTTCGCTTTGTGCCTCAACAGTTCTTTCCGGCTTCCGGGCGACTGGAGCTGATGGTCGACCTGAAACTGGCGGAAGGCGCGTCCTTGAGCAACACGGCGGACCAGGTCAAACGCCTTGAAGCGTTGCTCAAGGAACATGCGGGTATTGAAAATTACGTGGCCTATGTCGGTACAGGTTCGCCACGTTTCTACCTGCCGCTGGACCAGCAACTGCCGGCCGCCAGCTTCGCCCAGTTTGTGGTATTGGCCAAAACCATCGAGGAGCGCGAAAGCCTGCGCACCTGGCTGATCGAGACCCTCAACGAACAATTCCCGGACCTGCGCTCGCGGGTCACGCGCCTTGAAAACGGCCCACCCGTTGGCTACCCCGTGCAGTTCCGGGTAACGGGCGAGCACATCGAAGAAGTCCGGGCCCTGGCGCGGAAAGTGGCGGCCAAGGTTCGCGAAAATACCTACGTGGTCAACGTGCACCTGGACTGGGAAGAACCGAGCAAGATCGTCTACCTCAACGTCGACCAGGACCGCGCCCGCGCCCTCGGCGTGAGCACTGCCAACCTGTCGAAATTCCTCCAGAGTTCCCTCACCGGTTCCAGCGTCAGCCAGTACCGCGAGGACAACGAGTTGATCGAAATCCTGCTGCGCGGCACTGTTCACGAACGTACTGAACTGTCGCTGCTGCCAAGCCTGGCGGTGCCGACCGACAACGGCAAGAGCGTTGCGCTGTCGCAGATCGCGACCCTGGAATACGGCTTTGAAGAAGGCATCATCTGGCACCGCAACCGCCTGCCGACGGTGACCATCCGCGCGGATATCTACGGCAAGGAACAACCGGCGACCCTGGTCCAGCAGATCCTGCCGACGCTGGAAGGCGTGCGCGCTGAACTGCCGGATGGATATCTGTTGGAAGTCGGCGGCACGGTCGAGGATTCCGCCCGTGGGCAGAACTCGGTCAAGGCCGGTGTGCCGCTGTTTATCGTGGTGGTGTTGACCTTGCTGATGCTGCAACTGCGCAGCTTCTCGCGCACGGCGATGGTGTTTCTCACCGCTCCGTTGGGCTTGATCGGGGTGACACTGTTTCTGCTGGTGTTCCGCCAACCCTTCGGGTTCGTGGCGATGCTGGGGACAATCGCGCTGTCGGGGATGATCATGCGCAACTCGGTGATTCTGGTGGACCAGATCGAACAGGACATCAAGGCGGGCCTGGCACCCTGGCAGGCAATTATCGAGGCGACGGTACGACGCTTCCGGCCGATTGTGCTGACCGCGCTGGCGGCCGTACTGGCGATGATCCCGCTGTCCCGCAGTGTGTTCTTCGGGCCGATGGCCGTGGCGATCATGGGCGGTTTGATTGTGGCGACGGCGTTGACGCTGTTGTTTCTGCCGGCCTTGTACGCGGCCTGGTTCAGGATCAAGAAGGACGTGGTGTAAGGCGGGCAGCCTTCATATTCCAAGGCTGGGCAGGGAACGCTTTCGGACGTTCCTTCCACTTAGGGACTACCTGATTGCAGGTATTTTGAGCTGCCGGTTCTGGCGGTCGCTGGAGCTGGTAAGTGAAGACGTCTAAATGGATTGAAGGATTGCCCTATGTGTATTTGTTCCATCATACGAATGATTGCCCGCCCTCCTAAACCGCCACAGCCCGAGTGCTCGAAGCCAAAGCCGTGCGAGACAAGGCCGCCAGAGCCCGCATGCCCGCCGAAACCCTGTTCAACGAGTTCTGACTACCACGTAGGAAAAATCAACTTCGGGCTGGTTGCGATGGGGTCGTTATCCCTCGTTCGCAGCGCATAGCAACAGAGAAAGGGATCGCCCCCCGGGCAGAGGGGCGATTCTGTTGGCTTACAAGCTGCCAAACACCTTCTTTGCCAAGCTGGTAGCCGCGGCTGCCGGGTTCTTGCGAATGGTCTCTTCCTGCTGCGCAATCATCTTGAACAGCCCGTCCAGCGCCTGTTCGGTCACGTAGCTTTCGACGTTGGCACTCTTGGCATCAATCGCGCCAAAGGTCGCCGCCTTGCCCGCCAGGGCGTTGTACTGCTGGGCAACGCCAACCTTGTCGGTGGCCGCCTTGACGATCGGCAGGAACTTGGCCCGAATCTCGTCACGGCTGCTTTTGTTCAGGTACTGGGTGGCCGAGTCCTGGCCGCCGGTGAGGATGCCCTTGGCGTCGGTCACGCTCATGTTTTTCACCGCATTTACCAGGATCGGCTGAGCCTGGGTCACGGCAGACTCTGCCGCCTTGTTCATGCTGGCTTCCAGTTGGTTGACCTGGTCACCCATGCCGAACATTTTCAGTTTGTCGGCGACCTTGCCCAACTTGCCCGGCAGGCCGATCTTCACTTCGGGGTTGTTGCTGAAACCGCCGGGCACGCCCAGTTGTTTCACGGCAATCTGCGCGCCTTGGGTCAGTGCATCCTTGAGGCCGCCGGCGGCGTCGCCCTGGGACAGGCTGCCGAGGGACAAGGCCATGGCGTTGGCACCGAGCAGCAGGCCGGCGCACAGGGCCGTTAGGCGAAGGGAGTTACGGAGCATGGACGCTTCCTTATGTTCGAATTTTTAATCAGTGTGCAACCGCATCCACGCGTACGCGCAGCGGTTGAGAGTCCTGGCCATTCAACTGCACAGAGTGTCGTTCGGTGGTGATAAACAGTAGCTTGCCATCCAGTTCGATGCGAGCGCTGACCGAGTAACTGTGGCCAGGCTTGACCTGGGCCGGGTCGTAGCTCAGGTGGAAGGGCAGCGGCACCTGGCCTTTCACCGGGCCTTTCTGCTCGGCCAGGGTCACGGCCGGGGCGTCCATCAAGGACACGTCTTGCAGGGTCACACTCAAGGTGGCGGCGGGCGGCAGGGCGATGCGTTGCAGGTAGAACACTTCGCCGTCGAGGCTGGCTTTGGGGGCGGGGCTCATGGTCTGGCAGGCTCCCAGCAGGGCGGTGAGGCCCAGGAGGATGATTTTTTTCATGGTACAGCTCCTTGTCAGCGGCGCCAGAAACACCCTGGCGCCTCGGTCACTCTAGTGTGTTTCTTCGGGGACGACGGGCTTGTCTGCCGCGTCTTCGCTGCGATGCAGGGCCACCTGGCGAATTGACAGGCGAATATCTGCCGGCAATACGCGCTTGGCCGCGCCCTCGGCCAGCTCGCCCAGCAGCGGGTGATAGCTCAGCTTGCCGGCCTCGTCGCGGCGCAGCACATCCTGCTCCAACAACGTCTGGATGAAATGTCGGAAAAGGCTCTTGTCGAAGAACTCCGGGGCATTCAGGCCATGGAGGATCGACAGGCGCTGGGCCATGACCGTGCACAGGTCTTCCAGCTCTTCGGCACTGATGCTGTTCTGGCCGCTGTTGAGCAGCAGCGAGATGGCCATGTAGAAACGTTGCAGGGTCTGGGCGATGCTCTTGGACAGCAGCGTCAGCAGTACAAAGTGCCGCGAACTCGGGGCCGGGCGCAGGTACACCTCATTCTCGAAGCGCAGCAGGCCTTGTTCGACGAAGGCCTCCAGCCACTGGTCGACCACCGCGTCCAGCTCGTCCAGGGACCAGCGGATAAACAACTCCGATTGCAGGTACGGGTAGAGCGCACGGGTGTAGCGCAGGATCTGTTCGCGGCTCATGCGCGAGCTGCTCTGGAAGAAACTCGCCAGCAGCGCGGGCAGGGCGAAGATGTGCAGCACGTTGTTGCGGTAGTAGGTCATCAGGACGGCATTTTGCTCGTCCAGATAAAGGATTTTGCCCAGGGCATCGCTCTGCTCCGACAGCAGTTTCATGTCCTTTACATGTTTGATCAGCGCCAGGCCGTCCCCTTCGGGCAAGGTGGTGTGGGGCGAGTAGGGCACCTTGCGCAGCAGCGCCAGGTACAGATCCAGCTGGCGTGCCATGGCCTGTTCGTCCAGGGCCAGGCGGGTGGTGGACAGCAGCGCCAATGCCACCAGGTTCACCGGGTTGATCGCTGCTGCTTCGTTCAGGTGTTGCGCCACCCGCTCGCCGAGGCGGTTGGTGGTTTCGTTGAGCCACGCCGGCTTGTAGTTCGGGCCCAGCTCCTGGGCGCGCCAGTCGGGCTGCTCGCTGTCGAGGAATTCCGCCAGCTTGATCGGTTCGCCGAAGTTCACCGCGACCTGGCCAAAGCGCTGCTTGAGGGCGCCGACCACTTTGAAAATATCGAAAATCGACTCTTTCTTCTTGCTCGCGCCGCGCAGTTCGCCGAGGTAAGTCCGGCCTTCCAGCACTCGCTCATAGCCGATGTACACCGGCACAAACACGATGGGCATGCGCGAGGAGCGCAGGAAGCTGCGCAGAGTGATTGCCAGCATCCCGGTCTTCGGTTGCAGCATGCGCCCGGTGCGCGAGCGTCCGCCTTCGACGAAGTACTCCACCGGGAAACCCTTGGTGAACAGGGTGTGCAGGTATTCGTTGAACACCGAGGTGTACAGCGGGTTGCCCTTGAAAGTACGGCGCATGAAAAACGCCCCGCCACGGCGCAACAGGCTGCCGATCACCGGCATGTTCAGGTTGATCCCGGCGGCGATGTGCGGCGGGGTCAAGCCATTCTTGAACAGGAGGTAGGAGAGCAGCAGGTAGTCGATATGGCTGCGATGGCACGGCACATAGATCACCTCGTAACCCTGTGCGACCTTTTGCACGCCCTCGATGTTGTTGACTTTGATGCCGTCGTAGATCTTGTTCCAGAACCAGCTCAGCACCACTTCCAGGAAGCGGATGGCGGTGTAGGTGTAGTCCGAGGCGATCTCGTTGCCGTAACGCAGGGCCTGGGCCTTGGCTTTTTCGGGGGTGATTTTCTCGCGTTCGGCCTCGTCGAGGATCGCTTGGCGCACCAGTGGCATGTTGACCAGGCCTTTCACCAGGTTGCGCCGGTGGGACAGGTCGGGACCGATCACCGCGGTTTTCAGGTTGCGAAAGTGCACCCGCAGGATGCGTTGGGCCATGCGCACGGTGCGTTCGTGGCCTTTATTGTGTTCGATCAATTCACGCAGGTTGATGGGCGCGGAGAATTGCACCCGGGTCTTGCGGCCCAGGATCAGGATGCTCAGCAACCGGCGCAGGCGGCCGGTGACGGCCCAGCTGTCAGCGAACAGCAGTTTCCACGGGCTGGACTCGCTGTCGGGCGACTGGCCCCAGAACACGCTGACTGGAATGATCTGTGCATTCTCTTCGGCGTGTTCGGTGAGTACGTCCACCAGGCGGGTCAGGGTGGGCGGTGCGCCACGCTTGTCTTGGCGGCCGAGCCAGTCGGGGTCGGGCGTCAGGTAGAAGAAGGCCGCCGGTTCCATCAACGGGCCGACCGATACCGGCAGCACCGGGCGCGGCAGGCCGGCCTTGGTACATTCGGTATCAACCACCGCCAATTCGGTGAGGGACGGGGATTGCAGGACGTAAAACACCGGACGACTGCGGTCGAGGTTGAGGGTAAGGGACGACTGGTTGATCGTCTCTGAGCGAACCCAGAGGTACAACAGCCGACGCAAGGTGCCAAATACCAGACGGCGAAAGGGAGAGCGGGTCATACGGCTTCTGCTTTGAGTGGGAAAAACCGAGCGGTTGCTCGGTGCGCTAGTGTGCAGTATTAGCCGAAAATCGGCAAAAAAGCGGCGAAGTAATCTTGAGTTGAAGCTTTTTGAGCCTGTCTTATACTCGGCAGTTCAACTGCGACGACTCAACAATAAACGTACTTATAAAAAGCATGTGGGAGCAAAACAGATGGCAACGCGCGAAACCGGCAATGTGAAGTGGTTCAATGACGCCAAGGGTTACGGCTTTATACAGCGGGAAGATGGCAAGGATGTGTTTGTGCACTACCGCGCCATTCGCGGTGAAGGGCATCGCTCATTGTCTGAAGGCCAGCAGGTGGAGTACGCCGTGGTGACGGGCGAGAAGGGCTTGCAGGCTGAGGATGTGGTTGGGCTGTAAGCCGATAAGCACGACGCACCTTTAAATGTGGGAACCCGGTCAAATGTGGGAGCCGGGCTTGCCCGCGATGGCATCGCCGCGGTTTGGCTGAATGACCGAGGTGGGCCCATCGCAGGCAAGCCAGCTCCCACATTTGATTGGGTTTGCACATTGAGGCCTTGTTAGCCTGACCTTATGCTGTTTTCCAGGTGATCTGCTCTTCACCGTCTTCGCTGATACGAATCCAGGTATCTGCGCTTTCTTCACCTTCTTCCTCAACCCAGCTGCCCGGTGCGCAACGCACTTCGACGTTCAGCGCGGCAAAGGCCGCACGAGCGCAGGCGATGTCGTCTTCCCACGGGGTCTGGTCGCTTTCCAGGTACAGGCTGTTCCATTTGCCTACGGCTTTCGGCAGCCAGGTGACCGGCACGCTGCCGGCTGTGCACTTGTAGGTCTGGCCACGCTGGACCCAATCGGTGCACGGGCCCAGGGCGGCGCCCAGCCAGGCGGCGATGGCCTTGTGGTCGACGTCGGCGTCCTTGAGGTAAATCTCGATATCAGGTTGGCGCATGGATGTTCCTCATTGCGGGATTTTGAAAATCCATTCGCGGATTCAGCGCAGGCCCCGAGAGGCCCGCAAATAATGGGTTATTGAAGCACGAAATAGTCGTAGCGCATCGACACAGTGACCAGCAGCGGTTCGGCCGCCTCGATCACTTGGGCGCGGCGCTCGGCACTGGCGCGCCAGCCGTGGGGGGTCATCGCCAGCAGATTGGCGCGGTCCTTGGGATCGGCCAGGCTGAGCTTGAACTCCAGGGTTTCACTGTGTTGCAGGCTCATGCCGTCCGGTACCAGCGCCAGGTGCTTATCGTCGGTGTACTCGCGCACTTCGTCGTACAAACGCTCACGCAGTTCCATCAGGTGGCCGCTGGTGGGGCCGACTTTCATCAAACCACCGCCCGGGCTGAGCAGGCGCTTGGCCTCCAGCCAGTCCAGCGGGCTGAAGACACTGGCAAGGAACTGGCAACTGGCATCGGCCAACGGCACTCGGGCCATGCTGGCGATCAACCAGGTCACCGTGGGGTTGCGCTTACAGGCACGCTTGACCGCTTCCTTGGAAATATCCAGGGCGTAGCCGTCGGCGCGCAGCAGGGTGTCGGCGATTTGCGCGGTGTAGTAACCCTCGCCACAGCCGATATCCAGCCAGCGCTGGGGTTTGCGTTCTGCGGCCAGTTCGGCCAGGCGCCTGGCCACCGGGGCGTAGTGCCCGGCGTTGAGGAAGTCGCGGCGCGCTTCCACCATTGCCAGGTTGTCGCCCGGGTCCCGACTGTTCTTGTGCTGCACCGGCAACAGGTTCAGGTAGCCCTGGCGCGCGCGGTCGAAACGGTGCCCGACCGGGCAAGCCACGCCATTGTCCACTTCATGGAGCGGTGCGCTGCAAATAGGGCAAGCGAGCATCAGGCGAGCAACTTGATCAGGGTCTGGTAGTAGATTTCGGTCAGTACATCTAGATCGCTGGCGAGAATGCGCTCGTTGACCTGATGGATGGTCGCGTTGACCGGGCCCAGCTCTACAACCTGAGTGCCGAGGGTCGCAATGAAGCGCCCGTCGGAAGTGCCTCCGCTGGTGGACGCCTTGGTCTCGCGGCCGGTGACGGCCTTGATGCTGGCGGAGACGGCATCGAGCAACGCGCCCGGTTCGGTGAGGAACGGCAGGCCCGACAGCGCCCACTCCACATGCCAGTCCAGGCCATGCTTGTCGAGAATCGCCGCGACCCGCTGCTGCAGGCCTTCGACGGTGGACTCGGTGGAGAAGCGGAAGTTGAAAACCGCCGTCAGGTCACCCGGGATCACGTTGGTGGCGCCGGTGCCGGAATTGAGGTTGGAAATCTGGAAGCTGGTGGGCGGGAAGAAGGTGTTGCCGTCGTCCCAATGCTCGGCGGCCAGTTCGGCCAGGGCCGGAGCGGCCAGGTGGATCGGGTTCTTCGCCAGGTGCGGGTAGGCCACATGGCCTTGCACGCCGCGCACGGTCAGGGTGGCGCCGAGGGAGCCGCGACGGCCGTTCTTGACCACGTCGCCCACCAGGGTGGTGCTCGACGGTTCGCCGACGATGCACCAGTCCAGGCGTTCCTTGCGGGCTGCCAGGCGTTCGATCACAGCCTTGGTGCCGTGGTGTGCCGGGCCTTCTTCGTCACTGGTGATCAGGAAAGCCACCGAACCCTTGTGGTCCGGGTAGTCAGTGACGAAACGCTCGGAGGCGACCAGCATCGCGGCCAGGCTGCCTTTCATGTCGGCCGCGCCACGGCCGCAGAGCATGCCGTTTTCGTCGATCAGCGCGTCGAACGGGTCGTTCTGCCATGCCTTGACCGGACCGGTCGGCACCACGTCGGTGTGGCCGGCGAAGCACAATACCGGGCCTTCGTGTTTACCGTGGGTGGCCCAGAAGTTATCCACATCCTCGATGCGCATCGGCTCAAGCGCAAAACCGGCGTCGCCCAGGCGCTGCATCATCAGCTTCTGGCAATCGGCGTCGATCGGCGTCACCGATGGGCGACGGATCAGGTCGATAGCGAGTTGGAGGGTCGGCGAAAGGTCGGCGTGGGCCGTCATGTAAAAACTCCAGAAGCATGTCAGGGCGCAAGGCTTATGTGGGAGGGGGCTTGTGTGGGAGCGGGCTTGCTCGCGAATACGGAGTGTCAGTCAACAACGTATGAACTGACCCGGCGCATTCGCGAGCAAGCCCGCTCCCACACAAAGCAATGGCCTGGGCCAAGTCTCACAAAATGGCCGTTATCTTATAGCAAAACGGCGGCCAGAGGCCGCCGTTTAGTGCATTGCGCAGGATTTTAAGCAGCGGCCACAGGCTCTTGCTTCGGTGCCGGTTTCGGCAGCGACGACAGGAACGCCATGATCAGCGCCGCCACATACGGCAGCGACTGCACCAGCAACATCACCACCCAGAAGCGCATGTCATTGCTCGGCAGGCCCTGCACCAGGTAAATCCCCAGTGCCGCGCCCCACAACAGCAGCATGATGAACATCTCTTCCCGGGCTTCGGAAATCGCGACCCAGAAACCGTGGTTATCGGCGTTCTTCGGTGTACGAAAGAACGGAATGCTGGTGGTGAAGAAGCCGTACAGCACTGCCTTGGCAATGGTGTGGGACAACGCTAACCCGGCCAACGCCGCGCAGAACGCATCTTTCAGGTTCACACCCACCGCACGGCGGTAGAGGAAGATGATCTTGCCGACCTTGAACACGAACAGCGCCAATGGCGGAATCGCGAAAATCAGCAGCGGCGGGTCAACCCGCGTCGGCACGATAATCATCGCCGCCGACCACAACAGGGCGCCCACGGTGAAGAAGATGTTCATGCCGTCGGCCACCCACGGCAACCAGCCCGCGAGGAAGTGGTAGCGCTGGCCGCGGGTCAGCTCGGTGTCCTTGCCGCGCAACAGGCTCGCGGTGTGACGCTTGATGATCTGGATCGCCCCGTAGGCCCAGCGGAAACGCTGTTTCTTGAAGTCGATAAAGGTATCGGGCATCAGGCCTTTGCCGTAGCTGTCGTGGTAGTACGCCGCCGACAGGCCTTTCTCGAATACCCGCAGGCCCAACTCGGCATCTTCACAGATGCACCAGTCGGCCCAGCCCAGCTCTTCAAGCACCGAGCGACGGGTCATGGTCATGGTGCCGTGCTGGATGATCGCGTCACGGTCGTTACGGGTGACCATGCCGATGTGGAAGAAGCCTTTGTATTCCGCGTAGCAGAGCTTCTTGAAGGTGCTTTCGTTTTGGTCGCGATAGTCCTGTGGCGACTGCACCACAGCGATTTTCGGGTCGGCGAAGTGCGGCACCATGTGCTTAAGCCAGTTCGGCGACACGCAGTAATCGGAGTCGATCACCGCGATCACTTCGGCATCCTTGGCGGTATGCGGGATCAGGTAGTTCAGCGCGCCGCCCTTGAAACCAGCCAAGGGCGAGACGTGGAAGAACTTGAAGCGCGGGCCCAGGGTTTCGCAATAGTCGCGCACCGGCTCCCACACGGCCGGGTCCTTGGTGTTGTTGTCGATGATCAGGACTTCATAGTCCGGATAGTCGAGGGCGGCCAGGGCGTCGAGGGTCTGTTTGACCATCTCCGGCGGCTCGTTGTAGCACGGCACGTGGATCGAGACTTTCGGGCGGTAGTCCGAATCTCCTACAACCGGCAGGAATTCACGCCGGCGTTTGTGAGTCCAGACAGCCTCTGCCAGTTCGTGGGCTTCGGTAAGCAACACGATAAACACGCCCAGGGCGCCGAGTGCCAGCAGGAAGCCTACCGTCAAACTGAACCAGGTGCTGTATTGCTGGCTGTAGTCGTAGCCGATCCACACCAATACTGAACCGCACAGGAAGGCGATAAAGGTCAGGAACGTACGACCACGCTGGCGCAGGGCCGAGCCGTCGATCATCAGCAGGGTCAGCGACAGCAGCGCAAGCACCACCGAGCCGATCGCCAGCACTCGCCATTGCGGAATCGCGACCACCGGGCCATCAAAATTGAATTTCTGCTGGCGTGCGGCGTTGAACACGCCCCAATAAGCGCCCACCGAACCTTCGTCGCTGGCTTTCCACGGCTGGTCAAACGCTTCGATCACGAAGTAGTTGTAGCCCTGGCGGTTCAGCGTGTTAACCAGCGTGCGCAGGTAAATCGCCTGGTCGGCCGGAGAGGCGTCAGCACCGCCACGCATCCGTCCGTTGCTTGGCCAGCCAACCTCCGACAGCAACAGCGGCTTTTTCGGGAAGGTCTTCTTCAGGTCCCGTGCGCGATCGAGGACGAACTGGCCGGCCTTGTCCACCGGGATATGTTCCCAGTACGGCAGGATGTGCGCGGCGATCAGGTCGACGTGCTTGGCCAGTTGCGGGTTGTGTTCCCAGATGTGCCATTGCTCGGAGGTGGTCACGGGCACCTTGACGGCGGCCCGTACCCGATCCAGCAGCACGATCAGCGCTTCCGGAGTGATTTCTTCGCGGAACAGCGCTTCGTTACCCACCACTACCCGCACTACGCTGCGGGAGTTGTTGGCGATTTCGATGGCACGCTGGATCTCGCGCTCGTTGCGCTCGAGGTCCGGGCTGATCCAGATTCCCAGGGTCACCCGCAGGCCGAACTCTTCCGCCAGCTTGGGGATATCCCCCAGGGTGCCGTCGACCGAGTAGGTACGGATGTTGTCCGTCAGCTTGCTCATGATCGCAAGGTCCTGACGCATTTGATCGTCGGTCGGATACTGGTCTTTCTGTGGGTACTGGCCTTGCTGGAACGGCGAGTACGAAAAACCGGAGATCTGCTCGGGCCAGTTAGGGGCATTGACCGGGCGGTTGATCAGCGCCCAGAAGCCAGTGAACAGCGCGGCAATTGCCAGCACCACCACCAGGTTGAGTCCAAATTTACGCGATGACATGGCTATTTCGGGTTCCAAAGGGTGTGGAACGAAAAGAGGTGTCGGCCTACGCCGAACGGCGCGCATCCTACACTGGCCTTTCACCGACCGTACAGCAAGCCGAGAAAAACCGGACATTGGGCAGTGCAACTCGTCGTAAGTTCTCTTACTTGTAGCTTGTAGCTTAAAACTTGTCGCTGCGTAGCCCTATAATGCGCGCCGGTTTTTGGGGTAATGGTCATGAGTACAGAAGATCCACGGTTTGCCGGCGTCGCCCGCTTGTATGGCATTGAAGGCCTGGAACGCTTGAAGGCGGCCCATGTGGCCATCGTCGGCGTGGGCGGGGTGGGCTCGTGGGCGGCGGAAGCCATCGCCCGTTGTGGGGTGGGCGAGATTTCGCTGTTTGACCTGGATGATGTGTGCGTCAGCAACAGCAACCGCCAGTTGCATGCGCTGGACAGCACGGTGGGCAAGGCCAAGGTCGAGGTCATGGCCGAGCGCCTGAAGGGCATCAACCTGGATTGCACCGTGCACGCGGTGGCGGATTTCGTCACTCGCGAGACGATGGCCGAGTACATCACGCCCAATATCGATTGCGTGATCGACTGCATCGACAGTGTGAACGCCAAGGCCGCGCTGATCGCCTGGTGCAAGCGGCGCAAGATCCAGATCATCACCACTGGCGGCGCGGGTGGGCAGATTGATCCGACGCTGATTCAGGTGTGTGATTTGAACCGTACGTTCAATGACCCGCTGGCGTCGAAAGTGCGCTCCACCCTGCGCCGCGACTACGGCTTCTCGCGCACCGTGACCCGCCATTACAGCGTGCCCTGCGTATTTTCCACCGAACAGCTGCGTTATCCAAAGCCGGACGGCAGCATCTGTTTGCAGAAGAGTTTTGTCGGGGATGGCGTGAAACTGGACTGCGCCGGTGGGTTTGGCGCGGTGATGATGGTCACCGCGACCTTCGGCATGGTGGCGGCGACCAAGGCGGTAGACAAGATTGTGGCCGGGGTGCGCCGGCCTGCTGACAGAGTTCAGGCAGCACCGATCTCTGCACCCTGAAAAGATCAAAATGTGGGAGCGGGCTTGCTCGCGAAAGCGGAGTGTCAGTCACCAGACAGGTCGACTGATACACCGCTTTCGCGAGCAAGCCCGCTCCCACATTCAGTTTTGTGTGAGGCTCAGCTGCCGCATGCGCTGCAGCACTGCATTCAACCCATTGCTGCGCGACGGCGATAACTGCCGCGACAGGCCCAGTTGTTCAAACCAGCCGGGCAAGTCGACGGCGTGCAGTTCGGCAGCAGACACACCGTTGACCCGCGCCAGCAACAACGCCACCAGCCCGCGTATCAGCCGTGCATCGCTGCTGGCGGCAAACTGCCAATGCCCATCCTGCAAGCGCCCCACCAGCCACACCAGGCTTTCACAGCCCTGCACCAGGTTGACGTCTACCTTGTCTTCGTCCGGCAAGGCGGGCAGCCGCTCGCCCCATTGCATCAGCAGGCGGGCTCGTTGCTCCCAACTGCCGATTGCCTGGAACGCTTCCAGCGCGACAACGGCCTCCGGCGGCAAGCTCATCGCAACATATCCAGGGCTTGATCCAGCGCTTCAAAAAAGCGCTCCAGGTCATCGGAGTCGTTGTACAGCGCCAGTGACACCCGAATCGCCCCCGACAATCCCATCTGCTTGAGCAGCGGCATCGCACAATGATGGCCGGCGCGCACCGCAATCCCTTGTTCGGTCAGCAAGTGGGCGAGGTCGGCGTTGTGCACGCCGTCCACCACAAAGCTGGCCAGGGCCACGTGCGGCGAACCCAGCAGGCGCACGCCGTTGCGGGCCTGCAGGCCACGCAGCAGGTAGTCGTGCAGGGCGGCTTCGTGGGCCGTCACCGCCTGCTGGTCCAGGGAACTCAGGTAATCCAGGGTTGCGCCCAGGCCGATCACGCTGGCGATCGGTGGTGTACCGGCTTCGAACCCGAGGGGCGCCGGGCGGAAGCTGGCGCTTTGGTAGTCAGCCTGCTGCACCATCTCGCCGCCAAACTGCCAATGGCGCAGGTGATGCAGGGCTTCGGTGCGACCGTAAAGCACGCCGACGCCATCCGGACCGTAGAGCTTGTGGCTGGAAAACACGTAGAAGTCGCAGGCCATGGCCTGCACGTCGTGGCGACCATGGACGATGCCCTGGGCGCCATCGACCACCGTCAGTGCGTCGTGGGCCTTGGCCAGCGCCAGCAATTGCGGCAACGGCTGCCAGGCACCTAGCACGTTGGACAGTTGGCTCACCGCCAGCAGGCGGGTGCGCGGGCCGATCAGTTGGGCGGCGGCTTGCAGGTCGATCAAGCCGTCATCGTTAAGCGGCAGTACCACCAACGCCAGCTCGCGACGTTTGGCCAGTTGCTGCCACGGCAGCAGGTTGGCGTGGTGTTCCAGGGCGCTGATGACAATCTCGTCGCCCGGGTTGAATAGGTGCTCAAGGCCATATGCCAGGAGGTTCAGCGCCGATGTCGCGCCGTGGGTGAAGATGATTTGCCCCTCGTCACCGACGTTCAGCCACTGCGCCACCTTGTTGCGACTGTCCTCGAACGCCTGGGTTGCATGGGCGCCCGGCAAATGCTGGGCACGGTGCACATTGGCTGCGCCATTGGCGTAGTAATGGCTGATGGCGTCCAACAGGGCTTGAGGTTTTTGCGTGGTGGCGGCGTTGTCCAAGTAGGTCTGGTCTTGCCGTTGCAGGGTGGCGATGGCCGGAAAATCGGCGCGCCAGGGAGAGGGCACAAGCATGGTGATCAAGACTCGTATAAACGGCCCGCATCCGGAAGAAGCGGGCCGTTAGTGGCATCGAGTCGCTGCTTAGTTGTGAGCGTGCAGCGCTGCGTTCAGTTCGATGGCCGATTTGTGGGTTTTGCACTCCACGGCACCGGTCTCGGAGTTGCGGCGGAACAGCAGGTCCGGTTGGCCGGCCAGCTCACGGGCCTTGACCACTTTGACCAGCTGGTTTGCTTCATCCAGCAGCGCAACCTTGGTGCCGGCGGTCACGTACAGGCCCGACTCAACGGTGTTGCGGTCGCCCAACGGGATACCGATACCGGCGTTGGCGCCGATCAGGCACCCTTCGCCGACCTTGATCACGATGTTGCCGCCGCCCGACAGGGTGCCCATGGTGGAGCAACCGCCGCCCAGGTCCGAACCCTTGCCGACGAATACGCCAGCCGACACACGGCCTTCGATCATGCCCGGGCCTTCGGTGCCGGCGTTGAAGTTGACGAAACCTTCGTGCATCACGGTGGTGCCTTCGCCCACGTAGGCGCCCAGGCGGATGCGCGCGGCATCAGCGATACGCACGCCGCTCGGCACCACGTAGTCGGTCATTTTCGGGAACTTGTCCACCGAGAACACTTCCAGCAACTCGCCACGCAGGCGCGCTTCCAGCTGACGCTCGGCCAGCTCGGCGATGTCGATTGCGCCCTGGCTGGTCCAGGCCACGTTCGGCAACTGCGGGAACACACCGGCCAGGTTCAGGCCGTGGGGCTTGACCAGGCGATGGGACAGCAGGTGCAGCTTGAGGTAGGCCTCAGGGGTGGAAGTCAGTGCGGCGTCTTCGGCCAGCAGGGTGGCGACCAGCGGCGTGTGGCTTTCAGCCAGGCGGCTCAACAGGGCGGCTTGGGCGGCGTCGACGCCTTTGAGCGCGTCAGCCAGTTGCAGGGCCTGGGTAACGGTGAAAGTGATCGCCTGGTTGCCTTCGGTGTAACCGAGGATCGGGGTGATGGCAGCGATGATTTCAGCCGATGGATTGAGCAGCGGTTGTGCGTAAAACACTTCCAGCCAAGCACCTTGGCGGTTCTGAGTGCCGACGCCGAAGCCCAGGCTGAACAGGGAATTGGACATGCTGTTACCTCTACAAAAATGGAGTGGGCTGGCCTACTTGAGGGCCGCCGAATAACTATCTGGCTTGAAGCCAATCAGGGTTTTGTCACCGAGATCAAGCACGGGGCGCTTGATCATCGAGGGTTGCGCGAGCATCAATTCAATGGCTTTCGCTTGGTCGAGATCGGCTTTGCGTTCGTCTTCGAGTTTGCGAAAGGTGGTGCCCGCACGGTTCAAAACCACCTGCCAACCGTGCTCATTGCACCATTGGGTCAAGTGTTCGCGGTCGATACCGGCCGTTTTGTAGTCATGAAACTCATACTGGATAGCGTGCTCGTCGAGCCAGGTGCGCGCCTTTTTCATGGTGTCGCAGGCTTTTATGCCGAAAAGGTGCAACGTTTTGCTTGAAGCGGTCAAGGAATTGCCCCCCTTTGGGCTGACGCAGATGAAAGGTCAAGGATTATGCCATGGCCAGCGGCTTTCGGCGCCGCTCGTCACACTTACGTTTTGCTCGCGTGCGACTTTTGTGCAAAGGCCATCGCGCAGCATAGGCGGCTAATATGGCACTTCAACGGCGAGTTGTTGCCTGATGTGTGTTGTTGCAAGTTGATTGTCTGGGAATCCCGCGTTATGCAAACCGCCTACACCGTACTTATCCTGCTGATGCTGGTCAGCGTTTCGCGCCTCGTCGGGCGCATCATCCCACTGCCGTTGCCACTGGTGCAGATCGCCGCCGGCGCCTTGTTGGCCTGGCCGACCCTAGGCCTGCATGTAGCCCTCGATCCCGAGTTGTTTCTCTTCCTGTTTCTGCCGCCGCTGCTGTTCTCCGATGGCTGGCGTATGCCCAAGCGTGAATTGTGGCGCCTGCGCGGGTCGATCCTGACGCTGGCGGTGGGCCTGGTGCTATTCACCGTGGTCGGTGCCGGTTACTTCATTCACTGGCTGTTGCCGAGTATCCCACTGCCGGTGGCCTTCGCCCTGGCGGCCGTGTTGTCGCCGACGGATGCGGTGGCGGTGTCAGCCATTTCCCAGAATCGTCTGCCAACACCGCTGATGCATATGCTTCAGGGCGAGGCGCTGATGAATGACGCCTCGGGCCTGGTGACCTTCAAGTTCGCCCTGGTGGCGGCGGTGACCGGGGTGTTTTCCCTGGCGAATGCCAGCCTGACATTTGTGCTGGTGGCCGTCGGTGGCCTGGCCATTGGCGTGGCCTTGAGCTGGCTGGTGGGCCGCTTGCGGTCCTGGATGATCGCCCGGGGCTGGGACGACCCGGCGACGCACGTGGTATTCATGTTGCTGCTGCCGTTTGCTGCCTACGTGCTGGCCGAACGCCTTGGCGCCTCGGGCATCTTGTCGGCGGTGGCCGCGGGGATGATGCAAAGCTGGCTCGACCTGCTGCCGCGCCAGACCAGCACCCGGTTGCTCAACCGCAGTGTCTGGTCGCTGCTGGAGTTTGCGTTTAACGGTTTGATCTTCCTGCTGCTGGGCCTGCAATTGCCGGACATTATCAAGGCGGTGGTGAGTCACGAGCCGACGCTGTGGCCGACCTTGTTGTATCGCTGCCTGGACGTGGTCGCGATTTTCCTGGTGCTGGTGGTGTTGCGGTTTATCTGGGTGCAGAGCATCTGGCGACTGTCGGGTTTATTGCGCCGGATTCGTGGGAAAAGTGAGCTGACACTGGTGCCCACCGCGCGGTCTTGCTGGCTGTTGACCGTCGGTGGGGTACGCGGTGCCGTGACCCTGGCCGGTGTGATGTCGGTACCGTTACTGCTTGCGCCGGGGCAGGACTTCCCCGAGCGCGACCTGCTGATCTTCATCGCCGCCGGTGTGATCCTGCTGTCGTTGGTCGCGGCCTGCATCGCTTTGCCGCTGCTGTTACGCGGCATCGAGAAGAGTCCGGATGAGAAACGCCACAATGAAGTGCGCGAGGCCTGGAAGAAGACCGCCGTGGCTGCTATCCATGCACTCGAAACCGAAGATCCCGCTGAAGCTGCACCTCTGGATGCCGCCCAGGCAGCCTTGGCCACCGAGCTCAAGGCGCGGTTGATGTCGGAGTATCGTCATCAATTGGAGGTGTTCAATGATTCGGCCGAAGCCCAGGCGCTGGCGTTTCAGATGGACCAACTGGAGCGCAAGTTGCGGCTCAAGGCCCTGCGGGCGCAGCGTCTGGAGCTGTATAGCCTGAGCCGTCACCACCAGATTGGTGATGACGTGCTACGGGAGGTGTTGGCGGATCTGGATATGAGCGAGGCGAATCTGGGTCATATCAAATAACACCGCGGTGCTCCCTCGCCACATTCAGCGCAGTTATTTATTGCGGGTAATAAAGTCGCGAATCCGCGTCGCCGCTTCCACGCACTCCGCCAACGGCGCGACCAGCGCCAGGCGCACACGCCCGGCGCCCGGGTTGACCCCGTCCACTTCCCGCGACAGGTACGAGCCTGGTACCACGGTCACGTGTTCTTCCACGAACAAGTCACGGCAGAACGCCGCGTCGTCGCCCTTCACGTTCGGCCACAGGTAGAAGCCACCGTCGGGGTTTTGCACGTCCAGCACCGGCTTCAGGATCGCCAGTACGGCATCGAACTTCTCCCGGTACAGATCGCGGTTGGCCTGCACGTGGGCTTCGTCCTGCCAGGCGGCAATGCTCGCCAGTTGGGTTTGCACCGGCATCGCGCAACCGTGGTAGGTGCGGTACAGCAAAAAGCCCTTGAGGATTTCGGCGTCGCCGGCCACAAAGCCCGAACGCAGGCCCGGCAGGTTGGAGCGTTTGGACAGGCTGTGGAACACCACGCAGCGCTTGAAATCCTGGCGACTCAGCTCGACGCAGGCGCTGAGCAGGCCCGGCGGCGGGGTTTGTTCGTCGAAGTACAACTCGCTGTAGCACTCGTCGGCGGCGATTACGAAGTCGTATTCGTCGGCCAGGGCGATCAGCTTTTTCAGGGTGTCGACGGGAATCAGTGCACCGGTCGGGTTGCCTGGCGAGCACAGGAACAGGATCTGGCAGCGTTTCCAGATGTCCGGCGATACGGCGTCGAAATCCGGGTTGAAGCCGTTTTCATCCAGGCACGGCAGGTAGTGCGGCTTGGCTCCGGCGAGGAACGCCGCGCCTTCGTAGATCTGGTAGAACGGGTTTGGGCTGACCACCAGCGCGTCATCGCCACGGTTGACCACGGTCTGGGTGAAGGCGAACAACGCTTCACGGGTGCCGTTCACCGGCAGGATATTGCGCGCCGGGTCCAGCCAGCCCTTGGGCACGCTGAAACGACGTTCGCACCAGGCGCCAATGGCTTCGCGCAGGGCGGGAATGCCCAGGGTGGTGGGGTACACCGCCATCTGGTCCAGGTTGTTGGCCAGCGCGTCGGCGACGAACTGCGGAGATTTATGCTTCGGTTCGCCGATGGAGAGGGCGATCGGACGCTTGTCCGGGTTCGGTGTGACGCTGCCCAGCAGGACGCGCAATTTCTCGAACGGGTAGGGCTGCAGTTGGTTCAGGGCATTGTTCATCGATAAATCTCGTTCAATTCATTGGAAGCTGAAAATGGGCGGTCGGTCAGATGCTCAAGCGTGACATCTCGACGCCGGTCTCCTGATTGACGCTCAACTGCTGGACGATGGCTTCCTGCAAGCGTCGGCACAGTTCAGGGTCGGAAAGCGGCTGGTTGTCGGCATCGGTAATGAAGAACACGTCTTCCACCCGTTCGCCCAGGGTCGCAATCTTGGCGTTCTGCAACGACAGGTCAAACTCCAGGAAGATCGTGCCGATCCGCGCCAACAGGCCAGGCCGGTCCGGCGCGCTGAGTTCCAGCACCGTCACCGGGCGTTGGGCGTCGTTGTGGATGGTCACCTCAGGGGCAAACGCAAAGTGCTTGAGCTGGCGCGGTACCCGGCGCTGGATGATGGTCGGGTAGTCGTCAGGGTTGCGCAGCGCGTCGGTGAGGCCTTTGCGGATCTTTTTCACCCGCTCCGGGTTGTCGCCGATGGACTCGCCTTCCGTGTCGAGCACGATGTAGGTGTCGAGGGTGAACTGGCTGCTGGAGGTGATGACCCGGGCGTCGTGAATGTTCAGGTTGAGCTGGTCCATCGCGGCCACGGTCACGGCGAAGAAATCGTGCTGGTCCGGGGCGTAGATGAAGATCTGCGTACCACCCTCGAACTCGCGCTGGGTGGTTTCCTTGATCAGCACCAGCGGCCCGCCATCGGCCGGCTGCTGCAGGATCGCGTCGCTGTGCCAGGCTACATCGCCGGCGGTGTGGCGCAGGAAGTAGTCGTCTCCCAGTTGCGACCAGAGTTGCTCGACGTCGTCCGGGTCGTTGCCGCCACGCACCAGAATATCCAGGGCCGCGCTTTGGGTGCGGCGGATCTGCTCTTCGCGGTCCACCGGGTTCTCCAGGCCGCGACGCAGCGCGCGCTTGGTCTCGGTGTAGAGCTGGCGCAACAGGCTGGCGCGCCAGGAATTCCACAGCGTCGGGTTGGTGGCGTTGATGTCGGAGACGGTGAGCACGTACAGGTAGTCGAGACGGGTTTCGTCGCCGACGGCCTGGGCGAAATCATGGATCACCTGCGGGTCGGACAAGTCCTTGCGCTGGGCGGTTGTGGACATCACCAGGTGGTTTTGCACCAGCCACACAATCAGGCGGCTGTCCCACAGTGGCAACTGGTGACGCTGGCAGAACGCTTCGGCGTCCACCGCACCAATTTCCGAGTGGTCACCGTGGCGGCCCTTGCCGATGTCATGGTACAGGCCGGCAAGGTAGATCAGCTCGGGCTTGGGCAGCCGCGCCATGAGCTTGCTGGCCAGCGGGAATTTCTCTGACACCTGGGTGTACTGCAACTTACGCAGGTGCTTGATCAGGTTCAGGGTGTGGGCGTCCACCGTATAGATGTGGAACAGGTCGTGCTGCATCTGCCCGACGATAAAGCCGAACTCCGGCAGGTAACGCCCCAGGATCCCGTAGCGGTTCATGCGCCGCAGGTTGCGGTGGATGCCGATCTTGCACTTGAACAGCTCGATAAACAGGCTGGTGTTGCGAATGTCGTTACGGAAGTCGTCGTCGATCAGGTGACGGTTTTCCCGCAGCAAACGAATGGTGTCGGCGCGTACGCCTTTGATTTCCGGTTGTTGGGCCATCAACACGAAGATTTCCAGCATCGCGAACGGCGTGCGTTTGAACACGTTGTCGTTGCGAGCCTCGATGTAGCCATCGTGGAGTTGGAAGCGCGAGTTGATCGGCTGCGGCGGTGCTTCGTCTTCCGGGGCCAGGATCACTTCTTCGAAGTGCTGAATGATCAGGTCGCTGAGCTGGGCAATGCTCATTACCACCCGGTAGTACTGCTGCATGAAGCTTTCGATGCTGGTCTTCGCGTCTTCGCCTTCAAACCCCAGCAGGGTCGCGATGGAGCGCTGGTGGTCGAACAGCAGGCGGTCTTCGGAGCGACCGGCCAGCATGTGCAACGCGTAGCGCACTTTCCACAGGAATTCCTGGGAGGAGGCCAGCAGGGCGTTTTCGCTCTCTACCAGGAAGCCTTCCCCGGCCAGGGCGCGCAGGTTCAGGGTGCCGTATTGACGGCGGGCGACCCACAAAATCGTCTGGATATCCCGCAGCCCGCCGGGGGAGCCTTTGACGTTGGGTTCCAGGTTGTATTCGGTGTCGTTGTACTTGTGGTGCCGGGCTTTCTGCTCGGCACGCTTGGCCAGGAAGAAGTCCTTGCTCGGCCACATGTGCGCGGTGCTGGTGACTTCCAGCATGCGCTGGCGCAGGCGCTCGGGGCCGGCGATGGTGCGGCTTTCCATCAGGTTGGTGATCACCGTCAGGTCGGCGCGGGCTTCCTGGGCGCATTCGTCCACCGAGCGCACGCTTTGGCCGACTTCCAGGCCGATGTCCCACAGCAACGTCAGAAAACGCTCGATGGAGTCGCGGAAAATTTCGTGATCGGCGCTGTCCAGCAAAATCAGCAGGTCGATATCGGAGTAGGGGTGCAGTTCACCACGGCCGTAGCCGCCGACCGCCACCAGGGCGATATCAGCGTCTTCGCTCCAGCTGAACTGTTCCCAGGCCTTTTGCAGGATGTTGTCGACGAACCAGGCGCGGTCCTCGATCAGCCGGCGGATGTCCCGGCCCGTGCGAAAGCGCTCGTCGAGCACCTCGCGGGCCTGACGAATGGCCTTCTTGAAGGCGGCGATGGGGCTGGCCTTCAGCGCCAGTTCCGCCTGAAACTGGCCGCGGTCGAAGAGTTCGGGATCCACCTGGGGCATCGATCGGTTTTCCTTTCTATCTATGGGTCACAGCGTTGCTATTAGAAAACCGGTGCAAACATTACGCCGAAACGCGGGGAATCGTGTCGTCGGCCCGCAGAGTGAAGATCTCGTAGCCGGTGTCGGTGACCAGCAGGGTGTGTTCCCACTGGGCCGAGAGCTTGCGGTCCTTGGTGATGGCGGTCCAGCCGTCGCCCAGTACCTTGGTGTCGGCCTTGCCCTGGTTGATCATCGGCTCGATGGTGAAGGTCATGCCTGCCTTCAGCTCCATGCCGGTGCCGGCGCGGCCGTAGTGCAGGATCTGTGGCTCTTCGTGGAATACCTTGCCGATGCCGTGGCCGCAGAATTCGCGCACCACCGAGAAGCCGTTCTTTTCAGCGTGCTTCTGGATGATTTCACCGATGTCGCCCAGGCGGCAGCCAGGCTTGACGATCTCGATGGCCTTGTACATGCATTCCTGGGTCACTTGCGAAAGGCGCTCGGCCCAGACCGGCACGGTGCCGACGTGGAACATGCGGCTGGTGTCGCCGTGGTAGCCGTCCTTGATGACGGTGACGTCGATGTTCAGGGTGTCGCCGTCTTTCAGCGGCTTGTCGCCGGGAATCCCGTGGCACACCACGTGGTTGATCGAGGTGCAGATCGACTTGGGGAAGCCCTTGTAGTTCAGTGGTGCAGGGATGGCTTTTTGCACGTCAACGATATAGTCGTGGCAAATGCGGTCCAGCGCTTCAGTAGTGACGCCGGGCTTGACGTGTTCGGCAATCATTTCCAGCACGTCGGCAGCCAGTTTGCCGGCAACACGCATGCCAGCGATATCTTCGGCGGTTTTGAGGGTGACGGTCATACAGGCTCTCTCTAGCGCGACGCGCTGAAATCAATACGGTTTACGGGTGTGCGACAAAAGGTTGCAGAATTCGCACAAGCCCAAAAAACGCGATTCTAGCAGACGCAGGGGTGAAACCATGAGCGTCTGGCGATCGCTTCTGTCTATAAGGGTGGGGGCATTCTGGCTCTATTCAAAGGCTTAGGCAAAAGCGACTGACGGCAAATGTGAATGCGGGTTTCGTTTTTGCAAGCTCTGTGGTATAAAATGCGCCGCTTTCCGGGGATACCCCGCAAAGCTTAAATCCACACACGTGTCGACACGATGACCTGGGTGCCGGAGGCGAATGCCACTGGTTGGTCATTGGGATACGTGGAGGCCAAACCCGACTTATTAAGGAACTATCATGTCCCAAGTCAACATGCGCGATATGCTGAAGGCCGGTGTGCACTTCGGTCACCAGACCCGTTACTGGAACCCGAAAATGGGTAAGTACATTTTCGGCGCGCGTAACAAGATCCACATCATCAACCTTGAAAAAACCCTGCCAATGTTCAACGAAGCTCTGACTTTCGTAGAGCGCCTGGCCCAGGGCAAAAACAAGATTCTGTTCGTCGGCACCAAGCGTTCCGCTGGCAAGATCGTTGCTGAAGAAGCAGCACGTTGCGGTTCGCCGTACGTCGATCACCGCTGGTTGGGCGGCATGCTGACCAACTTCAAAACCATCCGTGCTTCCATCAAGCGTCTGCGTGACCTTGAAGTGCAAGCCGAAGACGGTACTTTCGCCAAGCTGACCAAGAAAGAGGCGCTGATGCGCACTCGCGACCTGGAAAAGCTCGATCGTTCCCTGGGTGGTATCAAGGACATGGGCGGTCTGCCTGACGCACTGTTCGTTATCGACGTTGATCACGAGCGCATCGCGATCACCGAAGCTAACAAGCTGGGTATCCCGGTTATCGGCGTAGTCGATACCAACAGCAGCCCGGAAGGCGTTGACTACATCATCCCAGGCAACGATGACGCAATCCGCGCTATCCAGCTGTACATGGGTTCGATGGCTGACGCTGTAATCCGTGGTCGCAACCACGTTGCTGGCGGCACCGAGCAGTTCGTTGAAGAAGCTCCGGTAGCAGCAGCTGAGTAACTGACGCCTTGGCGTTGACTCAGTAAGCAAAAAGGGGGCTTGGCCCCCTTTTTGCCACCTCGAAAACCATTTGTCGGCAGCGCAGCTACAACATCTGTAACGTGCAGCGGCCTACAAGGGTGGTTCGGGAAGAATTGATCGCCCGTTCAATCGGGTGGAATGGTTGAAAACCTATCCAAGAGGATTTTGAAAATGGCAGAGATTACTGCAGCGTTGGTTAAAGAACTGCGTGAGCGTACCGGCGAAGGCATGATGGATTGCAAAAAGGCCTTGACCAAGGCCGGCGGCGACATCGAAAAAGCCATTGATGACATGCGTGCTTCGGGCGCCATCAAGGCTGCCAAGAAAGCAGGCAACGTCGCTGCTGAAGGCGCTATCGCAATCAAGGAAGACGGCAAATCCGCCGTTATCCTGGAAGTTAACTCGCAGACCGACTTCCTGGCCCTGCAAGACGACTTCAAAAACTTCGTCGCTGCCAGCGTTGAAAAAGCGTTCGCTGACAAACTGACCGACGCCGCTCCGCTGATCGAAGCTCAAGAAGCTGATCGTCTGGTTCTGGTGGGTAAAGTAGGCGAGAACGTTAACATTCGTCGTCTGACCCGCGTTGAAGGTGATGTTGTGGGTGCTTACCTGCACGGCAACAAGATCGGTGTTGTGGTTGCCCTGAAAGGCGGCAACGTTGAACTGGCCAAAGACATCGCTATGCACGTAGCGGCCAGCAACCCTGAATTCCTGCTGCCATCGGAAGTTTCTGCTGAAGCCATCGAACGCGAGAAAGCCGTGTTCCTGCAGCTGAACGAAGAAAAAATCAAAGGTAAGCCTGAAAACATCGTTGAAAACATGGTTAAAGGCCGTATCAGCAAGTTCCTGGCTGAGGCTTCCCTGGTTGAGCAGGCGTTCGTCAAGAACCCTGAAATCAAGGTTGGCGAACTGGCCAAGAAAGCTGGTGCTGAAATCGTTTCCTTCACCTACTACAAAGTAGGCGACGGCATCGAGAAGCCGGTCGACAACTTCGCTGAAGAAGTTGCTGCCCAGCTGGCTGCCACCAAGAAGTAAGACGGTTTTTAACTGTCGCCCAAAAGAGGCTGCCCGCTTACGCGCGCAGCCTCTTTTCAAATGGGGTGATCAATTTTATTGGTTTCCCTTTGGAACTGGCTTACAAAGCCGTGTTCCGATGGCGCTGTGAAAGCGTCAAGCTAGAGTGAACGCAGGCCGTAAACGGCTTGCCAAGAATTTTCAAAAAATACGCCGCAGGAGAGATTCGCAATGGCTCAGCAGGGCAGTGGTCATCAGGCTCGCTATAAACGCATTCTACTCAAGCTTAGCGGCGAGGCCCTGATGGGCTCGGAAGAGTTTGGGATCGATCCCAAGGTACTCGATCGCATGGCGCTGGAAGTCGGCCAGTTGGTCGGTATCGGTGTTCAGGTCGGTCTGGTGATCGGCGGCGGCAACCTTTTCCGCGGTGCGGCGCTGAGCGCTGCCGGCATGGATCGGGTGACAGGCGACCACATGGGCATGCTGGCCACTGTGATGAACGCCCTGGCGATGCGTGACGCCCTCGAGCGCGCCAATATCACCGCTATCGTGATGTCGGCTATTTCCATGGTTGGCGTAACGGATCACTATGATCGTCGCAAAGCCATGCGCCACCTGGATGCCAAGGAAGTAGTGATTTTTGCTGCCGGTACCGGCAACCCGTTCTTTACCACCGATTCGGCAGCCTGCCTGCGTGGTATCGAGATCAACGCGGACGTGGTGCTCAAGGCCACCAAGGTTGACGGTGTTTACACTGCGGACCCATTCAAAGACCCGCATGCCGAGAAGTTCGATCATCTGACTTATGATGAAGTGCTGGATCGCAAGCTGGGTGTGATGGACCTGACGGCTATTTGCTTGTGCCGCGACCACAAGATGCCGCTGCGCGTATTTAACATGAACAAGCCCGGCGCCCTGCTGAACATCGTACATGGCGGCGCGGAAGGGACTCTGATCGAGGAAATTGAACAATGATCAACGAAATCAAGAAAGACGCTCAAGAGCGCATGCAGAAATCCCTGGAGTCTCTGAACCATGCATTTGGTCAGATTCGTACCGGCAAGGCCCACCCAAGCATTCTGGGCAGCGTGATGGTGCCGTACTACGGCGCTGATACCTCCATCACTCAAGTGGCCAACATCACTGTAAAAGATTCGCGCACCCTGCAAGTCGTGGCCTTTGAGCGCAACATGCTTGGCGCCGTCGACAAGGCTATCCAGAGCGCCGGCCTGAACCTCAATCCGACCAACCTGGGCGAATTGCTGCTGATCTCCATGCCTGCCCTGACCGAAGAAACCCGCAAGGGCTTGACCAAGCAGGCGCGCAGTGCAGCGGAAGACGCACGTGTTGCGGTGCGCAACATTCGTCGTGATGCCTTGGGTGACCTGAAGAAGCTGGTCAAGGACAAGGAAATCAGCGAAGACGAAGAGCGTCGCGCCGTCGCCGATATCGATAAGCTGACTAAAGATGCCGAGGCCCAGATCACCAAGGCCACGGAAGATAAAGAAAAGGACCTGATGGCCGTATAAGGGGTCAGGACGCCTTCATGGAAAAGACCAAGCAGACTGTGCCCTCCGTGGTGCCGCGCCATGTCGCGATCATCATGGACGGGAATAATCGCTGGGCGAAGAAGCGCTTTATGCCAGGCGTTGCCGGGCATAAAGCGGGTGTCGATGCTGTGCGTGCCGTGATCGAGGTGTGTGCCGAGGCCAAGGTCGAGGTGTTGACCCTGTTCGCGTTCTCCAGTGAAAACTGGCAGCGCCCGGCCGAGGAAGTCAGTGCCTTGATGGACCTGTTCTTCAAGGCATTGCGTCGTGAGGCCAAGCGCCTGAACGAGAACAACATCAGCCTGCGCATCATCGGCGACCGTTCGCGGTTCCATCCGGAGCTGCAAGCGGCCATGCGCGAAGCTGAGGCGATCACTGCCGGCAGCAACCGTTTTGTGCTGCAGATCGCAGCCAACTACGGCGGCCAGTGGGATATTGCCCAGGCAGCGCAGCGCCTGGCGCGGGAAGTGCAGGCCGGCCATCTGCGCCCGGAAGACATCACGCCCGAGCTGTTACAAACCTGTCTGGTGACCGGCGACCTGCCATTACCCGACCTGTGTATTCGTACCGGTGGCGACCATCGCATCAGCAACTTCCTGTTGTGGCAGTTGGCCTATACCGAACTGTACTTCTCCGACCTGTTCTGGCCGGACTTCAAACACGATGCCATGCGCAATGCGCTGGCCGATTTCGCTTCCCGTCAGCGTCGCTTCGGTAAAACGAGCGAGCAGATCGAAGCTGGAGCCCGGGTTTAATGCTTAAACAACGAATCATCACGGCGCTGATCCTGCTGCCTATTGCCCTGTGCGGGTTTTTCCTGCTTGAAGGTGCAAACTTCGCACTGTTCATTGGCCTGGTGGTGGCACTCGGTGCCTGGGAATGGGCGCGCCTCGCTGGTTTCGCCGCGCAGTTGCCGCGTGTGGTGTACGCCGCTGTCGTGGCGGTGTTGATGTTCCTGATGTACATCCTGCCGGACTTGGCACCCTGGGTACTGGGTGCGGCGGTGTTGTGGTGGGCGTTGGCGACCTATCTGGTGCTGACGTATCCGGGCACCAGCGGCCACTGGTCCAGTGTCGCCTGCAAACTGGTGATCGGTCTTTTGATTTTGCTGCCTGCCTGGCAGGGGCTGGTCTACATCAAGCAGATGCAGTTGGGTAACTGGCTGATCATGGCGGTGATGGTGTTGGTGTGGGGGGCTGATATCGGCGCCTACTTCTCTGGTCGTGCCTTCGGCAAGCGCAAGCTGGCGCCGGCTGTCAGCCCGGGTAAAAGCTGGGAAGGGGTGTATGGCGGCCTGGCGCTGACCCTGGTGATTACCCTGGTGGTCGGTGTGGTGCGTGGCTGGACCGTCAAGGAAATGCTGCTGTCCCTGGTGGGTGCGGCCGTGGTCGTGTTCATCTCGGTGGTCGGTGACCTGACTGAAAGCATGTTCAAGCGCCAGGCCGGGATCAAGGACAGCAGTAACCTGCTGCCGGGTCACGGTGGTGTTCTGGACCGTATCGACAGCCTGACCGCCGCGATCCCGATCTTTGCCGTACTGCTGTGGATGGCTGCCTCGTGAGCCGCCTGCAACAGGTGACCGTGCTGGGCGCCACCGGCTCGGTGGGGCTAAGCACCCTGGATGTGATTGCCCGTCATCCCGAGCGTTATCAAGTATTCGCATTGACCGGCTTCAGTCGCCTGAGCGAACTGCTGGCACTGTGTATACGGCACGCACCGCAATACGCAGTGGTGCCCGAAGCGGCAGTTGCACGTGGTTTGCAGGATGACCTGCGCGCTGCAGGCCTGGCGACTCAGGTGTTGGTGGGGGAGGAGGGGTTGTGTCAGGTTTCGGCTGACCCTGATGTCGACACCGTCGTCGCGGCGATTGTCGGTGCTGCCGGCTTGCGTCCGACCCTGGCCGCCGTTGATGCAGGCAAGAAGATTCTGCTGGCCAATAAAGAAGCGCTGGTGATGTCCGGTGCGCTCTTTATGCAGGCGGTGCGCAAGAGCGGCGCCGTGCTGCTGCCGCTGGACAGCGAACACAACGCGATTTTCCAATGCATGCCCGGTGACTTTGCCCGTGGGCTGAGCCAGGTCGGTGTACGCCGGATTCTGCTGACAGCTTCTGGCGGTCCTTTCCGGCAGACACCGTTGGCCGATCTGGAGCATGTTTCTCCCGACCAGGCATGCGCTCATCCGAACTGGTCCATGGGGCGCAAGATCTCGGTGGACTCGGCGAGCATGATGAACAAGGGCCTGGAGCTGATCGAGGCCTGCTGGCTGTTCGATGCCCGGCCGGATCAGGTCGAGGTGGTGATCCACCCGCAAAGTGTGATTCATTCCCTGGTGGATTACGTGGATGGCTCGGTATTGGCCCAGTTGGGCAATCCGGACATGCGCACGCCGATCGCCAATGCCCTGGCGTGGCCGGAGCGGATTGATTCGGGTGTTGCGCCGTTGGATCTGTTTGCCATCGCCCGTCTGGACTTCGAAGCGCCCGACGAGCAACGCTTCCCTTGCCTGCGTCTTGCGCGGCAAGCTGCCGAGGCAGGTAACAGCGCCCCGGCGATGCTGAATGCGGCCAATGAAGTGGCTGTGGCGGCGTTTCTGGACCGGCGCATCCGCTTTCCGCAGATCGCGAGTATGATCGAGGACGTTTTAAACCTTGAGCCCGTCGTCGCCGTGAATGATCTGGGTGCGGTGTTCGAAGCGGATGCAAAGGCCCGGGCCTTGGCTGAGCAGTGGTTGAACCGCAATGCGCGTTAGTCTTTAGGCGTGTTTGAGCCTTCAGGCACTGGATTGAAAGGCGGAGAAATTAGATGAGTGCGCTCTACATGATTGTCGGCACCCTGGTTGCTCTGGGTGTGCTGGTCACCTTCCACGAGTTCGGCCATTTCTGGGTCGCGCGTCGTTGCGGCGTCAAGGTGCTGCGCTTCTCCGTAGGCTTCGGCATGCCGTTGCTGCGCTGGCACGACCGTCGTGGCACCGAGTTTGTGATTGCGGCCATCCCGTTGGGCGGCTACGTCAAAATGCTCGATGAGCGCGAAGGTGAAGTGCCGGCTGATCAGTTGGACCAATCCTTTAATCGCAAGACCGTTCGTCAGCGCATTGCCATCGTTGCGGCAGGCCCTATCGCCAACTTCCTGTTGGCGATGGTGTTTTTCTGGGTCCTGGCCATGCTGGGGAGCCAGCAAGTGCGTCCGGTTATTGGTGCGGTCGAGGCGGACAGCATGGCGGCCAAGGCGGGCCTGATCGCCGGGCAGGAAATTGTTTCAGTTGATGGCGAGCCAACCACCGGTTGGGGGGCGGTCAATCTGCAGTTGGTGCGTCGCTTGGGTGAAAGCGGCATCGTGAAGCTGGTGGTGCGCGATCAGGACTCCACCGCCGAAACCCCGCGCGAGCTGGCCCTGGACCACTGGCTGAAGGGCTCCGATGAGCCTGATCCGATCAAGTCCCTGGGCATCCGTCCGTGGCGTCCGGCCTTGCCGCCGGTGCTGGCAGAGCTGGATCCGAAAGGGCCGGCCCAGGCCGCAGGTCTGAAAACCGGCGATCGCCTGTTGGCCCTCGATGGCCAGGCACTGAATGACTGGCAGCAGGTGGTCGACCTGGTACGTGTGCGTCCAGATACCAAAATTGTGCTGAAAGTTGAGCGCGATGGTGCTCAAATCGACGTCCCTGTGACCCTGGCGGTTCGCGGGGAGGCCAAGGCAGCCGGGGGTTACCTGGGTGCCGGTGTGAAAGGTGTCGAGTGGCCACCTTCGATGGTGCGAGAGGTCAGTTTCGGGCCGTTGGCGGCAATTGGCGAGGGTGCGAGACGCACCTGGACCATGAGTGTGCTGACCCTCGATTCCCTCAAGAAAATGTTGTTCGGCGAGCTCTCGGTAAAAAACTTGAGTGGACCGATAACCATTGCTAAAGTGGCGGGCGCTTCTGCCCAGTCGGGCGTTGTAGATTTCCTGAATTTCCTGGCTTATCTGAGTATTAGCCTTGGGGTTCTGAATTTGTTGCCCATTCCAGTATTGGATGGGGGGCATCTGTTGTTTTATCTGGTCGAGTGGGCGCGTGGTCGCCCCTTGTCGGATCGGGTGCAGGGTTGGGGGATACAGATCGGTATCAGTTTGGTGGTCGGGGTGATGTTGTTAGCTCTGGTCAACGATCTGGGACGACTGTAACGCTTCGCTGAATTGCGAATCTGCCGCATTTTGCGGCAGTTTGTTTATTGCCAGTTGGAATAAGAAAGGACTTCATGAAACGTCTGCTGCTAACTGCGGTTCTCACCGTATTGATGATCGCCGAAGTTCACGCCGAGTCCTTCACCATCTCCGATATTCGCGTCAACGGCCTCCAGCGGGTTTCCGCGGGTAGCGTCTTTGGTGCCTTGCCGTTGAACGTCGGGGAACAGGCTGATGACCGTCGCCTGGTGGAATCCACTCGTGCGCTGTTCAAAACCGGGTTCTTTCAAGATATCCAACTGGGTCGCGAAGGTAACGTCCTCGTCATCACCGTCGTCGAGCGGCCTTCTGTCGCCAGTATCGAGATCGAAGGCAACAAGGCGATCTCCACTGAAGACTTGATGAAAGGCCTCAAGCAATCGGGCCTTGCCGAAGGCGAGATCTTCCAGCGTGCCACCCTCGAAGGCGTGCGTAACGAGCTGCAACGCCAGTACGTTGCCCAGGGCCGTTACTCGGCAACCGTCGAGACCGAAGTGGTGCCGCAGCCGCGTAACCGCGTTGGCCTGAAGGTCAACATCAACGAAGGCACCGTGGCGGCGATCCAGCACATCAACGTGGTGGGTAACACCAAGTTCTCCGATGACGACCTGATCGACCTGTTCGAGCTCAAGACCACCAACTGGCTCTCGTTCTTCAAGAACGATGACAAGTACGCCCGCGAAAAACTGTCCGGTGACCTGGAGCGCCTGCGTTCCTACTACCTGGACCGTGGCTATATCAACATGGATATCGCTTCGACCCAGGTGTCCATCACCCCGGACAAGAAGCACGTCTATATCACTGTCAACGTCAACGAAGGCGAGAAGTACAAGGTTCGTGACGTCAAGCTCAGCGGTGACTTGAAAGTGCCTGAAGACCAGGTCAAGTCGCTGTTGCTGGTGCAGAAAGACCAGGTGTTCTCGCGCAAGCTGATGACCACCACGTCCGAACTGATCACCCGTCGCCTGGGTAACGAAGGCTATACCTTCGCCAACGTCAACGGCGTACCGACCCCGCACGACGAAGACCATACCGTAGACATCACCTTCGTCGTAGACCCGGGCAAGCGTGCCTACGTGAACCGCATCAACTTCCGTGGCAACACCAAGTCTGCTGACGAAGTCCTGCGTCGCGAAATGCGTCAGATGGAAGGTGGCTGGGCATCGACTTACCTGATCGACCAGTCCAAGGTTCGCCTTGAGCGCCTGGGCTTCTTTAAGGAAGTCAACGTTGAAACCCCGGCTGTACCGGGCGTGGATGACCAGGTTGACGTGAACTACGCCGTAGAAGAGCAAGCCTCCGGTTCGATTACCGCCAGCGTCGGTTTCGCCCAGAGTGCCGGTCTGATCCTCGGTGGTTCGATCACCCAGAACAACTTCCTCGGTACCGGTAACAAGGTTTCCATCGGCCTGACCCGAAGCGAATACCAGAGCCGCTATAACTTCGGTTATGTCGACCCCTACTGGACAGCTGACGGTGTGAGCCTGGGCTACAACGCCTTCTACCGCACAACCGACTACAAAGACCTCGACGTTGACGTTGCAAGCTATGCCATCGACAGCCTGGGTGTTGGCGCCAACATTGGTTACCCGATCAGTGAGACCTCGCGTCTGACCTTCGGCCTGACCGCGCAACAGGACAAGATCAAGACCGGTGTGTACACCGTGGATGAGATCTTCAACTTCGTGCGTAAAGAAGGCGACCAGTTCCTGAACTTCAAGGCTTCGGCCGGCTGGTCGGAATCGACTCTGAACAAAGGTGTGTTGGCAACCCGTGGCCATTCCCAGAGCTTGACTCTGGAAGCAACCACGCCGGGCAGCGACCTGTCGTTCTTCAAGCTTGATTACCGTGGCCAGTTGTTCCAGCCATTGAGCGAAAACTACACCATGCGCCTGCACACCGAACTGGGTTATGGCGACGGTTACGGTTCGACCAGCGGCTTGCCGTTCTATGAGAACTACTATGCGGGTGGTTTCAACTCGGTACGTGGCTTCAAGGACAGCACCCTGGGGCCTCGTGGTACACCGAGCCGTGGTGTGGGTGTAACGGGTAACCAAGGTACAGTGGCTGACTCGGACAACGACCCGCTGCCATTCGGTGGTAACGTATTGATCCAGGGTGGTGCGGAAATCCTGTTCCCGCTGCCATTCGTGAAAGATCAACGTTCCCTGCGTACTTCGGTCTTCTGGGATGTGGGTAACGTGTTCGACTCCAAGTGCGAACAGGTCACCAACCCGAATGGCTCGAAGTCCAACACCCAGTGTAACGATGTGAGCTTCAGCAACCTGGCAAGCTCTGTCGGTGTCGGTGTGACTTGGGTTACTGCTCTTGGCCCGTTGAGCTTTGCTCTGGCCATGCCGGTCAAGAAACCGGATAACGCTGAAACCCAGATTTTCCAATTCTCCCTCGGCCAGACGTTCTAAGCGTCTGACCCAAGATAATGACAACGGATTCTGTAGGAGTGCATCGTGCGTAAGTTGACTCAATTGGTTCTCCTGGCGACTGTCCTGGTAGCGACCCCGGCCTTTGCCGAAATGAAAATTGCCGTTCTGAACTATCAGATGGCCCTGCTGGAATCCGATGCGGCCAAGAAATATGCCGTAGATGCCGAGAAGAAATTCGGTCCTCAGCTGACCAAGCTGAAGACGCTGGAAAGCAGCGCCAAGGGCATCCAGGATCGTCTGGTAGCCGGTGGCGACAAGATGCAGCAAGGCGAGCGCGAGCGTCTGGAGCTTGAATTCAAGCAAAAGGCCCGTGACTACCAGTTCCAGTCCAAGGAACTGAACGAAGCCAAGGCTGTTGCTGACCGCGAAATGCTCAAGCAGCTCAAGCCGAAACTCGACAGCGCTGTGGAAGAAGTCATCAAGAAAGGTGCCTTTGACCTGGTATTCGAACGCGGTGCAGTCATCGACGTTAAACCTCAGTACGACATCACCCGTCAGGTGATCGAGCGCATGAATCAGCTGAAGTAAGCCATGACTGCGACTATCAAGCTCGGCCAATTGGCCGAGTTCCTGGGTGCCACCTTGAGTGGCTCTCCGGAGAAGGAAATCACTGGGCTAGCCACCTTGCAGGAGGCTGGCCCAGCTCAGTTGAGCTTCCTGGCAAATCCTCAATACCGTAAATACCTGGGCGACAGCCGCGCCGCGGCCGTGTTGCTGAAGGCTGCTGATGCCGAAGGGTTTGCCGGGGATGCGCTGGTTGTTGCCGACCCGTACCTGGCGTATGCCCGGGCATCGCACCTGTTCGATCCAAAACCCAAGGCAGCCGCCGGTATCCATCCTTCGGCGGTGATCGCGGATGACGCGCAGGTTGACCCTGCCGCGAGCATCGGTGCTTTTGTGGTGATCGAAAGCGGCGCCCGTATCGGACCGGGCGTAACGGTGGGTGCTCAGTGCTTTATCGGCGCCCGCAGCGAGATTGGTGCCGGTGGCTGGCTGGCCCCGCGTGTGACCCTGTACCACGACGTGCGTATTGGTGAGCGTGTGGTGATTCAGTCAGGTGCCGTGATCGGCGGCGAGGGCTTCGGCTTCGCTAACTCGAAGGGTGTCTGGCACAAGATTGCCCAAGTGGGCGGTGTGTTGATCGGCGATGACGTTGAAATTGGCGTCAACACCGCTGTTGACCGCGGGGCATTGGCCGATACCGTCATTGGTAACGGCGTGAAACTGGATAACCAGATTCAGATCGCCCACAACGTGCAGATTGGCGATCACACCGCCATGGCCGCCTGCGTGGGGATCTCCGGCAGCACCAAGATCGGCAAGCATTGCATGCTCGCCGGCGGTGTTGGCCTGGTGGGCCATATCGAAGTGTGCGACAACGTATTCATCACCGGCATGACCATGGTGACCCATTCGATTACCGAACCTGGGTCCTATTCATCCGGTACGGCCATGCAGCCTGCGGCCGAATGGCGCAAGAGCGCGGCGCGTCTGAGGCAACTCGACGATATCGCTCGACGCCTGAAACATCTGGAAAAGCGTGTTGGGGACGTGACCCCTGGCGGTAATGCTTCATCAGATGGCTGATACCATTTCCATATCAAGTGTGCACAGCCGCTAGACTGCCTCCTTGATTTGCTAGAGGGGCGTGCCTTAGTCCGCACGCTCCCAATCTTTATTACAGGCTTCCCCCCGAAATGATGGACATCAACGAGATTCGCGAATACCTGCCTCACCGTTACCCGTTCCTGCTGGTGGACCGTGTGACGGACCTCAATGTTGAGGAAAAGCGCATTCGTGCCTACAAGAATGTCAGCATCAACGAACCGTTCTTCAACGGTCACTTCCCTGCGCATCCCATCATGCCAGGCGTATTGATCATCGAAGCGATGGCCCAGGCTGCCGGTATCCTTGGTTTCAAAATGCTCGACCTGAAGCCTGCCGATGGCACGCTCTACTATTTCGTGGGCTCCGACAAACTGCGCTTCCGCAACCCGGTTACCCCGGGTGACCAGTTGATCCTGGAAGCCAAGTTCATCAGCTGCAAGCGCCAGATCTGGAAGTTTGAATGCCAGGCTTCGGTCGACGGCAAGCCGGTGTGCTCGGCTGAAATCATCTGTGCGGAACGCAAACTATGAGTTTGATTGACCCTCGCGCAATCATCGATCCGACGGCCGTACTGGCCGCCGACGTTGAGGTCGGCCCTTGGTCGATCGTCGGCGCAGGTGTGGAAATCGGCGAGGGAACAGTCATCGGGCCGCATGTGATCCTCAAAGGCCCGACGCGCATTGGCAAACACAACCGCATCTATCAGTTCTCATCGATAGGCGAAGACACCCCGGACATGAAGTACAAGGGTGAAGAAACGCGTCTGGTAATCGGTGATCACAATATCATCCGTGAAGGCGTGACCATTCACCGCGGTACCGTTCAGGACCGCGCCGAGACCACCCTGGGTGATCACAACCTGGTGATGGCCTACGCGCACATCGGCCATGACAGCGTCATCGGCAACCACTGCATCCTGGTCAACAACACCGCGTTGGCCGGCCACGTGCATGTTGATGATTGGGCGATCCTGTCCGGCTTCACCCTGGTGCATCAGTACTGCCATATCGGCGCTCACAGCTTTTCCGGCATGGGTACCGCCATTGGTAAGGATGTTCCGGCATTCGTCACGGTATTCGGCAACCCGGCCGAAGCCCGCAGCATGAACTTCGAAGGCATGCGCCGTCGGGGCTTCAGCGAAGACGCCATTCACGCCCTGCGCCGCGCCTACAAGGTGGTTTACCGCCAGGGGTTGACGGTCGATCAGGCGTTGATCGAACTGACGGAACCCGCAACATTGTTTCCGGAAGTCGCGATATTCCGTGACTCGATCCAGTCGTCGACTCGCGGCATCACCCGCTGATCATGGCCAAGCTGCGTATAGCGTTGGTGGCCGGAGAAGCTTCCGGCGATATTCTCGGTGCAGGCCTGATGCGGGCTCTCAAGCTCCAGCATCCGGCGGTTGAATTCATTGGTGTCGGCGGTCCGCTGATGCAGGCTGAAGGCCTCACGTCCTACTTTCCCATGGAGCGCTTGTCGGTCATGGGGCTGGTGGAAGTGCTGGGCCGGTTGCGTGAGCTGCTGGCTCGCCGCAAAAAGCTGATCCAGACCCTGATCGAAGAAAAGCCCGACGTCTTTATCGGAATCGACGCTCCGGACTTCACCCTCAATATCGAACTCAAGTTGCGTCAGGCCGGGATCAAGACCGTGCATTACGTCAGCCCGTCCGTGTGGGCGTGGCGGCAAAAGCGCGTGCTGAAGATTCGCGAAGGCTGCGACCTGATGCTGACCCTGCTGCCGTTCGAGGCCAGGTTCTACGAAGAGAAGGGCGTGCCGGTGCGGTTTGTTGGCCACACTTTGGCCGATACCATCCCGCTCCAGGCGGATCGTGCTGCGGCGCGTGCCGAACTGGGCTTGCCTGACGGGCCGTTGGTCGCCTTGATGCCGGGTAGCCGTGGTGGCGAAGTCGGTCGTCTCGGCGCGCTGTTTTTTGATGCTGCCGAACGTCTGCAAGCGCTGAAGCCGGGCGTGCGCTTCGTATTGCCGTGCGCCAGCCCTCAGCGTCGCGCGCAAATTGAAGAGCTGCTGGTAGGTCGCAACTTGCCGTTGACCCTGCTCGACGGCGGCTCGCACCTGGCCCTGGCGGCGTGCGATGCGGTGCTGATCGCCTCCGGCACCGCGACCCTGGAGGCCTTGCTCTACAAACGCCCGATGGTCGTAGCCTATCGCCTGGCGCCGCTGACCTACTGGATTCTCAAGCGTATGGTCAAAAGCCCGTACATCTCGCTGCCCAATTTGCTGGCCCAGCGACTGCTGGTGCCCGAATTGCTACAGGATGACGCGACGCCCGAAGCCTTGGCGCAAACCATGCTCCCGCTGATCGACGGCGGCGAAGAACAAACCCGTGGTTTCGACGAAATCCACCGCACCTTGCGCCGTGACGCATCGAACCAGGCGGCGGACGCTGTGCTGACCTTGATCGGCCATAAACAGGAAACCCTATGAAGACGCAAATGGGCCTGGATTTCAGCCTGGTCGCCGATGCCCTTGATCTGGTTGCCGGTGTTGACGAAGTCGGTCGCGGCCCGCTGTGCGGCGCAGTCGTCACCGCCGCAGTGATTCTCGACCCGAACCGCCCGATCCTCGGCCTGAACGATTCGAAGAAACTCACCGAAGCCCGTCGTGAAAAGCTCTACGACGAGATCTGTGAGAAAGCCCTCAGCTGGCACATCGCCCGGGCCGAGGTCGAAGAAATCGACGAACTGAACATCCTGCACGCCACCATGCTGGCCATGCAGCGCGCCATTGAAGGCCTGCACATCACGCCCAAAATGGCGATGATTGACGGCAACCGCTGCCCGAAGCTGACGATGCCCGCAGAAGCGGTGGTCAAGGGCGACAGCAAGGTGCCAGCGATTGCCGCTGCATCAATCCTGGCCAAGGTCAGCCGAGATCGCGAAATGGCAGCTTTTGAATTGATCTACCCGGGCTACGGCATCGGCGGGCACAAAGGTTATCCAACGCCCGTTCATCTGGAAGCTTTGGCGCGGCTGGGCCCGACCCCGATCCACCGCCGCTCGTTCGCCCCGGTTCGCCAGGCTTACGAAGCGCGGGAGAGTCTCAGCGAGGTTTAGTCGCGAGGCTGATGTTTTGCTCAAGGCCCGGTACAATCCGGGCCTTGTTGTCTCCACGTTTTTAGACAGGATCACTATGCCGGCTTCATTCGTTCACCTGCGCCTGCACACTGAATACTCCCTGGTCGACGGCCTGGTACGGATCAAACCCCTGGTCAAAACCCTGGTGGGCATGAACATGCCTGCCGTGGCGGTGACTGACCAGAACAACATGTGCTCCCTGGTCAAGTTCTACAAGGCCGCCATGGGCGCCGGCATCAAGCCGATCTGCGGCGCCGACCTGTGGCTGTCGAACAAAGACCCGGATAACCCATTGAGCCGCATCAGCCTGTTGGCGATGAACGGCGTGGGTTATCGCAACCTCACCGAACTGATTTCCCGTGGCTTCATCGATGGCCAGCGCAACGGCTCGATCATCATCGAGCGCGAATGGGTGGCCGAGGCCAGCGAAGGGCTGATCATGCTCTCGGCGGCCAAAGAGGGTGAGATCGGCATCGCGCTGTTGGGCGGCAATCCCCACGAGGCAGAAGTACTCGCCCGTGAGTGGATGGAGGTGTTCCCCAACCGTTTCTACCTGGAAATCCAGCGCACCAACCGCCCCAACGATGAAGAACAGTTGCACGCCGCCGTGGCCCTGGCTGAAAAGCTTGGTGCGCCGCTGGTGGCGACCAACGATGTGCGCTTTATCAAGAAGGAAGACTTCGAGGCCCACGAAACCCGCGTATGCATTGGCGAAGGCCGGGCGCTGGACGATCCGCGCCGCTCGAAAAACTACAGCGAAGAGCAGTACCTCAAAAGCGCCGATGAAATGGCCGAGCTGTTCAGTGACCTGCCCGAGGCCCTGGAAAACTCCGTCGAAATTGCCAAGCGCTGCAATATTGAAGTGAAGCTGGGCAAGCACTTCCTGCCCAACTTCCCGATCCCCGATGGCATGACCATCGACGAGTATTTCCGCAAGGTGTCCTTCGACGGCCTGGAGGAACGCCTGAGCGTCCTGCTGCCCAAGGACACCACTGAAGATTATGAAGCCAAGCGCCAGGTCTACGTCGACCGGCTGAATTTCGAGCTGGATATCATTATCCAGATGGGGTTCCCCGGTTACTTCCTGATCGTAATGGACTTTATCCAGTGGGCCAAAAGCAACGGCGTGCCAGTGGGCCCAGGCCGTGGATCGGGTGCCGGGTCGCTGGTGGCCTATGTGCAGAAGATCACCGATCTCGATCCGCTGGAATATGACCTGCTGTTCGAACGTTTCCTTAACCCGGAACGGGTATCGATGCCCGACTTCGACGTCGACTTCTGCATGGATGGTCGCGACCGGGTTATTGAATACGTGGCCGAGAAATACGGCCGCAACGCCGTAAGCCAGATCATCACCTTCGGTTCCATGGCGGCTAAAGCGGTAATCCGCGACGTGGCCCGGGTGCAGGGCAAGTCCTACGGCCTGGCTGACCGACTGTCGAAGATGATTCCATTCGAAGTCGGCATGACCCTGGAAAAAGCCTACGAGCAGGAAGAAATCCTGCGGGACTTCATCAAGGTCGATGAAGAAGCGGCCGAAATCTGGGACATGGCGCGCAAGCTCGAAGGCGTGGTGCGTAACGTCGGTAAACACGCCGGTGGTGTGGTTATCGCGCCTACCAAGCTGACTGACTTTTCGCCGATCTATTGCGACGAAGAAGGCGACGGCCTGGTAACCCAGTTCGACAAGGATGACGTGGAGGCGGCCGGCCTGGTGAAGTTCGACTTCCTCGGCCTGCGGACCCTGACGATCATCGACTGGGCGCTGAAGACCATCAATCGGGACCGCGCCAAGGTCAACGAGCCACCGCTGGATATCGCGTTTATCCCGCTGGACGACAAACCGACCTACAGCCTGCTGCAAAAGGCTGAAACCACGGCCGTGTTCCAGCTTGAATCCCGCGGCATGAAAGAGCTGATCAAAAAGCTCAAGCCCGACTGCCTGGAAGACTTGATCGCACTGGTGGCCCTGTTCCGTCCGGGCCCGCTGCAATCAGGCATGGTGGATGACTTCATCAACCGTAAGCACGGACGTGCCGAGCTGGCTTACCCGCACTCCGACTACCAGTACGAAGGCCTCAAGCCAGTACTGGCACCGACCTACGGCATCATCCTGTATCAAGAACAGGTGATGCAGATTGCTCAGGTCATGGCCGGCTATACCCTCGGTGGCGCGGATATGCTGCGTCGAGCCATGGGTAAGAAAAAGCCCGAGGAGATGGCCAAGCAGCGCGGTGGTTTCATTGAGGGCTGCGCCACCAACAACATCGACGCTGACCTGGCCGGTAACATCTTCGACCTGGTAGAGAAATTCGCCGGTTACGGCTTCAACAAATCCCACTCCGCCGCCTACGGCCTGGTGTCGTACCAGACGGCCTGGCTGAAGGCTCACTACCCGGCGCCGTTCATGGCCGCGGTACTGTCTGCGGATATGCACAACACCGACAAGGTCGTGACCTTGATCGAAGAAGTGCGGACCATGAAGCTGCGCCTTGACGCGCCGGACGTGAACACCTCCGAGTTCAAGTTCACGGTCAACGACGAAGGCCGCATCATTTATGGTCTCGGCGCGATCAAGGGCGTGGGCGAAGGCCCGGTGGAGGCGATTACCGAAGCGCGTCAGGACGGGCCGTTCAAGGACCTGTTCGACTTCTGCGCCCGGGTCGACCTCAAGCGCATCAACAAACGTACCCTGGATGGCTTGATCCGAAGCGGTGCCCTGGATCGTCTGGGTCCGTACTTCCATGATGAGCCGAAGGCTTACCAGGCCAACATCGATCGCAATCGCGCGGTATTGCTGACCGCCATGGAAGAAGCGATCAAGGCCGCCGAACAGACCGCACGCACCCACGACAGCGGCCACGCCGACCTGTTTGGCGGGCTGTTCGTCGAAGAAGACGCCGACGTCTACGCCAACCATCGCAAGGCCAAGGACCTGACCCTCAAGGAGCGCCTCAAGGGAGAGAAGGACACCCTGGGCCTGTACCTCACTGGTCACCCGATTGACGAGTATGAAGGTGAGATCCGGCGTTTCGCCCGCCAGCGCATCATCGACCTGAAGCCGGCGCGGGACACCCAGACCGTCGCGGGCATGATCATCGCGCTGCGGGTGATGAAGAATAAAAAGGGCGACAAGATGGGTTTCATTACCCTCGACGACCGCTCGGGCCGCATCGAAGCGTCGCTGTTTGCCGATGCATTCCACTCCGCCCAGTCGCTGTTGCAGACCGACGCGATGGTGGTGGTGGAAGGGGAGGTCAGCAACGACGACTTCTCCGGCGGCCTGCGCCTGCGGATCAAGCGCGTGATGAGCATGGAAGATGCTCGCACCAACCTCGCCGAAAGCCTGCGCTTGAAGGTCAAGACCGATGCGCTCAAAGGCGATCAGCTACGCTGGTTGGGTGACTTGCTTAAACGCCACCGTGGCGCCTGCCCGGTGACCATGGAGTACACCCGCGACGATGCCAAGGCGATGTTGCAGTTTGGTGAGACGTGGCGAATTGATCCCGCTGATGGCTTGATTCAAGCATTGCGTGACCAGTTCGGGCGTGACAACGTCTTCCTCCAATACCGTTGACGGTCAGGCCGTACAAAGAACGCCTGATCTCGACCGAACATTTAATCTCGACCTAACCGCGCCTCTCCCTTAAGGTAGGGCGCGAATAGACAACCGGCTGGCCAGGCACCCCTTGGCCGTCGACCCAAGACGGACGCTTATGAACCCGAATTTTCTTGATTTCGAACAGCCGATCGCTGACCTGCAAGCCAAGATCGAAGAGCTGCGCCTGGTCGGCAATGACAATTCGCTGAATATCGGCGATGAAATCGCTCGCCTGCAAGACAAGAGCAGCACTCTTACCGAAGACATCTTCGGCAAGCTGACCAGCTGGCAGATCGCGCGTCTGGCCCGCCACCCGCGCCGTCCGTACACCCTGGACTACATCGAGCACATCTTCACCGAGTTCGATGAACTGCACGGCGACCGTCACTTCTCCGACGACGCCGCCATTGTGGGCGGTATCGCTCGCCTGGACGACCAGCCAGTGATGGTGATCGGTCACCAGAAAGGCCGTGAAGTGCGTGAGAAAGTCCGTCGCAACTTCGGCATGCCGCGTCCCGAAGGCTACCGCAAGGCTTGCCGCCTGATGGAAATGGCCGAGCGCTTCAAGATGCCGATCCTGACCTTCATCGACACCCCGGGCGCCTACCCGGGTATCGACGCTGAAGAGCGCAACCAAAGCGAAGCGATTGCCTGGAACCTGCGGGTGATGGCTCGCCTGAAGACTCCGATCATCGCTACCGTGATCGGCGAAGGCGGTTCCGGCGGTGCGCTGGCCATTGGCGTCTGCGACCAACTGAACATGCTGCAATATTCGACCTACGCGGTGATCTCGCCGGAAGGTTGCGCCTCGATCCTGTGGAAAACCGCCGAGAAAGCGCCGGATGCCGCTGAAGCCATGGGCATCACCGCAGATCGCCTGAAAGGCCTGGGTATCGTGGACAAAGTGATCGCCGAGCCATTGGGCGGCGCCCACCGTGACCCGGCTGCCGCTGCCGCGACCATTCGTGCTGAACTCAGCTCGCAACTGGCGATGCTCAAGAAGTTCGACAACGAGGCGCTGCTGGCCCGTCGTTACGAGCGACTGATGAGCTACGGTCTCTAAGCCGACGCGTTGCCAAATGCGGGAGCGGGCTTGTGTGGGAGCTGGCTTGCCTGCGATAGCATCAACTCGGTGCACTAGATAAACCGAGTTGGCTGCATCGCGGGCAAGCCCGGCTCCCACATTTGCTTTGTGTATGCTGGGTTATCGCATTCCGGATTGATGGCGTACTTTGCTATGAAGCCCACCTTGACCGCCAAACTTCTGCAAATCCTCGCCCCCTGGCGCAGCGCTCCGGCCTGGCATATCGCCTTCTCCGGCGGCCTCGACTCCACCGTCCTGCTGCACCTTCTGGCCACTCTGGCCAAAACCGACACACTCCCGCCACTCAGTGCTATCCATGTCCATCATGGGCTGCAAGCTGCGGCTGACGCGTGGCCGGCGCATTGCCGGGCTGTGTGCGACGCCCTGGGCGTTCCCCTGCAAGTGATCCGCGTGCAGGTGCGACCCGGCGCGAGCCTGGAACGCGCCGCCCGTGAGGCGCGGTATCAAGCGTTTGCCGAGGTCACCGGGGCAGGGGAGTTGCTAATCACGGGCCAGCACCGCGACGATCAAGCTGAAACCTTGTTGTTTCGCTTGCTGCGTGGGGGCGGCGTGCGTGGGCTGGCGGCGATGCCTGTGCAGCGTCCATTGGCGGGTGGCTACTTGGTGCGGCCCTTGCTGCATGTATCCCGCGCCGATCTGGAAGCCTACGCCCGCGAGCATCAATTGGACTGGATTGAAGACCCGTCCAACGCCGATCCGCGTTTCTCCCGCAATTACCTGCGCCACCATGTTTTCCCGCGCCTGATCGAACGTTGGCCCCAAGCCGTCAGTACCATGGCCCGCAGCGCCGAACATTTGAGCGAAGCCCAGGGCTTGCTCGACGAACTGGCACAAATGGACCTGCTGACCGCCAGCCAGCCCCCGGCGTTTCCCTGGCTCGTATTGCCCTCACTGACCCTTGAACCGCTTGCCGCGCTCTCCGAGGCCCGCCAGCGCAACGCACTCATGCACTGGCTGACACCGCTGACACGCTTGCCCGACAGCGAGCACTGGGCCGGCTGGGCGACCCTGCGCGACGCCAAGGAAGACGCACAGCCGCTGTGGCGTCTGGCCGACGGTCAATTGCACCGTTGCGGTGGGCATATCTGGTGGTTACCCGCCAGTTGGTCGGATTTTTCTGACGCATCGGTGAGCTGGTCACAGCCACAAAACCCACTACAGTTACCCGGTAACGGCCAACTGCACTTCAGCGGCAGCGCACCCGAAGGTCCCCTGAGCATCCGTTATCGCCAAGGCGGCGAAATCATGGAATTGCCAGGCCGGGGCCGGCGTGACCTGAAGCGGTTGCTTAACGAAAGTGCCGTGCCAGGCTTCATCCGTGGCAGATTGCCGCTGCTGTATCAGGGCCAACAATTGCTGGCTGTGGCCAACCTGCCGGGGCTTGCGGCAAGTGGCGGTACCGACTGGCAATTACATTGGATGCCACCAACCTGCGATCAAGGTTTGAGCTGATAGAGCCTTTCCGGTAGACTACGCTCCCTTCTTGATACAACTTCTGTGGATTCGCCTGAATCGCAGCAGTTGCCGATTACCAAGCAGTCTTTGCTGGGCGATTCCAAAAAATGTGTAGCGATCAACGTACCGGTGTTTCATTGCTGGTCTGTCACAACGCGGCGGTTTTTTTGAAAGGTGCACTGTGATTAATGCAGGTGATCGGGGGCTTCGGCCTTCCTTCGCTTTCCCCGGCGGCTCGGACCGCTTTAACGCAGACTTCTAGGGTTTTTCATGACGCGCTACATATTCGTCACGGGCGGTGTTGTTTCTTCATTGGGGAAAGGCATTGCCTCCGCTTCATTGGCGGCCATCCTGGAGGCGCGGGGACTTAAGGTCACCATGCTCAAGCTGGACCCGTACATCAACGTTGACCCGGGCACCATGAGCCCGTTCCAGCACGGTGAAGTGTTCGTCACTCACGACGGCGCCGAGACCGACCTGGACCTGGGCCACTACGAGCGGTTCATCCGCACGACCATGACCCAGAACAACAACTTCACCACCGGCCGTGTCTACGAGCACGTGCTGCGCAAGGAGCGCCGTGGTGACTACCTGGGTGCAACCATCCAGGTGATCCCGCACATCACCGACGAAATCAAGCGCCGCATCATCAAGGGTGCAGGCGATGCCGACGTGGCGATGGTCGAGATCGGTGGCACCGTGGGTGACATCGAGTCCCAACCGTTCCTCGAAGCCATTCGCCAGTTGCGTTTCGAAGTCGGCGCCAAGCGCGCGATGCTGATGCACCTGACACTGGTGCCGTACATCGCCACCGCCGGCGAAACCAAAACCAAGCCTACCCAGCACTCGGTCAAGGAACTGCGTTCCATCGGCCTGCAGCCGGACGTGCTGGTGTGCCGCTCCGACCACGCGATCGACATCGCGTCCCGTCGCAAGATCGCCCAGTTCACCAACGTTGAAGAACGTGCGGTGATCGCCCTGGAAGACGCCGACACCATCTACAAGATCCCGGGCATCCTGCATTCCCAGGGCCTGGATGATTTTGTCGTCGAGCGTTTCGGCCTGCAGTGTGGCGGCGCCGATCTGTCCGAGTGGGAAGCCGTGGTCGACGCCAAGCTCAACCCTGAGCATGAAGTCACCATCGCCATGGTCGGCAAGTACATGGAGCTGCTGGACGCCTACAAGTCGCTGATCGAAGCGATGAGCCACGCGGGCATCAGCAACCGTACCAAGGTCAACCTGCGCTACATCGACTCCGAAGACATCGAGAACCAGGGCACTGCGTTGCTGGAAGGCGTTGACGCCATCCTGGTTCCGGGCGGCTTCGGTCTGCGTGGCGTGGAAGGCAAGATCACTGCCGTCCAGTACGCTCGTGAGAACAAGGTGCCGTACCTGGGTATCTGCCTGGGCATGCAAGTGGCGGTCATCGAGTTCGCTCGTAACGTCATGGGCTGGAAAGATGCCAACTCCACCGAGTTCGATCGCACCAGCGGTCATCCGGTCGTGGGCCTGATCACCGAGTGGGAAGATGCCACCGGCGCCGTCGAAACCCGTACCGAAGCTTCCGACCTGGGCGGCACCATGCGCCTTGGCGCGCAGGATTGCCTGCTGGAGCCGGGTTCGCTGGTTCACGATTGCTACGGTAAGGACGTGATCGTCGAGCGTCACCGTCACCGCTACGAAGTGAACAACAACCTGCTGCCGAAAATCATGGAAGCCGGCCTGAAAATCTCCGGTCGTTCCGGTGATGGCGCACTGGTTGAAGTGGTTGAAGCACCGGATCATCCATGGTTCGTGGCTTGCCAGTTCCACCCGGAGTTCACATCGACCCCGCGCGACGGTCACCCGTTGTTCAGCGGCTTCGTTAAAGCAGCACTGACGCAACATCAGAAGAAGGCGTAAACCTGATGGCCCAGAAGATCATTCGCGTAGGCGACATCGAGATTGCCAACGACAAGCCCATGGTGCTGTTCGGCGGCATGAACGTGCTGGAAAGCCGCGACATGGCGATGCAGGTCTGTGAAGAGTACGTGAAGGTGACCGAGAAACTCGGTATCCCTTACGTGTTCAAGGCCAGCTTCGACAAGGCCAACCGTTCGTCCGTGACCTCCTACCGCGGCCCGGGCCTTGAAGAAGGCATGCGGATCTTCCAGGACATCAAGCAAGCCTTCGGCGTGCCGATCATCACCGACGTCCACGAGCCTGAGCAGGCTGCCGTGGTCGCCGAGGTGTGCGACATCATCCAGTTGCCGGCCTTCCTGTCGCGCCAGACCGACCTCGTGGTCGCGATGGCCAAGACCGGCGCTGTGATCAATATCAAGAAAGCCCAGTTCCTCGCGCCCCAGGAAATGAAACACATCCTGAACAAGTGCGTGGAAGCGGGTAACGACCAGTTGATCCTCTGCGAGCGTGGTTCGAGCTTCGGCTACAACAACCTCGTGGTGGACATGCTCGGTTTCGGCATCATGAAACAGTTCGAATACCCGGTGTTCTTCGACGTGACCCACGCGCTGCAAATGCCCGGTGGTCGTGCCGATTCCGCTGGCGGGCGCCGTGCCCAGGTACTGGACCTGGCCAAGGCCGGTATCAGCCAGTCCCTGGCAGGTTTGTTCCTGGAAGCCCACCCGGACCCGGACAACGCCAAGTGCGACGGCCCATGCGCCCTGCGCCTGGACAAGCTGGAGCCATTCCTGGCCCAGTTGAAGCAGTTGGACGACCTGGTCAAGAGTTTTCCGACGGTAGAGACCGCGTAACTGCCATTTCTCCGGTAAAGTATCCCACGCTAAACGCTCAGGCCCCCGGGCCTGAGCCTTGTCGCCTGCAAGCCTGCCCCGTTGTTCCACCCTTGCGGTCGGTCAAAAGATTTCCTTCAGCTGCGTCGTTTTCGTCAACTTTGGAGTGTTTACAACAATGGCAAAAATCGTCGACATCAAAGGTCGTGAAGTTCTCGACTCCCGTGGCAACCCTACCGTCGAAGCCGACGTGCTTCTCGATAACGGCATCATCGGCAGCGCCTGCGCGCCGTCCGGTGCTTCCACAGGTTCCCGCGAAGCACTGGAACTGCGTGATGGCGACAAGAGCCGTTACCTGGGCAAGGGCGTACTCAAGGCAGTCGCCAACATCAATGGCCCGATCCGCGACCTGCTGCTGGGCAAGGATCCGTTGGACCAGAAAGCCCTCGATCACGCGATGATCAAGCTCGACGGTACCGAAAACAAAGGCAGCCTCGGCGCTAACGCCATCCTCGCCGTGTCCCTGGCTGCCGCCAAGGCTGCTGCGCAGGACCAGGACCTGCCGCTGTACGCCCACATTGCCAACCTGAACGGTACCCCGGGTGTTTACTCGATGCCGGTTCCGATGATGAACATCATCAACGGTGGCGAGCACGCTGATAACAACGTCGACATCCAGGAATTCATGGTGCAGCCGGTTGGCGCCAAGACCTTCTCCGAAGGCCTGCGCATGGGCACCGAGATTTTTCACCACCTCAAGGCTGTACTGAAGGCCCGTGGCCTGAGCACTGCCGTGGGTGACGAAGGTGGCTTCGCGCCGAACCTGGCGTCCAACGAAGATGCACTGAAAGTGATCTCCGAAGCCGTGGCCAACGCTGGCTACAAGCTGGGCACTGACGTGACCCTGGCCCTGGACTGCGCGGCCAGCGAATTCTACGAAGACGGCAAGTACAACCTGTCCGGTGAAGGCCACGTATTCACCTCGGAAGGTTTTGCTGATTACCTCAAGGGCCTGACCGAGCGCTACCCGATCATCTCGATCGAAGACGGCCTGGACGAGTCCGACTGGGCTGGCTGGAAAGTGCTGACCGACAAGATCGGCGAGAAGATCCAGCTGGTAGGCGACGACCTGTTCGTGACCAACACCAAGATCCTGAAAGAAGGCATCGACAAGAAGATCGCCAACTCGATCCTGATCAAGTTCAACCAGATCGGCACCCTGACCGAAACCCTGGAAGCCATCCAGATGGCCAAGGCTGCGGGCTACACTGCCGTGATCTCCCACCGCTCCGGCGAAACCGAAGATTCGACCATTGCCGACCTGGCCGTGGGCACTTCGGCTGGGCAGATCAAGACCGGTTCCCTGTGCCGTTCCGATCGCGTTTCCAAGTACAACCAATTGCTGCGTATCGAAGAGCAACTGGGCGGTAAAGCCAAGTACAACGGTCGCAGCGAGTTTCGCGGCTGATTGTTAAATGGTAAAAGGTCTGCGGATTACGTCGGAAAAATCACGACAGCGTGAATTTCGGCGCTAATCTCTTGGCTATCAAGCACAAGCCTGGTTATTCCAGGCTTCGTGCTATCAGTTGCTTCAAAAGTTTTGCATGGCTGTCTTTTTTCACTGGATACCCGATATTCGATGCGCAGTCCCAATTGGTTGTTCCTCGTCTTGCTCTTGCTGCTGGCTGGCCTGCAGTACCGCCTATGGGTGGGGAATGGCAGCTTGGCGCAGGTCACCGAACTGACCCAGCAAATTGCCGCACAGCACGCCGAAAACGAGGTGTTGCTGGAGCGCAATCGCGTGCTCGATGCCGAAGTGCTTGAACTGAAAAAAGGCATGGAGACCGTTGAAGAACGGGCTCGCCATGAGTTGGGCATGGTCAAGGAGGGCGAGACCCTCTACCAGTTGGCCCAATGAGCCTTTCGTCACCGGCCTTCTGGGCCGTGATTCCTGCCGCGGGCGTGGGTGCCCGTATGGCCGCGGACCGCCCCAAGCAATACTTGCAACTGGGCGGGCGCACTATTCTCGAACACAGCCTTGGCTGTTTCCTCGATCATCCGGGTCTCAAGGGGCTGGTGGTCAGTCTTGCTGTCGACGACCCTTATTGGCCGAACCTGGCTTGCGCCACCGATCCCCGCATTACGCGGGTGGACGGCGGCGAAGAGCGCTCGGGCTCGGTGCTCAATGCGTTGCTTTACCTGCACAGCCAGGGCGCCAGCGATGACGATTGGGTGCTGGTGCATGACGCCGCCCGGCCGAACCTCAGCCGCGATGACCTGGACAAGTTGCTCTTCGAACTGGCCGACGACAGCGTGGGGGGGCTGCTGGCCGTGCCGGCGCGGGACACCCTCAAGCGCGCCGACAAGCACGGGCGCGTGTTGGAAACAGTCGATCGCACGCCGATCTGGCAGGCTTACACCCCGCAGATGTTCCGCCTTGGCGCGCTGCACCGGGCCTTGGCCGACAGCCTGGTCTCGGACGTGGTCATCACCGACGAAGCCTCGGCCATGGAATGGGCCGGGCACGCGCCACGCCTGATTGAAGGCCGCAGCGACAACCTCAAGGTCACCCGCCCGGAAGACCTTGAATGGCTGCGCCAGCGCCGGGCTTTCCAGTCTTCCTGACGGTCACCCCGTCACTTGTTCAAGCCCGGCCGGGGCCTTGAACTCATCCACCAGCGCCTGAATGCTGTCGAACGGTTTACCGTCCACGGCCCAACCGGGTGCGCTGATGGCGTACCGGCTGCCCTGCTGATCGATCCTGAAATGGCGTACGTCGCCTCGGCGTGAACGGTAGTGAAGGTGTGCCGGTGTCGTAACGGTGGCCGGGATCAGCATGAACTGGCCGGGTTTGGTCAGCAGCGTCTGTGGCGTTTTGGCCTGGGGCTGGGAGGGGCCAGGTGTCGGTTGCGCCGGACGTTGCAAGCTGGCGCGGTCCACCCGCAGGACCAGGTTGGCCTTGACCGTTCCCTCGCCCTTGCCGATGCCCAGGCTGGCGGTGCGTCCCGTGTCCACTTCGACGCCGAGGTGCCCGCCAGCCTCTGCATCCTCGATCCGCAGGCCGATGCTGCCGGTGAGTTCGGCGATTCCAGGAATGCCTTTGTAGGTATTTGTATGGCTGTCACCCACCAGTGCAACCCACTTGCCAGGGCGCGGCTTGGTGGTCTGTATCCATTGAATCACCTCGGTGGCGTAGTAGTTCAGCATGCGCTGGCGCAAGTTGTCGGCGGTGTCCGGCAGGTCGCGGAGCATATAGGTGACGGTGCAGTCGATCGGCTGGATTTTGATCCCGGCGTCACGGGCATGGGTGACGATGTTGACGAACGAGTAGTGCCGGTCGCGCAAAGGCGGGTAGATGTTGTTGAGGAAGCCCTTGAGTTCCTCGGGCATCACCGCGCTTCGGGTACGGTAGAACGTCTTGAGCAAGGGCATGTGTACATCCGTCAGCAGATGCTCGAAATAGATGCGTTTGACACCCTGGCTGGCCAACAGCGGCATGTTGTTGATCAGGAACGCCTTGCTCGACAGCGCGCCGTGGCTTTCGCCGACCACCAGGCCGTCGCTGGCGTGCAGCAGTTTTTGAATGATGTTCGGCTGCGACTCATTAAGGCTGAGCCTTGGAAGCAAGGGCCGCATCGGTGAAAACGGCAGGTTGGCAAAGAACACCGTGGCATCTTCAGACAGCTTGGTTCGTTTCTCGAAAAACAACTTGCGAGTGTCTTTCATTGGCTGGGCGCCGCTGCCCACGGGTTCAAGGTTTTCCGAAAACGAACTGGTATCGGTGAGCATCTCCGAAACGGTCTCACGCGCAACGGGGGGCATCTCGTAGGCACTGTAGAACGTCGCGTGTTCCGGGCCGCCGAACAGCGTGTAGACCCTTTGCCAGGCATTGCGAAATGCGCCTCCGCCGGCCAGCCCGGCCGTGCGCCATTTCAGGTCGGCGCTCTGGATGGCATACAGGCCGGTGGATTGCAGGGTGTTTGGCGCGTTGGGGGCCATTACGAACAGTTCGAAGAAGCCTGATTCATTGGGTGTCTTGTAGGTCAGGTACAGGTCGCCGTGAATCCGGATGGTCTGTAGGCCGCCGGGAGTTATCCCTGGGCTCAGGGTGCGGGTCTCGGTGCTGGCCGCAACGGAAGTTTCGTTGATGGCGGTGACGCTGATCCGGCCCTCATCCTGGCGTACTGCCGGGCCCAGTGTAGGGCGCAGGCGTTCGAGGCCCTTGAGCCCCTTGGCCACGCCATGGGCGACCACCGGCAGCGCGTTAAGGGCGCCAAATACAATGCGCTCCTTCGCGTGAGGTTTACCGCGCAGCAGGTCGTCGGCACCCACCACCATTTCAGTCGCGCCGGAGGTCAGGAAGCAAAATTCCGCCAGTAGCGCGTTGCCCATGGCCAGTGCCACGGGAATCGCCAGGATGCAGGCTTTTTCCAGGGCGTCCAGGGTGTCGGTCTTGAGCGTATCCAGGGGCGAAATAAAGCTTCGCGCCGCTATTTTTGCGAGGCGTAACCTGATCTGCCGGGCGATGAACTCAAACGGGTTACTGCCCAGTGCCGGATACGTCGGATTATTGATGTACTGCTCGGGATCCCAGTAGTTATCGGCCCGCAGGCTGTTGAACAAACCCGGGGAGGTTGCCGGCTTCGGAAACACCGCCATCCCCACCAGTGCCTCCTCCACGCCGCTGTAGATCAGGCCGGAGTCGATGGCGTCCTCATCGAAGTGTTGGGTCAGCGTCTTGCGTTGAGTGGCGTCCCTTGCCGTTTCCACCAGCCACTTGCGCATGTCTGCCGGGTTGTTGAACCCATGGAAGGGCGAGGAGTTGCCCGGGATGTAGAGCAGAGTCACCTGGCTTTGGTTGTCGGTGATGGTCAGGATGTCGGTGGATTCGCTGTTGTGGATGCGCAATAGCCGTAGGGACAGGTTTGGATCAAGACGATAGGGCGCCTGGAAGTCCTCCAGGGTGAGGTTGTCGTGGTTCTTGTCGATGCCAATCCCCGCCGCCCGTGCCGCCAGGTGCCTCTCTGCCACGGTCAGGGTGAACTCATGGAACTGTTCCAGATAGGCTTTGGTGAACGCGATGCGCATCAGGGTGTTGTAGTTTTCCCGGTGGTTGTTCCAGAACTTGCCGATCGCCTCGTCGTAGGCTTGTTCGAAATGGCTTGAGTTAACGATGTGCCTGAAGGTTTTTGGTGAAATCTCCAGCTGCGTGCTCGGGTCGTAAACCTGGGGCTGGCTTTGCAGATACAGCGCCTCATAACGCCTGGGCGGGATCCAGCCCGAGACGATGAACTCTTCGTTGAACATTGCCGGAATCCGGTTATCCATCAAGCGCGGCAGCTCGCTGACAATATTGAAATAAGGCGCAGTGGTGGAAAACCCGGTGGTATTGAGCATGCCGCCCGGGGGCTGGGGCGCATTGCAGACCATGGCCTCGGTCAGCGACATCGACTGGATCACCACGGCGGTGAAGGCCGCGTTGGGGTTGTCGGTGTTGTATTCGAGGGTGGTGAGGAGGGTGGTGTCGGGGTCGAACTCGACCTGGCTGAGGGGCTGTACGCGCTCACGGATCAACTGGGCGGCGATTTGCGAAGGTACGGGGAAATCCGCCAAGACCTTGCGAACGAAATGACTGATGCGCTGGAGTTGCGGGCCGTTGGTTATCATGGGGTGCCTGGTTACGCAGTAAAAAAAGGCTATTTACCGGCACTCAGGCGCTGCATGGGCGGTAGTTGTCTATCGCAGGTAGACGGAGTGGTTGCCCAGGCCCTCCTTGAGAAAGTCCACCAGTTTTCGCACCTTGGGCGAAAGGTGGCGTTGTTGCGGGTACAGCGCCCAAACCGCGGTGTTGGGCGGTTGATGGGCTTCGAGTAACGACACCAGTGCGCCGCTGTGCAAATGCTCCAGCACGTAATAGTCCGGCAGCTGGCAAAGGCCGACACCTTGCAGGGCCGCATCCAGCACCGCTTGCCCGCTGTTGCAGCGCCAGTTTCCTTGTACCCGCTGGGAAAATTCGCGCCCGTCCTGGGCCAGTTGCCAAATATCCGAGCTGCCGATCAGGCAGTTATGCCGACTTAATTCCGACAGGCTATGTGGCCGGCCGTACCTGGCCAGGTAGGACGGTGATGCGCACAGGTACATACGCCGCGGCGCGAGGCGGCTGGCAACCATGCGCGAATCCGCCAGGCGCCCGAGGCGAATCGCAAGGTCCAGGCCTTCGTGCACCAGGTCCAGCTGGCGGTTGGTCAATTCCACGTCCACGCGCAATTGCGGATAAAGCGCCATGAAACGCGTCACCAGCGGCACGATAAAACGCTCGCCGTAAGCCACTGCGCACGTCATGCGCAACATTCCCTTGGGCTCGCTGGCCAAGTCGCCCACGGCGCGCAAGGCTTCTTCGCGACCGTCCTGCAATCGCTGGCAATGTTGCAGGAAGGTCTGGCCGGCTTCGGTCAGCGTCACCTTGCGCGTGCTGCGATACAGCAAGCGTGTTTGCAGGCGCTCCTCCAGTCGCGCCACTTGGCGGCTGATATGGGACGACGACACGCCCAGGCGCTCGGCGGCCGCGGTGAATTGGCTGCATTCGGCCACGGCGACGAACTCATCAATGCCTTCCCAGCGGTTTTCCAACATGCTGATTATCCCTGTGCGGCAATAATGTTTTGCTTTTGTCTGGATTATTAATCAGATGAGCATGTTTTACACTGCTGGCCTTACGTTTTTAACCCGATGGAGAAACCGGATGATCAAGTCCCGCGCGGCCGTAGCCTTCGAAGCCAAGAAACCCCTCGAGATCGTTGAAGTGGATGTGGCCATGCCCAAGGCGGGCGAGGTGCTGCTGCGAGTGGTTGCTTCCGGCGTGTGCCATACCGACGCCTACACCCTGTCGGGCGCGGACCCGGAAGGTATCTTCCCATCGATCCTTGGCCACGAAGGCGGCGCTGTGGTGGAAGCCATCGGCGAAGGCGTGACCTCGGTGGCGGTAGGCGATCACGTGATCCCGCTGTACACCCCGGAATGCGGCAAGTGCAAATTCTGCCTGTCGGGCAAGACCAACCTCTGCCAGGCGATTCGCGCCACCCAAGGCAAGGGCCTGATGCCAGATGGCACCTCGCGCTTTTCCTACAAGGGCCAGCCGATTTTCCACTACATGGGGACTTCGACCTTTTCCGAATACACCGTGCTGCCGGAAATCTCCGTAGCGAAGATTCCTAAAGAAGCGCCGCTGGAAAAAGTCTGCCTGCTGGGCTGTGGCGTCACCACCGGTATCGGTGCGGTGATCAACACCGCCAAGGTCAAACCGGGCGACACCGTGGCCATCTTCGGCTTGGGCGGAATCGGCCTGTCTGCAGTGATCGGTGCAGTGAAAGCCAAGGCCGGTCGCATCATTGCCATCGACATCAACCCGGCCAAGTTTGAAATCGCCAAGCAACTGGGCGCTACCGACTGCATCAATCCCAAAGACTACGATCGCCCGATCCAGGACGTGATTGTCGATTTAACCGATGGCGGCGTCGACTTTTCCTTCGAGTGCATCGGCAATGTCCAACTGATGCGTGCGGCCCTTGAGTGCTGCCACAAAGGTTGGGGCGAGTCGGTGATCATCGGCGTGGCCGGTGCCGGCCAGGAAATTGCTACCCGTCCGTTCCAACTGGTGACCGGTCGTGTCTGGCGCGGTTCGGCGTTTGGTGGCGTGCGGGGTCGCAGCGAATTGCCAAGCTACGTGGAGATGGCCCAGACCGGCGAAATCCCGCTGGATACCTTCATCACCCACACCATGGGCCTGGAAGATATCAACAAGGCGTTTGACCTGATGCATGAAGGCAAGAGCATCCGCACCGTCATTCACTTCTGAGGTCGGCCATGAGTCTGGAAAACCTGTCGTGCCAGAAAAGCTTCGGTGGCTGGCATAAACGCTACAAGCACCATTCCGACGTGCTGGGTTGCGACATGACCTTCGCCGTGTACCTGCCGCCGCAAGCGGAGCAGGGCGGAAAATTGCCGGTGCTGTACTGGCTGTCGGGGCTGACCTGCACCGATGAGAACTTCATGCAGAAGGCCGGCGCCCAGCGCATGGCGGCCGAGCTGGGGTTGATCATTGTTGCGCCGGACACCAGCCCCCGCGGCCCCGGTGTGCCGGGTGATCCGGACAATGCCTGGGACTTTGGCCTCGGCGCCGGCTTCTACCTGAACGCCACCCAGGAACCCTGGGCCCAGCACTATCGGATGCATGACTACGTGGTGCAGGAATTGCCGGCATTGGTCGAGGCGCATTTCCCGGCGTCGGCCAAACGCGGGATCAGCGGCCACTCGATGGGCGGCCACGGCGCACTGGTGTGTGCCTTGCGCAACCCGGGGCGTTATCAGTCGGTGTCGGCGTTCTCGCCGATCAACAATCCGATGGATTGCCCGTGGGGCCAGAAGGCGTTCTCCCGCTACCTCGGGGAAGAGCGCTCGAAGTGGCGCGAATGGGACGCCTGCGTGTTGATCAGCGAAGCTTCGGAAAAGCTGCCGCTGCTGGTGGACCAGGGCGATCGTGACGATTTCCTGGCCGTTCAGCTCAAGCCTGAAGCCTTGCAACAAGCGGCCAGGGCGGCGAACCATCCATTGGAGCTGCGCCTGCAACCGGGCTATGACCACAGCTACTTCTTTATCGCCAGCTTCATCGAAGACCATTTACGCCATCACGCGCGCGCTTTGCTCGGTTAATGTGAGGCAAAAGTAGGTAGAATCACGCCCTGAATTAAATCGGGGCGTTTTTTTATGCGTATTGGCCACGGCTATGATGTGCACCGTTTCGCCGAAGGCGATTTCATCACCCTGGGCGGCGTGCGGATCGCGCACCACCACGGGTTGCTGGCTCATTCCGACGGCGACGTGGTGCTGCATGCCTTGAGCGATGCCTTGCTCGGCGCCGCCGCGTTGGGTGACATCGGCAAGCACTTTCCGGACACCGACCCGACCTTCAAGGGCGCGGACAGCCGTGTGCTGTTGCGTCATGTGGTCGGCTTGATCCATGCCAAGGGCTGGAAGGTCGGCAATGTCGACAACACCATCGTCGCCCAGGCGCCCAAGATGGCCCCGCATATCGAATCGATGCGCGCGCTGATTGCCGCGGATCTTCAAGTTGAGTTGGATCAAGTGAACGTAAAAGCCACCACCACCGAAAAGCTCGGGTTTACCGGTCGCGAAGAGGGCATTGCCGTGCACTCCGTTGCCTTGTTGCTGCGCGCATGAATGATCTGCAACTGCTGGGCCCGCGTGCCTATGGCGAGGCCCTGGGCAGCGCTGTTCTGAAGGCCACCGCTGAAGATTTCCAAGTGGATGAAGTGCTGGATATCCCGCTGACCGGCGAGGGTGAACACCTGTGGTTGTGGGTGGAAAAACGCGGCCTGAATACCGAAGAAGCGGCACGGCGGATTGCCAAGGCGGCGGGCGTGCCGTTGCGCACCGTCAGCTACGCCGGGCTCAAGGATCGCCAGGCGCTGACCCGGCAGTGGTTCAGTGTGCAATTGCCGGGCAAGGCGGACCCGGACCTGAGCGCTGCTGAAAACGAGACCTTGAAGATCCTCAAGACCGGCCGTCACAAGCGCAAGCTGCAGCGCGGCGCACATTCGGCCAACGGCTTTACCTTGCGCCTGACCCAGTTTGCCGGTGATGCCGCGGCTATCGACGCGCGCCTGCATATGATCGCCAAGCAAGGCATTCCCAACTATTTCGGCGCCCAGCGGTTCGGTCATAACGGCGGCAACGTCGTCGATGCCCGCGACTGGGCCGCGCGCAAGGCCTTGCCGGAGCAGCGCAATGTGCGTTCGCGCTTGCTCTCGACGGCCCGCAGCTTCCTGTTCAATAAAGTGCTGGCGGCGCGGGTAGCCGACGGTTCCTGGCAGCGCGCCCAGGTCGGTGACTTGCTGGCGTTTACCGACAGCCGCAGCTTTTTCCCGGCGGGGGAGGCTGAATGCAGCGACCCGCGCCTGGCGATTCTCGACTTGCATCCCACAGGTCCACAGTGGGGCGAAGGTGATTCGCCGGCGTCGGGGGCAACCTTCGCTCTGGAACAGGCGATCGCCGACGGTGAAGCTGACCTGCGGGATTGGCTGGTGAATGCCGGCATGAGCCAGGAACGTCGCATTCTTCGACTGCCCATTGGCGGGTTGACGTGGCATTATCCCGAACCTGACATTCTGCAATTGGAATTCGTCCTGCCGGCCGGATGCTTCGCCACTGTCTTGGTGCGCGAGCTTGTAGATCTGGTGCCGGTGGGGCAGACGGACAGCCCATGCGTATTCTGATATCTAACGACGACGGGGTCACCGCACCCGGCCTTGCCGCGCTTCATGCTGCGCTGGCGGATTACGCCGAGTGCGTGGTGGTAGCCCCGGACCAGGACAAAAGCGGCGCCAGCAGCTCGCTGACGCTCGACCGTCCGTTGCACATACAGACGTTGCCCAACGGCTTTATCAGCGTGAATGGCACGCCGACCGATTGCGTGCACCTGGCAATCAACAGCCTGCTGGACCGCGAGCCGGACTTGGTGGTTTCCGGGATTAACCTGGGCGCCAACCTCGGTGACGACGTGCTGTATTCCGGCACGGTGGCGGCGGCCCTTGAGGGGCGTTTCCTGGGCCGGACCTCGTTCGCGTTTTCGCTGGCGTCGCGTCAGTTGGACAACCTGGAGACGGCGGCCTACTTCGCCCGCAAGCTGGTGGAGGCCCATCACACTCTGGATTTGCCGCCGCGTACGGTGCTGAACGTCAATTTTCCGAACCTGCCTCTTGAGCATATTCGCGGCTTCAAGCTGACCCGCCTGGGCCATCGCTCCCGCGCCGCGGCACCGCTGAAGGTGGTAGACCCGCGCGGCAAGGAAGGTTACTGGATCGCCGCTGCCGGCGATGCCGAAGACGGCGGCGAAGGCACGGACTTTCATGCGGTGATGCAAGGTTATATTTCGATTACTCCGTTGCAACTTGATCGCACCTTCAGTGATGCCTTCAGTAGCCTCGATGGCTGGCTGGAGGGAGTGCTCTGATGGCGCGCGAACAAGACGACCTGCTGCGACGGGGCATTGGGATGACTTCCCAGCGCACCCGCGAGCGATTGATCCAGCGCCTGTATGAAGAAGGGCTGTCCAACGCCCAGGTGCTGGAAGTCATCCGGCGTACCCCACGGCATTTGTTTGTCGATGAAGCCCTGGCGCATCGTGCCTATGAAGACACCGCGCTGCCCATCGGCCACAACCAGACCATCTCCCAGCCTTATATGGTGGCGCGGATGAGTGAGCTGTTGCTGGCGGCGGGCCCGCTGGACAAGGTGCTGGAAATCGGCACCGGCTCCGGCTACCAGACGGCCGTGTTGTCGCAGTTGGTTGAGCGGGTGTTTTCGGTCGAGCGCATCAAGGTGCTGCAAGACCGGGCCAAGGAACGCCTGGTGGAGCTGAACCTGCGCAATGTGGTGTTTCGTTGGGGGGACGGTTGGGAAGGCTGGCCGGCGCTGGCGCCATATAACGGCATTATCGTCACCGCCGTGGCCACCGACGTGCCCCAGGCCTTGCTCGATCAACTGGCTCCCGGAGGGCGGCTGGTGATCCCGGTGGGCTCCGGCGAAGTGCAACAATTAATGTTGATCATTCGCGAGGAAGAAGGCTTTTCCCGGCATGTGCTCGGGGCGGTGCGTTTTGTCCCGCTGCTTAACGGTCCGCTGGCCTGATCAATTATTCCTGCGACTGAATTCTATTGCCGGGTATGTGTCTTACAGCGGGGTCTATTGAGTCAACGTGATCCGCCGTGGGAATTAAACATGATGAAAATTTCTTTAGAATCGTGTTTCCAGTAAAAACCCAATGGCCAGTTATACTTGCGTCATATTTCAAGCCTGATACAGGCGTTCATAGTCAGCCACCACAAAGGGAGCGGCGGGTGAGTCTCACGGTCATTGCACAGCGTATGAGTCAAACAAGCTTTCAGCGACTGGTGATTGGCCTTGTCTTGAGTTCCTTGCTGGCGGCTTGCTCAAGCACGCCATCCGGTGGTGCCCGGGTGGTCGACCGCAATAATGCGGTGCCGCAAAAGCCTACGGTTACCACCGGGCAATATGTCGTGCGCAAGGGCGATACGATGTTCTCGATTGCCTTCCGTTATGGGTGGGATTACAAAGCGCTTGCCGCCCGTAACAACATTCCTGTGCCATATACGATACATCCAGGTCAGACCATTCGTTTCGATGGCCGTACCGGTTCAACACCGACCGCCGTCGTCACAAACACAGCTTCTTCGCCGTCGTCTTCGAGCAAAACCACCATCATCACCCGGCCTGCAGGCACCGCCGCGCCTAGCGTTGCGAGCAAGCCGGCACCTGCGCCGCTGCCGCCAGCAGGGCCTGCTCCTACGGGTTGGGGATGGCCCTCAAATGGCATTCTTATTGGAAAATTCTCTTCAAACGGTAGTTTGAATAAAGGCATTGATATCGCCGGAGATTTGGGACAGCCTGTTTTAGCTGCGTCTGATGGGACAGTGGTGTACGCCGGGAGTGGTTTACGGGGCTACGGCGAGCTGGTCATCATCAAACACAGCGATACCTACGTCAGTGCCTACGGTCATAACCGCAGGCTGTTGGTTCGGGAGGGGCAGCAGGTCAAAGTCGGACAGACAATTGCCGAAATGGGGTCAACTGGTACAGACCGGGTGAAACTGCACTTTGAGATTCGCCGCCAAGGGAAACCTGTTGATCCGCTGCAATTCCTTCCCCGTCGTTGATATGTTGCACAGCCTGTTCCCTCACGTAGAAGGAACAGGCTCCAGCGTTGCCAAGGATAAAGGCGTCGCTTGAGCTTGAGGTCGAACTCACCAAAGGACTATAACAATGGCTCTCAGTAAAGAAGCGCCGGAGTTTGACATCGACGATGAGGTTCTCCTTATGGAGACCGGCATTGCTACGGAATCGATGTCGAATGAGGGACCTGCTGTACCTTCAGTTCGCACCAAATCCAAGAACTCCACCGCGTTAAAGCAACACAAGTACATTGATTACACCCGGGCGCTCGACGCGACTCAGTTGTACCTCAATGAAATCGGCTTTTCCCCTCTGCTCACTCCCGAAGAAGAAGTCTTTTTTGCGCGCTTGTCGCAAAAAGGCGATCCGGCTGGGCGCAAGCGCATGATTGAAAGCAACCTGCGGCTGGTGGTGAAAATCGCCCGACGCTATGTCAATCGTGGGCTGTCCCTGTTGGACTTGATCGAGGAAGGCAATCTCGGCTTGATCCGGGCGGTGGAAAAGTTTGACCCTGAGCGGGGTTTTCGCTTTTCAACCTACGCCACCTGGTGGATTCGTCAGACCATCGAACGGGCGATCATGAATCAGACCCGCACGATCCGGTTGCCGATCCATGTGGTCAAAGAGCTCAACGTCTACCTTCGGGCGGCGCGCGAGCTGACACAAAAACTCGATCATGAACCTTCGCCTGAAGAAATCGCCAACCTGCTGGAAAAACCGGTGGGAGAGGTCAAGCGCATGCTCGGTCTCAATGAGCGGGTGTCTTCAGTCGATGTCTCGCTGGGTCCGGATTCGGATAAAACCCTGCTGGACACCCTGACCGATGATCGTCCTACGGACCCTTGTGAGTTGCTGCAGGACAGACGATCTGTCGCAAAGCATCGACCAGTGGCTTTCGGAGCTGACGGACAAACAGCGTGAGGTGGTGATTCGCCGCTTCGGGCTGCGCGGCCACGAAAGCAGCACGCTGGAAGATGTTGGCCTGGAGATTGGCTTGACCCGTGAGCGGGTGCGGCAGATCCAGGTCGAGGGTCTCAAGCGCTTGCGCGAGATCCTGGAGAAGAATGGCTTGTCGAGTGAGTCGTTGTTCCAGTAAACGACGCAGGACGAAATGTGGGAGCGGGCTTGTGTGGGAGCTGGCTTGCCTGCGATAGCATCACCTCGGTGCAACTGATAGATCGAGGTGATGCTATCGCGGGCAAGCCCGGCTCCCACATAGGTGGGCTCCCACATTTCTTTGTGCATGGAATTACATCGTGTGATTGCTCGTTCCCACGCTCTGCGTGGGAACGCAGCCCAAGACGCTCCGCGTCCCAAGGCGTGACGCAGAGCGTCACAAGAGGCATTCCCACGCAGAGCGTAGGAACGAGCGGGCACAAAAAAGCCCCGCTTTTAAGGGCGGGGCTTTTCGACTAAATCAGTACAAGTTAGATAACTTGAACTTCTTCAGCTTGCATGCCTTTCTGACCGCGGGTAGCGATGAAAGAAACCTGTTGGCCTTCTTTCAGGCTTTTGAAGCCGTCGGATTGGATAGCTTTGAAGTGAACGAACAGGTCGTCACCGGATTGTGGAGTGATGAAGCCGAAGCCTTTTTCATCGTTGAACCACTTAACGGTACCAGTTTGGCGATTAGACATGGTGTATCTCCTTGGACAAAGTTAACTGCGACTCAGGAAAAGCCCTGGCCGAGACTGAGTGCAAAGAGCAGGAAAAATTCTTGGAGATGGTTGGATCGAAATTCAACATATCGTGTAGAGATTCTCAGTGACACAAGCAGCACAGTGGCGCCACCTTAACCCTTTTTCCGGAACGTGCCAATGGTATTTCCGAAGGTTTCTCTATTTTCGTGACTGGCGGCAGCCTGATACAGCACCAATACCCCGCAATTGAAGGTGCGTCCCGCCCAGCAGGGGCTGCGCGGCGCCAAGAAAAACAGCCGCCCCTTTGAACCACGGGGCCAGCCCCGGTAAGATGGCCAACAGAATTTTTTCACCTCGCTATTCAGGACACCCGCCATGAGCATCAAATCGGACAAGTGGATTCGCCGCATGGCGCAAGAGCACGGCATGATCGAGCCCTTCGTGGAGCGCCAGATGCGCGGCGAAGGCGCTGAGCGGCTGATTTCGTTCGGGGTTTCCAGCTACGGCTACGATGTACGCTGCGCCGATGAGTTCAAGGTGTTCACCAACATCAACTCGGCAACCGTCGATCCGAAAAACTTCGACGAAAAAAGCTTCGTCGACGTCAAGAGCGACGTCTGCATCATCCCGCCTAACTCCTTCGCCCTGGCGCGCACCGTCGAATTCTTCCGTATCCCGCGCAACGTCCTGACCATCTGCCTGGGCAAGAGCACCTACGCGCGCTGCGGCATCATCGTCAACGTGACGCCGCTGGAGCCGGAATGGGAAGGGCACGTCACCCTGGAGTTCTCCAACACCACCACGTTGCCGGCAAAAATCTACGCTAACGAAGGTGTCGCTCAGATGTTGTTCTTCGAATCCGACGAAGAGTGCGAAGTGTCCTATAAGGACCGCGGCGGCAAGTATCAGGGCCAGCGCGGCGTTACTCTCCCACGCACCTGATCGAATCGTCTTACAGGCTAAGGGAATTTGTCAGCGGGCATGCACTCTATTGAGTGTACTGCCCCGACGCGTGCACAACGCGCCGGGCCACGCTTGAGGAGTCCCCTATGAAGCTCGATCCGCGAATCAGCGCCGAACTCGCCCGGCTTGAACCCAATCAGATTGGTGTGATGGCCTGGTCCTTGATGGCCGATCCCGCCGCAGGCGGCATTCCCGGCCAGCCCGGTCCGGATGATCCCTGGCCCAACCAGCCTGAAGAGCCTGGCGAACCCACGCTCCCTGACGAACCGCCTCCCGCCCCTGTGGCTTGATTTCCTGCACTTGTCGCCAATGGTCAGATGCTCAACGCACTGGCCATACTTCATGGTCTCCGATCACGAAGATCCGGCTGCCTTCTTCCTGCGTCACTGAATAACCCCCGGTAAATGCGCCAAACGCTGGCAACAGACTGACCTGGTTGCCGAGCAGGAAGCACGGCAGGCGCAAGCTTTGCCGGCCCTTGCCCCGCAGGCGATACACTGGATGCACATGCCCAGCCAGCACATGGTGGCTGGCGTGGGCGTCGGGCTCGTGCTGCAACGCAAACGGGCCCATCAGCAGGGGTTCGGTCACCACCTCAATGTTCAGATCTACCGGTGGGTCGCCAGCGCGCTTGTCATGGTTGCCGCGGATCAGCGTGAGTCCCACGTCTGCATGACGCTCACGCCAGGCTCTCAGCGCGTTCAGGGTGCCGCTGGCGTGAGAGCCGGGCCCGTGGAGAAAGTCGCCGAGAAAGACTACCTGCGCACCGGGGAAAGCCGCCAACAGCCGGTCCAGGCGCTGCAGGTTGTCCGTCGTCGTGCCCTGCGGCACTGGCTGGCCCAGGCTGCGATAGGCTGACGCCTTGCCAAAATGCGCGTCGGCGATCAGCAGGCACTTTCTCGCGGGCCAATACACAGCCTTGTCCGCCAGCAACCACAGCGCTTCTTCCGCCAAGTGTATCGGGTAATGAGCGGGCATCAGGGCTTCCCGTTATCGGCGACTTTTTCCAGATCCTTGACCATTCGCGCAATCCGCTCCGAGAGTTTTTCCGAACTCAGGCTTTCCCGAAAACGTTCCACCAGTAAAGGGAACGCCAGCGGCGTAGGCCGTTTTATCCGATGCAGGTCCAATTTCAACCCCGACAAGTGGCGCAACGTCTCTTCCAGCCGACGAATATCCAGCTCTTCCCGCAGGACTTCTTCTCCGGCCTGGGTCAGCAACAGGTTCTGCGGGTCATATTGCTTGAACACTTCAAAGAACAAGCCGCTGGACGCCTGAACCTGGCGCGTACTTTTCGGCGCACCGGGGTAGCCGGCAAACACCAGCCCGGCGATCCGCGCTATCTCGCGAAAGCGCCGCAGGGCCAGCTCACCGGCATTCAGGCTTGCTACCACGTCATCCAGCAGATCATCTGCACTCAGCAACGCCCCGCTCAGTAATTCAGGCCAATCCACCTCGGTCGCGCTCAGCAGCTCCAGCCCGTAGTCATTGACCGCAATCGAGAACGTCACCGCCTGCTGCCGACTGACGCGCCAGGCCAGCAGGCTCGCCAGCCCCAGATGCACCTGGCGCCCGGCGAACGGATACAGGAACAGATGCCAGCCTTCCCGGGACTTGAGGGCCTCGGCCAGCAAATGCTCGCGGGTTGGCAGCCCGGACCAGCGCAACTGGGTGTCCAGCAACGATTGCACCGCCTGCATCTCCGGGCCGAGGAATTGCCCGTGGGCGGCCGCATCAAAGCGCTCGACCACTGCCTGGGCCAGCTCGTTGGAAAGCGGCATGCGCCCGCCGTTCCAGCGCGGCACGGCAGCCTTTTTCGCGGTACTGCGCCGCACGTATGCGGTCATGTTTTCTACTCGCACCAACTCCAGCAAGCGCCCGGCGAACAAGAAACCATCTCCCGGCTTCAACCGTGCAATAAAGCCTTCCTCGACGCTGCCCAGGGTCTTGCCACCGCCGCCTTTGCTCCAGAATTTCAGCTGGATGCTGGCGTCGCTGACGATGGTGCCCACGCTCATGCGATGGCGCCGCGCCAGTCGTGCGTCGGGGACGCGCCAGATGCCGTGTTCGTCCGGTTCGACCCGCCGATAATCCGGGTAGGCCGTCAGCGACAGCCCGCCATGGCGCACGAAACCCAGGGCCCATGTCCAATCTGCTTCGCTCAAGTCACGATAGGCCCATGCGGTACGCACCTCCGCCAGCAGCTCATCCGGCACAAAACCGCCGCCCAGCGCCATGCTCACCAGATGTTGCACCAGCACATCCAAAGGCTTGTGGGGCGACTGCCGGGCTTCGATACGCCGTTCAGCGATAGCATCCTGCGCGGCGGCGGCTTCCACCAGCTCCAGGCTGTGGGTCGGCACCAGCGTCACCCGCGACGGCCTGCCCGGCGCATGGCCGGAACGCCCGGCGCGCTGCATCAGGCGCGCCACGCCCTTGGCCGAGCCAATCTGCAGTACCCGTTCCACCGGCAGGAAATCCACCCCCAGGTCGAGGCTCGACGTACACACGACGGCCTTCAGTTGTCCATCCTTCAAGGCCCGTTCCACCCAATCCCGGGTTTCCCGGGACAACGAGCCGTGGTGCAGGGCAATCACTCCGGCCCAGTCGGGGCGAGCGTCGAGCAGGGCCTGGTACCAGATTTCCGATTGCGCTCGTGTGTTAGTGAACACCAGGCAACTGCTGCTGGCATCGACCTCGGCTACCACCTGCGGGAGCATTTTCAGGCCGATATGGCCGGCCCATGGAAAGCGCTCGATAACCGGTGGCAACAGGGTGTCCACTTGCAACTGTTTGGTGGTTTGGCCTTGGACGTTGATCCCGCCGCCTTGTGGGATCAACACCTCCAGTGCGTGGGCCTGATTACCCAGGGTCGCGGAAATGCCCCACACAATCAGCTCTGGACGCCATTGTCGCAGGCGGGCGAGGGCCAGTTGCAGTTGCACGCCGCGTTTGTTGCCGATCAGTTCGTGCCATTCGTCCACTACCACCATGCGCAGGTGTGACAGGCTGGTCTGGCTGTCGGCGCGAGCCAGCATCAGCGTGAGACTTTCCGGGGTGGTGATCAGGGTGGTGGGCAGGCGGCGGCTCTGGCGGGCGCGTTCGCTGCTGCTGGTGTCGCCGGTGCGCAGGCCGACGGTCCAGGGGATGTTCAGGGATTCCAACGGTGCTTCAAGGGCGCGGGCGGTGTCTGCGGCGAGGGCGCGCATTGGGGTGATCCACAGGACTGTCAGCGGTTCGGCGGGGGCTTTGCGTTTGCGGGGGGTGGTTTCGGTGATGGCGAAGCGGTTGAGGGCGGCGAACCACAGGGCGTAGGTTTTGCCGGCGCCGGTGCTGGCGTGGAGCAGTCCTGATTGGCCTTCCTTCACGGCCTTCCATACCTGTTTCTGGAAGGCGAATGGGTTCCAGTTTTTGGCGGTGAACCAATCTTTGGCGAAATTGCGGGATTTGGCCATGCTTGGGGCTCTGGGGGTGTAATTCAGAGACCTGTGGGGTGGGGGAAAGGTTTAACTGCGATTGCTGGGTTTTCGGGTGTATATCCGTTATTTAGGTAACGGCCACTTATGGTTCCGCTCTTACAGCGGGTCACTTTTGGCAAACGCCCCAAAAGTAACCAAAAGGTCTTTGCCCCACCACTCGGTGCCTCGCTTAGGCTCGGCATGCCCGCACTCCGGCCCGATTCCGCGGGCCGCCGCGACGGGCCATCCATGGCCCGGCGCGGCTAAATCGGCATCCCTGCCGATTTACCCGCTCCACCGTGCCTGCTTGCGGCCATCGTGGTTAACGGGGCCCGCAGATCAAAATCAAAAGCAGATCAAGAGCACAGCGGCCTACAGGCCGGCTTGAGTGTTAAAAGCAAAGGCAAAGACCAGAGCGAAAGCAAAGCTGCTTTTCTGTGGGAGCTGGCTTGCCTGCGATGCAGACAACTCGGTTTTTCAGGCACACCGAGGTGATGCCATCGCAGGCAAGCCAGCTCCCACATTTGACCGTGCCCGCTTTAGATTTTGATTTGGTTTTTGCTCTTCAACACTCAAGCCGGCCGGGAGGCCGCTGTGCTCCTGCTTTTGATCTTGATTTTGATCTTAGGCGCCCCGTTAAACCACGCTGGCCGAACGCAGGCTTTGGAGCGTGGGTAACCCGGCAGGACGCCGGGTTAGCCGCGCTGGGCCAAGGATGGCCCATCGCGGCGGCCCACGGTCCAAAGCCGGAGTGAGGGCACACCGAGCCTAGGCGAGGTGCCGAGTGGTGGGGCAAGAGCGTTTTGCTTACTTTTGCGCTCTTCAAAAGTGAGCCGCTGTAAGAGCGGAACCATAGGCGGCCGTTACCTAAATAACGGATATACACCCCACCCCGACCGGCTACTTCAAATTCCCACTCAAAAACTGCTGCAACCGTTCGCTCTTCGGATTACCCAGCACATCCTCCGGCGCACCCTGTTCCTCCACCAATCCCTTGTGCAAAAACAGCACCTGGCTCGACACCTTGCGGGCAAAGCTCATCTCATGGGTCACCATGATCATCGTCCGGCCTTCCTCAGCCAACCCCTGAATCACCTTCAACACCTCACCCACCAACTCCGGATCCAGCGCCGAAGTCGGCTCGTCAAACAGCATCACCTCCGGCTCCATCGCCAACGCCCGGGCAATCGCCACCCGCTGTTGCTGGCCCCCCGACAAAAACGCCGGATACTGATCCGCCACCCGCGCCGGCAATCCAACCTTGTCCAGATACCGGCGAGCCCGGTCCTCGGCGTCTTTCTTGCTGCAACCCAGCACCCGGCGCGGCGCCATGGTGATGTTCTCCAGCACACTCATATGGCTCCACAGGTTGAAATGCTGAAACACCATCGCCAACCGCGTACGCAGGCGCTGCAACTCGGCATCATCCGCCACGCGCATCCCATGGCGGTCGCTGACCATCCGAATCTGCTGCCCATCCAGGGTCATGGCGCCGTCATTGGGCTGTTCAAGAAAGTTGATGCAGCGCAAAAAGGTGCTTTTACCCGAGCCACTGGCGCCGATCAAACTGATCACATCACCGGTCTTGGCCTTGAGCGAAACACCTTTGAGCACCTCATTGTCGCCATAGCTTTTATGCAGGCCTTCAACGGTCAATTTGTACATGGGGCGTGCATCCTCAAGGCGAAAGTAGATAGCCGCTGCGATAGGCTTCAGTGCCGGCGACATGGGCAAGGACCATCCCGGCAGTGGCCATGCGTCGCAGCGAACGAGCGTAAAGCAGCCCGGCATTGCGGCAATGCACCGGCGTTACGCGGTCAGAAATAGGGTCGATGATTTCGGCGATCAGTTGCCCGGCTTCCAGGTATTCGCCGGGCAGCACACTGAATACCAGCAAGCCACCCACCGGTGTGGCCACCGGTTCGACGCCCGCCAGCGGTGTGGCGGGGTAGGGCAAGTCCGGCAACGGTGCAGGGTCGCCGCCGATCGCGCCGAAGTGAATCAGGTAATCGATGATCGCCTGGCAGTCGAGGCTGGCCAGGCCGTGGTTGACGTCGCCCTGGCCGCGCAGTTCGACGGTCACGGAAAAGCTGCCCATCGGGATCGGGAAGCGCTCGCCAAACCGTTGCTGCAATTGCCACCAGACCAGGGTGAAGCATTCATCGAACGACTGCCCACCGGAATCGGTAGCCAACAGGCTGGCCTCCGAACCGATATAGCGCGCCAACGGCTCTACCCGGGGCCACGCTTCGGGGGTGGTGTACAGGTGCGCCACGGCTTCGAAGTCGCAGTGCAGGTCCAGCACCATGTCGGCATCGCACGCCAGGCGTTGCAGCACCAAGCGCTGGGATTCCAGCTGCGTGGCGGGTGTCTGCGCCGCAAGCGCCATGGTGAGTGCGTCGCGAATCAGTTCGACGTTGTGCTGTGGATCATCCCCCAGCAGTTCTTCGACCTGATTGCCGACGTCGTCGCTCAGGTCGACAAACAGGCGATTGAAATTCTGCCCGCTTTCCAGCTCATAGCGGCCCAGGGGGATGTCCATCAACACCTGTTCCAGGCCGGTGGGGTTGGCGATGGGCACCAGTACGATCTCGCTGCGCAGGCGGCCGGCGGCGGCCAGCTCCGCCAGGCGCGCCTTCAAGTGCCAGGCCACCAGCATGCCCGGCAATTCGTCGGCGTGCAGCGACGACTGGATGTAGACCTTGCCTTCGGCCTGTTCCGGCCCGAAGTGGAAACTGTGGATCTGCCGCGCCGTGCCCGGCACCGGCGCCAATAGTGGATGAATCTGATGACGCATGAAGGCTCCTTAGTGGCTGGGGCCGAGAAAGGCCAGCCAGCGACGCTCCGCCAGACGAAACAGACCGACCAGGGCAAAGGTCACGGTCAGGTAGATCAGCGCAGCGATACCGAATGATTGAAAGGTCATGTAGGTGGCCGAGTTGGCGTCCCGGGCGACTTTCAGGATATCCGGGATCGTCGCGGTGAAGGCCACCGTCGTCGAGTGCAGCATCAGGATCACTTCATTACTGTAGTACGGCAGCGAACGGCGCAGGGCCGACGGCATGATCACGTAGGCATACAGCTTCCAGCCGCTGAGGCCGTAGGCTTTCGCCGCTTCGACTTCGCCGTGGGCCATGCTGCGGATTGCCCCGGCAAAAATCTCCGTGGTGTAGGCGCAGGTGTTGAGGGCGAAGGCGAGGATGGTGCAGTTCATCGCATCGCGAAAGAACGCATCCAGTACCGGCTGCGCACGAACCGCCGCGATGCTGTAGATCCCGGTGTAGCAAATCAGCAACTGGATATACAGCGGCGTGCCGCGAAACAGGTAGGTGTAGAACTGCACGGGGCAGCGTACCCAGCGGTTGCGCGACACCCGCGCAATGGACAGCGGGATCGATACCAGAAAGCCGATGAAGATCGAGGCGCTGAGCAGCCACATGGTCATGGCCAGGCCGGTGATGTGCTGGCCGTCGCTATAAAGGAAGGGGCGCCAGTATTGTTGAATAAGTTCGATCATCGCACTGCCTCCCGGGAGCCTGCGGAGTAGCGCCGTTCAAGGCGGCGCAGGACGAAGTTGGACGCGCTGGTGATCAACAGGTAGATAAACGCGGCGATCACCAGGAAATAGAACAGCTGATAGGTGCTCTTGCCGGCATCCTGTGCGGCCTTGACCAGGTCGGCCAACCCGATGATCGACACCAGGGCCGTGGCCTTGAGCATCACGCACCAGTTGTTGTTAATGCCCGGCAGGGCGAAGCGCATCATCTGCGGGAAGGTCACGAAGCGAAACCGCTGGCCACGCGTGAGTCCGTAGGCCGTGGCGGCTTCCAGCTGGCCACGGGGCACGGCGAGGATCGCACCGCGGAAGGTCTCGGTGAAATACGCACCGTAGATAAAGCCCAGGGTGATCACCCCGGCGCTGAATGGGTCGATCTCGATGTAGTCCCATTCCATAAAGTCGGTAAAGCCGGTCAGCCAGATTTGCAGGCTATAAAAAATCAGCAGCATCAGCACCAGGTCGGGCACGCCGCGAATCAAGGTGGTGTAGATCTGTGCGGGAATCCGCAGGAACGGCAGGCTGGAGAGTTTGGCAGTGGCGCCGAGCAAGCCCAGCAACACGCTGACGGCCAGGGAAAACACTGACAACTTGACGGTCATCCAGGTGCCTTGCAGCAACAGCGGGCCGAAACCCTTCAAGCTAAAGGCACTGAGCCCCAGGGTTTGCAAAAGATCTTCGAACATAAATCAGGACCTATGGCGATAAAAAAGCGCCCCTCCAGAGGAAGGGCGCCCCAGGCATTATTTGCCGCTGTACAGGTTCAGATCGCCAAAGTGTTTCTTCTGGATGGTGGCGTAGGTGCCATCATCGTGTAACGCTTTGATACCTTTATCCAACAAGGCCTTGAGGTCTTTGTTACCTTTTTTGATACCGACCGCAGTTTTGGACGGCAGCAGTGGATCGTCGATGGCCTTGCTGACTTCGTAGTCAGCACCGGCTGGCGACTTCAAAAAGCCCAGTTCGGCTTGCAGCATGTCTTGTACGGAAGCGTCCAGACGACCGGATGTCAGGTCGGCGTATACCTGGTCCTGGTTGGCGTAGGCCTTGGTGGTCACACCGGCCTTGTCCAGTACGGCCTTGGCGTAGGCTTCCTGGATGGTGCCTTGCTCGTAGCCAACACTTTTGCCCTTGAGCGACTCAGGCGTGGAGTAGTTCGCGCCCTTTTTGAACACCAGGGAAGTCGGGCCGGAGAACAGCTCGTTGGAGAAGTCGATCGCCTTTTCACGGGCTTCGGTCACGGTCATCGAGGAAATCACGCCATCAAATTTGTTGGCGTTGAGGCCTGGAATCATGCCGTCGAAATCACTTTCGACCCACTTGCACTTGACCTTCAGCTCGGCACAGATGGCATTGCCCAGGTCGATATCGAAGCCCACCAGGCTGCCATCAGCGGCTTTTGACTCAAACGGCGCGTAGGACGGATCGACACCAAAACGCAATTCCTTGTATTCCTTGGCCAGCGCGGAACCGGCGGCCATGCACAGAGCCAGTGCAGAAAGGGTCAGCAATGCTTTTTTCATTATGTAATCCCTGGAAACCAAGATAAGCGCTTGTGGCGCGGTTAGGACTGTTACTGAACGGTGTCAGACCGGACTCAAGTAGCAATTTCTGCACCATAGTTCCGAATGGTCGTTTTAAAAGGTGAGATTAAGGAGTTGTGCCAGTAGGAAATGCCCGAAAATGGGCATTGATAAATCTATGCATTATTTTGGGGCGTTTGAAGTTTTCAAATGTGGGAGCGGGCTTGCTCGCGAATTCGGTGGATCAGTCACCAGATGTATTGACTGACACACCGCATTCGCGAGCAAGCCCGCTCCCACATTGATCTGTGGTGTTCGTGAGAGACGTGTCAGGCCAGTAAATCCTGCAGGGTCGCTAGGCTGTCGGCTTCATCGACGGACTTGTCCTGGCGCCAGCGCAACATCCTCGGAAAACGCACGGCTATTCCGCTCTTATGCCGCTTGGACAGGGCAATCCCTTCAAAACCCAGTTCAAACACCATGCTCGGCGTGACGCTGCTGACCGGGCCGAACTTCTCCACGGTGGTCTTGCGCACGATGGCGTCGACCTTGCGCATTTCTTCATCGGTCAGCCCCGAATACGCCTTGGCGAATGGCACCAGCGTGCGTTCGCTGCCGGGCGGGCCGTCCCATACTGCGAAGGTGTAATCGCTGTACAGGCTGGCGCGCCGGCCATGGCCGCGCTGGGCATAGATCAGCACGGCATCGACACTGAACGGGTCGACTTTCCACTTCCACCACACGCCCATGTCCTTGGTGCGGCCCACGCCGTAGAGGCCATCCCGGGCCTTGAGCATCATGCCCTCCACGCCCAGGCTGCGGGAGGCTTCACGTTGCTCCGCCAAGGCCTGCCAGTTGTCGCCGGTCAGCAAAGGCGACGCCCGCAACGTGGGTTGGCCGCAGTCGCTGATCACCTGTTCCAGTTGTGCCCGACGCTCGGCCTGGGTGTGGTTGCGCCAATCGTCGCCGTGGTGTTCCAGCAGGTCGTAGGCCAGCATTGCGACGGGGGCGTCTTCGAGGATCTTCTTGCTCAGGGTTTTGCGGCCGATGCGCTGTTGCAGCAGGGCGAAGGGTTGCACCGCGCCCTTCCACACCACGATTTCGCCGTCGATCACCGTGCCATCCGGCAGGCTGTTTTCCAGCTCATGAAGTTCCGGAAAACGCTCGGTGACCAGTTCTTCGCCCCGGGACCAGATCCACAGTCGGCCTTCGCGCTTGACCAACTGTGCGCGGATGCCGTCCCACTTCCATTCCACTTGCCAGTCAGCGGGAGAGCCGAGCAGGGCCTCGAATTGCTCCACCGGTTGGGCCAGGCCATGGGCGAGAAAAAACGGATAAGGCTGCCCGCCACGTTGCGCATGCTCGTCGGACGATTCGGCAGCGATCAGTTTCAAATAGCCTTCGGCGGTCGGACGGTTGGACAGGTCGGTGTAACCCACCAGGCGCTGGGCCACGCGTTTGCTGTCGAGACCGGCCATGGCCGCAAGGGCGCGGGTGACGAGCAACTTCGACACGCCCACCCGGAAACTGCCGGTGATCAGCTTGATGCACAGCATCAGGCTCGGTTGATCCAGTTGGGCCCACAACGCGGGCAGGCGCTCGGCCAATTCTTCTGGCGGCAGGCCACGCAGGGGCAGGAGTTTTTCTTCCAGCCACACCGCCAAGCCGTCGTCGGAGGTGTGGGGCGATTCCGGTAACAGCAGGGAAATGGTTTCTGCCAGGTCGCCTACCGACTGATAACTCTCTTCGAACAGCCACGGCTCAATGCCGGCGGCTTCGGTGGCCATGTCCCGGAGCAACCGGGTGGGCACCAGTTGCCGGGGCCGCCCGCCGGATAAAAAGTACACCGCCCATGCAGCATCTTCCGCGGGCGCTTGTAGGAAGTAAGCCTGCAAGGCCGCGAGTTTGGCATTGCTGGAAGTGGTTGCGTCGAGATTGGCGTACAGCTCCGCGAAGGCCTTCATGACGTGACTTCCTCTTCGTCATCGCCGTATTCGGTGGTGAACCCTTGCGCGTCGAGGCCCTTTTCCCGCAGGTGCCGGACCAAGACGCCCACAGAACCGTGGGTGACCATCACTCGTTCAGCGCCGGTTTGCTCGATGGCCCACAACAGCCCGGGCCAATCGGCGTGGTCCGAGAGCACAAAGCCGCGATCCACCCCGCGCCGCCGCCGAGTGCCGCGCAGGCGCATCCAGCCGCTGGCGAAGGCGTCGCTGTAGTCGCCGAAGCGGCGTATCCAGGTGCTGCCGCCGGCCGAGGGCGGGGCGATGATCAAGGCCTGGCGCAACAAAGGGTCGGTCTTTTTGAAGTCGCCGGCGTAGAGGGTTTCGGGGATATAGATGCCCGCTTCGCGGTATACCCGGTTCAGGGGTTCGACCGCGCCGTGGCTGAGGATCGGGCCGATGCTGGCGTCAATGCCGTGGAGAATCCGCTGAGCCTTGCCGAAGGAATAACAGAACAGCACGCTGGCCTTGCCGGCCGCGATATTCGCCTGCCACCAGTCGTTGATTCCGGCAAAAATCTGCGCCTGGGGCTGCCAGCGGTAGATCGGCAGGCCGAAGGTCGATTCGGTGATAAAGGTATGGCAGCGCACCGGTTCAAACGGCGCGCAGGTGCCGTCGGGCTCGACTTTGTAGTCGCCGGAGGCGACCCAGACTTCACCCTGGTATTCCAGGCGCACCTGGGCCGAACCGAGGACATGGCCGGCGGGATGGAAACTCAAGTTGACGCCGTGGTGGCGCAGGGTTTCGCTGTAGGCCAGGGTTTGCAGGTTGATGTCCTGGCCCAGGCGTGAGCGCAGGATGCCTTCGCCGGGGGCGGCGGCCAGGTAGTGTTGGTTGCCGGTGCGGGCGTGGTCGCCGTGGGCATGGGTAATGACGGAGCGTTCCACCGGGCGCCAGGGGTCGATGTAGAAATCCCCGGCGGGGCAGTAGAGGCCTTCGGGCCGGGCGATAACAAGGTCCATGGGTGTGCCGTGGAAGTGGGCTTGTTAATTATGAGGCGGGGGCGGGTGGAGAAGTTCTATCGGAAATGGATGCGATCAACTGTGGGAGCTGGCTTGCCTGCGATGCTGGCGACTCGGTCTGGCAGTCAGACCGGGTTGATGCCATCGCAGGCAAGCCAGCTCCCACATTGATTTGGTTGAGTCAGGGAAACCGGGTTATTTACCCGGCACCAACGTCAACCGCGTCTTCCCATACACCCCGTCAAAGTTCTGCGGCTGCATCGGGAAGCTCAGGTATTGCGCTTTCAACCACGGGTCGATGCCATTGGCATAGTTCGGGCTCGCGGGGTTGCCGGATTGGCCGATGCCGCTTTGGCCCATCATGGGTTCCACCTGGCCGAAGTCGACAATCATCCGCAGTGCCGGCACCTGGGTCGTGTCGAAACTCTGGCCCCAGCTATACGGTGCGCTGTTCAGCGTGTTGTGATCGCCGCCCGCTGCCAGTGGGCCGCGAATGTTCTGGCCGCTGGTGTTCTTCCAGGTGTAGCTGTGCAATTTGCCCCACTGCCAGGCCTTGTGATCGGCGCCCAGTGCGCTATCGCCGGCGGTGATCGCGGCGGCCAGGCTGCGGGCGAGGATCGCCGGCTTGTCGGTTTTCTGCCCGGTGCGGGCGTCATTCCAGAACGGGCTGTCTTCGCGCCCCAGCAGGTGGTCGGCCACCGCTGAGTACGACAGGTTGGCGTTGCCGATAAAGGCTTTCCAGGTGGCGCTGTTTTCCGGACCGAGTTCGTCGAGAAAAATCTGCTTGGCGCTTTCCTGCAGGAACAACTCATAAATCGCCGCGTCGGCAGAGGTGGAGACGAGACGGCCATCGAACGCCATCAGGCGACCCAGGGCTTCCCGCGCCTTGGCCTGGTCTGCCGCTGGCAATGCGTCGATCGCCTGTTTCAGCGGCTGGACCATGCCCGGCGCCTGGAACATGCTCTTGAGCTTGGCGGCGAACGTGGTGGTCTGGTCGTACTGCATGGCGATCATGCTGCGGCTGTCGTGCTTGCCGTTGCCGGCCAGTTGCGCGATACGTTCGGCACGTTCCGGCGCCGCCCACGAGTTGGACAATTGCATGCCGTAGCCACGGGGAATGGTGCGCTGGTTGGCGGTGCCGATCCAGCCTTGGGTCGGGTCCTGATCGTAAGGGTGCAGCATCGCGTCGGCGTAGCCATCCCAGTCGAAACGCCCGTCCCAGCCCGGCGACGGCACCAGGCCTTCGCCTTCACGGCGGTTCGGGAAGCGCCCGGTCACTTGCCAACCGATGCTGCTGGCGTCGGCGAAGACCATGTTCAAGGCAATTGCGCGAATTTCCCGGGTGGCGTCAGACGCTTTACCGGCGGTTTGCGCACGGGACAGGTCGAAGAACGCGTCCAGGCTCTTGTCGTCCTTGAAATCGGCGGTCTGCAAGGCCAGGCCGTAGCCGCTGTTCAGCGATTGGGTACTGTTGAGCAGTGGCCCGTGGCGGGTTTCGTACACCGCTTCGCGAATCGGCCGCTGGCCCTTGGCGAAGTAGGTTTCATTGCGCACGATGGCCGGCAGCCATTTGCCGTTGTTTTCGTAGTACAGCGCATTGCCCTGGCGCTTGACCTTCTCCAGGAACACATCCTGAGTGTCGCCCGAGACCTGGCTCATGCTCCACGCCACCTTGCCGTTGAAGCCGGAAAGCAGGGTTGGCAGGCCAGCGATCGAAACGCCGGCGGCCTGGTATTTCGGCGAACGGATCTGCACGTAGTTCCACAGCGAAGGCGCCTGCATCGAGGTCGACAGGTCATTGGCCAAAAGGCTTTTGTTGCTGCGGCTGCGCTGCGGGCCGATCGCCCAGTTGCTGGAGCTGGAAGTGCCCAGGGTGTTCAAGGTGCCGAGGTGCTCGCTGAGGCTGGTCAACGCGGCGAGGCCCGGGATCTGGCTCAGGTTGATGCCCTTGAGCTTGTCGGATTCGGCCACCGGCAACGGTTCATCCGGGTAGCTTGGGGTCAGCCAGGCGAGTTTGTCGGCGCCGACTTTCTGCGCCAGCACCAATGAGGACAACTCTTCCTGCAGGTTGGTCGACTCGCTGAAATTCAGCAGGCAGAACAGCAGCGCCGAATCTTCCGGCTTCCAGTATTCAGGCTTGTAGCCGCTCTGGGCCAGGTCTGGCGGCAGCTTGTCGCGGTAGCGGAACAGGTAGGCGTTGACCCCGCGTGCATACACTTCAAAGAAGCGCTTGAGGCGCGGCGACGAGGCGTTATACAGCTCGCCGGCGCTTTTGCGCAGGTTGACCGCCCGCATGAAACGGTCGACATCCAGCACATCCGGCCCGGACATTTCCGCCAGGCGGCCCTGGGCCAGCAGGCGCAGGGTGACCATCTGGGTGATGCGGTCGCTGGCGTGCACGTAGCCCAGGGTGAACAGCGCATCGTGGAAGGTGCTGCTTTCAATCAGCGGGATGCCCTGGTTGTTGCGGCGCACGGAAACATTCTGCGCCAGGCCCTTGATGGGCTGCACGCCGGAAACCGGAGGCAGGGTGTCTTGGGTGCTTTGTAACTGGCAACCGGCCAGGCCCAAGGCACTGGCAATGGCCGCGGCAACGCCGAACCGGGGAAGAAAATGTGAGAGGGCTGGCGAGGCCATGGCAAAGCTCCTGCGGGGGGTAGCGTCAGTAAAGGCGCTACGTTAGTGAGCGCGGCGAAACGACGCAAGCGGGAGGCGATGCTTATTTTCAGGATTTGCGTAAGGTTTCTAGTCGGGCACAAATCAGTGTGGGAGCGAGCTTGCTCGCGAAAGCGGTGTGTCAGCTAAAAAGTTGTGACTGATCCACCGCATTCGCGAGCAAGCCCGCTCCCACATTTTTGATTCGGCTTACCTTCAGGATTTCGGCGGATTGACCTTCTGCACCAGCTCATAAGCACGCACCGTCGCCGGGCGTTGCTTGATGTGGTTGAACCAGCGTTCTACATGTGGGAAGTCTTCCAGCTTCTGGCTCTGCCACTTGTGGGAAACGATCCACGGGTAGATCGCCATGTCGGCAATGCTGTACTCATCGCCGGCCACGAACGTGCGGTCGGCCAGGCGCCGGTCCAGCACGCCATACAGGCGGGCGGTCTCGTCCACATAGCGTTTGATCGCGTAGGGAATCTTTTCCGGGGCGAACTGGCTGAAGTGGTGATTCTGCCCGGCCATCGGGCCCAGGCCGCCCATCTGCCAGAACAACCACTGCAATGCTTCCTGACGACCGCGCAGATCCTGGGGAATGAACTTGCCGGTTTTTTCCGCGAGGTACAGCAGGATCGCGCCGGATTCGAACAGGGAAATCGGCGCGCCGCCGTCGGTCGGGTTCTGATCGACGATGGCCGGGATGCGGTTATTGGGGGCAATTTTCAGGAAGTCAGGCTTGAACTGCTCGCCCTGACCAATGTTGATCGGGTGCACCTCGTAAGGCAGACCGGCTTCTTCCAGGAACAACGACACTTTGTGACCGTTGGGGGTGGTCCAGTAATACAGGTCGATCATGAAGCTCTCCAAGGGTGGTAATGCTTGAGCGAATGCCTGTAGGTATAGGTGATGTTAGGGTGACGAAAATTCAATGAAACATTTGGGTCTATCGATATGGAAATTCGTGCGGGCGCAGCGTTGATTCTGATTGACCAGCAAAAAGGCATTCATCATCCCAGGCTGGGGCGGCGCAATAATCCGCACGCCGAGGCGCGCATGCTGGCGTTACTGGGGCATTGGCGGCACGAAGGTTGGCCGGTGATTCATGTGCAGCATTTGTCCCACTCGCCGGAGTCGGTGTTCTGGCCTGAGCAGTCGGGGGTGGAGTTTCAGGACGCCTTTATTCCGCAGACGGGTGAGCAGTTGGTTCAGAAGCGGGTGCCGGATGCGTTTTGTGGGACAGGTCTGGAGGCGAGTTTGCGTGAGGCGGGGATTCGGCAAGTGGTGCTGGTGGGCGTGGCCACCCATAACTCGGTGGAGGCCACGGCCCGCAGCGCCGGCAACCTGGGCTTTGAGACCTGGGTTATCGAAGATGCCTGCTACACCTTCGACAAGCCGGACTTTTTTGGGCAGATGCACTCGGCGGAGGCGGTACATGCCATGTCGTTGGGCAACCTCCACGGCGAATACGCCACCGTCATCTCTTCAGAAACCCTCCTCCCGTAGGGGGGTCAGGTTACGGCGCCGTCCACCAACACCTGCAACGTCTGTTGCGAACACCGTTCGATACGGACCTGCACGCCATAGACTTCGGCAAACAGCGCCGCATCCAGCACTTCGTCCGCTGGGCCACAGGCATGTAACCGGCCTTGTCGCAGCACCGCGATATGGTCGGCATAACGCGCGGCGAGGTTGATGTCGTGCAGCACCACCACGGCGATCAGGTTGTGTTCCCGTACCAGGCCGCGCACGCAGTCCATGACTTTTAACTGGTAGTTCAAATCCAGCGCACTGGTGGGCTCATCCAGCAGCATCACCTGTGGCCGGCGCGCAATCAGTTGCGCCAGGCTGACCAGTTGCCGCTGACCGCCGGATAACGTGCTCAATAGCTGATCCGCCAGGTGAGCGATGCCAATCCTTTGCAACGCATCAAAGGCCTGGCGCATGCATGCGTCGCTTGAAAGCGGAATGCCATCGACATTCGCCACCCGCAACGCGGCGATCACGCTTTCCATCACGCTCAGGCTCAACCCCGGCGGAAGGTTTTGCGGCATATAGGTCACGCGTCGGGCACGTTCACCGACGGACATTTTCGTCAGGTCCAGGTCACCCAATCTGACAACGCCCTGCATCTTTTCCAGCCCCGCCACCGCCCGCAGCAACGTTGACTTGCCCGCACCGTTTGGCCCGATCAACGCGGTCAGGCTGCCGTGGGCCAAGGTTGGCAAGCTCAGGTCATGCACAATCTGGCGTCGTCCATAACTGACGTGGGCGTTCTGAATCGACAATCCCTTACTCATAACTGCCTCCCGCGCTTGAACACCAGCAACACGAAAATCGGCACGCCCACCAGTGCGGTGACGATGCCCACCGGCACGATCACCCCGGGCATGATCAACTTGCTGGCGATGGAGGACAGCGACAACAGCAAAGCGCCGACAAGCGCGCTGGCCGGCAGCAGGAAGCGCTGATCTTCACCCACCAGAATCCGCGCGATATGCGGACCTACCAGCCCGATAAATCCGATGGTTCCTACAAACGCCACAGCGGTGGCCGACAGCAGGCTGATGCGCAGCAACGAGAAAAACCGCAGGCGTTTCACGTCGACCCCGAAGCTTTGCGCGCGGTCTTCGCCCATGCGCAACAAGGTCAGGCGTGGCGCGGCAGCAAAGGAAAAGGGCATGACCACCGCGACCACAAACGCGAGGATGCCGAGCTTGTCCCAGTTGGCCCGGGTCACGCTGCCCAGGGTCCAGAACACCAGTTGTTGCAGCACGTCCTCGGTGGCCACCAGTTGCAACAGGGCGACCACCGCGTTGCAAATGAACACCAGGGCAATCCCGAACAGCACCAGGCTTTCCACCCCGGCACCCCGCAGGCGTGACATGGCTTGCAGCAAAAAGACCGAGGCGGCGGCAAACACAAATGCCGAAATGGAAATCGCCGTATTGGCCGACACCCACAGCGTTGTCACCGGAAACACAATCACCAGGGACGCGCCCAACGCCGCCGCCGAGGAAACCCCCAGGGTGAACGGACTGGCCAACGGGTTGTTCAAGATCGCCTGCATCTCGGCGCCCGCCAGCGACAGCGCACAACCGACCAACACCGCCATCAAGGCGTAGGGCAGGCGCACGTTCCAGATAATCACCTGGTCGGTGGCGCTCAGGTGGGCCGGGTGCAGCAAGCCATCCAGCAGGGCGCCAAGGCCCATGCCCGACGGGCCGCTGGCCAGGTCCACGAGGATCGCGCACATCAGCGCGCCACCCAGCAGGGCGAGCAGCCAGCAGCGACGGGCCAGCAGGTGGCGGTAGCCTTCGCTGGCGGTGGCGAGGTCGAGGGTTTGAGTGGTCATTGGATTCGCAGCCTTGAAAACGACGAAAATCCCTGTCGGTACTCGGTCAGTGTGGGAGCTGGCTTGCCTGCGATGGCGATGGTGAATCCAACACCGCTATCGCAGGCAAGCCAGCTCCCACAGGAACCGTGTCCAGGCAGGGAATGGGTTGTGAGCCTTAGTTACTTGGCCCTGCCATCAATCCAGTAGGCACCCTGCAATGGCATGCCGAGGAACTGCTGGTTCATCGCTTCCATGGTCGCCTTCGGATCCAGCTTCGCGAACAACTCCGGATGCACCCACTTGGCCAGCGCTTCAATCGCCAGCAGGTTGTACGGCGAGTTGTAGAAGTCATGCCACAAGCCGTGGGAATTACCCTCACGAATTGCCCGAAGGTTCACAAACTCCGGCCGGGCCAGCACGGCGTCAAACGCGCCACGCGCATCTTCTTCGCTCACGCCAGCACCCAGAATCAACCCAGGCTTGTGATTGCCGGTGGCCACATACACATCCGGATCAGCCTTCAGCGCGTACTCGACACTGATGTCCCCCAGCGCCCCCGGCACCACGTCGGCGGCGATGTTACGGCCGCCCACCAGCTTGATTACTTCACCCATGCCGCTCTTGCCGGTGGTGTGGCCCGGTGCCTGCCAGGCGCCGGCCAGCAATTCCAGGAACACGCTCGGACGCGGGCCGGCCGGCAAGGTGGCGACGGCGTCGGTGATCACCTTGATGTGCTGGTCATAAAAGTCGAGGAACGCCTTGGCCTGGGTTTCCCGGCCAAGGGCCTGGCCCAGGGCGGTCATGCTGGCGTGGGTGCCTTGCACCGGGTTGATGCGGAAGTCGACGAACAACACCGCGATGCCCGCCTTGGCCAACACGTCCGCCACCGGGCTGTGTTCGGTCGGACCGTGGCCGGAAATGCTGAATACCGCGAGGTCCGGTTTCAGCGAGAGGATTTCCTCGGCGCTGACGCTTTGCTCCGACGCCTGACCAATTAGCGGAATGTCTTTTACCGTCGGAAATTTCGCCACGTAGGCGTTATAGGTGTGGGCGTCCAGCAGCTTCAAATCATTCTGCCAGCCGACAATCCGTTGGAACGGCGCGTCTTTGTCCAGCAACGCAAAGGCCGAAATCAAGCGGCCTTCGCCGAGCACCACGCGCTGCACGTGGTCCGGCACGTCGACCTTGCGGTCCAGTACGTCGGTGACTTCATGGGCAGCGGCGGTTTCGGCGTGGCCAAGGACCAGCACGGCAAACAGCGCGCCCAGCTTGAGGAAGTTGCGGGGTTTCAGCATGGCGAGAACTCCAGGTGAAGGCGGCGCATCAGACATCGCTCCAGCGCCGCAAAAGGTTGTGATAGGCGCCGCTCAGTTGCAGCAGCGCGTGGTCGTCGGCGTGTTGCGCGGTGAGGCGTTGAATCGCCACGTCCATGTCCAGCAGCAGTTGGCGCAGGCTGTCTTCGCGCACCAGGCTTTCGATCCAGAAGAAACTGGCGATGCGCTCGCCGCGGGTGACCGGGTTGATCTTGTGCAAACTGCTGCCGGGATAAATCAGCAAATGCCCGGCGGGCAGCTTCACCGCGTGCTCGCCGAAGGTGTCGCGGATCACCAGTTCGCCGCCGTCGTAGCTGGCCGGGTCGGCCAGGAACAAGGTGGCGGAGATGTCGGTGCGCACCCGTTCGCGCACGCCCTTGAGGCCGCGAATCGCATTGTCGATATGCCAGTCGAAGGCTTCGCCGCCGCTGTAGCGGTTGAAAAGTGGCGGATAGATTTTCTTCGGCAGGGCGGCGGACATGAACAGCGCGTTGTCCGACAGCCGCGACAGAATCTGCTCACCCAGGCGAATCGCTACCGGGTCGTCTTCCGACATCTGCCGGTTGTTTTTCGCCATGGCCGAGCGCTGCCCGGCGGTGACCTTGCCGTCGACCCACGGTTGATCGAGCAGGGTGGCGATGGCCACCTCGACTTCTTCGGCATTCAGTAGGGCCGGGATTTCGATCAGCACGGCTTAAAACTCATAGTCGACACTGGCGGTGAGCGTGCGCCCGGCGCCCGGGACGCCGTAGAGCTGGAAGCCGTCCAGGGACGCGCCAATCTGGCTGTAGTAGAACTTGTTGAACACGTTGTTGAGGTTGAGGTTGACCGTGGTTTGCCTGGTCACTTTGTATTGCGCAGCCACGTTGTTGAGCCAGTAGCCGGGGGCCTTTTCGTGGTCGCGGGTGTAGATCGCGTACACGCCGGACGGGCCGGTGGCGTAGCTGCTGTTGTTGTTCAGGCCGCCGACGTATTTGTTGTCGCTGTAGCGGCGGCGCCCTACGTATTGCGCGCCGTAGCTCAGGCTCAGGTCGTCGGTGACGGCGTAGGTGGTCCACAGGTTGGCGGTCAGGTCGGGAACGTTCTTGGCTTCCTCGCCTTTGTTGGCACCTTTGGTTTGGGTGCTTTTCAGCGCGGAGAACCCGCTGTACACCGTCCAGCGCGGGTTGATATTGCCTTGCAGGCCCAGTTCCACACCGTCTACGCGCTTGGCGGGGAGGGCGCGTACCGGGGCGCTTTCGCCGTCCTGGTATTCCCAGGAGTTGTCCAGTTCGGTGCGGAAGATCGCGGCGGTGATGTTCAGCAGGTCGTGGGCAATGTCCCACTTGGTGCCGATTTCGTAGGTTTTCGACTTGGCCGGGGTGTAGTTGCTGGTGCTGGCTGCGCCGTAGATCTGGTTGTTGGTCGACGCGCCCAGGGCTGACGGTTGTGCCGCTTCGCTATAGGACACGTAGATGCTGCCATTAGGCAACGGCTTGTACACCGCGCCGACCCGGCCGCTCACGGCACCGTCGGTGCTGTCGATGGACGCTTGGCCACGCTGGGTGGTTTTGGCCTGCCAGTTGTCGTAGCGCAGGGAGCCGAGCACTTGCCACTGTTCATTCAGGGTGATGGTGTCACCCAGGTAGATGCCGGCGTTGTCGATCACCGAGCGTGGCTGGCCTTCACCCTTGGTCACTTCGGTGCTGGCAAAGCTGTGGTTCGGGTCGTTCATGTCGAAGAACAGATCGCCGGCCGGCACTTCGGCGTTGCGTTTCAGGCCGCCGTAGGTCTCGTGATAGAACTCGAGCCCGCTGACCACCGCGTGTTCCAGCCCGCCGGTATTGAGCTTGAAGGCGAAGTCGGTCTGGTTGTCGAGGATGGTGTAGCGCGTCGACTGGCCGAAGTCGCTCCCTCGCAAAATACCGTAGGCGGTGTTACCGCTGTTGGCGTATCCCGGGTAGGCATTTACCGTGCTGCCGGGCACTTGGCTGATTGGTCCTACACCGGTATAGCCCAAGGTCGCACAGCGCGTGCCGGTGCAGGTTTTCTGGCCATTGGCGTTGGCAGCGAAGAAGCGCGCGGGCGAGAGCACCGCGAAGTTGTCGGTGCGCTCCCACTTGGTCTGGTTCTTCAGGGTCGCTTCGTTCCAGTCGAAATCATGCTCGAAGCGGGTGGTCAGCGAGGTGGTTTTGGTCTGCTGGGTGTACAGGTGCGAATCGCCGTACCAGTTCGAACGCTTCACGCCGGGCATGCGGTCGCCGTCGGTGCCGCGCTGGATCGGCACACCGCCGTCCGGCGTGTTGTCGTCCTTCTGGTAGAAGGTGTCGATAAACAGGCGCGTGTCGGTGCCCAGGCCGAAGCCGAGGGAGGTCGCAATGCCCCAGCGGTCGTAGTCCACGTCGTCACGCTCGGCCACCTGGTTGTAGTGTTTCATCAGGTTGATGCGCAGGGCGGTGGTGTCATTCAGTTGTTTGTTGAAATCGCCGGTGAGGCGGCGGTAGCTGTCGGTGCCGATGCCGGCCGAGAGTTTGTTGGCATCCCCCAGGTGTGCCTCTTTACTCACCAGGTTGACGCTGCCGCCTACCGCGGAAACGCCGGATTCGATCGAGCCGGTGCCCTTGAACACTTCTGCCTGTTGCAGGTTGAAGGTGTCGGTGCGGGTCGATTGGCCGGCATCGCGCACACCGTCGACGGTCAGGCTCTGCTCCGAGGAAAACCCGCGAATCGAAAACAGGTCGCCCCAACCCAGGTTGCCTTCGCCGGACATGAAGGTGATGCCCGGCACGTTGCGCAACACTTCCTGCAAGGTCTGCGCGTTTTGCTCCTTGAGCACTTGCTGCGGGACGATGGTTACGCTTTGCGGGGCGTCCAGCAGCGGCTGGCTGATTTTTGCCGAGGTCACCCGGTCGACTTTAAAGGCGGAAGTGGCTTCACCGTCGATCTTGATTTCCGGCAGGCTCAGCACCGAATCATTCGACGCCGCCACCGGCGCATCGGCCCAGGCGGTGGGAGAAACGCTGCCGGCGGCAAGCAGGCCGAACATCGGCGCAAGGGTAGATTGCAGCGACAGGGCGCGAGGGGTAGGCAATGGCATTCGGAGTGACCTAGGCTAAATTACAATTAATCTCATTTAGATTAGGTAGTCTAAAGACCGATACCGGCCGCCACGCCGTGGCTTTGTAATGGGGATGCGCGATTACCGCTTCCCACAACATTCCATTACATTTGCGCGTACTCCTGGCTGAAGTTTCGGCTATCTCCTGCCTTTTGAGTTTCGGACGAATTGCCCCATGGCCAAGCAAGACCACCTGCTGATCGTTGATGACGACCCGCAAATCCGCCAATTGCTGTGCGACTACCTGAGTGACGCCGGCTTCCAGGTGTCCACCGCCGGTGACGGCAAGGAAATGCGCCGCCGCCTGGCGCTGAATGTCATTGACCTGATCGTCCTGGACCTGATGTTGCCCGGCGAAGACGGCCTGAGTTTGTGCCGCGAATTGCGCGTCAGCTCCAACACGCCGGTGATCATGCTCACCGCCAAGGGCACGCTGATCGACCGGATCGTCGGCCTGGAAATCGGCGCCGACGATTACCTGCCCAAGCCGTTCGACCCGCGGGAGCTGCTGGTGCGGATCAAGGTGGTGCTGCGTCGGGTGCAGAGTTTTCCGGACCGGGCGCGGCTCGATGAAGCACCGAGCATCAGCTTTGCCGGCTGGCAGCTGGACACCCGGGCCCGGCAATTGCTTTCGCCGGAAGGCGTGGTGGTGAGCCTCGGCAACTCCGATTACCGGGTGTTGCGCCTGTTGTTGCAGCATCCCAACCGGCCGCTGAGCCGCGACTTTTTGCTCAACCACGTGTTCGACAAAGACAGCACGCCGTTCGACCGCTCGATCGACGTGTGCGTCAGCCGTCTGCGCTCGCAGTTGCCCGCTGGTTTGATCAAGACCGTGCGCAACGAGGGCTATATGCTCACCGCCGACGACGTGGCGCTGCAATCGTGAAACTGCTGCCGCGTTCGCTGTTTGGCCGGCTGGTGCTGATCCTGGTCAGTGGCATGCTCGCGGCCCAGGCCCTGACCAGCAGCATCTGGTACGACATGCGCCACGGCCAGGTCCTGGAAATCCCCAGCCGGCTGATCGCCACACGGCTGGCGGACGTGGTGCGGCTGGTGCACAGCGATCCGGCGCAGGCTGATGGGCTGATCAAGCTGCTCGATACACCGGGCTTTCGCCTGACCCTGAGTGACCAGGCCAGTGAGGTGACAAGCCGCATCAGCGACAGCGACCAAGCCACCGAGCGCTTGCTGAATAAAGTGCTGTCGGAGAAAACCGGCTACACCCAGAACCTGCATCTGTTGAGTCTCAAGTTGCTGGATGCCGAGGGCCAGCATGCCGGGTTGTCGACCCTGCTCAGCTCCAAGCCTGTGGTGGGGCAATTCCTGATTGACCTGCGTTTGCCGGACGGGCGCTGGCTGCAGGTGCAGGCCACCGAGGAACAAGGCTGGACCAGTACTTCGCCGATGGACTTGCTGTTCGATTACGTGATGCGTATTTATCTGTTGCGGGTGTTGGTGCTGGTGATTATTGCCTTGGTGGCGGTGCGCCTGGCCATTCGCCCGCTCAATGCCCTGGCCAAGGCTGCCGAGGCGTTGGGCCGGGATATCCAACGGCCACCGTTGGCCCTCGATGGGCCTACCGAAGTACGCCGCGCTGCTCAGGCGTTCAATGCCATGCAACAGCGGCTGATCGCCAATATCGCCGAACGTACGCGCTTCCTTGCGGCGATTTCCCACGACCTGCGTTCACCCATCACACGCCTGAGGTTGCGTACGGAAATGCTCGACGACAACCGCACCAAGGAGCGGTTTCGCAGCGACCTCGAAGAAATGGAGCACATGGTTTCCAGCACCCTGGATTTTGTCAGCAGCGGCGAAATCAACGAGAAGCGCCAGAACATCGACATCAACGCCTTGCTGCAAAGCTTGCAGGCCGATCTTCAGGATGTGGGTGAGACGGTCACGATAGAAGGGCGGGCCAAACAGCCGCTGCCTGGATATGCCCGAAGCCTTAAGCGTTGTGTGCAAAACCTTCTGGAGAACGCAGTGCGTTATGGCCGCGAAGTCGTGGTCCGGGTTGAAGACAAGGCAGATAGCTTGAAGATTGTCATCAGCGACCGTGGGCCGGGGATTCCCCAGGAACAGCTGGAACAGGTGATGGAGCCGTTTTACCGGGTGGAAGGTTCACGCAATGTGGAAACCGGCGGGTACGGGCTTGGGTTAAGCATCGCGCATACGATTGCCAGTGCCCATGACGGGCGGTTGAGCTTGAGCAATCGGGAAGGAGGGGGATTGGAGGTGGTGTTGCAGTTTCAACGCAAATCCCCAAGTTGAAATACGGTCAAAATGTGGGAGCTGGCTTGCCTGCGATAGCGGTGTTTCAGTCACATCAATGTTGTCTGAAAGATTGCTATCGCAGGCAAGCCAGCTCCCACAATGACCAGTGCTCAGGGCATCAAGCCCCGTGGCACTTCTTGAATTTCTTCTCGCTGCCGCACGGGCAAGGGTCGTTACGACCCACATCCTTCAAGGCGTTGCGCACCGGCTCCTGGTGAGCGTGGCCGCAGTTCGGGCCGTGGACATGGCCGTGGTCGTGATCATGGTGATCGTGATCGTGGTTGCAGTCAGGACCATGGACATGGGGTTGCTGAGTCATCGATGTCGCTCCGGAATAGAATCGCCGGGGATTATCTCGCCATTGCGCATCACCTGCACGTCGTTCCCGATAAATAAACCGGTTTTCAACTCGCCTTCAAGGCGATAGGGCACGGGCTCGCGCGGATTTTTCAGCATGTCGACCACATCGCGGATTTGTGGCCACAGGTTGGTGCGCACCGATACCCGGAAGAAAGCGTGGCTGTGGGGCGGTACGGTCAGCCATTCGTTGGACTCACCTTCGGTCAGCAGCAGGGGACCCAGGCTGACCTTGTACACCAGGCCGCGTACGGTCAGATCGTTGTCGTCGCGGTTATCCACACGGAAATACAGCTTGAACTTCTGCTCCAGCAATTTGACCCGCACTGGGTCGACCTTGACCAGCCGCACCTCGGGGGCGGGCGCGTCGTCGGCGAACCACGATGCACAGCCAGAGAGCCCTAGCGTCAATGCCAGTAGAAGGCTGTATGTCCTGAATACCCGCGCCTTAGAAACCATGCCATTACCCCCTTTGAAGAGTCAGCATAGCAAGCGCGAGCCTGCCGGGTATCAATGAATGTCAGAGGTAGCCCGAACAGCACTTCTTGAATTTCTGCCCGCTGCCACACACGCAGGCGTCATTGCGCCCAGCCTTCACGTCCACTGTCGGGTCGATAAAGTACCAGTGCTCATTGGTCTGTACGAAAGATGAGCGCTCCCGGTGGCTGTGTTCGCCAGTGCTGTCGTGCCAGCGTGCGGTAAAGGTCACGAAGGCGTGTTCCGGCTGGCCGCCGAACACCTCGGAGCTTTCCACTGAAAGGCCCAGCCAGGTGCTTTGGGCGCTCCAGGCGCCGATGGCATCTGTGTCCAACCCGGCTTGTTGCGCGGGCAGGGTGGTCGCCACCAGGTAGTCCACCAGGCCCAGCACATAGGCGCTGTAGCGCGAGCGCATCAACGCTTCGGCGCAGGGTGCCGGGTGGCCGGCGTGATAATGGCCGCAGCAGGCATCCAGCAGGTTGCCACTGCCGCAGGGGCAAATGGATGTACTCATCGGGTTACCACCAATACTTTCCAAAGTTTTGCGGGTTGGCCCAGAAGCGGGCGTTCAGCCAATCCGGCACCTGTTTATAGTCAAGCAGATCATAGGTAAACAGCGTCAAAACCTGATCGTCGCGCTGGAAGCGTTCGCTGGCTTGCAGGGCCAGGGAGAAGAAGTCGGTGTCTTTCCAGTGGCAGGCGACAAGGTCCACCAACACTGCAATGCGGCTGGCATTGAGGTTGCGAATGCCCCCCAGCAAGGTCAGGCCCGCAGGTTTTGACAGGTGTTCCAGGCAGTCGACCACCAGCGCCAGGTCAAAACGCTGGGCCGCGAGGTCGGCGGGCAAGGGGCCGGGCTCGGCGAAGGACACCACGGTATCCGGGTGCGCTTCCTTAAAGGCATCCAGCGCCGGGAACTGGCTGGCGCCCAATAACAGCAGGCGTTTGGGCGCGTGAAGATCAAGCAGCGCGGCGAGCGCTTGCTGGGGTGTACGGGAAGAAATACCGGCAGTCATCGAAGATCCTCACATCAGGACCGTAGAGACTAGCCTGCCTGAGCGTGCGGGCCTAGAGCGGACGGTGAGAATAAACCGCTCGGCCCAATGAATACTGGGGTGTGACACGCTGGCGCAGATGAAAAGAGCCGTCTTTACTCCACCCGTCGGCCCCCGCCGATCCCCTCAGGAGAAAGTCAGATGAGCATCATGCGGACAGCTCTACCCTTGGTTCTGCTAACCGGAGTATTGACAGGTTGCGCAGGCTTGCAAAAAACCGACTGGCCCACCTGCGCCGCGGTCGGCGGCGTGACCGGCGCGGCCATTGGTGCAACCCAAAGCTCTTCCTATGCAGGCTACGGCGCGTTGCTGATCGGCGGCATGGCAGGCGCCTATTGCTGGGTGCATGGCGATGGTGATGAAGACGGCGACGGCGTACCGGACAGCCGCGACAAGTGCCCTGGCACGCCAAAAGGCGTGCAGGTCGACGCCAATGGCTGCCCTCCGGTGCCGGTAGCGGTGGTTCAAGAGGAAGTGGTGGTGGTCAAGGAAGAAACCATCGTGATTCGTGACGTGCACTTCGAGTTCGACTCCGCGAAGCTCACGGCTGCCGACAAAACCAAGCTCGACGTCATTGCCACCCGCCTGAAAAAAGAGGCCCCGAGTGCGCAACTACGCGTCAGCGGGCATACCGACAGTGTCGGTAAAGATGCCTACAACCAGAAACTCTCTGAACGACGCGCTCATTCGGTGACCGACTACCTGGTCAGTTCCGGCATCCCGCGCAGCAGTTTCGTCTCCGTGACCGGCGCCGGTGAAAGCCATCCGGTGGCGGATAACAAAACCGCTGACGGTCGTGCGCTAAACCGCCGTGTGGAAATCCAGATCAACCGCTGACCCCGCCTCAAGGCCCCTGTGGAATCCACAGGGCCCCTTCATCAATTTTTTAATCCTTCACTGGCACAACGCCTGTAGAAGTCGTTACTGTGCGCCCAAAGAATAATGTGCAAGGGGAGCGTGCGGGATGAAGGTGTTTTGGGGGCTGGGGAAGTGTTTGACGTTGCTGTTTTGGGCCGTGGTGGTGGTCAATCTGTTCACACCGCTGATCAACCCTTTCCACCTGTTGGTCAATCTGGCCGGCAGCCTATTGTTGTTGACCCATATTCTAGAGCTGCTGTTGTTCAACGGCAGTGTGAAATCCCGTGCCCATCCCTGGCGTGACCGCTTGCAGATCCTGCTGGTGGGTATGTTCCATGTGCAGAGCTTTTCGACGCCGACACCGACTAATGATGTAAACAAGGAGGCCAATCATGCGTAAGGTTTTTCTGTTGGCCCTGTTGGTCAGCCCCATTGCCCTGGCCCAGAGTGTCAGCGTCGAGACCAACTCGTTGATGCGCCTGCCCAACAGCAGTGGCGTGTTGCAACTGGAGCGACTGGACGTGGCGGATTACGGCACCTTGCTGATCCCCGCCAATATCACCCAGGTGACGGTGGATGAACTGCACCTGGGCCGCGACGCGCGCATCGCCATCGTGCCCGGCAGCACCCCCCTGCAACTGCAGGTGCGCCAGGCGCAGCTGGAACATGGCAGCCAGATCACCTCACGGGGTGCTCCCGGTACCCATGAACGTCCGGCCAAGGCGGGGCGTGACTTGGTCTTGCGGATTAACTCGCTGACGGCCGATGAATTGTCGGTGGATGCCCGCGGTGGTGCGGGTGCCCAGGGTTATGCCGGGCTGGACGGTGCCAACGGCGAAGACCCGGGTTGCACCTGGGGTTCGGCCGGGCGCGGTTCCAATGGCGATAACGGCGGCGACGGACTGCCGGGCGCGGCGGGCGCGCAGGTCCGTGTGGAGTTGCCGCAGGACTTTCCGGGCGAGAAGATCAAAGTCTGGGTAGACGGCGGTGCCGGTGGTTTGGCGGGCACGGCGGGCAAGCCAGGTAAAGGCGGGCAGTCCAAGGGGTGCCTGGTGTACCGCGCGGATGGCGGCGAAAAGGGCCGGGCCGGGTTGGAAGGGCAGCCGGGGCCAGCAGGGCCTGCGGGTGCTGTGACTGTTCAAAGGCTCTGAGGCGACTGGCCTGACGCTTTCGCGAGCAAGCCCGCTCCCACATTTGAAATGCATTCCAAATGTGGGAGCGGGCTTGCTCGCGAAAGCGGTCTACTAGGCTCCTCAGAACATTGGCCGTGCCGAAGCGATCGCCACCAGCACCAACCCCACCATCAAATTAATCCCCACCAATTTACGAATCTGCCCCAACGCCGCCGCCCCGGCCGGCCAATCCTCAGCCGCCACCGCCGTGCGCAGCTCCGGCAACTTCAGCGCCTGAATCCGGATAAACAGCGCCGTCATCACCACATACAACCCCATCATGACCTGCACATAACGCGGCGCGGTCTCAAACCCGTTGAAGCGCAGTTGCAGCAGGCCGACACCGCTGATCGGCAAGACCAGCACCGCGACCCACACCCACACGAAAAAACGTTGAAACACATTTACCCAGAGTTTCAGCCGGGCAGGCCCGTCCAGCGCAGCCATGGCGGCGGGGCGCAGGATCATCCAGGCGAAAAACATACCGCCGACCCAGATCAGGGCAGCCAGTACATGCAGCGTGTAAGCGAAGCTAAAGACGGTCATTGGGGTACTCCGTTCTGCGCGGGATTAATTAGCGGGGTATGATAGCGGCCGATCCGAACCACTGAAAATTTATCCAGCGTTTTTTGCGCCCGACTATCCATGATCAGCACTGAACTCAAAACCACGATCCAGGGCGCCTACTCGCGTTTTCTCGAAGCCAAGAGCTTGAAACCGCGGTACGGCCAGCGCCTGATGATCGCCGAAGTTGCCAAGGTCCTCGGGGATATCGACACCGACGACGAAGGTCGGCGCAGTGGCGACCCCGCCGTGGTGGCCGTCGAGGCCGGCACCGGTACCGGTAAAACCGTGGCCTACAGCCTGGCGGCGATCCCCACCGCCAAGGCCGCCGGCAAGCGCCTGGTGATTGCCACCGCTACCGTCGCCCTGCAGGAGCAGATTGTCTACAAAGACCTGCCCGACCTGATGCGTAACAGCGGCCTGAACTTTACGTTCGCCCTGGCCAAGGGCCGTGGGCGCTATATGTGCCTGTCCAAGCTCGACGTGCTGTTGCAGGAAGGCCACGCGCAAACCGCTACTGCCTCGCTGTTCGAAGAAGAAGGCTTCAAGATCGAAGTCGATGAGGTCAGTCAGAAGCTGTTTACCAGCATGATCGAGAAACTCGCCGGCAATAAATGGGACGGCGACCGCGACAGCTGGCCCAATGCCCTGGAAGACGCCGACTGGGCGCGCCTGACCACCGACCACAGCCAGTGCACCAACCGTCATTGCCCCAACTTCGGCCAGTGCGCCTTCTACAAGGCCAGGGAAGGCATGGGCAAGGTCGACGTTATTGTCACCAACCATGACATGGTCCTTGCGGACCTGGCCCTGGGCGGCGGTGCCGTGCTGCCAGATCCGCGTGACACGCTCTACGTGTTCGACGAAGGCCATCACCTGCCCGACAAGGCCATCGGCCACTTCGCCCACTACACGCGCCTGCGCTCCACCGCCGATTGGCTGGAAACCACCGCCAAGAACCTTACCAAGTTGCTCGCCCAGCACCCGCTGCCCGGCGACCTGGGCAAGTTGATCGAGCAGGTTCCGGAGCTGGCGCGGGAGATCAAGACCCAGCAGCAATTCATGTTCAGCGCCTGTGAGCAGGTGGCAGACTTCAAGCCCGGCGAAGACGTGGAAGGCCGCGAACGGCCGCGCCATCGTTTCGTTGGCGGGCTGATCCCCGAGCACATGCGGGAAATGGGTGTCGAGCTGAAGAAGGGATTTTCACGCCTGACCGACTTGTTCACCCGCCTCACCGATCTGCTCAAGGAAGGCATGGACGGCGAGGTCAACATCGGTATCGCCAGCAACCAGGCCGAAGAATGGTACCCGCTGTTTGGCAGCCTGCTGTCCCGCTCCCAGGGCAACTGGGAGTTGTGGACCGCGTTTACCGTCGAAGACCCGGAAGACAACCCGCCCATGGCCCGTTGGCTGACTTTGTCGGAAAGCGGTGCGTTGTTTGATATCGAGGTCAACGCCAGCCCGATCCTGGCGGCGGAAATGCTCCGACGCAACCTGTGGAATGTGGCCTACGGTGCCTTGGTCACCTCGGCGACGCTGACGGCCCTGGGCACCTTCGACCGCTTCCGCATGCGCGCCGGGCTGCCGAAAAAGGCGGTCACCGCCGTGGTGCCAAGCCCGTTCCATCACGCCGACGCCGGTGTGCTGCGGGTGCCGGACCTCAAGGCCGACCCACGGGATGCGCCGGCCCACACGGCGGCGATCATTCGTGACCTGCCCTCGTTGGTAGAGGGGTCCCGGGGCACGCTGGTGTTGTTCTCGTCCCGCAAACAGATGCAGGACGTGTTCGACGGCCTCGACCGTGACTGGCGCAAGCAGGTGTTTATTCAGGGCAACCTGTCGAAACAGGAAACCCTGAACAAGCATAAGGCGCGGGTGGATGGCGGCGATTCCAGCGTCCTGTTCGGCCTCGCGAGTTTCGCTGAGGGTGTGGATTTGCCCGGCGCTTACTGCGAACACGTGGTGATCGCCAAGATCCCGTTCTCGGTACCGGATGATCCGGTGGAGGCCGCGTTGGCCGAATGGATCGAAGCCCGGGGCGGTAATCCGTTCATGGAGATCTCGGTGCCGGACGCCTCCTTGAAGCTGGTCCAGGCCTGCGGGCGCCTGCTGCGTACCGAAGAAGACCGCGGCACCATCACCTTGCTTGACCGGCGTCTGGTTACCCAGCGCTACGGGAAAGCTATCCTGAATGCTTTGCCGCCGTTTCGGCGGGAAATTTCTTAAGACCCCGTGGGCGAATTCGCCCACTTCGTGGTCTATCTCACCATTGCTTCACGTCATCAGGCCAGTCACCGGCCGTTTGGGAGAACCTTGTTCACATGATTCGCACGCTGCCCGCTGTTTTTGCCTTGTTGTTTGCCGCGCCATTGCTGGCTGCGCCTGCCGGGCAACAAACCCTGTTCAACTTTGTACGGCCCGCCGATGTGGTCAATGTAGCGACCCAGGACGCCAGCCTGCCGCAATACAACGCCGAACAAACCCCTGAAGGCGAAGTGCTGCGCCGTATTACCTTCAACCCGGCGGCCGAACCAAGCGTGGTGCTCAGCCCGCAGACCGGTGCCTGGGACTGGTCGCAATCCGGTGCGATGAGCCTGCGTATCCAAAGCGCGATGGACTGGGCGCTGACCCTGTACGTCAAGGTGCAGAGCAATGACGGTCGGACCCTGTTCAGCCGTATCGACCTGCCAGCCGGCCCGGCGCAAACGCTGTTGATTCCGTTGCAAGCCAACTCGCCGCTGAGCCAGGGCATGAAGGCCGGCCCGCCGATGCCGATCACCGTCGATGGCCAGCGCGTGTTGCTGGCCAGCAGCGAAGGGGAGATCGACCGCAACCAGATCGTGTCGGTGACCCTGTCGATGATCAAGCCCAATGTCGCCCAAAGCATCCTGCTGGAGCGCTTTGGCGTGCAGGATATCGAGCCGGTACTCAAGGCCACCTACAGCGACCTGGTGGATGCCTATGGGCAGTCCACCCGTGCCAAGTGGCCGGAGAAAGTCAGCAGTGACGATCAGTTGCGGGCCGCAGCGGTCAAGGAGCAGCAACAGCTCAAGGGCTGGCTGGCCGAGCGCGACAAGGCGTACCTGGACAAGTACGGCGGCTGGAACAAGGGCCCGGCCTTTGACGCCAGCGGCTTCTTCCGCACCGAGAAGCGCGACGGGCGCTGGTACCTGGTGACACCGGAAGGCCATCCGTTCTACTCCCTGGGCGTCAACACCGTCGCCCCGGACAACAGCCAGACCTACGTCGCAGGCCGCGAATGGATGTTTGCCGCGCTGCCCAAGGCCGGCGAGCCTTTCGACAAATACTATGGAAGCGGCGACAGCCGCAGCGGCAATGGCGCGGATCAGGGGCGCAGCTTCAATGTTGGCCGCTGGTACGACTTCTATGGCGCCAACCTGCAACGTACCTATGGCCAGCCGTGCGTGCCGCCGGCACCCTGTGCGCCTGAAGGTTTCGACCAGAAACGCTGGGTCAGCCACACCCTCGACCGCCTGCAAGCCTGGGGCTTCAACACCGTCGGCAACTGGAGTGCGCCGCAGCTGGCGACCGCCGACCGTGTGCCTTACACCTTGCCACTGTCGATCGTCGGCGATTACGCGAGCATCAGCACCGGTACCGATTGGTGGGGCGGCATGCCCGATCCGTTCGACCCGCGTTTCGCCATGGCCACCGAGCGTGCGGTGGCGATTGCCGCCCGTGACCACCGTGACGACCCGTGGCTGATCGGCTTCTTTGCCGACAACGAACTGGCCTGGGCCGGTCCCGGTGATGATGCTAAATCCCGCTACGCCTTGGCCTACGGCACCCTGCGCATGACCACCGACGTGCCGGCCAAGCGTGCGTTTCTCAAGCAATTGCGTGACAAGTACCGCAATCAGGACGGCCTGTCCAAGGCCTGGGGCATCGAACTGCCCGCTTGGGAGTTGATGGAAGACCCGGGCTTCGTGCCGCCTATGCCAAACCCCGAGCACCCGGAAATCGAAGCGGACTTCAAGTACTTCCAGAAAACCTTTGCCGATGCCTACTTCAAGACCATCTCCGATGCACTGAAATGGCACGCGCCGAACCAACTGTTGCTGGGTGGCCGTTACGCCGTCAGCACCCCGGAATCAGTGGCGTCCTGCGCGCAGTATTGCGATGTGCTGAGTTTCAACATGTACACCCTCAAGCCACAGGATGGTTACGACTTTGCGGCCCTGCGGGCTTTGGACAAGCCGGTGCTGATCACCGAGTTCAACTTCGGTTCGGCGGACCGTGGCCCGTTCTGGGGCGGCGTGACGCAGTTGGCCCGGGAAGAGGATCGCGGGACTGCCTACGCCAACTTCCTCAAGCAGGCTATGACCGAGCCATCGATTGTTGGCGTGCACTGGTTCCAGTATCTGGACCAGCCGGTCACCGGTCGTCTGCTGGACGGCGAAAACGGCCACTTCGGCCTGGTGGGCATCACCGATGTGCCGTTCCAGGGTTTTGTCGACAGCGTGCGTAAAAGTAACCTGGCGGCGGTCGACCAGTTGGGCAAGGAGGCCGAAAAGGCCAAGGCGGCCGCTGCGGTCCACATCGGCGAAGGCGGTAAACCGGGGCGTGACGGCAATGCTGCCGGGCCGGGCGCAGGGCATTCCGGTGGGCATTCCGGCAAGGGTCATTGATGGTGCCGGATCGACGAGTGCGGGTTCACAAATCACTCAATGGCTGGAACAATGTCGGCCACTTTTTGTAGTACTTTTCCGAGGGGGCTTAGGTGCAGATTCAGGGTCATTACGAGCTTCAATTCGAAGCGGTGCGTGAAGCCTTCGCCGCGCTGTTCGACGACCCTCAGGAGCGTGGCGCCGCGTTGTGCATTCAGATTGGCGGCGAAACCGTTGTCGACCTGTGGGCCGGTACCGCCGACAAGGACGGTGCCGAGGCCTGGCACAGCGACACCATCGCCAACCTGTTCTCCTGCACCAAGACCTTTACGGCCGTCACGGCGCTGCAACTGGTAGCAGAAGGCAAGCTGCAGCTTGATGCGCCGGTCGCCAAATACTGGCCGGAATTTGCTGCAGCCGGCAAAGAAGCCATCACCCTGCGCCATCTGCTCTGCCACCAGGCCGGGCTACCGGCCCTGCGTGAAACGCTGCCTGCCGAAGCGCTGTACGACTGGCAAATGATGGTCGACGCCCTCGCCGCCGAAGCGCCGTGGTGGAATCTCGGAGAAGGCCATGGCTATGCGGCGATTACCTACGGCTGGCTGGTGGGCGAGCTGCTGCGTCGCGCCGACGGTCGTGGGCCGGGTGAGTCCATCGTGGCCCGGGTTGCGCGGCCATTGGGCCTGGACTTTCATGTAGGCCTGGCAGACGAAGAATTTCATCGAGTTGCCCATATAGCTCGAGGCAAGGGCAATTTAGGCGATGAGGCGGCACAGCGTTTACTTCAAGTAACGATGCGCGAGCCGATGGCGATGACTACCCGTGCATTTACCAATCCGCCGTCTATTCTGACCAGCACTAATAAACCCGAATGGCGGCGCATGCAGCAGCCAGCGGCAAATGGTCACGGTAATGCACGAAGTCTGGCGGGTTTTTATAGTGGGCTGCTCGACGGTAGTTTGCTGGAAGCGGACATGCTTGAAGAGTTGACCCGTGAACACAGTATCGGCCCGGATAAAACCTTATTGACACAAACCCGGTTCGGGTTGGGTTGCATGTTGGATCAACCGCAAGTACCAAACGCCACGTTCGGCCTTGGCCCACGGGCCTTTGGGCATCCGGGGGCAGGGGGCTCGGTGGGGTTTGCTGATCCGGAACATGATGTAGCCTTTGGTTTTGTGACCAATACATTGGGGCCTTATGTACTTATGGACCCGCGGGCGCAAAAGTTGGTAAGAATATTGGCCGGTTGTCTGTAAATAGCTTGCTGTCTTGCGTTTTTTTGTTACAAAGGCACATACAAAAAGACGCTAGGCAAAATGTTGTAACTTTAATGTTCCAAAAGCGTCTGTTTAACGGGTCATTCAGGCCCTTGGTTTTTTCTCATTTTGTGGATATCTCATGTTATCGAACAAGTCCTTGGCACTGGCGCTATGCCTCACTATTACTGGCTGTGCACAAACCCCACAAAATGATGCCGAAGGTGGGCATTGGTGGTCATTTGGTTCTGATAAGGCTGCTACCAAGGATGCAGTGAGCCAAGCCGACACCAAACCGGATGCCAAGCCGGCCGTCGCTGCCAAGGCGCCTGCGCCGGTAGCTCCCGCCGCTGCAGCACCTGCCCAGGCGCCGGCACCGGTTGCCAAGGCAGATACCGGCTCCAGTTGGTGGCCGTTCTCGTCGAAAGCCGACGACGCCAAGGCCGACCTGAAAGCTGACCTCAAGGCTGCAACGCCTGCATCCGCCGCGCCCGCCGCTGCACCGGCTGCCGCACCTGCCGTTGCCAAGACAGATACCGATACCAAATGGTGGTGGCCGTTCGAAAGCAAGCCAAAGCCATTGGCCAAGGTCGACGTTGCCAACATTCCAATGCCTGATCCAAAAATCACCCAGGCCTGGCTGGACGACTACGAGCCGCGCCTGCGCCTCGCGATCAAAGACAGCAACCTGCAACTGGAACGTCGCGACAACGTATTGGTCGTGATTGCCCCGGTTGACGGCTCCTACAACCCGAAACGCCCGGCGATGTTGCTGCCGGTGACCCTGGGTCCATTCACCCGTGTTGCCAAGGCCGTTGAAGGCGATCCGAAGACCGCCGTACTGGTCCTGGGCCACGTCGATACCTCGGGTGCCGAGCCGGTAAGCCAGGCCCTGACCAAAGAGCGCGCGCAGTCCATCGCTTCGATCTTCAGCCTCAGCGGCCTGAAGCAGGACCGCCTGATGCTGCGTGGCATGGGCGACCTGATGCCGCGTGCCGCCAACGACAGCACTCAGGGCCGTGCCTTGAACCGTCGCATGGAGATCCTGTTCACCCAGCGCACCACCATGCTGGCCTTGCTGAGCAAGTACAACTCGGCCAACCCGCCGAAGGCTGAAATGGTTGCTGTGCAGGACGTTCCTGCTCCAGCCGCTGCTCCGGTCAAAAAAGCTGCCGCTCCGGCGAAAAAAACCGTCGCCAAGAAAGCAGCTGCCAAGCCAGCGGCCAAAAAGGCCCCGGCCAAGCCAGCTGCTAAAAAGCCAGCACCAGCCAAGGCCGCCGCTCCAGCCGCTACCAACGACCAGGCAAAAAACTGATTATTTGAGCGAGAAGGATAAAGCCGCATGACCCAGGCACTGGCCGATATGCGCCGTGACTACACACGGGACGGTTTGAGCGAGGCCCAGGCCCCGGACGAACCGTTTGCCTTGTTCCACCAGTGGTTTGCGGACGCGGTGAAAACCGAGCAGCCACCGGTTGAGGCCAATGCCATGACTCTGGCAACGGTCGACCACGAAGGGCGCCCACATTGCCGGATCCTGCTGCTAAAGGGCCTGGACAGCCAGGGCTTTACCTTCTTCACCAATTATCAGAGTGCCAAGGGTGAACAGCTCGCGGCGCGGCCGTTTGCTGCCATGACCTTCTTCTGGCCGACCCTCGAACGCCAGGTGCGCATCGAAGGTCGGGTGGTCAAGGTCACGCCCGAGGAGTCGGACGCTTACTTCCAGGTCCGGCCCCTGGGCAGCCGCCTGGGTGCCTGGGCTTCACCGCAAAGCCGGGTAATCAGGGATCGCGAAGAGTTGCAGGACCTGCTCAAGGCCACCGAACAACGCTTCAGTGATACCCAGCCAGACTGCCCCGAACACTGGGGTGGTTATCGCCTGCTGCCGCAGCGCATCGAGTTCTGGCAAGGCCGCGCGAGTCGTTTGCACGATCGCTTGAACTACCGCTTGCAGGGTGCCGACTGGACCCGTGAGCGGCTGGCGCCCTGAGCCCACCTTTCGTCACCTCGCCTGAATGCAGCGCTGCACGCCGAAGTCTCTAGTCAGAGGCCTCGGATGGGTAGCGTTGCGCCGCGTCATGCAGCCGTTGGCTACAATGTGAAAGCGTCCATGAAGATCCTGAGGGAGGTGGGGTTGCTACCGTTCGTCGAGTTTTTCGGTACAGGCTCTCTGTACTAAGGCTGAATGAAAACAATTTTCTGCCGGGCATGCCGTGACAGGCAGCAAGCCACAGCGGTTTAATGGATACCTGTCCTTTGGAGTTGATGCTATGCGTAAGTCCGTTTTACTAGTTGCCTGCTTTACCACCCTGTCGCTGCTGCTGGGTGGCTGCGCCTCGAGTCTGACCGGCGACTCGTACTCCCGTGACGAAGCTCGTCGTGTACAGACTGTTCGCATGGGCACCATTGAATCCCTGCGTCCGGTGAAAATCGAAGGCACCAAGACCCCAATCGGCGGCGTTGCTGGCGCAGTGGTTGGCGGCGTTGGCGGCAGCGCTATCGGCGGTGGCCGTGGCAGTATCGTCACAGGCGTTATCGGTGCCGTTGCCGGTGGCTTGCTCGGTTCGGCCGCTGAAGAAGGCCTGACCCGTACTCAAGGCGTCGAAGTCACTGTTCGTGAAGACGACGGCAGCATGCGCGCCTACGTCCAGGCCGTTGACCCGAACGAAGTCTTCCGCATCGGCGACCGCGTTCGCATCATGACCGTGAACGGCACCAGCCGCGTTACTCGTTAAGGGTAAGGCTGCAGGAAAAGAAAAACCCCAACCGGGTGACCGGTTGGGGTTTTTTGTTGGGCGAACGATTGTTCGTGATGGTCAGGATTGAACGAGCGCCTGCTTGCGACTGGCCATCGCCGTCACTGCATACCCGATCAGCGCCGCCAATATCGATCCGGTCAGGATGCCCATCCGGTCCATCCCTGCGTATTCACTGCTGCCCGGCACAAACGCCAGAGAACCGACAAACAGGCTCATGGTGAAGCCGATGCCGCACAGGATCGCCACGCCCAGGACCTGGCCCCAGTTGGCGCCGGCGGGCAGTGCGGCGAGGCCGGTTTTTACCATGACCCAGGTGAAACCCAGCACGCCAACGGTCTTGCCCAGCAGCAGGCCGGCGGCGATGCCCATTGGCACGTGGTGGGTGAAGCTTTCCAGGTTGACGCCGGTCAGTGAAACCCCTGCGTTGGCAAAAGCAAACAGCGGCAGGATCGCGTAGGCCACCCAGGGGTGCAATGCATGTTCCAGGGTCAGCAGTGGTGAAGGTTCGGCGTTTTTGGTGCGCAGCGGGATACAGAACGCCAATGTCACGCCCGCCAGGGTCGCGTGCACGCCACTCTTGAGCACGCAGACCCACAGGATCAGCCCGACAATCATGTAGGGGCCCAGCTTGACGACACCGAGCCGGTTCATCGCAATCAAGGCGATCAGGCACGCTGCTGCGCCGGCCAATGAGGCCCCGGACAGGTCGGTGGAGTAGAAGATGGCGATGACGATGATTGCGCCAAGGTCGTCGATGATGGCCAGGGTCATCAGGAACAACTTCAGCGACACCGGCACGCGCTTGCCCAGCAAGGCCAATACGCCGAGGGCGAAGGCAATGTCGGTGGCCATGGGAATCGCCCAGCCGCCGAGGGCTGCCGGGTTGTCCTTGTTCAGCGCCCAGTAGATCAACGCCGGCACAACCATGCCGCCGATGGCTGCTGCGCCGGGCAGCACCACTTGCGAAGGTTTGGAGAGTTGGCCGTCGAGCAACTCGCGTTTTACTTCAAGGCCGATCAGCAGGAAGAACAGGGCCATCAGGCCGTCGTTGATCCACAGCAGCGCCGGCTTGGCGATTTTCAGCGCGCCGATTTGTGCGACCACCGGGACGTCGAGAAAACTCGCGTAAAGGTGCGACAGCGGTGAGTTGTTGATGATTAATGCCAGGGCGGCGGCAGCGATCAGGAGCAGACCGCTGGCGGCTTCCAGCTGGAAGAAACGGGTGAAAGTGCTACGCAGAGGCAAGGGATGCTCTCCAATCAAAGTTCAATAGGTGGGTACCCTAACCCGTACGGTTAGTTGTTAAAACAAAAGTTATATTCTTATTTGTTATAAGGGATCGGTCTCAACACTTGCGCGCCAAACCCCGGAAATTGTGTGTCCAATTGAGTCATGACTGTATCTGTGTGGAGTGTAGGAAACATCCTAAGATCTAGTCTGAAATCCTTAGAGAAACCGATCATGAGCGACAACCGCCAATGGGCCCGCGAAGCCATTCGTATTATTGAAGCGGACTTCCAGCGCAGTGCCGACACCCACCTGATCCCCTTGCCGTTGCCGGGTTTGCCGGATATCGAGTTGTATTTCAAGGATGAGTCCAGCCATCCCACCGGCAGCCTGAAACATCGGTTGGCGCGCTCGTTGTTCCTCTATGCGTTGTGTAACGGCTGGCTCAAGCCCGGCGCACCGGTGATCGAGGCGTCCAGCGGCTCCACGGCGATTTCCGAAGCGTACTTCGCCCGGCTGCTGGGCTTGCCGTTTATTGCGGTAATGCCGGCTACCACCTCCCAGGAAAAGATTGCGCAGATCGCGTTCTATGGTGGCAAGAGCCATCTGGTACAGGATCCGACGCAGATCTACGCCGAGTCCGAGCGACTGGCGCAGGAAAGCGGCGGTCACTTCATGGACCAGTTCACCTACGCCGAACGCGCCACCGACTGGCGGGCGAACAACAACATTGCCGAATCGATCTTCCAGCAACTGCGCTTTGAGCGTTACCCGGAGCCGAGTTGGCTGATTTCCAGCCCAGGCACGGGTGGCACAACGGCGACGTTGGGGCGTTATGTGCGTTATCGCCAGCACTGCACCCGGGTGTTGTGCGCGGACGCGGAGCGTTCGGTGTTTTTTGATTACTACCTGAGCGGCGATGCGAGCCTGCGTTTGGAGTGTGGTTCACGCATTGAAGGTATTGGCCGGCCTCGGGTTGAGGCGTCGTTCTTGCCCAAGGTGATTGATGCGATGGTCAAGGTGCCGGATGCACTGTCACTGGCGGCCATGCATTATCTGGCGCAGCGCTTGGGACGGCGAGTGGGGGGCTCCAGCGGTACCAACCTGATCGGCGCGTTGATCGCGGCGCAGCAGATGAAAGCGGCGGGGGAGTCGGGCTCGATTGTGGCGATCTTGTGCGACGGTGGGGAGCGCTATGCCACGACCTATTACGATCAGGCCTGGCTGGCAGGGCAGGGGTACGAGTTGGAGGGGTTGATTGCGGCCGTTGCGGCGAGTGTTGAGCGGGGGCAACCGTTGCCGGAAAGCATCCTGCGCGCCAATATCTAAAATCTTCCATACCACACAAGACAATGTGGGAGCCGGGCTTGCCCGCGATGGCGATACATCAGGCAACATCACTGTTGAATGACACATCGCCATCGCGGGCAAGCCCGGCTCCCACATTTGATCCGCGTCGTTTGCGGAAGAGGTGTTAAGCCTCCAGGCCCAACATATTCCGCGCCAACGCCTCGGCGATCCGAATCCCGTCGACACCCGCCGACAAAATACCACCGGCATAACCGGCACCTTCGCCCGCGGGGAACAGGCCTTTCACGTTCAGGCTCTGCATCGATTCGTTACGGGTAATCCGCAGCGGCGATGAAGTGCGGGTCTCGATCCCGGTCAGCACTGCGTCGTGCAGCGAGTAACCCTTGATCTGCTTCTCGAACGCCGGCAGTGCTTCGCGGATGGCTTCGATGGCAAAGTCCGGCAGCGCCAGGGCCAAGTCACCCCAGGCCACGCCGGGCTTATAGGACGGTTCCACGGTGCCGATGGCGGTGGACGGCTTGCCCGCAATGAAATCACCCACCAGTTGCGCCGGTGCTTCGTAGTTGCTGCCGCCGAGGATGAACGCGTGGGATTCCAGGCGCTCCTGCAACTCGATCCCGGCCAGCGGGCCGCCCGGGTAATCCACTTCCGGGGTGATGCCCACCACGATCCCGGAGTTGGCGTTGCGTTCGTTGCGCGAGTATTGGCTCATGCCGTTGGTCACTACGCGATTCGGCTCTGATGTCGCCGCGACCACGGTGCCGCCCGGGCACATGCAGAAGCTGTACACCGAACGGCCGTTCTTGGCATGGTGCACCAGTTTGTAATCAGCAGCGCCGAGTTTCGGGTGCCCGGCGTACTTGCCCAGGCGCGCGGCGTCGATCAGTGACTGCGGGTGTTCGATCCGGAAACCCACCGAGAACGGCTTGGCTTCCATGTACACGCCACGGCCATGCAGCATGCGGAAGGTGTCACGGGCGCTGTGGCCGAGGGCGAGGATCACGTGTTTCGACAGGATCTGTTCGCCGCCATCCACCACCACGCCATTCAACTGACCGTCTTCGATCAGCACGTCGGTCACCCGCTGCTCAAAGCGCACTTCACCGCCCAGGGCGATGATCTGCTGGCGCATGTTCTCCACCACGCCGGTCAGGCGGAAGGTACCGATGTGCGGCTTGCTGACGTAGAGGATTTCGTCCGGCGCGCCGGCCTTGACGAACTCGTGCAGCACCTTGCGGCCGTGGAATTTCGGGTCCTTGATCTGGCTGTAGAGCTTGCCGTCGGAGAAGGTCCCGGCGCCGCCTTCACCAAACTGCACGTTGGATTCGGGGTTCAGAACGTTTTTGCGCCACAGGCCCCAGGTGTCCTTGGTGCGCTGGCGCACTTCGCGGCCGCGTTCGAGGATGATCGGCTTGAAGCCCATCTGCGCCAGCAACAGTCCGGCGAAGATACCGCACGGGCCAAAACCGACGACGATCGGCCGCTCGGTCAGGCCTTCCGGCGCATGGCCCACGACCTTGTAGCTGATGTCCGGTGCCGGGTTGACGTTGCGGTCGTCGGCGAACTTGAGCAGCAGGGCCGCCTCGCCTTTGACTTCCAGGTCGATGGTGTAGATGAAGCACAGCTCCGACGATTTCTTGCGGGCGTCGTAGCTGCGTTTGAACAGGGTGAAATCGAGCAGGTCATCACTGGCGATGCCCAGGCGCTGCACAATGGCAGGCCGCAGGTCTTCTTCGGGATGGTCGATGGGCAGCTTGAGTTCGGTGATTCGTAACATGACAGGAATCCGGTAGGCGGCGGGCAAAGAGGCCGGCTGTTTTGCAAACCGGCGATTATAAGCCCCAACAGCGGTTTCCCGTCATGTTAAAACAGCGCAGCGGACAATCAGTCGTCCCGCGAGCCGCCGAACGACGCGCAACCGCGTTGCACCTGGCCGTTGACCCGAAGCTCGGCGGACATGTGCTGCAGGCTGCCGCTGACGCTGTCGACACAGCGTTGCGGGGCCACCCAGAGTTCGATGTGCTGGTTATTGGCTTCGGTCATCAGGTTGAACCGTCCGTCGCCCGATTGTTCTTCCACATACGGCACGGCCAATGGCGGCTGGCCTTCACGCTCCAGCACCATGCCCTTGGCGGTAACGTTCATCGCCCAGGCCGGCTTGTGGCCGTTGGCCCGCAGGATCATGCGCTTGAAATCCGGATCATCGCAGGCCGAGGTCGAGCGTTCGACGCGGTACACCTGTTGCAGGTCCACCGTGCCCTGGGTGCCGCTGGCGACGCCGGAGAACTTGCCACGCAGGTCGGCAAACAGTGCGCCTTGCTGGCCGGCCAGGGAGGCGGCCTCCTGCAGGATGCTGGTGCCGCCGGTGTCGTTGACCACGTAATTGCGTTTGTCGTTGCAGGGCTGGAACAGCAGTTTGTCACCCTGCGCCGTCAGCTCGCCCTGCATGCGGGTCAACCCGGCGAGAGAGGGCTTGGCCGGCTCGTTCTCGAACATCTGGCAGGCGGTGAACAGGGGCAACAAGGCAAACAGAGCTAGGGTACGGGCGGCACGCATTATCGGGTCTCCTGATAAGTGCCGCCACGTTACGCAGGCTGGCGATGCATCACAAGCCCGGGACACAGGTTGAATCAACCGACGATAAACGTCTGCCCGGTCTGCAAGCCTTCCACGCTTTTCGCGTAGGCCAGCGCCACGTCTGCACCTGGAGCCGGTTTGTAGCCACGGAAGTACGGCGCGTAGCTGCCCATGGCTTCCAGCAGCACGGTCGGGCTCACCGAGTTGATGCGCAGGCCGCGGGGCAGTTCGATCGCCGCAGCTTTCACGAATGCATCCAGCGCGCCGTTGACCAGGGCCGCCGAAGCACCGGTGCGAATCGGATCGCGGTTGAGAATGCCGCTGGTGAAGGTGAACGATGCGCCGTCATTGGCGAACTCGCGGCCAATCAGCAGCAGGTTCACCTGGCCCATCAGCTTGTCTTGCAGGCCCAGGTCAAAATCGCTGGCGCTCATGTCCCCCAGAGGCACGAAGTTGACGCTGCCGGCGGCGCAGATCAGTGCGTCGAACTTGCCGGTTTGTTCGAACAGTTTGCGGATCGAGGCGCTGTCGCTGATGTCGACCTGGAACTCGCCACTCTTGCGACCGATGCTGATCACTTCATGCCGTTGGGACAGTTCTGCCTTGACCGCCGAACCCACGGTGCCGCTTGCGCCAATCAACAGGATTTTCATCGTGCCTTCCTCCAGATGTGTAGGTGAGGTTTCAGTCTAGAGTGATTTTTTGCGCGGATAAGTGCACTAATAGGCAACCTTTGGTTTTCAAATGGAAACAATCCATGAGCGAAATGGATGACTTGGCGGCGTTTGCGGTGTTGATCGAAGCCGGCAGCTTTACCCTGGCGGCTCAGCAGTTGGGCTGCAGCAAGGGGCAACTGTCCAAGCGCATCAGCCAGCTGGAAGCGCAGTTTTCGGTGGTGTTGTTGCATCGAACCACGCGTCGTTTGAGCCTGACGGCAGCGGGGGCGGCACTGTTGCCGCAGGCCCAGGCGTTGGTGGTCCAGGTGGAACGGGCACGTCAGGCACTGGCCAGGCTCAAGGACGACCTGGTCGGCCCGGTGCGTATGACGGTTCCGGTTTCCTTGGGCGAAACCTTCTTCGATGGTTTGCTGCTGGAGTTTTCCCGGGAGTACCCGCAGGTGCAGATCGAACTGGAGCTCAACAACCAGTATCGAGACCTGGGGCGGGACGGCTTTGACCTGGCGGTACGCTCGGAAGTCGCCAACGACGAGCGACTGGTGGCCAAGCCGCTGCTGGCCTGGCACGAGATGACCTGCGCCAGCCCGGCCTATCTGGAACAGCACGGCGAGCCGCTGACACCGGCGGAACTGGTGGGCCACAACTGCTTGCTGAACAGCCACTACAGCGGCCGTGAAGAGTGGCTGTATCACCAACAGCATGAGCTGCTGCGGGTTCGCGTATCCGGGACCTTTGCCTCCAACCATTACAACTTGTTGAAGAAGGCGGCGCTGGTGGGGGCGGGCATCGCGCGTCTGCCCTCTTATGTGTTGCACACGGAATTGGCTGAGGGGCGCTTGCGCTGGCTCCTGCGGGATTATCAGACCCGCAGCATGCCGATGTACTTGGTCCATCCGTATCAGGGGGGCCTGCCGCGCCGCACTCAGGTACTCGCAGATTATCTGGTGGGCTGGTTCAAGCGCAGCGGCGAGGCCCTGGATCGCCTTTAGCGCAAGCGCCGGGCAATCAGGTGATCGATGGAGAAGCAGCCCGGCCCCTTGGCCATCAACAGCAACAACAGTGCGATCCAGGTGCCGTGGGTCGGGTAGGCGTCCGGGTAGACGAACAGCTGGATGGTCAGGGTCATGCCCAGTAGAGCCAGCGCCGAGAACCGCGTGGCAAACCCCACCAGGATCAGCACCGGGAAAAAATGCTCGGCGAACGCGGCCATATGCGCCGCCACTTCCGCTGACAACAGCGGCACATGATATTCGCTGCGAAACAGCGGCAGGGTGGACGGCGCCAAGTGCGGCCAGCCCAGTTGGAACGTACCGCCGATCAGGTCCACGGCGAGGCCTTCGACCTTGGTCTGTCCGGATTTCCAGAACACCGCGGCGATAGAGAAGCGTGCGACGAAGGCGATCAGGCTGTAGGAGATTTTCTCGAAGAGCTGGATGATCCGTTGGATCAGCCCGGGAGCGGGGGTGTTCATGGCGATACCTTGGGTTCTGTGTGCAAGTGGGTGATGGCGCCATGGCCGATCAGCAGGGCCAGGCATTGATGCAGATCAAATTCGGCGGCTGCATCGAGGGCGTAGGCCACGGCCATCTCCAGCGGCCAACCGTTGTTCAGGCTGTTGATAAACGCGGCTGCGCCGCTGTCGATGTGAAATACCTGCACGTGCAGGCCGTTGCGCAGCACCAGCGCGCTTTGGGCATGGAAGGGGTCGAGGGTGGCGAGGGATTCGCCTGTCTGGTGAGCAGCCCATAACGCCACCACGGCGTAGGCCGAGTTCAGGGTGGCCAGGGACGGATGCAGTTGCAGGCGCAGTTCGCCCAAGTCCGACTGTTGTTGCAGGGCGGCGATGATTTCCTGCTGATCCAGTTGCAGTGCGTCCGCCGCGTGGTAGGCCCTGACCCGCAATCGCTCCAGGCGCGCCACGTCGGCTAGATATGGCACGCTGGCGGCGGGGGCGAAGCCCTGGATAAAGTCAGCCAGGTCGCCGCCGTACTCATTGATCAGTGGACTGGTCGGTGGGAAATCCTGGACATACACACCGGCCATCGCCCGAAAAAACTCATCGCCCACCAGTTGCAGAGTGACCGGGTAGCCGGCGGCCAGGGCGTTGATCAGTGAGCTGTGGACATTGTTGCGGTACACCGCAAAACGACTGGCCGGATCGGCGCCGTTACGGCTGAACAAACCTTCGGGGCAGCTTTCCTCGGGGGACAGCAAGGCGCGGGTAAACACGTCCTGGCGGCTCATGCGCGCGCCTCCAGCAGAAACCGGTCGGCTTGGCGCGCTTCAGCATGCAGCACGCTGAACGCCGGCACCTGGTTGTCGCGTTCGATCAGCGTGGCGACCGGCCCGGTGCGGGTGAGCACGTGCTGGTAGAGCTGCCACACCGCGTTGTCGATGGGGGCGCCGTGATCGTCAATCAGCAAACGGTCGCCGAGGCTGTCGGTGTCTTCGGCAAACCCTGCCAGATGAATCTCGCCCACGGCGTGCAACGGCAAGGCCTCGATGTACTTCAGCGGGTCTTGCTGATGGTTGATGCACGACACATACACATTATTCACGTCCAGCAGCAGCCCGCAGCCGGTGCGGCGGATCGCTTCGCTGATGAAGTCGGTCTCTTCCAGGGTGGAGCACTGGAATTGCAGATAGGTTGACGGGTTCTCCAACAGCATGGGCCGCTGCAGGCGGGTTTGTACCTGGTCGATGTGTTCGCACACCCGCTTCAGGGTTTCATCGTCATACGCCAGCGGCAGCAGATCATTGAGAAACACCGGGCCGTGGCTGGACCAGGCCAGGTGTTCGGAAAAGGAGTGGGGTTGATAGCGCTCGATCAGCGTGGCCAAGCGCTCAAGGTGCTCATCGTTCAGCGGACCTTCGCCGCCGATGGACAGGCCCACACCGTGCAGCGACAGCGGGTACTGTTCGCGGATCAAGCCCAGGTAGTGATGGAAAGGCCCGCCGGCCACCATGTAGTTTTCGGCGTGGACTTCAAAAAAACCGATGTCGGGGGAAGTCTCGAGCACTTCACTGAAGTGCTCGTCCTTGAGCCCCAGCCCGGCCCGACGGGGGAGGCCGGGCGCCTGAGCCTGGGAGATGGAGTGGGTGAATGAGAGCGTCATCGTCAGTACTCAGGCTGTGCAGGGTTTCAGGACTTGGCGGTGAAGGTAGCTTCCTGGCCGAAGCCGGTTGGCGAGGTGGTGCTTGGGGTTTTCAGGCAGGTACCGGCCGGGACCAGTTTCCAGGCGTTGGCCTGATCCTTGACCTTCGAGGTGCCCGCGCAGGAAGTGCCGGCGCCTGCAGCGCAATCGTTCTTGCCGGCTTCGGCTACACCGAAGCATTTCTGCATGTCATCGGCGGCGTGGGCGGTGGTGGTCAGGGCGGACAGGCTCAGGGCCGAACCCAGGGCCAGGACGAGGGTGGCAGCGGACAGCGAGCGGGTTTTGGTAGTCATGGTGTATCTCCAGCAGTGGGTTGGGTTGGCAAGCGTAGTTGCCTGCTTACACCACTAGAGATAGGGGGAAGGGATTCGTTACAAACCAGGGGAAAATAATTTCAGGTTTCGCAAAACAAATGTGGGAGCTGGCTTGCCTGCGATGCTGACGCCTCGGTGTTTCAGTTCCACCGAGGCGATGCTATCGCAGGCAAGCCAGCTCCCACAGAGGCCGGCTTCTACTTCCAGACGGCATCAACCGCCCAAATAAGCCTCACGCACTTTCGGATCGGTCAGCAGTTGTTCGCCGCTGCCCTGCATCACCACGCGGCCGTTTTCCAGCACATAGGCACGGTCGGCAATCTTCAGTGCCTGGTTGGCGTTCTGCTCCACCAGGAACACCGTCACACCGTCCTTGCGCAGCTGTTCGATGATGTCGAAGATCTGCTGGATGATGATCGGTGCCAGTCCCAGGGACGGTTCGTCCAGAAGCAACAGCTTGGGCTTGCTCATCAGCGCGCGGCCGATGGCGAGCATTTGCTGTTCGCCGCCGGACATGGTGCCGCCGCGCTGGCTGAAGCGTTCCTTGAGCCGCGGGAACAGGTGCAGCACCTTGTCCATCTGCTCCTGGTAATCGCCCTTGTCGGTGAAGAACCCGCCCATGGCGAGGTTCTCTTCCACGGTCAGGCGGGCAAATACCCGGCGGCCTTCCGGAACCACGGCAATGCTCTTGCGCATGATCTCCGAGGAGGCCTGGCCCACCAGTTCCTCACCCATGTAGCGGATGCTGCCGCTGTGGGCCTGGGGCGAACCGCACAAGGTCATCAGCAGCGTGGATTTACCGGCACCGTTGGCCCCGATCAGGGTGACGATTTCGCCCTGGCGCACTTCGACGTTGACGCTGTGCAGTGCCTGGATCTTGCCGTAGAAAGTGGAAACGTTTTCGAATTGCAGCATTTTACGCTTCCCCCAAATAGGCTTTGATCACGGCCGGGTTGTCACGGATCTGCTCCGGCGTACCGTCGGCCAGTGGCGTGCCCTGGTTGATCACCACGATATGGTCGGAGATGCTCATGACCAGTTTCATGTCGTGTTCAATCAGCAGCACGGTGGCGTTGTTTTCTTCACGCAGCACGCTGATCAGCGCCTTGAGGTCTTCGGTTTCCTTGGGGTTCAGGCCGGCGGCCGGTTCGTCGAGCATGAGGATCCGCGGACGGGTCATCATGCAGCGGGCGATTTCCAGGCGACGTTGCTGACCGTAGGCCAGGGTACCGGCAGGACGGTTGGCAAACTCGGTGAGGTTGACCTTGTCCAGCCAGTACGCTGCATATTCCATGGCCTCGCGCTCGCTCTTGCGGAACGACGGAGTCTTGAACAGGCCGGCAAAGAAGTTGGTGTTCAGGTGACGGTGCTGGGCGATCAAGAGGTTCTCGACCGCTGTCATGTCCTTGAACAGCCGCACGTTCTGGAAGGTTCGCACCACGCCCTTGCGGGCAATCTCGTGACCGGCCAGGCCCTGAATCGGCTGGCCATCCAGCAGGATGGTGCCGCCAGCCGGCTTGTAGAACCCGGTCAGGCAGTTGAACACCGTGGTCTTGCCGGCGCCGTTGGGGCCGATAAGAGCCACAACCTGCTTCTCTTGTACGGTCAGGGCCACGCCGTTGACCGCGAGCAAACCGCCGAAGCGCATGCTCAAATTTTCGACTTTCAGGATCTCGCGGCTCATTTGCGCAGCTCCATGTGTGGACGTTGCATGGGCAGCAGGCCTTGAGGACGCCAGATCATCATCAGCACCATCATGGCGCCGAACATCAACATGCGGTATTCGCTGAACTCACGCATCATTTCCGGCAGCAGGATCATCACGATCGCCGCGAGGATCACGCCCAGCTGCGAGCCCATGCCACCCAGTACCACGATGGCGAGGATGATCGCCGACTCGATGAAGGTGAACGACTCCGGTGTCACCAGGCCCTGGCGAGCGGCGAAGAAGCTGCCAGCAAAACCGGCGAAGGTTGCCCCGAGGGTGAATGCCGAAAGCTTGATGACGGTCGGGTTCATGCCTAGTGCACGGCAGGCGATTTCATCTTCGCGCAGCGCTTCCCACGCGCGGCCGATCGGCATGCGCAGCAGGCGGTTGATCACGAACAGCGCCGCCAGTGCCAGCAGCAGGGCCACCAGGTACAGGAACACCACTTTGCTGACCGGGTTGTAGTCGATCCCGAAGTACTCGTGGAAAGTCTGCACGCCTTCGGCCGCGGTGCGGTCGAACGACAACCCGAAGAACGTCGGCTTGGGGATGCTGCTGATGCCGTTGGGGCCGCCGGTGATATCGGTGAGGTTACGCAGGAACAGACGGATGATTTCCCCGAAGCCCAGGGTCACGATCGCCAGATAGTCACCGCGCAAGCGCAGTACCGGGAAGCCCAGCAGGAAGCCAAATGTGGCCGCCGCCATGCCGGCCAGTGGCAGGCAGATCCAGAAGCCCCAGCCCAGGTAGTGCGAGAGCAACGCGTAGGTGTAGGCACCCACTGCGTAGAAGCCCACATAGCCCAGGTCGAGCAGGCCGGCGAGACCCACCACGATGTTCAGGCCCAGGCCCAGCAACACGTAGATCAGGATCAGTGTCGCGATGTCCACCGCACCCCGGGAACCGAAGAACGGCCAGATCAACGCGGCCACGATCAGGCCAATGATGATGTAGCGCTGGGTGCGCGGCAGGGTCAGGAACTGACTGACCTTGGGCGAAACCAACGGGCCACGGTTGGACTTGAGGAGTGCACCGACCTGCTGGGTAAACAGCACGCGCAGGAACATCAACACCGAGCACAGGGCAATGATGGTCAATGTCACGGGACCGGTGCCATGCACTTCGAGGTTGATCCCGACAATGCTCAGCTTGAGGCCGAGTACCGGAAAGGCCACGGCCCACACCAGCAAGGCGCTGAAAAACGCCGATTTAAGATATCTGCTCATACTTTCTCAACCTCCGGACGGCCCAGAATGCCGGTCGGCCGGAACAACAGCACCAGAACCAATAGACCGAATGCCACCACGTCCTTGTACTGGTCGCCGAACACATCGGCGCCAAAGGCTTCAGCCACCCCCAGCACCAGCCCGCCGAGCATCGCACCCGGAATGCTGCCGATGCCGCCCAATACCGCTGCGGTGAAGGCCTTGAGGCCCACCAGGAAACCGGCGTTGGGGTTGATCACGCCATACTGCATGCTCAGCAATACAGCGGCGATGGCCGCCAGTGCGGCACCGATGACGAAGGTCAGGGCGATGATGTTGTTGGTGTTGATGCCCAACAGGTTGGCCATCTTGATGTCTTCGGCGCAGGCCCGGCAGGCACGCCCCAGACGGGAGCGAGAGATGAACAGGGTCAGGCCGAGCATTGCCACCAGGGTGACGACGAAGACCAGGACCTGCATGTAGGAAATCAGCACTTCTTGTGCGCCACCTGGGCCGAAGGAGAAGCTCCCCGGGATCAGGTTGGGAATGGATTTGTCCTTGGAATCCTGGGACAGCAATACGGTGTTCTGCAGGAAAATCGACATGCCGATCGCAGAGATCAGCGGGATCAAGCGGTTGCTGCCACGCAAGGGGCGGTACGCAACGCGTTCGATACTGTAGCCATAGGCACTGGTTACGACGATGGACGCCAGGAACGCAGCGGTCATCAACAGCGGCAGGGAGTGGATACCCAGCATGGCCAGCCCGGCAAGGGCGATGAAGGCCACGTAGGAACCAATCATGTACACCTCGCCATGGGCGAAGTTAATCATTCCAATGATGCCGTAAACCATTGTGTAGCCAATGGCTATCAAGGCATAGGTGCTGCCAACGGTCATGCCGTTAACCAGCGTTTGGAAAAAATGATAGATCTCAGGCATTACAGCGCTCCTAAAAACCCGATACGCATTTCACTGGTGGAGTCAATTTCCGGCTCGGTGCCCTGTTCTGTGATCAGGTTGCACAAAGCGTTTGCCAGCGAACCGCTGGTGACGGTTTTAAGATTTTCAGGTGAGCCAGCGCCCGGATCGCGGGTGACAGGCCCATAAACCTCGTAAAACAAAGCCCACTGCTTGCACAGTGGGCTTGTTGACCAGTAACGCCTGGCTTACTGAGGGGAAACTTCGGTTTTTGGTTTGCCGAAGTGCCATTCGTAGACCACGAACTTGAAGTCCTTCAGGTCGCCCTTGGCGTCGAAGCTCAGGTCGCCGGTCGGGGTCTTGAAGGTACCGGCGTGGATGGCAGCAGCCACTTTGGCGGTGTCTTCGCTCTTCGCGGCAGCGATACCGCCGGCGATTACTTCAACAGCCGAGTAGGCCGGGAACACGAACGGACCGGTTGGGTCCTGCTTGTTCTTGGTGAACTCTTCAACGATTGCCTTGTTGGCAGGATCGGTGTCGAAAGACTTCGGCAGGGTGACCAGCAGGCCTTCGGAAGCGCCCTGGGCGATTTGCGAGATGGAGTCGTTGCCGACGCCTTCAGGGCCCATGAACTTGGCGTTCACGCCTTTTTCCTTGGCTTGGCGCAGGATCAGGCCCAGCTCCGGGTGGTAGCCGCCGTAGTAGACGAAGTCGACGTTGGCTTGCTTGAGCTTCTGAATCAGCGAACCGAAGTCTTTGTCGCCAGCGTTGATGCCTTCGAAGAGGGCAACTTTCACGCCTTTCTTCTCCAGGGTCTGCTTGACGGCGGTGGCGATGCCTTCACCGTACTGCTGCTTGTCGTGGATAACGGCTACGACTTTCGGCTTCACGTGGTCGGCGATGTAGTTACCGGCGGCTGGGCCTTGGGCGCTGTCCAGGCCGATGGTACGGAAGACCAGCTTGTAGCCACGGGACGTGATTTCCGGGCTGGTGGCAGCCGGGGTGATCATGATCACGCCTTCGTCTTCGTAGATGTCGGATGCTGGCTGAGTGGAGCTGGAGCAAAGGTGACCAACCACGAACTTGACGCCGTCGTTGACCACTTTGTTGGCTACGGCCACGGCTTGTTTTGGATCGCAAGCGTCGTCGTATTCTTTGGCTTCGAGCATTTTGCCATCTACGCCGCCCTTGGCGTTGATGTCGGCGATGGCCTGCTTGGCACCCATGAACTGCATGTCGCCGTACTGGGTCACAGGGCCGGTTTTAGGGCCGGCAATACCGATCTTGATGGTGTCAGCTGCGAACGAATGGCTGGCAACCCCGGCCAGGACCATAGCGGCAAACAGTTTGGAAATCTGCTTAGTAGCCTTATTCATAGTGCTCCACTCTTACTGTTGTATTTTTTATAGTTCTAGCGGCCTTGTGAGCTGCAGAACCGGATCAGATATCTCGGATATCCCCCGGCAGCGGCCTGGCAACTGTACCGGTACAGTGTAGAGCGCCGGTTGATCGCTTGAAAAGCTGGCTGCTGGGGGCAAAACCCGGGTATGTCGCTTAAATGAAAGAAAAAGACAGAATTGCGGCGGGGGTGATGCCAGAGTTCCGGGCAATCCTTGGCTTTCCTGACACTTTCGTTCGGTGCCTCATTTGCAACTGGGTTTTTCTGCCTGGAGCTCGACGGTATGATTGCGCCGATTTTTTCTTCAGGTGAACTCCCATGACGCAAGAACCTAGCACCCTCTATGCCAAGCTGCTTGGTGAAACCGCGGAAATTTCCTGGAAGGAGCTTGAGCCGTTCTTTGCCAAGGGTGCCCTATTGTGGGTCGATGCCGGGCTGGATTTGATCGAGGCCGCCGAGGGCATGGCTGAGGACAACCGTGAGAAAGTCGCTGCCTGGCTGGCTGCGGGGAGTCTTGGCGAGGTGTCTGCGACGCGGGCGTTGGACCTGGTTGAGCGGGACCCGAGTTTGTGGGCGGTGGTGGTTTCGCCGTGGATTCTGATCCAGGAAAGGGCGGCGTAGGAAATGACTGCGCGAAAATGGTGCGTGATTTTTCTGGGTTTAAGTGTGTAGGCGGGTAACTGCATTCGCGGTGATGGCATGTTGCCGTAGAGAAAGGTCACAGGCGGGGGTTACGTGCGCGTCATGGGAACAGTTTTGGTAGCGAGGGAATGCGCTGGGAATTGTTTCTGGGTGTGTGTACATATCCGTTATTTAGGTAACGGCCACCTATGGTTCCGCTCTTACAGCGGGTCACTTTTGGCAAACGCCCCAAAAGTAACCAAAAGGTCTCTGCCCCACCACTCGGTGCCTCGCCTAGGCTCGGCATGCCCGCACTCCGGCCCGATTCCGCGGGCCGCCGCGACGGGCCATCCATGGCCCGGCGCGGCTAAACCGGCGTCCTGCCGGTTTACCCGCTCCACCGTGCCTACTTGCGGCCATCGTGGTTAACGGGGCCCGCAGATCAAAATCAAAAGCAGATCAAAAGCAGAGCACAGCGGCCTCCCGGCCGGCTTGAGTGTTAAAAGCCAGAGCGAATGCAGATCTGCTTTTCTGTGGGAGCTGGCTTGCCTGCGATGCAGACACCTCGGTGTATTAGGTACACCCAGTTGATGCTATCGCAGGCAAGCCAGCTCCCACATTTGGACCGTGCCCGCTTTAGCTTTAGCTTTTGATTTTGCTGTTGCTTCACCACACTCAAGCCGGCCGGTACCCCTGTGCTCTTGCTTTTGATCTTGATTTTGATCTTAGGCGCCCCGTTAAACCACGCTGGCCGAACGCAGGCTTTGGAGCGTGGGTAACCTGGCAGGACGCCAGGTTAGCCGTCCTGGGCCAGGGATGGCCCATGACGGCGGCCCACGGTCCAAAGCCGGAGTGAGGGCACACCGAGCATTAGCGAGGTGCCGAGTGGTGGGGCAAGAGCGTTTTGCTTACTTTTGCGCTCTTCAAAAGTGAGCCGCTGTAAGAGCGGAACCAATATCAGCCCCAACCCAAATAACGGATATACACCCCACCCCAGCAACAACAAAGCCTACGCCGTCTTCCCGGTATGGTTATTCAGCGAAATAACCTTGGTCTTCCCAATCCGGTGACGATAAATCTCACGCAGGTACTTGATCGCCTTCTTCACACAATCCCGCGACAGCCGAATATCGTTGATCGAGACAAACTTGTCCTTGTCGTTGATCAACTCACGATACTTCTTCTCATACATAGGCTTGATGGCATACCAGTTGGTGTCCAGGATCTTCGCCGGGTTCTCAAACTCATTGAGCAGCTCATCAATCCGGTCTTCATCAAAATCCTCATGGATGATGAAATCCAGAATCGAGTTATCCAGCGTGTCATCAAACCGATACGGATTCCTCGCAAAGCAGCGCTTGATAAACGCCACGATCAACGTCAAAAAATCATCCGACAAACACGGACTCTTAGCGATCAAGGTCGTGAGCGACAAGTTGGCCGACGCCCCGATCACCAGCGCATACCGCTTGAGCGTCGTGTTGGGAAACAGACTGTTGAGGTGCGTCTTGAGCCGATTCAGGTCCATATAGGACAGCTTGTAATCCTTGGGCAACGACACAATCGACACCACCGACGAGCAGTTCTTGAAGAAGTGCAGGTCATGCAACGCCGCCGCGTCATACCCGGAATTCTTGTACTGCTCCAAGGAGGCTTTGTAGCGCTTGGACTCAATCGGCAACAGGCTGATGCCCTCGATCGCCTGGGTCACCTTGTTGAAATGCGGCAGGTCAATGGAGCGGAAAAACAAGTCATCGATATTCAGCCGCTGTGGTTCTTTTTCGAACACCTTGAACTTGTCACTCGAAGGCGCGGGCGTTTCCGGCACCACCGATTCGGCATACGCAATCGCCACCGGGCCGGCCAGGCTCATAAACAGGTCGTTGGCATCCAGGCGGATGGTCTCGCCGATGTCGATCCCGGCCCGACGGAAGTAGGTCTGGTCGTAGTCGGTGGTAACCGCTTGGGCCGTCAGAATGTTGAAGATCTGTTGTGAGATGTACTGGTTGGCGTGCTTCTCCATGGCATTGACATCAATGTTCTGGATGTTGCCGTCATCGCTTTCTTCGGCATACCGCATGATGTCGTTGGAGATCAGCATCATCGCGTTCCACGGCCGGATGCGGCCTTTCACGCTGGCCTCGCTGCTGTCTTCATTGTCGAAGTTGTACGAGAAATCCCATTCTTCCGAGAGGTATTTGCACAGCAGCCGCCCGGCGTTGATGTGCAGCGCCTCGGACATTTCACTGCGGTGATCGGAGATGTTCGGCAGCACACAAATACCGCTGGTGAAGATCGGCTCGAACACAAAGGCGTGGCCGCTTTTACTGTCATGTTCGTCGGCGGGCTTGGTGTCGAACGTCTTGTTCATGTACGAGTGCTGCTGGGCCAGGCCGAACTCCGAGGCCATCCCCGAGCCGGTACCGCCGCCGGCGCTGAAGATCGAGAAGTACAGGCGGGACTGGTTGGCCTTGATGCCGCAGGAGTCGATCAGGTACGAGTGGATCATCTTCCAGTCGGGGCTGGAAAAGCGCTGGGTGTCTTTGTTGAGGATGATTTTGGCCAGGTACTGGCCAAGGATCGGCGCGTTACCGGCGCCACCGGCATGGACTTCCGAGAGGTCCATGATTTTCATCTTGCTGTAGTCCCGCAGGAAACCGCTTTTCTCTCCCTTGCGCGAGAAACGGATGCGCCCGGCGATGTCCTTGTCCAGGTCGCCCAGCATCACCAGCGGCTCGACCAGGAACACCGGCTTGGTGCCTTTGTTCGACCCCAGGCGCAGGTTGTTGCGAATCCACTGGGCGGGGCGGTAGCCCTTGTCGGTGGATTTGTCTTCGTTGCTGAATTCGTTGAGGTAGAACTTGCGGGCGTTGTACACCAGCTCTGCCACATCCAGGGCAATGTTCGAGCCGCAGCGGCCCAGGCCGATCAGGCACACCGAGGGGAATTCCTGCTCGTTGCGCAGTTCGCTGTCGACTTCCAGGTGCGGTGCGCGCGGGAACACCATGTCGCGCAGGCCGTCGAGGTTGTCGAGGATGCGGTCGGTGTTGGTCTCGGTGAAGTACAGGTACTGCTGGGTGGCCAGTGGGCGGGCGGTGCTCAATGACTTTGAGCCTGAGGGTTTTTCCGCAGGGGCTGTCAGCAACACGTCGGATACCGCGGTGGCAGAGTTATTTTTAGAAGTCATTGTGCGCCATGTGCCTGGACGGATGGCTGAAGAGGTATCAAGTGGCCATCACGGAATGAGAGATCGCGACTTTACAGTGCGTCCTGGTCCTGGGCGGGAGGGTTTAACCCTAGGGTTTTAAGGGGAAATCCTGGCCGGACTCTGATGAATCGGCCGTTCGTCGGGATTCTTTAGTGAAGTGATGGCGATTTGCCAAATTTTCGGCGTCAGCGAATTGGCCTGACGATGGAGGCGGGGCCCGTACGGCCCGAAGGCGGGTCTTTGGGGGCGGGTTCACTGCCTGTAAGGCCCAGCAGGCTGAACATGTTGTGCTGGTCGAGGCCTTTGATCACTGCGCTGATGTCACTCATCGGTACCGCAGCGCTGAGCAAGTAACCCTGAACGAAATCACAGCCGTGTTTTTGTACCACTTCCAATTGTTGCAGGGTCTCTACGCCTTCGGTCACGACTTGCAGATGCAGGGTGTGGGCCATGCCGATAATGGCCTGGACGATATCGATGTCGGTGGCGGATTTGGGAATGTCCTGGATAAACGAGCGGTCGATTTTCAAGGTATTCAGCGGCAGGCGCTTGAGGTAGGCGAGGGACGAATAGCCGGTGCCGAAGTCGTCGATGGACAGCGACACGCCCAATGCGCGGATTTGCCGCAGCAGTGCCAGGGTGCTGCTGATATTGCCCATCAGGGCGTTTTCGGTCACTTCCAGTTCCAGGCGATTGGCGGCGATCCCGCCGAAGCGCAGGGCGTTTTCGATTTCATCGGCCAGTTCGTCACGAGTCAGGTTCAAGGCCGAACAATTGACCGCCATGATCAATTCCGTATGACCCTGCTCCGACAGCAGGCTGAGGTCGTGGCAGGCCTGGCGCAGGACCCAGTGATCCAGTTCGGCAATCAGGCCATTGTTTTCAGCAATGCCAATGAACCGGTCAGGGGTCAGCAAGCCGTGTTGGGGATGTTGCCAACGCACCAGGGCTTCGAGGCGTGTGATCCGGCCTTTTTTCAGGTCAAGAATCGGTTGATAAAACAGCACCAGCTCGTTTTTGCCCCGCAGCGCGGCGCGCAGTTCTTCCTCCAGTTGCAGTTCCAGGAAAGCCCGGGTTTTCAGGTTGGAGCTGAAGAAGTTCAGGTTGTTACGCCCGGTATCCTTGGACTGATACAACGCCAGGTCGGCAGTTTTGAGTAGCTCCTCGCTGGTTTTTCCGTCTTCGGGGAACAGGCTGATGCCGATGCTGGTGGTCATCACCATGCGCCGGCCAGCCAACTCGATGGGGTCTTTCATTTTCTGCATGATGCGTTGGGCCATGTGCCGCGCTTCATCGCGATGGTGAATGCTGATCAGGATGCAGAACTCGTCACCGCCAAACCGCGCGACCACGTCGTCGTGGCTGCGTACCGAGCTTTTGATATGGCCGGCCAGCACCGTGAGCAATTCGTCGCCGGCGTCATGGCCGAGGCTGTCGTTGATGCGCTTGAAGTGGTCGATATCCAGGAAGATCACCGCCAGCATGCCGTCGGTGGCGGTTTTTTCTGCGAGCTTCTCGGCGAAGATCTGGTTGAAGCCGCGGCGGTTGAGCAGGCTGGTCAAGGCGTCGTAGTGCGCCACCTGTTGCAGCGAGGCGCGGGCCTGGTCGAGTTCGGTGAGCAGTGCATTGACCCGGCGCAGGTCGGTTTCCTTGTGTTGCAGCTTCTTGTCTGCCAGCGCAGCGCTGATGCTGCTGCCGATCACCAGCAAGGCGATGACCGCTACCAGCAGGCCCAGTTGGATGGGGTTGTTGTCCACGGGCAGCGCCGACGGAACAAGGTCCTCGGGCACCAGCAGTTGCATGGCCGCCATGCCGGTGAAGTGCATGCTGATAATGCCGGCGCCGAGCACCAGGCTGGCGGCGTACTTAAGTAATTGATGAAACATGCCGGTGCCGTTGCGCAAGTACAACGACAGCAGCAACGCCGCGAGGCTGGCGCCGATGGCGATCAACACCGAGGCCAGGAACAGCCCGGTCTCGAAATACACGCCCGCCTCGGAGCGCATGGCCGACATGCCCACGTAGTGCATCAACGCAATGCCCAGCCCCATCCACACCGATGCCAGCACATATTGGTGCAGGCGCAGCCTGGGGTGACTGAGGGTTTGCATGGCGAACAGCGACGCGATCAGGGCGATCAGCAGCGAGGCGAACGTCATGATCAATTCGTAGTGAATTGCGATAGGCGCCTGGAAGGCCAGCATGCTGATGAAGTGGGTCGACCAGATTCCGCCTGCCAGGCAGCCCGCACCTACCCAGCGCCAGTGCCGTTGAGCCTTGGGGTTGTCGACATGGCCGACCCGCTCGGCCATGTCCAGGGTGCCGAAGCCCGCTGCACAGGCCACCACGTAAGCCAGAAGCACCAGAAAGGGGTTATGACTGCAATTGAGTAATAAGTGCCCGCTGTCCGGAAGGTCGGTAAAAAAATGCAAACCAAGCCATTCCATAGCATGTCCCGTCACAGAGTTTTAGTCTGACTGCGTCTTTCAGTATAGAGAGCGTGAGCGGGTTACAAGGGCTGATGGCAGATTGCTTCTAATCATTTGGCGATGAGTTTATAAATAACTAGAACTAAATGATTAGGGATGACAGCCCGAGTCGCCCGATGGAGTGACATCAGACTTACGAATCATTACAGACAATCCCCACGGGGCTGACTAGATTGCAGGTTCCGGGCTCAGGATGCGTCTGGCATCGCGGCTCACATAACAATAAAAGAGACGGACCCATGCAGAACTCGACCCAAGCGGCGAATGCCTGGCGCATTCTGTTCCTGTTGTTCCTGGCCAACCTGTTCAACTTTTTCGACCGCACCATCCCCGCGATTATCATCGAACCGATCCGCATGGAGTGGCACCTCAGCGATTTCCAGCTCGGCATCATCGGCACTGCGTTCACCATTGTTTATGCGATTGCCGGCTTGCCCCTCGGGCGCATGGCCGATACCGGCTCGCGCAGCAAACTCATGGGCTGGGGCCTGGCGGCGTGGAGTGGCCTGACGGCGGTCAACGGTCTGGTGGGCAGCTTCTGGACGTTTTTGCTGGTGCGCATGGGCATCGGCATCGGCGAGGCCAGTTATGCACCAGCGGCCAATTCGCTGATCGGTGACCTGTTTCCGGCTCACCGCCGGGCGCGGGCCATGGGGATCTTCATGCTGGGCCTGCCCTTGGGCCTGTTGCTGGCGTTCTTTACCATTGGTGCGATGGTCAAGGCGTTCGACAGCTGGCGTGCGCCGTTCTTTATTGCCGCGGTGCCGGGGCTGATTCTTGCGGTGTTCATGTTCTACATCAAGGAGCCCAAGCGCGGCGCCGCAGAAACCGTGCAAGTCTCCCAGGAGAAAGTCGACCGGCCGATTCGCCGGGTGCTGGCGGTGCCGACGTTTCTATGGCTGGTGCTGGCAGGCTTGTGCTTCAACTTCGCCACCTATGCCTGCAACTCGTTCCTGGTGCCGATGCTGCAGCGCTATTTCCTGCTGCCGTTACAGGATGCGGCAGTCGCCACCGGTGTTATCGTCGGTATTACCGGCCTGGTGGGCCTGACCCTGGGCGGCTGGATTGCCGACAAGATCCATCAACGCATCGCGAATGGCCGGTTGTTGTTCGCGGCGTGCAGCTTGATCATCTCTACCGTCACCACTGCTTGGGCGTTGCACGCCGGGCGGATCGAGATTGGTGTGTTTGTGGCGTTGTTCAGTGTGGGCTGGCTGTTTGCCTATAACTTCTACACCTGCGTGTACACGGCGATCCAGGACGTGGTCGAGCCGCGCCTGCGGGCCACGGCGATGGCGTTGTTCTTCGCCGGCTTGTATTTGCTGGGCGGTGGCATGGGGCCGATTGTGGTGGGCGGGCTGTCGGATCATTTTGCCCATTCGGCGATGTATGCGGCGGGGGCGGAGCAGATGACCGAGGCTTATAAAGCCATAGGCTTGCACGATGCCATGTACCTGATTCCGGTGGCGCTGTTTCTGACCATGCTGTTTCTGTTCCAGGCGTCCCGCAGTTTTGTGCGCGATGCCAAGCGGATGAAGGATGGGTTGGGGGTGGTGGAGGTGCCGGCTACGGCGGTTACTGCCTGAGACCGAGGTAAGGCCATCGCAGGCAAGCCAGCTCCCACAGTTGACCGAGTTGTCGCTGATGTACACGGTCATTGTGGGAGCCGGGCTTGCCCGCGATGAGGGCATCAGGGTCACCGATGAAACCCAGTGAATAAAAAAGGCCCGCATTACGCGGGCCTTTTTGTTTGGCAGGGTAGGGCGGCGAAGTTAGCCCGCGACCAATACCCGAATCGCTTCCAGTCGCAGCGCCGCCTTGTCGAGCATGGCCAGGCCTTGCTCGCGCTGTTGGCGCAGGGCAACCAGTTCGCTGTCACGCACGGTCGGGTTGACCGCTTGCAACGCGGTCAGGCGCGCCAGTTCTTCGTCGGTGTCCGCCGCCAGGCGACGTTGAGCCTCGGCTACACGCTCGGCGTGACGCGGGGCGATCTTCTCTTCGCCGGCGTTGATCCGTGGCGTCAGCTGGTCGCGCTGGGCCTGGACGAACTTGTTGGCGCTGGCCCGGGGCACGCTTTCCAGCTGGTCGTTCAAGGTCAGGAATGACACGCGGCCCGACAGGTCATTGCCGTTGGCATCCAGCAGGCAACGCAGCGCAGCCGGCGGCAGGTAACGGCCCAATTGCAGCGAACGCGGGGCAACCACTTCGCTGACGTAGAGCAGTTCCAGCAACACGGTGCCCGGCTTGAGCGCCTTGTTCTTGATCAGCGCCACGGCGGTGTTGCCCATGGAACCGGACAGCACCAGGTCCATGCCGCCCTGCACCATCGGGTGTTCCCAGGTGATGAACTGCATGTCTTCGCGGGACAGCGCCTGGTTGCGATCGTAGGTGATGGTCACGCCTTCGTCGTCGCCCAGGGGGAAGCTGGCGTCGAGCATTTTTTCGCTGGGCTTGAGGATCAGCGCGTTTTCCGAATGGTCTTCGCTGTCGATGCCGAAGGCGTCGAATAGGGTTTCCATGTAGATCGGCAGGGTGAACTGGTCGTCTTGCTCGAGGATGGCTTCCACCAGCGCATCACCTTCACCGGCACCGCCGGAGTTGAGCTCCAGCAAACGATCGCGGCCGGTGTGCAGTTCGGCTTCGAGGCGCTCGCGCTCGGCACGGGCTTCGTCGATCAGCGCTTGCCACTCGCCGTCGTCGGCATTTTCCAGCAGCGGCAGCAGGCGCGGGCCGAACTGGTGCTGCAAGGCGTTGCCGGTCGGGCAGGTGTTGAGGAACGCGTTCAGCGCTTCGTGGTACCACTGGAATAGCCGCTCTTGCGGACTGGTTTCCAGGTACGGCACATGCAGTTCGATCACATGCTTCTGGCCGATCCGGTCCAGACGGCCGATCCGCTGTTCCAGCAGATCCGGGTGGGACGGCAGGTCGAACAGCACCAAGTGGTGGGAGAACTGGAAGTTGCGGCCTTCACTGCCGATTTCCGAGCAGATCAGCACCTGGGCGCCAAACTCTTCATCCGCAAAGTAAGCAGCGGCGCGGTCGCGCTCGAGGATGTTCATGCCCTCGTGGAACACCGTGGCCGGGATACCGGAACGCACGCGCAGGGCGTCTTCCAGGTCCATGGCGGTTTCGGCGTGGGCGCAGATCACCAGGACTTTGGTGCGCTTGAGCATTTTCAGCTGGTCGATCAGCCACTCGACGCGCGGGTCGAAACGCCACCAGCGTTGTTCTTCATCCACATCCGGCTGGGACTGGAAGCTGACTTCCGGGTACAGCTCGGCGTGTTCGCCCAGGGGCAGTTCGAGGTATTCGTCCGGGCACGGCAGCGGGTAGGCGTGCAGCTTGCGCTCCGGGAAGCCTTGTACGGCGGCGCGGGTGTTGCGGAACAGCACGCGGCCGGTGCCGTGGCGGTCGAGCAGTTCGCGTACCAAACGGGCGCTGGCTTCGGCATCGCCATCGTTGACGGCGGTCAGCAGCGCTTCGCCTTCGTCGCCGAGGAAACCCTGGATGGTCTTGTGGGCGGCGGGCGAGAGGCGGCCCTTGTCCAGCAGCTCCTGAACGGCTTCGGCCACCGGGCGATAGTTTTCGCTCTCGGCGCGGAAGGCGTGCAGGTCGTGGAAACGATTCGGGTCCAGCAGGCGCAGGCGCGCGAAGTGGCTGTCCTGGCCCAATTGCTCAGGGGTTGCAGTGAGCAGCAGTACACCGGGAATCACTTCGGCCAGTTGTTCCACCAGCGAGTATTCGGGGCTGGCTTTTTCTTCGTGCCAGACCAGGTGGTGAGCTTCGTCGACCACCAGCAGGTCCCAGCCGGCGGCGAACAACGCGTCCTGGGCTTTCTCGTCGTCCACCAGCCATTCCAGGGCCACCAGCGCAAGCTGGGTGTCTTCGAACGGGTTGGTGGCATCGCTTTCGATAAAGCGCTCTTCGTCGAACAGCGCCACCTGCAGGTTGAAGCGGCGGCGCATTTCCACCAGCCACTGGTGCTGGAGGTTTTCCGGCACCAGGATCAGCACGCGGTTGGCGCGACCGGACAGCAACTGGCGATGGATCACCAGGCCAGCTTCGATGGTCTTGCCCAGGCCCACCTCGTCCGCCAGCAGAACACGCGGCGCGATGCGGTCGGCAACTTCACGGGCGATGTGCAGCTGGTGCGCGATCGGTTGCGCACGCACGCCGCCCAGACCCCAAAGCGAGGACTGCAACTGGCGGCTGGTGTGTTCCAGGGTGTGATAGCGCAGGGAGAACCAGGGCAGCGGGTCGATCTGGCCGGCGAACAGACGGTCGCTGGCCAGACGGAACTGGATGAAGTTCGAGAGTTGGGTTTCCGGCAGGGTGACCTGCTCGTTCTGCCCATTGAGGCCGTGGTAGACCAGCAGGCCGTCGACATCGTCGACCTCTTGCACGGTCATTTTCCAGCCTTCGAAATGGGTGATGGTGTCACCCGGCGAAAACCTCACGCGAGTGAGGGGCGCATTCCGTAGCGCATACTGGCGGGTGTCGCCAGTGGCCGGATAGAGCACGGTTAACAAGCGGCCGTCCTGTGCCAGAACGGTGCCTAACCCCAGCTCTGCTTCGCTGTCACTAATCCAGCGTTGCCCCGGTTGATACTGCTGCGCCATGCTGCCTGACTCCCGCCGTGAAAAAGCCGACTATTCTAACGGAACACGGCTTCCAGACCAAAAGGAATAGGTGCAGCTTCAAGCTTTAAGCTACAAGCGGCAAGAAAAAGGGCTGTATGTTCGTCGGATAGATGACGATTGGTTCACAAGTTGGCGGCTTGACGCTCAAGTCGTCACCCACGCAGCCGACAGTCTGCTGAACAGGAGACTATTAATATGCTGCCACCCATGCTGCCCTTGAGTGTTGTGCCGGTCACGTCGCAGCTTGATCCGGTGCGCCAGAAACCGGATATCCCGCCTGTGGCGCCGGTTCAACCAGGCTCCAACGAAAGCACCATCGACCTGCAAAAGCGCGACCCCGAGGAAGCAGCCCTGTTGCTGCGCGAGGAACAGCGACGCCAGCAGGAACAGCAAAAGCGCCGCCGCGAAGCCGATGAGGATTCGGAGCAGCACCTGGCCATTCCCGGCGACGAACTCAACGCCGACAACACCGTGCCGGTGGTGCCGCTGATTGAAGATGCGCCACGGCAAGGCCTGTGGGTGGACGTCGAGGTTTAATCCCGCAGTTCGTGCAGGGCGGCTACCAGTTGCTCGATATCGTGCGCGGTGTTGAGGTAGCTCACGGAGATTCGCGCCACGCTGTCCAGCTCGCGCGCCTGCATGTCCAGCGGGGTGTAGGGCACGCCGTTGGCACCGATGTTGATCCGCTTGAGCCCCATGCGCCGCTTGAGCTCAAAGGCGTCCCAGCCGGCCAGGTTGAAGGCGATCAGGCCTGACTGGTTTCCGGCAATGCCCAAATCATGCACGGTAATCCCCTCGATCCCGCTAAGTTCTTCGCGGATCGTGTCACTTAGAAGCCGAACCGTCCGGCGAATCCGCTCAACGCCCAGTCGATTGACCTCCTGCAGTGCATTGCCCAGGCCTGCCAGCAACGCGAATGACACTTCGCTGGTTTCAAAGCGCCGGGCGTCGTTGCGCAAGTCGAAACCCGCAGGGCTCCAGGGCGCAGAAAACACATCGCGCTGGGCTGGGTTCAAACGTTCAAGAAAATCCGGACGCACATACAGCAATGCGGTTCCGCGTGGGCCGCGCAGATGCTTGCGCCCGGCGCCCTTGAGCACATCGCAGTGCAGCGTTTGCACATCCACCGGCACCTGGCCGATGGCTTGTCCGGCGTCGATGAAGTAGGCGATGCCATGACGCTTGGCCAGCGCGCCGATGGCCTCGGCAGGGTTGATCAAGCCGCTGTTGGCGGGGAGCCAGGTCAGGTCGATCAACCGCACCCGGGCGTCGAGCATGGCTTCCAGGCCGGCGACGGACACCGCGCCGGTTTCATCGCAAGGGATTACCTCCACGTGCGCACCCGCTTGCACGGCCGTCTGCATGCTCGCCAGGTTGCCGCCCCATTCGTGGCGGCCCACCAGAATGCGGTCGCCCGGGTGCCATGGGCCCAGCGCCTGGAACGCCATGCTCCAGGCGGTCGAGCCGCTGCTGGCGAAGGCAATCGATGACACGGGGGCGTTGAGCAATTGCGCCGCCGCGCGACGGGCTTTCTCCGCCAGCAGCGACCCGTGCTCGCCGGCCTCCATCGGGCCGTCACGGGCTTCGCGTTGCAACTGGTCAATGATTGCGTCGAGCGTCCCCTGGCTTGGCAAGGAGGCCCCGGCGTGGTTGAAGTGGACGATGCCGGACTGGCAGCCCGGCGTTTCGTCCCGCAGCTCCCGGACCTCGGTCAGGGACAGCGCGGTCACGGCTGCAGCTCGAAAATGGCATCAACCTCCACTGCCACGCCGCCTGGCAAACTGGCGACGCCCACGGCAGTACGGACATGGCGACCTTTGTCGCCAAGGGCGTTCACCAGCAGGTTCGAGGCGCCATTGGCCACTGCGCCCTGGCGCTGGAAATCACCGCTGCTGGCGATAAACACGCCCAACCGAATGATGCGCACCAGCCGCGACAGGTCATCGCCCAAGGCATCGCTCAATTGTGCGAGCAGGCCCAGCGCAGCGAGTTCGGCGGCTTTAGCGCCTTCGTCTTCGCTGATGGACTCGCCGAGTCGGCCAATGTACGTCGGCTTGCCGTCCAGCAGCGGAATTTGGCCGGAGATAAACAGTTGGTTCTGGCTGATCACGTAATTGACGTAGTTGGCGATCGGCTGGCTGGGTGTTGGTAGGCTCAGGCCGAGGGCTTGTACGCGTTGCGAGATGGAGTGGCTCATGTTGAATCCTCTTGGGAAGAGTCTTCAGCATGGGCGGCGTGGTTTGGGTCGACAAACGGATAGATCTCACTCGACGTATCGAAATAACTCATGCGTCAGCACAGATTTCCCGCAGCCATTCACTGAAACAGTTGGCCGCTTGGCTGGTACCGCCTTGCGAGGTGATCAGCCAGTAACCGATCTCGCTGTGGTAGGGCGGCTGGTCGAAGGCTTCCACCAATGTGCCGTCCTTCAACCTGCGCTCGATCAGGCGGTGGCGGCCCATGGCGATGCCCTGGCCGGCGACGGCAGCTTCCACCACGATGTTGTAGTCGTGTAACAGTGCCTTGGGGTAGTGCTCCACATCCACTTGGTAATGCCGGGACCAGTCGGTCCACTCGAAAGGGCGGTGCGAGGTGGCCATCAGCAGGGGGCCGTTCTCCAGTAGGCTGGCCTTGAAAGCTGGGCTGCAAACCGGTGACAGGGTTTCGCTCATCAAGCGGGTGGCCTGCACGTCGGCCCAGTCGCCTTTGCCGTAGCGAATCGCCAGGTCGACCTCGGCGGCGGCGACATCTGCCAGTTGAATCGCGGGTACCAACTCCACCTGGATGTGCGGGTAGCGGCTAAGAAACCCGGCCAGGCGCGGCGCCAGCCACAAGGTGGCGAACGAGGCGAGCAGGCCGACGCGCAGCACGCTGGTGGCGGGTGGTATTTGTTGCTGGCGGGTAGCGGCGGCGATGACGTCGAGGGCGGGGCGGATTTGGTCGTAGTAGTGTTGGCCGTCTTCGGTCAGATCGATGGCGCGGGTGCGTCGGACAAATAGAGGCTTGCCCAGATGTTGTTCGAGCTTCTGCACTTGATGGCTGAGGGCGCTTTGGGTCACCGACAGTTCGGCGGCAGCCTTGATAAAACTCAGATTCCGGGCCACGGCTTCAAAGGCGCGCAGGGCCAGGAGTGGGGGAAGGTCCTTGTGCAGTGCCACGTCGAACGCTCTGTGTGAGGGTTGGGATGGGGTGATTTTGCGGGCAAATGCGCGGGATGACACCGATTTTGTTTACGTGGGATTGGCGCAGGACGCATTATTGGGGCATCCCAGCCATTACGTAAGCCAAGCCATGAGTGACGATGACAAACTGATAGACCTGAATGCCGAACGGGCCAAACGTGTCCATGATCTGAATGACAAACGACTGAATGAAGTGCGTCAGGCGTTTGAGCAGGCGATGCCGTTGGGTAAGGCCAAGAAAAAGCCGAAAAACAAACCGAAAAAGCGTTGATATAGCCTGCATCGTTTGATGCAGGTCAGTTATTTCCCTTCTTTACGCCCCGTCGCGGGCGACATTGATCCTCGTCAATTTCTTCTTTCGTCTTCTTGGTTAACTTAGCCCTATCGCAACAGGGCAAGTGCAGGAGGCCGGTCATGTTTTTCGATAATGTGGTATTTGCCGGAGTGCTGACGGTTGGCCTCATGGTGATGTTCTTTGTAGGGTTTGGAATTTTTATCTGGAAAGACGCTAACAAGCGTAAGAAGCCTTAGGTCTTTTCGGGATACATGAGCACGCAAGGCATTTTGGGCGACTTCGGTCGCCTTTTTTTTGTTTTGGATTTAGTGGTGGGGTGTGGGTGTATATCCGTTATTTAGGTAACGGCCACTTATGGTTTCGCTCTTACAGCGAGCCACTTTTTTACAAACGCCTAAAAAAGTAACCAAAAAACGCTTTGCCCCACCACTCGGTGCCTCGCCCAGGCTCCACCGTGCCTACTTGCGGCCATCGTGGTTAACGGGGCCCGCAGATCAAAGTCAAAAGCAGATCAAAAGCACGCAGCCTCGCTGGCGCTCGACAGCTGCTACGGGCGGGGTGGCTCTGTTTTTCTGTGGGAGCTGGCTTGCCTGCGATGCAGACAACTCGGTTTTTCAGACACACCGAGGTGATGCCATCGCAGGCAAACCAGCTCCCACATTTGACCGTGCCCGCTTTAGCTTTTGATTTTGCTCTTCAACACTCAAGCCGGCCGGTAGGCCGCTGTGCTCTTGCTGTTGATCTTGATTTTGATCTTAGGCGCCCCGTTAAACCACGCTGGCCGAACGCAGGCTTTGGAGCGTGGGTAACCCGGCAGGACGCCGGGTTAGCCGCGCTGGGCCAAGGATGGCCCATCGCGGCGGCCCACGGTCCAAAGCCGGAGTGAGGGCACACCGAGCCTAAGCGAGGAGCCGAGTGGTGGGGCAAGAGCGTTTTGCTTACTTTTGCGCTCTTCAAAAGTGAGCCGCTGTAAGAGCGGAACCATAAGTGGCCATCACCCAAATAACGGATATACACCCAAACCCCAGCCACAAAAAAAGGCACGACCCTCACAGGTCGCACCCTCTTCACAAGCCAAAGATCTGTCAGCTACCCAAAGCCTTGGAAGCCAACCAGAACAACCCGGCCGAAAGGCCCACAGTCGCCGGCAAGGTCAACACCCAAGCCATCAAAATGGTCTTAACGGTACCGCCTTGCAGCCCACTCTTGTTAGCCACCATGGTCCCGGCCACACCCGAAGACAACACATGGGTCGTGGAAACCGGCAGGCTAAAGATGTTAGCCAAACCAATCATGCTGGCCGTGGTGATCTGCGCCGACATGCCCTGGGCATACGTCATCCCTTGCTTGCCGATCTTCTCACCAATGGTCAACACCACACGCTTCCAGCCCACCATGGTGCCCAGGCCCAAGGCCAGCGCTACCGCCAGGATCACCCAGAACGGTGCATATTCGGTAGTAGCCGTCAGATCCTTGCGCAACTTGTCCAGGTCCGACTTCTCACGCGCTTCCAGGCCAGGCAACTTGCCCACCTTCTTCGCGGTGTCATCCAGGCACAACAGATAACGACGCACTTCAATGCGGTGCTCGGCAGTCAACGAATGGTAGTCAGAGACCCCCTTCAATGTATCCAGCAGGGCGTTGATGGTCGGTTCAGTCTGCTGCGGATTGCACTGGAACTTGCCCGGCAAATCGTCTTTCACACTCTTGCCCAGAGCGAGGAACTCACCGAGGGTTTCGTGATTACGCTGGTAGAACTGATTCAAGTGCAGCGTCGCGTCGCGGGTACGCTCGATCTGGTAAGTGGTGCTGCCCAAGTCCAGTACGAACTGCGCCGGGACGATACCAATCAACACCAGCATGATCAGGCCGATACCTTTCTGACCATCGTTGGAGCCGTGCACGAAGCTCACGGCCATTGCCGAAATCACCAGTACCAGGCGGTTCCAGAACGGTGGGTGCTTCTTGTCGTCGAGCTTGCGGCGCTGGTCCGGTGTCTTGTGCATCTTTGACAGCGGGCGCCACCACTTCAGGCCGAGCAGCACCAGGGCTGCCACCACGAAACCGGCCATCGGCGAGAACACCAGCGAGGCACCGATATCGATCGCTTTCTGCCAGTTCACGCCGTCAGCCAGGGGAATGTCGTTGATCAGGGCGTTGGCCAGGCCGACACCGAGGATCGAGCCGATCAGGGTGTGGGAACTGGACGCCGGGATCCCGAAATACCAGGTGCCGAGGTTCCAGGTGATCGCCGCGGCCAATAATGAGAAGACCATGGCCAGACCGTGGCCGGTGTTCACATTGATCAGCAACTCCACCGGCAGCAAGTGCACGATGGCATATGCAACACCGACACCGCCGAGCAACACGCCGAGGAAGTTGAACACCCCGGAGAAGAACACGGCCAGATGCGGAGGCATGGCTTTGGTATAGATGACTGTGGCAACCGCGTTAGCGGTGTCATGAAAGCCATTGATGAACTCGAAGGCGAGGACAAAGGCCAGGGCGAGCAACAGGCTCACTAGAACCCAAGCATCCAGTCCGCTGAATAAATCGATCATGAAGGTTTTCTGACCCGGTCGTAAGGGGGCGCGATTATGCCAGAAAACATCGGTAATCAATGCACTAGCTGCTCATCGGTAACATTCTTCAACGAAAAAAAATGGCGGGGAGGGGCGTATCCCGGTGTTTTCGGGGCTTTGGCAAGTGGTTGATTTATAAGGAGGATGCTTTAAATGTGCGGCTTAAACCGCTGGAAGGAAGCATCTGAAACAATTGTATGAAATTTCGGTAAGACGCCATTAGGCGCTTCCCTCCGCCAGCGCGGTACTGGCAGAGAGATGGCACCTCTGGAAGCTCAATCCGAATCGCTTATGGCTCTTCGGCTTTGAGGTCCTGTTCAATCTTTTGGATTTCCTGGGCAAAGGCCTGGTCGAGCAGACTGGCTCGTTTGCGCCATGGCTTGCGTTCAGGTTCTGGTTGGGCGGCGTAGGTGGTGACTTCCCCGCCGTAAACATCCTTGTAACGTTGTTCCTGGCGCTCAAGTTCCGCGCGCAGTTCGTCTTTCGTCACATTGTTACCTAATTGAGTTGAGTTTGATTCCGGCGAAGCGCGATGCCGGGAAGTCGCCCCGGTATACCATCAACCCGAAAGATCAGCGTGTGAAGGTATACAGGAAAAACCACTTCTTTATTGCACGCGGCCACGATGCCGGAGAAGAACAGCTGTCGTAGCAACAGTTTTCTTGTTCACAACCACAAGCAGTTGGCAGGCATTTGAAATGAGTGTCAGGTACTTGCGGCGCAGCTTGCACAAAGCCGGTACACGGCTGGGTGAGGTTCGTCCTCGAGGGCGAGACGACTGGCCTCTACACAGGATGCATTATAGCGACGCGTTTGAATAACACTATCGCGATCAAGTTAAAAATCGTCAACTTTGTGTGAGAGTTTTGTTACGCGCGCAGGTGAGGTACTTGCTGAACTATTGGCGTCATAAATGGTGAAGCTTTCTAAACGCGGTAAATAAATCTTAACTTCTCTCGTACATCAGCCGATTCTGAAAGTCGCTTGAGAAGCCACCCTGGTGGACGATCCGGATCCGACACCAGCCGGCAGTGAAAAATTGCGATAATCGAATGGTCGTCCGATAATCGCCCAATGTTGGCCTCGCTGCCTTGTGTATCAATTGCACGGCGGCTTGTAATAGCGCTCACCCCCGCAGCGGTTAAAAATAAGAGAAAGGACCCCAAATGAACGATCAATTGCGCAACTCCTTCGCATCAGTGGCGCCGCCGATCGTTGCGTCACCGGCCAAGCGTATCCAGGCGTTTACCGGTGATCCGGACTTCATGACCTCTCTGGCCCGTGGCCTGGCCGTGGTGCAGGCGTTCCAGGAACGCAAGCGCCACCTGACCATCGCCCAGATCAGCCACCGCACGGAAATTCCCCGCGCCGCCGTACGTCGTTGCCTGCATACCCTGATCAAACTCGGCTATGCCACCACCGACGGGCGTACCTATTCGCTGCTGCCCAAGGTGTTGACCCTCGGCCACGCGTACCTGTCGTCCACGCCCCTGGCGGTTTCCGCCCAACCCTACCTGGACCGCATGAGCGAGCAACTCCACGAAGCCTGCAACATGGCGACCCTGGAAGGCGATGACATCCTCTACATTGCCCGCTCCGCCACCACCCAGCGCCTGATTTCCATCGACCTTTCCGTGGGCGGCCGTCTCCCGGCCTACTGCACCTCCATGGGCCGTATCCTGCTGGCGGCGCTGGATGATGCCTCGCTGCAGGACTACCTCGACCACGCCGACCTGCAAACCAAGACCAGCCGCACCCTCACCACCCCGCAAGCCTTGCTCGAATGCCTGCAGGAAGTGCGGCAACAAGGCTGGTGCATTGTCGACCAGGAACTGGAACAAGGCCTGCGTTCCATCGCTGTGCCGGTGTACGACGCTTCCGGCCAGGTTCTGGCTGCGCTGAACGTCAGCACCCATGCCGGGCGGGTCAGCCGCAGTGAGCTGGAGCAGCGTTTTCTGCCAAGCATGCTCAGCGCCAGCCAGGAGCTGAGTGCCCAGCTGTTTGCGTAAGCTGTTCGGTGACCGCACAGATCCCGGCTGGATGAATTGACGGTGTTTCCCAAGGCTTATTAATGTGCGGCAGCGCTTCAAGGCGCCGCCCCAATAATAATGACGACTCAAGGTCGTTCGCCCGCCCATCGGTGTGGAAATAAAAATAATGAATCAGCCTTCACCTGCTGTCGGTACTTGCCTGGACGTTCAGTCCTTCATCAACGCCCAGCCGCTGTCGCGGTATCAGTGGCGGGTGGTGATCCTGTGTTTTCTCATCGTCTTCCTCGACGGCCTCGACACGGCCGCCATGGGCTTTATTGCCCCGGCGCTGTCCCAGGACTGGGGCATCGACCGCGCCAGTCTCGGCCCGGTGATGAGCGCCGCGTTGATCGGCATGGTCTTTGGCGCCCTCGGCTCCGGCCCACTCGCCGACCGCTTCGGACGCAAGGTGGTGCTGGTGGGGGCGGTATTGGTGTTTGGTGCCTTCAGCCTGGCATCGGCCTACAGCAGCAACGTCGATCAACTGCTGATCCTGCGTTTCCTCACCGGCCTGGGCCTGGGCGCGGGCATGCCGAATGCCACGACGCTGCTCTCCGAATACACCCCGGAGCGCCATAAGTCGCTGCTGGTGACCAGCATGTTCTGCGGCTTCAACCTGGGCATGGCCGGTGGTGGGTTTATCTCGGCCAAGTTGATCCCGGCCTTTGGCTGGCACAGCCTGCTGATGATCGGCGGCATCTTGCCGTTGATCCTCGCGGTGGTGTTGCTGTTCTGGCTGCCGGAGTCGGCGCGTTACCTGGTGGTGCGCAATCGCGGCACCGACAAGGTGCGCAAGACCCTCGCGCCCATCGAGCCCAGCATCGTCGCCCAAGCCTCAAGCTTCAGCGTACCCGAGCAAAAAACCGTCAAGGCGCGCAACGTGTTCGCGGTGATCTTCTCGGGCACCTACAGCGCCGGCACCTTGCTGTTGTGGCTGACTTATTTCATGGGCCTTGTGATTGTTTACCTGCTGACCAGTTGGCTGCCGACCCTCATGCGTGACAGCGGCGCCAGCATGGAACAGGCCGCATTTATCGGTGCGTTATTCCAGTTCGGCGGCGTGCTAAGCGCAGTCGGCGTGGGCTGGGCGATGGATCGGTTCAATCCCCACAAGGTCATCGGCGCCTTCTATCTGCTGGCCGGGGTGTTTGCCTACGCGGTGGGGCAGAGCCTGGGCAATATCACGCTGCTGGCGACCCTGGTGCTGATCGCCGGTATGTGCGTCAACGGTGCGCAATCGGCGATGCCATCGTTGGCCGCACGCTTCTACCCAACCCAGGGCCGTGCCACCGGTGTGTCGTGGATGCTCGGCATCGGCCGTTTTGGCGCGATCCTCGGTGCATGGATGGGCGCAACCTTGCTGGGCCTGGGCTGGAACTTCGAACAGGTGCTGACGGCACTGGTGATACCAGCGGCATTGGCCACCACCGCGGTGGTGATCAAGGGCATGGTCAGTCATGCGGACGCCACCTGAGGCGGACCGATAGCAAGACAACAATCCGTTCGATAATCGAACACTCAGTCGATTATCGGATTGTTTGGCCTCAACCCCCGGCTTAATCTTCAAGCACTTCGGCGCTGCCCCCAGCGCCTTTTTCGATCGATACCGGGAGCCCAACCCCATGGCTGAAATCCTTTCGCTGGCTGATGCGGTCAAGCAGTTCGTGAATGACGGTGACACCGTTGCACTGGAAGGCTTTACTCACCTGATCCCTACGGCGGCGGGTCATGAAATCATTCGTCAGGGCAAGAAAGACCTGACCCTGGTGCGCATGACGCCTGACCTGATTTACGACCAGTTGATCGGTGCGGGCTGTGCACGCAAGCTGATTTTCTCCTGGGGCGGCAACCCGGGCGTGGGCTCCCTGCATCGCCTGCGGGACGCGGTTGAAAAGCAATGGCCGCAACCGCTGGAGATCGAAGAACACAGCCACGCCGACCTGGCCAATGCCTACGTCGCCGGTGCCTCCGGCCTGCCATTCGCGGTGCTGCGGGCCTACGCCGGTTCCGACCTGCCCAAGGTCAACCCGCTGATCAAGACCGTGACTTGCCCCTTCACCGGCGAAGTGCTGGCTGCCGTGCCATCGGTGCGCCCGGACATCACCGTGATCCACGCACAAAAGGCTGACCGCAAGGGCAACGTGTTGCTCTGGGGCATCCTCGGGGTGCAGAAAGAAGCGGCCCTGGCGGCCAAGCGCTGCATCGTCACCGTCGAAGAAATCGTCGATGACCTCAAGGCACCGATGAACGCCTGCGTCCTGCCGACCTGGGCCCTGACTGCCGTGTGTCATGTGCCGGGTGGCGCGCATCCGTCCTACGCCCACGGTTACACCGAACGTGACAACCGCTTCTACCAGGCGTGGGACCCGATTGCCCGGGACCGTGAGACGTTTACTGCGTGGATCAACGAATACATCCACGGCACCGCCAACTTCAGTGAATTCCAGGCCAAGCTGGCCACCGCGCAGGAGGCCAAATAATGGCTTACTCCACCAATGAAATGATGACCGTCGCCGCCGCGCGCCGCCTGAAGAACGGTTCGGTGTGCTTCGTTGGCATCGGCCTGCCTTCCAAGGCTGCCAACCTGGCGCGCCTGACGTCGTCGCCGGATGTGGTGCTGATCTATGAGTCCGGCCCGATTGGCGCCAAGCCATCCGTGCTGCCGCTGTCCATCGGCGACGGCGAGCTTGCGGAAACCGCAGACACCGTGGTGCCTACCGGTGAGATTTTTCGCTACTGGCTGCAGGGCGGGCGCATTGACGTCGGCTTCCTCGGTGCGGCTCAGGTCGACCGTTTCGGCAATATCAACACCACCGTGGTCGGTGATTATCACCAGCCCAAAGTGCGCCTGCCGGGTGCCGGTGGCGCGCCGGAGATCGCCGGCTCCGCCAAGAGCGTGCTGATCATCCTCAAGCAGTCGGCGCGTTCGTTTGTCGACAAGCTGGACTTCATCACCTCGGTTGGCCACGGCGAAGGCGGCGACTCACGTAAACGCCTGGGTCTGCCAGGCGCCGGTCCGGTAGGCATCATTACCGACCTGTGCATCATGGAACCGGAGGAGGGCAGCCACGAGTTTGTCGTCACCGCCCTGCACCCCGGCGTAACCCGTGAGCAAGTGGTGGCCGCCACCGGTTGGGCGATTCGTTTTGCCGACCAGGTGACCACCAGCGCCGAACCTACCGAGATTGAACTGACCGCCCTGCGCGACCTTGAGGCACGCACTGCTGCGGCCCACGGCCAAGCCCCCGGAGAAGCCTGATGCGCGACGTATTTATCTGTGACGCCATTCGTACCCCCATCGGCCGTTTTGGCGGTGGCTTGTCCACCGTGCGTGCCGATGACCTGGCGGCACTGCCGATCAAGGCGCTGATGGAACGCAACCCATCGGTGGACTGGAACGCGGTGGATGAAGTGTTCCTCGGCTGCGCCAACCAGGCCGGTGAAGACAACCGCAACGTGGCGCGCATGGCAGCATTGTTGGCGGGCCTTCCGGAAAACATTCCCGGCGTCACCCTGAACCGCCTGTGCGCCTCGGGCATGGACGCGATCGGCACGGCTTTCCGCGCCATCGCCAGCGGCGAAATGGAGCTGGCGATTGCCGGTGGCGTTGAGTCGATGTCCCGCGCACCGTTTGTGATGGGCAAGGCCGATGCGGCGTTCTCGCGCAACATGAAGCTGGAAGACACCACCATCGGCTGGCGTTTCATCAACCCGTTGATGAAGGCCCAGTACGGCGTCGATCCGATGCCGCAAACCGCCGACAACGTGGCCGAAGATTACAAAGTCTCCCGCGTCGATCAGGACGCCTTCGCTCTGCGCAGCCAGCAACGTACCGCTGTTGCACAGGCTGCCGGCTTCTTCGCCGAAGAAATCGTGCCGGTGCGTGTCGCCCATAAAAAAGGCGAAACCCTGGTCGAGCACGACGAGCACCCGCGGGCCGATACCACTTTGGAAGCCCTGACCAAACTCAAGCCGGTCAACGGCCCTGACAAGACTGTCACCGCGGGCAACGCCTCGGGTGTGAACGACGGCGCCGCGGCGCTGATCCTGGCCTCCGCTGAAGCCGTCAAAAAACATGGCCTGACCGCTCGCGCTCGTGTGCTGGGCATGGCCAGTGCCGGTGTGGCGCCTCGCGTCATGGGCATCGGCCCGGTGCCGGCGGTGCGCAAACTAGTGGAGCGCCTCGGCCTGGCGGTCACCGATTTTGATGTGATCGAGCTCAACGAAGCCTTCGCCAGCCAGGGCTTGGCCGTACTGCGCGAGTTGGGGATTGCCGACGACGCGCCGCAGGTCAACCCGAACGGCGGCGCCATTGCCCTTGGCCATCCGCTGGGCATGAGCGGCGCGCGTCTGGTACTGACCGCCCTGCATCAGCTGGAAAAAACTGGCGGCAGCAAAGGCCTGGCGACCATGTGTGTCGGTGTTGGCCAAGGCCTGGCCCTGGCGATCGAACGCGTTTGAGACCCACAAGAAGAAAGAGGATTGCTCCATGAGTGACAAGCCCGGATACCGGCGCCCGCAAGCGGGTACTCAGCCTGATTACCTGCACCCGGCCTACCAGTCGACGAACCTGCGTTCGCCGTCCAAGCCGTTGGTGTTCCTGCCCCATTCCTTGTCGGAAATCACCGGCCCGACTATCGGCGCCGAGCGCATCAACGAAAAGGACAACGACCTGACCGCCCAGCATGAAGGCGAGCCCCAGGGCGAACGCATCATCATTCACGGGCGTGTGCTGGACGAAAACGGCTTGCCCGTGCCCGGCATCCTCGTGGAAATCTGGCAGGCCAATGCTGCCGGCCGCTACAACCACAAGCGCGACCAGCACGACGCGCCGCTGGACCCGAACTTCACCGGCACCGGGCGCACCGTCACCGACGCCGAGGGCTGGTACCAGTTCCAGACCATCAAGCCCGGCGCCTACCCGTGGGGCAACCATCACAACGCGTGGCGCCCGGCGCACATCCACTTCTCGCTGTTCGGCCCGAGTGTGCTGACGCGGTTGGTGACGCAGATGTATTTCCCCGGCGACCCGCTGCTGGCCTACGACCCGATCTACAACTGCGTCCCGGACACGTCCGCCAAGGAACGCCTGATCGCCAGTTTCGACCTGGAAAAAACCATTCCGCACTATGCCCTCGGCTACCGCTGGGACATCGTCCTGCGCGGCCGCGACGCCACGCCGATGGAGAAATGAGATGAGCCTCAACGCGACTACTTCCCACACCGTCGGGCCGTATTACCACATCGGCCTGACCTGGCTGAACCGCGAAGACCTCACCGTTGCCGCCACCCTCGGTGAGCGCGTGGCGATCACCGGGCAGGTGGTGGATGGCAACGGCGATGTGGTCAACGACGCCATGCTGGAAGTCTGGCAGGCCAATGCGGCCGGCAAGTACGACCATCCTGAGGATGATCAGGACAAGCCGGTGGACCCGAACTTCGAAGGCTTTGGCCGGGTGCCGGTGGATGCCGAAGGGCGTTTCAGGTTTACCACCATCAAGCCGGGCAGTGTGCCGGGGTTGAAGGGCACGACCCAGGCGCCGCATTTGGTGGTGCTGGTGTTTGCCCGTGGGTTGGTGAAGCACCTGCTGACGCGGATTTACTTTGACGGTGAGGCGGCGAATGGCGATGACGCGCTGTTGGCGTGTGTGCCGCAGGAACGCCGGCGCACGTTGATCGCCAAGGCGGATGCGACGGGTGTGTATCAGTGGAATGTGATTTTGCAGGGCACAGACGAGGAGACGGTGTTCTTCGATTATTGAGTTGGCTGGGGACCTGTCGCAGGCAAGCCGGCTCCCACAGGGGAATGCATTCCAAATGTGGGAGCCGGGTTTGCCCACAATGAGGCCGGCACAGGCAACAAATATCCAAAAGTCTGCTTGCGGAACATGGTTGTTGCAAAGTATGTCTAGGCTATAACCGTTCCCACTGAGTGAAAAAACATGACAACAAAAACCAGCCACTACACCGGAGAAGAACGCAGCAAAAGGATTTTTGCGATTGTCGGTGCCTCTTCCGGCAACCTCGTCGAATGGTTCGACTTCTACGTCTATGCCTTCTGCGCCATCTATTTCGCCCCGGCGTTTTTCCCGTCGGACGACCCCACCGTGCAACTGCTCAACACCGCTGGCGTGTTCGCCGCCGGCTTCCTGATGCGCCCCATCGGCGGCTGGCTGTTCGGCCGGGTGGCGGATAAACACGGTCGCAAGAATTCGATGATGATCTCGGTGCTGATGATGTGCGCCGGCTCCCTGGTCATCGCCTTTTTGCCCACCTATAAAGACATCGGCGCCTGGGCCCCGGCCTTGCTGCTGGTGGCCCGGTTGTTCCAGGGCCTGTCGGTAGGCGGCGAATACGGCACTACCGCTACCTATATGAGTGAAGTGGCGCTCAAGGGCCAGCGCGGGTTCTTTGCCTCGTTCCAGTACGTGACCCTGATCGGCGGGCAACTGCTGGCGGTGTTGGTGGTGGTGATCCTGCAACAGATCCTCACCGAAGATGAACTGCGGGCCTGGGGCTGGCGGATTCCGTTTGTGATCGGCGCCATTGCGGCGGTGATCTCGCTGCTGCTGCGTCGCACCCTGAAAGAAACCACCAGCAAGGAAATGCGTGAAGACAAGGACGCCGGCAGCATTGCCGCGCTGTTCCGCGATCACAAGGCCGCGTTTATCACCGTGCTCGGCTACACCGCCGGCGGTTCGCTGATTTTCTACACGTTCACCACCTACATGCAGAAGTACCTGGTGAACACCGCCGGGATGCACGCCAAGACCGCCAGCTACATCATGACCGGCGCGCTGTTCTTCTACATGTGCATGCAGCCGGTGTTCGGCATGCTGGCGGACAAGATTGGCCGCCGTAACTCGATGCTGTGGTTCGGTGCCCTGGGCACGCTTTGCACCGTGCCGATCCTGTTGACCCTGAAAACCGTCAGCAGTCCGTTCCTGGCCTTTGTGTTGATCACCCTGGCCCTGGCCATCGTGAGCTTCTACACCTCCATCAGCGGCCTGGTGAAAGCCGAGATGTTCCCGCCGCAAGTGCGTGCATTGGGCGTGGGCCTGGCGTATGCGGTGGCGAACGCGATCTTCGGTGGTTCGGCGGAATACGTGGCCTTGGGGCTCAAGTCCATGGGCATGGAGAACACCTTCTACTGGTACGTCACGGCGATGATGGCGGTGGCGTTCCTGTTCAGCTTGCGCCTGCCCAAAGAGGCGGCGTACTTGCATCACGATCTGTAACCGGCTGGCGCATGCCCCTCTTCGGGTATGCGCCACCTAGGGATGTTTTATGACGATGCGCACGAGCAACCAACTGTTCGACGCCTACTTCACCGCCAACAGCATGGCCGAAGTGTTCTGCGACCAAGGGCGCTTGCAGGGCATGCTGGATTTCGAAGCGGCACTGGCCCGGGCCGAGGCTCAGGTCGGGTTGATCCCGCAAGCGGCCGTCGCACCGATTGCCCAGGCCTGCCTGGCTTCTCTTTACGACGTGGATGCCCTCGGCGAGGCGATTGCCACGGCGGGCAATTCGGCGATTCCGTTGGTCAAGGCCCTCGGCAAATTGATCGCCAGCGAAGATGCCGGCGCGGAACGTTATGTGCATCTGGGCGCTACCAGTCAGGATGTGATGGACACCGGCCTGGTGCTGCAACTGCGCAGCGCTGTCGAGTTGATCGAACACGATCTGGCGCGGTTGGGTGACATTCTTGCCGCCCAGGCTCAGCGCTATGGGACAACTCCTTTAGCTGGCCGGACGTGGCTGCAACATGCGACGCCGGTCACCCTGGGCATGAAAATCGCCGGCTGGCTCGGCGCAGTCACCCGAAGTCGGCAGCGCCTGAGTGAGCTCAAGCCGCGTTTGCTGGTGCTGCAATTTGGCGGTGCTTCCGGAACCCTGGCAGCCCTTGGCGAACAGGCGATGCCGGTGGCGCAAGCCTTGGCGGCCGAGTTGCAGCTGGGCCTGCCGGAGCAACCTTGGCACACCCAGCGCGATCGTCTGGTGGAGTTTGCCTCGGTGCTTGGCCTGATCGCCGGTAGTCTCGGCAAACTGGGCCGCGACATCAGCCTGCTGATGCAGACCGAAGCGGCGGAAGTGTTCGAACCCTCAGCCCCCGGCAAGGGCGGCTCTTCGACCATGCCCCACAAGCGCAACCCGGTGGGCGCGGCCGTGCTGATCAGCGCCGCCACCCGCGTGCCGGGCCTGGTGGCGACGATGTTCAGCGCCATGCCCCAGGAGCACGAACGCAGCCTGGGCTTGTGGCATGCCGAATGGGAAACCTTGCCGGAAATTTGCCGGCTGGTATCCGGTGCATTGCATCAGGCGCTGCTGGTGAGTGAAGGGCTGGAAGTCGACCCAGGGCGCATGGCCCAGAATCTGGACTTGACCCAAGGCCTGGTATTGGCTGAAGCGGTCAGCATCGTCCTCGCCCAGCGCCTGGGCCGCGAAACTGCGCACCATCTGCTGGAACAGTGCTGCAAACGCGCCGTCGCCGATGGGCGCCACCTGCGGGCGGTGCTGGGGGAAGAACCCCAGGTGACTGCCGAGCTTTCGCCGGCCGAACTCGATCGCCTGCTGGACCCGGCGCACTACCTGGGCCAGGCACACACCTGGGTTACCCGGGCCGTGGCCGAACATTTTGCTTTGACTGCCTGAGGAGGCTGCTGTGGGATTTGTACAACTCGCCGATGGCGAACTGAACTACCAACTCGATGGCCCCGAAGACGCACCGGTGTTGGTGCTGTCCAACTCCCTGGGCACCGACCTGCACATGTGGGATATCCAGATCGAGGCGTTCACGAAATACTTCCGGGTGCTGCGTTTCGACACCCGAGGCCACGGCAAATCCCTGGTCACCGAAGGCCCTTACAGCATCGAGCAATTGGGCCGTGACGTATTGGCGCTGCTGGATGCGCTGGAAATCGAACGCGCGCATTTCTGCGGGTTGTCCATGGGCGGCCTGATCGGCCAGTGGCTGGGCATCCATGCGGGTGAGCGTTTGCATCGGTTGGTGGTGTGCAACACCGCAGCCAAAATCGGCACGCCCGAGATCTGGAACCCGCGCATCGAGATGGTCCTGCGCGACGGTGCGGCAGCGATGGTTGCCCTGCGTGACGCGTCGATTGCCCGCTGGTTCACCGCCGACTTTGCCGAGGCTCATCCTGACCAGGCCAAGCTGATCACCGACATGCTGGCAGCGACCAATCCCCAAGGTTATGCCGCAAACTGCGCGGCTGTGCGCGATGCGGATTTCCGTGAGCAACTGTCGTCCATCAAGGTGCCGACCCTGGTGATTGCCGGCAGCGAAGACGCGGTCACGCCGCCGTCTGGTGGGCACTTTATCCAGGAACATGTGAAGGGCGCCGAGTACGCCGAGTTCTACGCCGCGCACCTGTCCAACGTACAGGCCGGCGCGGCGTTCAGCGACCGTGTGCTGGAATTTCTGTTAGCCCGCTGAGTATCGCCACAGGTTATGTGCCTGTCGTCAACGTTGCATGAGGAGCTTTTTGTGGACGAGAAACAACGTTATGCCGACGGCCTGCAAGTGCGCCGTGAAGTGCTGGGGGACGCCCACGTCGACCGCAGCCTCAACGCCCTGACCGAATTCAACAGCGAGTTCCAGGAAATGATCACCCGCCACGCCTGGGGTGATATCTGGACCCGCCCGGGCCTGCCGCGGCATACCCGCAGCCTGATCACCATCGCCATGCTGATCGGCATGAACCGCAGCGAAGAGCTGAAGCTGCACCTGCGCGCCGCCGCGAGCAACGGCGTGACCCGCGCCGAGATCAAGGAAGTGCTGATGCAGAGCGCGATCTATTGCGGGATCCCGGCGGCGAATGCGACGTTTCATTTGGCTGAGTCGGTGTGGGATGAGTTGGGGGTTGAATCGCGCGATCCAGCCTGATTGAACCCCCGCAGGACGCGTCTGCTAGGTGTACTGGGTGCGTAACGGGCGTCCCATTTCCTCTCGGAGAGCATTTTCCGTAAAGGGCTTGGGATTGGTTGTCGTGGGTTCGGTTGATCGATGATTGTCGAAGTCAAAAGGCAGCGCAACCGTAGGCAGGCCTACAGCTTGCCGTTCGGCGTTGGGTTCGCCGCCGGGGTTCTCCGGGATGCCGGTATCGCCTTCGAGAAAGGTTCCCGTGGCACCGTTATAGGCATGGGCCATTTCATGGTAGAGGGCGTTGACTGGGGCGCTGTCTTCATCCAGTGAGTAGGAGGGGTTGTAGTGTATTTCCCCGCCTGTAGCGGCCGCGCCGCGCTGATTATGGGTGATGTAGCCCCGGGCTGCGGGCTCTAGCGTTTCAAGGGTATTGCCGGCTGCCAAGTGGTTGCGAACAGCCGTGTTGTTGAAAAAGTAACGACCGTTATCCTCAGAAAACTCAATGATGCGAACGGGCGCATCGTTTTGCTGAGCCTTGGCGTCGGCGGTACTGAGCATCTTCTTGCCCTGCATAGACATTCTCAGCAGTTCCATATCGTCTTCTACCTGTTGTTTGAACTCGGTAGAGCCTTCAACGATATAGCCACTTTTACCCGCCTCACTGGGTTGTGTGTGAACAAGTGTGGAACCTGGGGTGCGATGAATCTGGTCCGAAGGCTTGGCGTAAATAACGGTGTCATCGTTGTCGGACCTGACAATGTTCTTGTCGCGGCCGGTATAAACCGTGGCGGGGCCGTGAGTGACAATCAGGTTTTCACCTTTGCCTCCGTGCATGACCGCCGGAATGTTTGTGTCATTGCGGGTGACAATCATGAAGTCGTGGCCATCACCGCCGTCCATGAGCAGGCGGCGCTCAGGGAGGCCTTGGCCTGCCTGCATGCGATCGTTGCCGTTATTGCCTTTGAGGATGCTGTTGCCTGAGCCTGCGATCAGCAGGTCATCGCCATCATCGCCCATCGCGATGCCATTGCCGCTCCCGAGTTTGAGCCTGTCGTTACCTGCACCGCCGTATAGCCGGGTATTGCCGGAGCCCGCCTGGGCGTAATCGTCACCAGCGCCCAACTCAATGCGAATATCGTTATCAACCTGTGGATCGATCAGCACGCAATCGTTGCCGCCATTGGTTCTGATCCGCAGTGGTTGGGTTTCACTGCCATCAGGGGAACGAAGCAGGTTCAGTTGATAGGGCGTGTTGTTGATGATGGCGATCAGATTGTTGTCCGGACTTTTTTTGATGACCACCTTGTCGTCGTGATTGGCGGTCTCGATGATGAATTCGTTACCGGCAGCGCCTACAGGCTTCCCGCCTTTGCTGACGTAGGTGATTTCCTGGTAAATCTTCACATTCTGGTCATGACGCAATATGTCGGTGTTGGTGTATTTTTTTTCGTTTTTGTCGAGGGGGTTCTGATCCGCGGCGAGCTTGGAAAGGGAAGAGAAATACATGAAATCCAGGGGTCTGTCGTGACCGATATACCGGGATGATTTGCTGGTGACTACGACGGGGGCCTGCACAGAGGGAGCAGTGGAAGCCGCTGGCAGGGGCGATGTCGACAGTTGATTAAAGGCAGGCGAAACCAATAGCGAAGGCGTGTTCATGGGGGTATCTCATCGCGAATATACCCCAGTGTGTGGTGCGGGTTGAGCGTGGGTTCCCCTGTCGGTCGAGCTTGGACAGGGGCAAATGTTACCTGCTGTCACGCAGGTGATTAATGAGCGTCAGCGTCCCACACCCAATTCCACACCCCCGGCAGATGCACCACTTCGTCGGCGCTCTTCACCGTGCGGGCCATGGCGGCTCGCTGCAAGGTTGCCCGGTCGGTATAGAACGGCTGCTGGGCGACCGGCACGCCGTTGATGCGCGCGCTGTCCATCAGGATTTGCAGGTATTCCTTCAAGTGCCAGGCGGTGTAGCGGTTGATGTCGTGGAAGGTCACCACCACCGGGATCACGCCGTCCACCGTTGGCAACTCATCCCGGGCGATGCGTTCGCGCAGTACTGACAGTTGGCGTATCAGGTTTTCCCGCCGGCGGGGGCTGCCATTGAACACCCAGATCACCCCATCGTTTGCACTCAGGTCCGTGAGCAGCACATGCATGCCGTGCTGCTGATAGGCGGCGAAGGTGCGCTTGTCGTAGTTCCAGAACGGCGGGCGTACCAGCGTGGGCGGCTGGCCGGTGATGGATTCGAGGGTCGACGAGCCCAGGCTGAGGTAGTGTTCCAGCTCAGCGGGATTCTGCGAGCGATGATTGCTGTGCCATGGGGTCGCGGTGTGGAAGCCCAGGATATGACCCGCCGCGTATTCGCGTTCCATGGTCTTGCGGCCTCGCGGGTTGCCGCCGGAGCGGGGCGCCTCGGTCTGCAAAAAGAACACCGCCTTGATCCCCGGTTGTATCGGGTTGTTCGCCAGGTCCGCCATCACCGAGCGGCTGGGGTTCATGAAACCCGAGGCGCTGGGGCCGTCGTCGAAGGTCAGCAAAAAACGGATCGGCGCTTCGGTTTGCAGGCGTCGTTCGGTTTGCGGTGTCAGCGCCAAGGGCGGGCCGATGCAGCCGCTTAGACTCAGGGCCAAGGCTAATGCGGCCGATACGATGGCAAAGTGTTTCATGGAGGACTCGAAAGACGTTGGCTGCTGGGGCGGGTCATCCATGACACGCGCGCACCATACAGCAAGTCTGTCGAGGCTTTACAGCAGGCTTATCGGGTAACTGACGATCAACCGGTTTTCATCAAACTCATTGTTGTTGTAATCCCTGCGCATGCTGGAATTGCGCAGACGCACATTGAGGTTCTTCAATGTTCCGCTCTGCACAACGTAGGCCACTTCAGTTTCCCGTCCCCATTCCTTACCGTCAGTCACCGTGCCGCTGTGTACGTTACTGCCGCTGATATAGCGGTTCATCAGTGTCAGGCCCGGCACGCCAAGGGCGGCGAAGTTGTAGTCATGGCGCACCTGCCAGGATTTTTCCTGGGCATTGTCGTAGCTGGAGTTGTAGCTGTCGTTGGCCAGGGTGCCGCCGCTGGTGCCGTTGACGCGCATCCAGGCACTGTTGCCGGTGAGCTTTTGCAGGCCGACGTAGAAGGTGTTGCCGCCGTATCGGGCCGAGAACAATCCGGACCAGGTCTTGTTGTCGAGGTCACCGGCGCGGGCGCTGCCGTCGTCCTTGCCATAGAAGAACCCGAGGTTGGCGCCCAGGGTCCAGTCGCCTACGGGCTGGCTGTGGATCAGGTTCAGGTATTGCTGGCGGTAGATGTCCTTGAGCTGCGCGTTCCACACGCCGATCTGGGTGCGTTTGTCGTTGAAGGCATACTCGCCGCCCTGGAAGTTGAAACGGTCGGAAGTAAACGCGGTTTTCCCGAACATCGACATGTCGGTCATGCTGCTGTCGTCGCGCGGACTGTTGGCGCGGAACTGGCCGCCGTACAGGGTCAGGCCGTCGATTTCTTTGGAGGTGATTTGCCCACCGCGCAGGGTTTGCGGGAGCGAGCGGCCATCGTCCGAACGCAGGATTGGCAGCACCGGCATCCATTCGCCGACCTTCACTTCCGTCTTCGAAATTCGCGCCTTGAACGCCACGCCCAAACGCCCGAATTCATCCGCAGGGCGGCCGTCGTGGTCCAGCGGCAACAGCTGGGTGCCACCGGTGCCGCGCCCGCCATCAAGCTTCAATGAGTACAGCCCCAGTACATCCACACCGAAACCTACGGTGCCCTGGGTAAAGCCCGACTTGGCGTCGAGAATGAAACTTTGCGTCCACTCCTGCGCGCCGCCCTGGGTTTTGGTGGGGTTGGTGTAATTGCGATTGAAGAAGAAATTACGCAGGTTGAGGTTGGCGCTGGCATCTTCGAGAAAGCCGTGTTCTTCAGCGACGACGGGGAGGGCAAGGCTGGCGACAGCGGTTGCCAGCAAGAGCCGGCGCGGGTTGAAAGTGCTCATGGTGTTGGACCTGTTGTTATTGGGGTTATGCAGGTGGCGGCCATGGTGCGGGGCAGTATGGGGGCGATGAAAGTGGGGGAAAGCGGGTTGTGGGCGATGATCGAACGCAAAGTAGGGGCGTAAAAAAACCGCTCCCTGTGAGGGAAGCGGTTTTTGTTTACTGCGCCACTATCAGAACAACTTCAAGGGCGGCGCTTCTTCTTTCAACGGTTCGTTCTTCGCGGTTTGTTCGTTCCAGCCACCACCGAGGGCCTTGTACAGGTTGACCTCGCTGTTGAGCTGCGCCAGGCGATCGGTGATCAGCGATTGCTGGGCACTGAACAGTTGGCGCTGGGCATCGAGGAACGTCAGGTTGCTGTCGACACCAATGCGGTAGCGACGCTCGGCCAGGCGGTAGTAATCCTGGTTGGCCGCGACGAAGCCACGTTGGGCGTCCAGTTGCTGCTTGTAGGTCTCACGGGCGGCGAGGCCGTCGGAGACTTCCTGGAAGCCGGTCTGGATCGCTTTCTCGTAGTTGGCGACGTTGATCTCTTTCTGGATTTTCGAGTAATCCAGGCTGGCGCGCAGGCTGCCGGCGTTGAAGATCGGGATGTTGATCTGCGGTGCAAACGACCAGGTACCCGAACCGCCCTTGAACAGGCCGCCCAGGGTCGGGCTTGCGGTGCCGGCGCTGGCGGTCAGGCTGATGCTCGGGAAGAACGCCGCCCGTGCGGCGCCGATGTTGGCGTTGGCCGCCTTGAGGTTGTACTCGGCCTGCAGGATGTCGGGACGACGTTGCAGCAGGTCCGATGGCAGGCCGGCCGGTACTTCGCTCAACAGGTCATCAGCCAATGGCCGGCTGACGATGTTCGCCGGCAGGCCGGTACCCAGCAGCAGGGTCAGGTTGTTTTCGTCCTGAGCCACCTGGCGGGTATAACGCGCCAGTGCAACCCGGGCGTTTTCCACCGAGGTACGGGCCTGGCTCAAGTCCAGGGCCGACGCCACGCCGACTTCGTTGCTGCGCGAGGTGAGCTTGTAGCTCTGTTCGAACGCACCGAGAGTGTCCTGGGTGAGCTTGAGCAGTTCCTTGTCGGCCTGCCAGGTCAGGTAGGCATTGGCCACGCTGGCCACCAGGCTGATCTGGGTCGTGCGACGCGCTTCTTCAGTGGCGAAGTATTGTTGCAGCGCTTGTTCGCTCAGGCTGCGGACGCGGCCGAACAGGTCCAGCTCATAAGAGCTGATCCCGAGGCCAGCCGAATACTGGCTGGAGATGGTCGATTCGCCGGTCTGGGACAGCTTGGCCGGGGTACGCGAGCGGCTGCCGCTGCCCGTGGCCGAGATTGCCGGGAACAGGTCGGCACGCTGGATCTGGTACTGCGCGGCATACGCGTCGATGTTCAGGGCCGCGACACGCAGGTCGCGGTTGTTCACCAGTGCAGTCTGGATCAGCTGTTGCAGGGCTGGGTCATGGAAAAACTGCTTCCAGCCTTGCTCGGCAGCGGCCTGGCCAGGCGCCTGGGCCGACGAATACGCCGGCCCCTGCGGGAACTGCGCGGCTACCGGCGCTTCAGGGCGCTGGTAGTCCGGGATCAGCGAGCAGCCACTAAGCACGAATGCTGTGACCGCTAAGGAAAGTAGCGACTTGCTCATTGGCCAGCCTCTTTAGGAGTTTGCTTGGTTTCAGTCTTTTTACGCTCGCCAGCGGAGGACACGGTTGCGAAGAACAGGGGTACCCAGAAGATCGCGAGGACCGTGGCGGTGATCATACCGCCAATTACGCCCGTACCGATGGCGTGCTGGCTACCTGAGCCTGCACCGGTGGAAATCGCCAGGGGCAGCACGCCGAGCATGAACGCCATGGACGTCATGATGATCGGTCGCAGACGCATGCGGGATGCCTCGATGGCCGACTCGACGATGCCTTTACCCTGTTCGTGGAGCTCTTTGGCGAACTCCACGATCAGGATGGCGTTTTTCGCTGCCAGACCCACCGTCACCAAGAGGCCCACCTGGAAGAACACGTCGTTGGACAGTCCCCGCAGGCTGGTGGCGATCAACGCACCGATCACACCCAGTGGTACAACCAGAATCACCGCAATCGGGATCGACCAGCTTTCGTACAGTGCCGCAAGGCAGAGGAACACCACCAGCAGGGACAGGGCGTACAGCGCAGGTGCCTGGGAGCCGGAGAGGCGTTCTTCGTACGACAGGCCGGTCCACGAGTAACCGACACCGGCCGGCAGGTCCTTGGCAATGCGTTCGACTTCCGCCATCGCATCACCGGTACTGTAGCCAGGTGCCGGGGTACCGAGGATTTCCATCGCCGCTACACCGTTATAGCGCGAGAGTTTCGGCGAACCGAAGATCCACTTGCCCGAAGAGATGGCCGACAGCGGCACCATCTTCCCGGACGTGCTGCGTACGTACCATTTGCTCAGGTCTTCCGGAGACATCCGGCTGGCGGCGTCACCCTGTACATACACCTTCTTCACACGACCACGGTCGATGAAGTCGTTGATGTAGCTGCCACCCAAGGCGATTGCCAGGGTCTGCTGGATGTCTGCCAGGCTGATGCCCTGGGCGCTGGCCTTCTCGTCGTCAACGGTCAGCTCGTACTGCGGCTCATCGTTCACGCCGTTGGGGCGCACGCCCGCCAGGATCTTGCTTTGTGCCGCGGCACCCAGGAACTGGTTACGCGCATCCATCAACTTCTGGTGGCCGACGCCGCCCTGGTCTTGCAGGAACACGTCGAAACCGGTGGCGTTACCCAGTTCAAGTACCGACGGTGGCACCACGGCAAATACCATGGCGTCCTTGAAGGCCCCGAAGAAGTAACCCTGGGCACGCTTGGCAACCTCAAATACCGACTGGGTCGAGTCACGCTCGTCCCACGGCTTGAGCATCACGAACGCGAGGCCCGAGCTCTGGCCACGACCGGCGAAGTTGAAGCCGTTCACGGTAAACACCGATTTGACAGCCTTGCCTTCGCCTGGCTCGCCTTCCTTGTCGTTCAACAGGTAGGCGCGCATATCGTCGATGACTTTCTGCGTACGTTCAGCCGAAGAACCCACCGGCGTTTGTACCTGGGCAAAGATCACGCCCTGGTCTTCCTCCGGGAGGAACGCGCTTGGAATGCGGGTGAACATCCAGATCATGCCGGCAAGGATCAGGGCATAGACCACGAACGCCGGGAACTTGTGCTTGATCATGTTACCGACGCCGCGCTCGTAGCTCAGTACGCCACGGTCGAAGGTACGGTTGAACCAGCCGAAGAAGCCGCGCTTGGGTTGGCCGTGTTTTTCCGGGTCAATCGGCTTGAGCATGGTGGCGCACAAGGCCGGGGTGAAGATCAGGGCAACCAGTACCGACAGCGCCATCGCCGAAACGATAGTGATGGAGAACTGGCGGTAGATCACACCGGTGGAACCACCGAAGAACGCCATTGGCAGCAATACCGCCGACAACACCAGGGCGATACCCACCAGGGCCCCCTGGATCTGGCCCATGGACTTGACCGTCGCCTCCTTGGGCGACAAGTGCTCCTCGGCCATTACCCGCTCGACGTTCTCCACCACAACGATGGCATCGTCCACCAGCAAGCCGATAGCCAGGATCATGCCGAACATGGTCAGGGTGTTGATGGTGAAGCCGAACGCAGCGAGGATCCCGAAGGTACCCAGCAATACCACCGGTACGGTCATGGTGGTGATGATGGTGGCGCGGAAGTTCTGCAGGAACAGGAACATCACCAGGAACACCAGCACGATCGCTTCGACCAGGGTGTGAACCACACCGGAGATCGATTCGGTCACAACCGGCGTGGTGTCATACGGCACCACAGCCTTCATGCCAGGCGGGAAGAACGGTTCGAGGGAAGCAACCGTTTCGCGAATCGCCTTGGCGGTGTCCAGTGCGTTGGCACCGGCTGCCAGCTTGATCGCCATACCGGAAGCCGGCTTGCCGTTGAACTGTGCGCTGATGCTGTAGTTCTGGCCGCCCAGTTCGATACGCGCAACGTCACCCAGGCGAACCTGGGAGCCGTCGGTATTGACCTTCATCAGGATATTGCCGAACGCTTCAGTGGTTTGCAGACGCGTCTTGCCGATGATGGTGGCGTTCAACTGAGTGCCGGGCAGGGCAGGCAGGCCGCCGAGTTGGCCGGTGGCCACCTGGACGTTCTGCGCCTGGATGGCGTTGCTGACATCCACTGGCGTCAGCTGGTAGTTGTTCAGCTTGGCCGGGTCGAGCCAGATACGCATGGCGTACTGGGAACCGAACACCTGGAAGTCGCCCACACCGGCGGTCCGGGAAATCGGGTCCTGGATGTTGGAAACGATGTAGTTGGAGAGGTCATCCTTGGTCATGCTGCCGTCTTCCGACACCAGACCGATCACCATCAGGAAGTTCTTCACCGACTTGGTAACGCGGATACCTTGCTGCTGTACTTCTTGTGGCAGCAGCGGGGTTGCCAGGTTGAGCTTGTTCTGTACCTGAACCTGGGCGATGTCCGGGTTGGTACCCTGGTTGAACGTCGCGGTGATGGTCATGCTGCCGTCGGAGTTACTGTCCGAGGCGACATAACGCAGGTTGTCGATACCGTTGAGCTGTTGTTCGATCACCTGAACCACGGTGTCCTGCACGGTTTGTGCAGACGCGCCCGGGTAGGTCACCTGGATATCAATGGCGGTTGGCGCAATGGCCGGGTACTGGTTGATGGGCAACTTCAGGATCGACAGTGCCCCGACCAGCATGATCACCAGGGCAATTACCCAGGCGAAAATGGGACGGTCGATAAAAAATTTCGACATGAATTACTCCCCTTGACCAGCAGCGGCAGCAGGAGCAGCAGCGGAACCGGCGGGTTTGGCGTTATCAGCGTCCTTGACCTTGACTTCGATGCCCGGCTTGATGAATTGCAGGCCTTCGGTGATCACACGGTCACCGGCGTTCAGGCCTTTTTCCACCAGCCAGTAGGCGCCGGTAGTGCGGTTGGCCACCAGTACACGTTGCTCGACCTTGTTGTCCTTGTTCACCACCAGCGCGGTCGGGATGCCCTTCAGGTCGCGGGTCACGCCTTGCTGTGGTGCCAGGATGGCCTTGCTGTTCACACCGGCTTGCAGCTGCGCGTGGACAAACATGCCCGGCAGCAGGGTGTGGTCAGGGTTCGGGAACACGGCACGCAGGGTCACGGAACCGGTGGTTTCGTCGACCGAGACTTCGGAGAATTCCAGCTTGCCTTCCACGCCGTAGGCGGTGCCGTCTTCCAGGGTCAGCTTGACCTTGGCCGCGTTTTCGCCGGCTTTTTCCAGTTGGCCGCTTTCCAGGTCGCGACGCAGTTTCAGCATCTCGGCGGAGGACTGCGTGACGTCGACGTAGATCGGGTCCAGTTGCTGGATCACTGCCATGGCGTCGGTCTGGCCGTTGCTGACCAGCGCGCCTTCGGTGACCGAAGAACGACCGATACGCCCGGAGATCGGGGCAAACACCTTGGTGTAGCGCACGTTGATCTGGGCCGTTTGCACATTGGCTTCAGAGGTCATGCGGTTGGACACGGCGGTGTCGTATTCCTGGCGGCTGACGGCTTGCTCATCGACCAATTGCTTGTAGCGATCGGCAATCGACTTGGTCTGGGCGAGGTTGGCCTGGGCGCTTTTCAGGGAGGCGTCATACACCGACGGATCGATCTGATAGAGCTGCTGGCCTTCCTTGACGTCGCCCCCTTCCTTGAACAGACGCTTGAGAATGATGCCGTTGACCTGAGGGCGAACCTCGGCAATGCGATAGGCCGTGGTGCGGCCTGGCAGCTCGGATGTCAGGGTAAAGGCTTGAGGTTGAATAGTGACCACGCCGACCTGAGGGGTTTGAGCGGGCGGAGCCGCTTCTTCCTTTTTACATCCGCTGAGCAGCGATGCCAGGGCGACGGCAGTAACCAGGGCGGTAACAGCTGGCTTAAGTTGCATGAAGATCCTCGGGTCAGGCGCGCAGGGTGCGCACAAGAAGTGTGGAAGGGTAAAAAACAGGCACTGAGTAGATAAGTAGCTTGCTACGCAATATACTTACGTTCATGGTTGTTTGTAAACTCTTGACAGGCTTCGCGGAATGTTGACAAAGCAGCGTCCAAAGCCTCGATTCTAGTACGTTCGGCGCCCATGAAGGCGTCGTCCCACAATTATTCAGATGATGGTTACCGGCTCCAGAATTGCCGTTACCTATCACCCCAGGATTTCTGATTGAGGTTTTACTGCCATGGTTCGTCGTACCAAAGAGGAAGCTCAGGAAACGCGTAGCCAGATTCTTGAAGCGGCCGAGCAGGCCTTCTACGAGCGCGGGGTTGCGCGTACCACACTGGCGGATATAGCCACTCTGGCAGGCGTGACGCGCGGTGCCATCTACTGGCATTTCAGCAACAAGGCCGATCTGGTGCAGGCGATGCTCGATACGCTGCACGAGCCGCTGGATGAATTGGCCAGGGCCAGTGAGAGCGAGGACGAGGTCGATCCGCTGGGTTGCATGCGCAAGCTGCTGATTCATCTGTTCCATCAAGTGGCCCTGGACCCGAAGACCCGGCGCATCAATGAGATTTTGTTTCATAAGTGCGAATTCACCGATGAAATGTGTGATCTGCGCCGTCAGCGCCAGACCGCCAGCCTTGAATGCAACCTGCGCATCGGGCTGACCCTGCGTAACGCGGTCCATCGCGGGCAGCTTCCGGAGAATCTCGACACCGTACGTGCGGCGGTGTGCATGCATGCCTATATCGACGGAATTCTCGGCCAATGGCTGCTGGTACCCGACAGTTTTCAGTTGGCCCAGGACGCAGAGCGGTGGGTTGATATCGCGTTGGACATGCTGCGCTTGAGCCCTGGCCTGCGCAATTAAGACAAAATGCGTAATTGCGACCAGTTGTGTCAACAATAAAGACCAAGGGTAGGTCAACCGGACTTTTCCCTGATTTTGTGGGGTGACTTTATATACGGGCTGGCGGGTGGTTGATAGGTAGTTGGCTAAGTATTTTGTAGCAATATTGTTGCAAGGCTGTGAAGGAATGTTTCCCGCCGCCCATAAAAAAGCCCCGGCTCTCGCAAGCCGGGGCTTTTTTATTTCAATTGGTGCCATGGCCTTGGGCTGACGACGAGACAGCGCTTGGCGAGTGAAGATGTTCAGATAGCGCCGCCAGCGCCCATAGCACATAGGTTTTTCGATAACAACTGCTTGAGTAGACAGGTGTGGGGTTTCTCCTGGCTCGTTAGTGTCTGCATCCAGAGCGGGCAGCCGCAGTGGCGAAAAACCTATGTCGATGAGGGAGCAGGTTATGGGGGCGGTAAAGCTGTTTGATGAGTTCACGGTAAAGTATGACGATATTCATCGGGCGTACTGGACCGATACGTTAAGTGAAGGCGATCTGAAGCAATGGCATGAAGCCCAGCTTAGAACAGTCTTGCGCCACGTCAAAAACAAGTCCGCTTTCTACGCCGGGCACTTGAAGGACGTCGATGTCGACGGTGTCACGCTGGCAAATCTTTCCTCACTGCCGTTTACCACCAAGGACGATTTGCGCGAGTCCATGCTGGATATCCTCTCCGGCACATTGGAAGACAGTATTTATTACTACGAAACCACCGGTACCACCGGCCCGGCGACGCCATGCCCGCGGGATAAAAAAGAAAGTTATGCCAGCAACAAACAACTGGCCATGGCTTATCAGGCAGTGTTGGAGAAACACTTCCCTACGGAGAAAACCGTTGTGGGCGTCATGGGACCGACCGAAGTGCACTCCTTCGGCGATACCCTGGGTGATGTCTGTCATCAGCTTGGGGTCTGTAACGCCAAAATCTGGCCACATTCCCCGGTCATCGGTTATCCCAAGACGCTCCAGTTGATGAAGGACTTGCGTATCGGTGTCGTCGCGTCGGCGCCGGGGTTGCTGCTTGCGTTGGCCAAGGAAGCCGAGCGACTTGGTTTCAACCCGCGTGAGGATTTTCATTTGCGGGCGTTCATGATGAGCGGCGAACTTTGCACGCCAGCACTGAAGAACAATTTGTACAGCCTCTGGGGCTGCGAAGCCTATAACAGCCTGTATGGCTCCCAGGAAGCAATGATCATTGCCGCGACCAACGCCAGCGATCAACTAATGCCTCACCGACTCAACTACATCATCGAGGTGCTAAACCCGCAAACGGGTGAAAGCCTGGGCGACAGTGGCGAAGGGGAGCTTTGCGTCACCATGCTGATCGATGGTGTGAAGCCTCTGGTTCGCTACCGAACGGGCGACCTGGTCTCTATTCAAAAAAATCCGAAGAATCCGATCGCCCACGCGCAAGTCATGAAAGTGGTCGGGCGTGTCAAGGATGCGATGACACTCAATGGCAAGGCCTTTACCGCCGGCCATATCGAGCAGGCCCTGCTTGAAGGTGTGGAGCAATGCCTGGGGTATCAGATCGTCATCAACTGTGTGAGTGGCAGGGACACGGTGATCGCCAAGATGGAAATGTCCCGGTTCTACAAGGGCGACCGCAGCCAATTGACACTGTTGATTCGTGAGCGTGTGCGCGAACGTCTCGGCGTCGAGGCCACGATCATGATCGTCGATGACCTGGACGACCACGTGAACCTGGGCAGTTGGTTCAGTTGGAAAGAAGCGCGAATTGTCGATCAGCGCAATCGATAGCAGGGGGGCTGCGTATGAGCATGTCCGTGCAAATCGTGTCGGCGAAAAGTGAGCTGTTCCAGAAAGTCTGCGCATTAAGGTCTCGCTATATCGGTGACAACCCCGCCAATGAAGAAAGTTTTTCCGATGCCGAGGCGTTACGCGATACCTGTTCGTACCACATGGCTTATTTCGATGGCGACGAAATAGTCGGGGCTCTCCGGATAACGCCATTGGGGCATGGCATGAGCTTTGTCGAACGCGTGGTTAATGTGGGGAATTACTTCGCTCACCCCATGGATTCGTTTGATGCCAATCGGTTGGTATTGGATGAGAGGTACAGAGGGGGTTTGCACTTGAGGTCGTTTCTTCTGCAAACCGCGATCTGGCTGAAGGCCAATACGCAGTTTCGTTACATCTCGGCTTTATGCCGGGGGCGCCTGGCTGCTCTGTATGTCGATATCGGCGGCCATGTCCTGGCCGACGATATTACTTGGACGAACCGCCAGTCATCACGCAATTACAGTTTGGTTTACCTGGAATTGGAAACCGTCTTTAACACCATCAAGGGAAAAGTAGCTCATGGATAATTTTTTCAAGGAACTGGACGCGATTGTTGATAGCGGCTGGGACAAAATCAAAAAAGGTCGTTATTGGAATCATAGCCTTGAGCAGACGATTACGGTCGAGCTTTATCAGCAAGTGATGCTCCAGGTTTACCACTACACCCGGTTCAACTCGATTAATCAGGCCGCCTGTGCGTTCAGCGCGGATCCGAGTCAGACCACCCTGCTGCGCTTTGTCTATAAGCATGCACTTGAAGAGTTGGGGCACGAAAAAATGGTCATTCGCGACCTGGAGTCCATCGGTGCCTTGCCGGTGTCGTTGCCTGCGCCGCTGCCACCCACTCAAGCGCTGATCGCTTATCTGAATGACGTCGCCATTCGTCTCGGGCCGGTTGCTCGACTGGGCTACAGCTACTGGGCGGAAGAGGTGTATGAGCATATCCAGCCGATCCTGAACAAGTTTCGCACGGATCTGGGGCTCAAGGACGAGCAGATGACATTCTTCGTCGCCCATTCGACCATCGACGAAAAGCATTCCGAGGAGGTTCGCCTGGCGATGCAACGCTCGGTGAAGACGGATGAAGAGCGGGCGCTGATCAAGGAAGTGGCCCGTGTGACCCTGTACTTGACCGGCCAGTTGCTGGAGGAGTCGTTGCTCGAATACGAGCGTCTCGCCGATGCGCCGCTGGCCAAGGCGTCCTGAGCTGATGAAGCTGATCGTCATTGTCGGGTCAAGCCGCTCGCACGGGGTCAGCAGCCAGGTGGTGTCGTTGATTCGACGCCACCTGGAAGGGCGCGCCTCGGTCCAGGACCTCTGGCTGCGCGATTATCGTATCGACTACTGCGACGCTGATAACGCGTGCTCTCATACCGATTGTTTGCTGCAGGACGATGTCGCCGCAATTGTCGAGGAGATGGCCAAGGCCGACGCCATCCTGTACCTGCCAGTGATGCATGCCTATGGCACCAACAGTCGATTCCAGGCGTTCCTTGAGCGGGTGGGGTATGGCTTTTTACGCCCAAGGGAACGCCCGTTAAGGGACAAGCTGGCCGCGGTGGCGGTGGTGGGGCGCCGGTATGGGCACACAGCAGTTTTTAGTCAAGTGGTGCTGAACGTTCTGCTGAACAAAATGGTGCTCGTTGGCTCTGGATTTCCAGCCACATTCAACACGCAACTGGTTCAGGACCCCGAGGCGGAACAGGCCCTGCGGGAAACACTGGATCGCCTGCTCGAACACTTTCACAAATTGAACGAACGCCCGCGCCAAGGCGTTGAGCGTCTGCGCCTGCTCAAGCAAGTCCAATTTCAAACGGGATGATGGATAAATGCCTATTCGCGATTCGTTGATAGCCGTACTGGTAGCGTTTTTATGGGGCGCTCAGGTGACGGCAGTTAAAATTGGGGGGCAGGAACTTCCGCCAATTCTGATGGTAGCCATGCGTTTTGCCTTGATGGCCGTTGTATTGGTACCGTTTTGCGGGATCCCCAAACGCCGCGAATTACTCCCGGTATTCTGGATTGCCTCGCTGGTGGGAGCTCTGCACTTCGGGCTCTTGTACTGCGGTATTTCTCGAGTGGACGCATCCACCTCCGCTGTCGCGTACCAACTGGCGACCCCCTTCACGTTGCTGCTGGCTTTCGCCGTCTTGAAGGAGCGGATTGGCCTGCAGGTGGTGGCCGGGATTGTCATCGCGTTGATCGGGGTGCTCACGGTGTTGGGTGGCGTTGGCCGTGGCGGTGCATTGTCGGGCGTCTTGCTGGTGATTGCCGCGGCGTTTGTTTTCGCGGTGGGAACTGTACTTACCAAACGCTGGGGACCTTTCAATCCCGTGGCGATCAGCGCGTGGACGGCATTGATTGCCGCACCGGAGTTGCTAATGGTTTCCGCCGCAGTGGAAAGGGATGCGTGGGGTTCGGTACTGACTGCCAGCCCGACGGCGTGGGGTGCCGTGCTGTATACCGCCGTCAGTGGTGGACTCATCGGGTTTGGCCTCTGGTATTGGCTTTTGGGGCGGCACCCCGTCCAGCGCCTGACGCCGTTCCTTTTATTGGTGCCGGTTTTTGCGGTGGGGGTCAGCCAGGTGCTTCTGCAGGAAGGTGTTTCGCTGAGCCTTGTCCTCGGTGGCGTGGCGGTTTTGACGGGGGTTGCCTTGTGTCAGTTTCGGTTACCGCCACGGCAGTTGCATGCCGAAAATACTCCGGCCGATTGATAGGCGAACCCGTTGAGAGGTGATGTTCGATGAATTGGCCAGGTCAATGGGTATTGCTCGCCATACGTGAGCAAAACCGGTTTCGTTACAGGCTAAAGGCTCGGCGCTGGAAGGGGCAAGGTTATGAGGTCGCCTACTTACAATCGAGCGGTGTCAAGACAGGACCTACCCTGGTGTTCCTTCATGGCCTGGGTGCCAGCAAGGATCAGTGGGGCCCCGGGCTGTATTCGTTGGTTGAGACCTGCAACTGCGTTTTCCTGGACCTTCCCGGGGAAGGCGAGTCGTCGTTCGACGTGTTGCAAAGCTATAGCCCCGTGGCTCAAGTAGAGCGCTTGAGGGGTTTTTTCGAGGCGCACGCCTTCAAGGACCTTGTCTTGATAGGCAGCTCTATCGGGGGGTGTATTGCCTGTCTGTATGCGGCCACTTATCCGGCAGAAGTTTCCGGTTTAATCGCAATGGCGCCTGCGGGATTGCAGGCGGCACGGTTCAGTCCGGCGATGAGTCGGTTCCTTGAGTCCGGCAAACATCCTTTTGGATACCGCTGTGTTGACGAAATGCAGACGCTTTGGAAGATGGTGTTTACTCGACCGCCCAAGGTCCCGGCTTTTCTCGCGAAGGCGCTGGCTAACAAGGGGGCACAGCGCTATGGGAAAGTCGGGAAAATACTCGAGGACTTCAAGAACGCCGGACTGTACCCGCTCCAACAGCGATTAGCGGACGTTCAAGCCAGGACCTTGGTGGTGTGGGGCGGCAATGATCGGGTATTTGATGTTTCGTGCCTGTACGAGGTCTACAAGCTTCTGCCGCAGGCCAGTATTTGCGTTATCGAGGATGCGGGACATGTACCGTATCTGGAGTGTGCCGAGCAAACCCTGGAGGCCGTCCAGCGGTTTCTTGCCGAAGCTCAAGCGTTGCCTGAGCCTGGATGAGAGCACCTATAAAACGTAGGCAATTGAGGTTGACCCTTATTGAACCTATGAGTAGTATTCAACGGGCATTCAGGAATTAGTCCTGCAATGCCCTCAAGACACAGGAAGTCTTAAATGTACTACCGACTATCAGTGCTGAAGAACTCCCTCGGATCTTCCTCCGAGTCCAACACTGCCCATCTTTCGCTTTTCAAAAGCAACATCTGGCGTCGCTAATTTAGCAACTGCCGGTGTCTCGCTGTCTGTTTCAGTCAAACACCCCTAATAAGTAATTCATTAATAGCCGAGCGCTGTTATTCGATCTTTCGTGGCTGTTCCCATGAAAATCGTAATACACGAATGGTGCGCTGAAGTTCTGTCTCTTTTTTGAGTGAGTGCTTTTGCGGGCCCCGAATGGGCGCGTGGCTGATGAATCCTTCACATCAATAATTAGCTGGTTGAACTGCCAGACAGTTTGAGGCGTCGCCCTGTGCGCTCGGTTTTCTGCTGTGTGAGCTGTTATTAATAAAAAGGAGTGATGTCATGCGTGGGATAACCACACCCGTGAGTGTTCAACTACATACCAAACGTTTGAAGTGCGATCCGCTTGTCGTCTATGAAGCGGCGACAAAAGTACTCGGCGCCGATAAAACCTTCATTCTCGAATCGCTGTCCGGCCCCAGCCGGGATCGCAAGGCGACAATTATCGGAATCGAGCCTCTGCTGGCGGTAAAAATTTATGAGGGGTATGCAACACTCGAGGCGAATGAGCAACTGATCAGTTATCTAAGAAGTGCATTTTCGCTACAGGGAATAGTCCTGGATGACCAAGGGCGTATAGGCATTGGTTCGAACGACGCGGTATGGGACTTGTTGCGTGCATTACAAACTCCGTTTGATGTTCCGCGTCAGACTAATCCCAGTCTCGCGTTTTTTGGCTATCTCTCTTATGACTGCGTTCGCTTTGTCGAGGATATTCCTGACCTGACCGAGCGGACCAATGATTATCCGATCATTGCC